>CAJKKQ010000005.1 GCA_905200545.1 uncultured Oscillibacter sp.
TCAGGTAACCGGAGTCGGCGGTACGCAGAGCCGTATCGGCCAGGCCCTTACGGGCACCGCGGCTGGAGATGAAGTACTCCAGAGCGGTCAGGCCTTCACGGTAGTTTGCCTTGATGGGGATCTCGATGGTCTTACCGGCGGTGTTGGCGATCAGGCCGCGCATGCCGGCCAGCTGACGGATCTGCTTCATAGAACCACGGGCGCCGGAGTCCGCCATCATGAAGATGGGGTTGTAGCGGTCCAGGTTCTTCTGCAGGGCGTCGGAAACGTCGTTGGTGGTCTTCTCCCACTCCTGCACCACCTGCTTGTAGCGCTCGTGGTCGGTCATGAAGCCCATCTTGTACTGGTTTTCAATCTCCAGAACCCGCTGCTCCGTGGCGGCGACCAGCTCGTACTTCTTGGGAGGCACGGTCATATCCGCGATGGAGACGGTGATGGCCGCCAGGGTGGAGTGCTTGTAGCCGGTGGCCTTGATGGCATCCAGCACCTCGGCGGCGATGGTGAATCCGTGCTTGTTGATGGTACGGTCCACGATCTGGCCCAGCTGCTTCTTGCCGCAGGTAAAGGTAATCTCATAGTCGCAGACGTGGGCGGGATCGGTACGGTCCACAAAGCCCAGGTCCTGGGGGATATTCTGGTTGAAGATGATGCGTCCGGGGGTGACCTCCACCACGCGGGTGTACTCCACACCATCTACGGTGCGGGTGACCCGGACGCCAATGGGGCAGTGAGGCCCGATGACATGGTCATTGTAGGCCATGAGGGCCTCTTCCTCGCTGGCGTAGTAGTGCAGGGGCTTGTAGGTGGCCTTCTTCTGATCCTTGGAAAGGGCCTCGTTGGCAGAGACGAACTCGTCGGCGTCCACCACGGACTGGGCCTGGAGGTTGGTATCGCCGGCGTCCTCGCACCAGATGGTCTCGGCGCCCTTCTCCTCCTTGCCCATGCGGTCCATGGTCAGGTAATAGGAGCCCAGCACCATGTCCTGGGTGGGGACGGTGACGGGGCCGCCGTCCTGAGGACGCAGCAGGTTGTTGGCGGAGAGCATCAGGATCCGGGCCTCTGCCTGGGCCTCGGCACTCAGAGGCACGTGAATGGCCATCTGGTCGCCGTCGAAGTCGGCGTTGAAGGCGGTGCAGTTCAGGGGGTGCAGCTTCAGGGCGCGGCCGTCCACCAGCACCGGCTCGAAGGCCTGGATGCCCAGGCGGTGCAGGGTCGGGGCGCGGTTGAGCATGACGGGGTGGTCCTTGATGATGACGTCCAGGGCATCCCACACCTCGGTGACGCCCTTATCCACCATCTTCTTGGCGGACTTGATGTTGTTGGCGGTACCGTCCTCCACCAGCTTCTTCATGATGAAGGGGCGGAACAGCTCTACGGCCATCTCCTTGGGCACGCCGCACTGGTAGATCTTCAGCTCGGGGCCGACCACGATAACGCTACGGCCGGAGTAGTCCACGCGCTTGCCCAGCAGGTTCTGGCGGAAGCGGCCCTGCTTGCCCTTGAGCAGGTCGCTCAGGGACTTGAGGGCACGGTTGTTGGCGCCGGTGACGGCACGGCCGCGGCGGCCGTTGTCGATGAGGGCGTCCACCGCCTCCTGGAGCATGCGCTTTTCATTGCGGACGATGATGTCCGGGGCATTGAGCTGGATGAGGCGCTTGAGCCGGTTGTTGCGGTTGATGACCCGGCGGTAGAGGTCGTTGAGGTCAGAGGTGGCGAACCGGCCGCCGTCCAGCTGCACCATGGGGCGCAGCTCAGGCGGGATCACGGGCAGCACGTCAATGATCATCCACTCAGGCTTGTTGCCGGAGAGGCGGAAGGCGTCCACCACTTCCAGGCGCTTGACGATGCGGGCCTTCTTCTGGCCGGAGGAGTCCTTGAGCTCCGCGTGGAGCTGGGCGGACAGGGCCTCCAGATCCACGTCCTGGAGGAGCTTCTTCACGGCCTCGGCGCCCATGCCGGCCTGGAAGTCGTCCTCATACTTCTCCCGGTAGTCCCGGTACTCCTTCTCGGAGAGGATCTGATTCTTGGTCAGCGGGGTCTCGCCGGGATCGGTGACGATATAGTTGGCAAAGTACAGCACCTTCTCCAGGATCCGGGGGCTGATGTCCAGCAGCAGGCCCATCCGGGAGGGGATGCCCTTGAAGTACCAGATGTGGGAAACAGGGGTGGCCAGCTCGATGTGGCCCATGCGCTCACGACGCACCTTGGCCCGGGTGACCTCCACGCCGCAGCGGTCGCAGATCTTGCCCTTGTAGCGGATCTTCTTATACTTGCCGCAGTGGCACTCCCAGTCCTTGGTGGGTCCGAAGATCCGCTCGCAGAACAGGCCGTCCCGCTCGGGCTTGAGCGTGCGGTAGTTGATGGTTTCGGGCTTTTTGACCTCGCCGTAGGACCACTCGCGGATCTGCTCGGGAGAGGCCATGCCGATCTTAATCGCGTCAAAGGCAATGTGATTGCCGGAATTGTTGTCGATCATATTGCGATTTCCTCCTTACATGATTCAGAATATTGGACGTTTTGGGTGCGATTCCGAATCATTCGTCGTCAAAGCCCACATCGATGTCAGCGCCGGCGTCCTCCGGGGCGTCCTCGATGTCAAAGCCGGAGTCCTGGAACTCGGCATCCTCGGCGAAGGCGCGGTGACGGTCGTCATCGGCGTCCATCCGGGCCAGGTTGAAGGTATCCATGGCGTCCTCGTCTTCCTTGAGCTCGATCTGGTTGCCGTCCTTATCCAAGACCTGGATGTCCAGGCACAGGGACTGGAGCTCCTTGACCAGAACCTTGAAGGACTCAGGCACACCGGGCTGGGGCACGTTGTGGCCCTTGACGATGGCCTCGTAAGTGCGGACACGGCCGGTGACGTCGTCGGACTTGACGGTCAGGATCTCCTGCAAGGTATAAGCAGCACCGTAAGCCTCCAGGGCCCAGACCTCCATCTCGCCGAAGCGCTGGCCGCCGAACTGGGCCTTGCCGCCCAGAGGCTGCTGGGTAACCAGGGAGTACGGGCCGGTGGAACGGGCGTGGATCTTATCGTCAACCAGGTGGTGCAGCTTCAGGAAGTACACATAGCCCACGGTGACCTTGTTGTCGAAGGGCTCGCCGGTACGGCCGTCGTACAGGACGCTCTTGCCCTCGGGATCCAGTCCGGCTTCCTTGAGCATATCCTGGATGTCGCTGTAGGTGGCACCGTCGAAGATAGGCGTAGCCACCTTGCAGCCCAGAGCGTGGGCCGCGTAGCCCAGGTGCACTTCCAGCACCTGGCCGATGTTCATACGGGAAGGCACGCCCAGGGGGTTCAGAACGATGTCCAGCGGGGTGCCGTCGGGCAGGAAGGGCATATCCTCCTGGGGCAGGACACGGGAGACAACGCCCTTGTTGCCGTGACGGCCTGCCATCTTGTCGCCCACCTGGATCTTACGGCGCTGGGCGATATACACCCGGACCACCATGTTGACGCCGGGGCCCAGCTCGTCGCCGTTTTCACGGGTGAAGACCTTGGCATCCACAATGATGCCGCTCTCGCCGTGGGGGACCTTCAAAGAGGTGTCCCGGACTTCCCGGGCCTTCTCACCGAAGATGGCCCGCAGCAGCCGCTCCTCGGCGGTGAGGTCGGTCTCGCCCTTGGGGGTGACCTTGCCCACCAGGATGTCGCCGGAGCGGACCTCGGCGCCGATGCGGATGATGCCGTTCTCGTCCAGGTCCTTCAGGGCGTCCTCGCCCACGTTGGGGATATCCCGGGTGATCTCCTCGGGGCCCAGCTTGGTATCCCGGGCGTCGATCTCGTACTCCTCAATGTGGATGGAGGTGTACAGATCCTCCCGGACCAGCCGCTCGTTCAGAAGGACGGCGTCCTCGTAGTTGTATCCTTCCCAGGTCATGAAGCCCACCAGGATGTTCTGGCCCAGGGCGATCTCGCCCTGATCGGTGGCGGGGCCGTCTGCCAGAACCGTGGGATCCTGGATGGAACCATCGGGGTTCTTGCCCCAGCCGTGGACCCGCTCGCCCACAGAGACGATGGGCTTCTGGTTGATGCAGGTGCCGTGGTTGGAGCGCAGGAACTTGGTCAGGCGGTAATCCTTGGTCTCGCCGTTATCATAGCGGACGGTGATGTGGCGGGCGTCCACAGACGTGACCTCGCCGTCGCCCTCTGCCAGGACGGCAACCTCGGAGTCGATGCAGATCTTGTGCTCCATGCCGGTGCCGACGATGGGAGCGTGGGGACGCAGCAGAGGCACAGCCTGGCGCTGCATGTTTGCGCCCATCAGGGCACGGTTTGCGTCGTCGTTAGGCAGGAAGGGGATCATGGCGGTAGCGATGGAGACCATCATGCGGGGGGAGACGTCGATGTAGTCCACCCGCTCCTTGTCCACCTCCACGATCTCGTCCCGGTGACGGGCCGTGATACGGGCGTTGATGAGGCAGCCGTTCTCATCCAGAGGCTCAGCGGCCTGGCCGACGATGTAGTTGTCCTCCTCGTCGGCGGTCATATAAGTGATCTCGTCGGAGACGTGGAAGGTCTCCTTGTCCACCGCCCGGTAGGGAGCCTCGATGAAGCCGTACTCATTGACCCGGGCATAGGTAGCCAGGTAGGAAATCAGGCCGATGTTGGGGCCTTCAGGGGTCTCAATGGGGCACATACGGCCGTAGTGGCTGTAGTGGACGTCACGGACCTCCATGTTGGCGCGCTCACGGGAGAGGCCGCCGGGGCCCAGGGCGGAAAGGCGCCGCTTATGGGTCAGCTCCGCCAGGGGGTTGGTCTGATCCATGAACTGGCTCAGGGGGCTGGAGCCGAAGAACTCCTTGATAGCAGCGGTGACGGGCCGGATGTTGATGAGGCTCTGGGGCGTCACGATATCCAGATCCTGAATGGTCATGCGCTCGCGGATGACCCGCTCCATCCGGGAAAAGCCGATGCGGAACTGGTTCTGCAGCAGCTCGCCCACGGAACGCAGACGGCGGTTGCCCAGGTGGTCGATATCGTCCTTGACGGAGATGCCCCGGGCCAGGCCGTTCATATAGTTGATGGAGGTAAGGATATCGTCGATGATGATGTGCTTGGGCACCAGATCATCCTTGTGCAGGCGCAGCTGCTCCCTGAGTTCCTCGCCGGAGTACTGGCCCAGCAGCTCCTGCAGCACAGCAAAGCGCACCCGCTCCTTAATGCCGCACTCCGCCTCGGGATCGAAGTCCACATAGCGCTTGAGGTCGCACATCTTGTTGGACATCACCCGCAGGGACTGGCCCTCCACGTCGATGGTGACCTCACCGACGCCCACGGCGTCCAGCTCCCGGGCGTCCTCTTTGCTGAGGAGGTGACCCTCGTCAAAGAGGATCTCGCCGGTGGCGGGGTCCGCCACGGGGTACACCAGCTTGTAGCCGGCAACCCGGTGCCACAAAGACAGCTTCTTATTGAACTTGTACCGGCCCACGATGGACAGATCGTAGCGCCGGGGATCGAAGAACAGGTTGTGGATCAGGGTCTCGCTGGCCTCCACCGTGGGGGGCTCGCCGGGACGGAGCTTCCGGTAGATCTCCAGCATGGCGTCCTCATAGGTCTTGCAGGGATCCTTTTCCAGGGTCACCACAATGCGGGGATCATCGCCGAACATATCCAGGATCTCCGCGTCGGTCTTGAGGCCCAGGGCCCGGATCAGGCAGGTGATGGGGATCTTGCGGTTCTTGTCGATGCGGACCCAGAAGACCTCGTTGGCGTCGGTCTCATACTCCAGCCAGGCGCCCCGGTAGGGGATCACCGTGGAGGTGAGGATAGGCAGGTCGGTCTTGAGATCCAGTTCCTTGCCGTAGTACACACCGGGAGAGCGGACGATCTGAGAGACCACCACGCGCTCGGCACCGTTGATGACGAAGGTGCCGGAGTGGGTCATCAGAGGGAAGTCGCCCATGAAGATCTCCTGCTCCTTGATCTCCTCGGTCTCCTTGTTGCGCAGGCGAACCTTCACCTTCAAAGGCGCTGCGTAGGTGGCGTCACGGGCCTTGCACTCCTCCACATCGTACTTGGGTGCCTCGTCCATCTTGTAGTCGATGAAGGTCAGTTCCAGGTTGCCCTGATAGTCGGTGATCGCGGCGACATCCGCGAAGACCTCACGCAGTCCGGTGTCCAGGAACCACTGGTAAGACTTCTTCTGGATCTCCAGAAGGTTGGGCATGGGAGTGACTTCCTCATGCCGGGCAAAGTTCTTACGAAGGGTCTTTCCGTAATACTTGTCTTTGGCCATCTTCACATTCACCTTTCTTCTGTCCGCCCCTCCCTGTCCGAAGGGGTAAACGGTTGATCTTAAAGCCGCAGAAGCGTTTGAAACGCACGGGGCGGTTGTCATTTTCTATCCTGTCTCCCTTGCATTGCAGGGGAAAACATGTTATCCTGTGCACAGTGATAAGAAAATGGAAAAGTCTCCGCCGCCATCATATAAGCGATTTATTTTACCATGGCTTTTTTTCTCTGTCAAGGAGAAAAAATGTATATTCCGGACGTGTGTCCGGATTTTTTTTATGTCCGTTTTCCCCAAACGAAAAAGGAGCGCAGCCCCATGGGGCTGTGCTCCTTTTCATGTTACTGTGCGTTTTTGACCCGGCTCACTCGTAAAGCTCCTCGTCGGCATAGTCATCGTACTCGGATCCGAATTTCTTTGCCAAGCGGTTCTTCACACCGCAGCAGCCCACAGACAAGTCGTGCCAGCCGCCGATCAGCAGGCAGACCACCGCGGCAAGCGCCAGGCTGGCACCGATGATCTTCATGACCATGCTTGCAGTTTTGCTCATAAGCGTGTCCTCCTATCGGGCAGTTTTTCTTTGTGCGCAGTTGTTATTATACACCATCCGAGGTGCTTTTACAATGGGTTTCCCCGGCAACCTCAGCCGTAAATATCCTCAATGGCGATTTTGTCTCCCAGCAGATAGGGCAGGAACTTGCCCATCAAAGGCACATACGACGCCGCAAAAACCAGCGACGCCACCCAGGCCGCGGCCCGCTTTTTCCTTCCGGGAACCGCCAGGCCGATGAGCACGCCCATGGCGCAGACGCAGATCTTCAGCAGGGCCATGTCCTTCCAGGTACAGCCTTTGAGGTACTGATTCGCCGCTACAAAGAGTTTTTTCATTTCCGCGTTCCCTCCTTTATGTCCTTCCGGCCCGCCGGCCGGAACCAACCGGAAAACGGGGGGCGGGCTCTCCCGCCGTTTATGATTGCGGATATTATACCACGGGGTTTTTGAAAAAGGAAGCCTTCATTTTCACTATTTTACCGCCGGGCCCGTCCCCGACGCGGCTGGAACAAAGCTCCCGGATCCCGGGAGCTTTCGGTCAGGAGAATTTTCTCCTGCTGTTTTACACCTGGCGCCGCAGCTGTACCACCACCACCGTGGCGGCACCGTCCCGGCTGGTGACATTGCTGTTGTAATTGAGGGTGAACTCCGTCTCCTCCGTCACATCCAGGATCAGGCTGTTGGATCCGCCGGCACTGACGCTGTCCTCTGCAGTCCGGGCGTAGACGCCGTACTCCAGATGCCCCTGGCCGCCGTAGGCTGGCGTCACCTGAAGGTATCCCGCCGTCTCCAAAATGGCGGAGACGTGGTACGTGATAAGGTAATATCCCGGCTCCAGTCGGATCTGCGTGGCGTTTTGCAGGGTGATCTGCCCGGTGGGATCTTCCACCGCCTGGGCAAAGGGAATGGCGCTGCCGTTGGCAAAACGCTGCATAAAGGTATAGAAGGAGGCAAACACATCCTCCGGCGCGGTGCCCGGTTCCCCCTGGGGAATGAAAAAGTCCAGACGGACGCCGTCTGCCGTGGGGGTGGCGGTGACCCTCGCCTCCGTGCCCGGAGGCGTGGTGGTGGTGGATCCCACCGTGATGACCGGTGCCGGGCAGCGGCAGGGACACGCCGGGCAGCAGGGCAGGCAGCAGGGATCGTCTTTAGGATGGAACATGATGGTTTCTCCTCTCGGGATTGGATAGTCCATCCTATGCACCTGCAGTCCATCCCGTTCCTCATCAAAAAAGGAAGCGGCGAAAATCACCGCTTCCTTTTTCCAGATACTCAGCGTCTGCCTGCGCCGCCCCCGAAGGAACCGCCACCGAAGCCGCCGCGGCCTGCGCCGCCCCCGAAGGAACCGCCACCGAAGCCGCCGCGGCCTGCGCCGCCCCCAAAGGAACCGCCGCCGAAGCCGCCGCGGCCTGCGCCGCCCCCAAAGGAACCGCTGCCGAAGCCGCCGCCGAAAAATCCACCGCCGCCAAAGCCGGCAGGCCCCTGAGGAGGCCTGGGCCCCCGGGGCGGGGGCCGTCTGGGCGGTCTGGGAGGCCGGGGCGCCCGGTAGCGCCGGGGCCTGCCCCAGAAGATGGGGTAGTAGAGCACCGTGGGCCGACCCATCCCCGGCTGCAGGTAGCGCCGCCGGTACCGGCTGTACCGCACGCCGTCCAGGATGATCCAGGCCACAAACAGCACCGCCACCAGCATCACAAGATCAAGCACCAGCGTGCCCAGAGTTGGGGCAAAGTACCCAGTAGAGACACTCTCATAGCCGCCGGAAACAGCGTGGTAACTCTCCGGCACCGCGGGAATATAATTCTCCTTCACGGTGACCCCGTAGCCCTCTGCCATATAATCGATGAGGGCGTCAAAGGTGGTACGCACCGCAGCGTCGTAATCCCCGGCAGCAAAATCCGTCTCCATATAGCTCCACAGGATGCTCTGGAGAGCCTGCTGCTCCGAGGAACTCCAGCCGCTGCCCCAGCCCATGTAGTAATCTCCCACCGGGGCGCCGTTGTACATGTTCTCCAGGGCCAGCACCAGCAGCACGCCGTTGTTGCGCTCCGCCGAGCCCACCCCCAGCCGGTCAAACTCCCGGGCGGTAAAATCGGCAATGGACTCCGTCCCGGTGGTGTCCACCACCTCCACAGCGATCTGGGCGCCGGTCTGGGCAAAGAGGGAGGCGTTCATGGCGTCGATATACGCCATGGTATCCTGGCTGATGACCCCCTGGGAATCCATCACATATTGATAACTTCCGGTGACGGAGGTAGAGGCCTGGGCAGTCTCATCCGGTCGCTTTGCCTGGCCGATGAGGACACCTGCCGCAATGGCCAGCACCATCACCACTGCCGCCACCGGGCGTTTTTGCAGGAATTTCATAGATCTCCTTCCCGGTTTATCCGTGCAGCTCCATGAGCTTCTGCTTCAGTTCACCCTCGATGCGGCCCAGCTCCGCCTCGGCGGCCTTGCGCTTGGCGGCGCCCTCCTTCTGGATGTTCAGCACCTCGTCCAGGGTGGAGATCAGCTGCTGGTTCGTATGCTGCAGTGTCTCGATATCCACCACGCTGCGCTCCGCCTCCCGGGCGGTTTCGATGGTACCCATCTTTAGCATGTCGGCGTTCTTCTTCAAAAGCTCGTTGGTCATGTTGGTGACGGCGCTCTGGGCGGCAGTGGCCTGACGGCCGTGCTCCAGGCCCAGGGCCAGCACCATCTGGCTTTTCCACAGGGGGATGGTGTTCACCAGAGAGGACTGGATCTTCTCCACCATCAGTGTGTCGTTATTCTGCAGCAGCCGGGTCTGGGGGCCCATCTGCACAGAGATCATCCGGGTGAGCTCCAGGTCGTGGAGCTTCTTTTCAAACCGGTCGCACATCTGCACCAGGTCGTTGTAGGCCTGGGCATCCTCCTGGGCGCCGGTCTGCTCCGCTTTGGCCTTCAAAGCCGGCAGTTCATTGGCCTGGACATCCGAGAGCTTCCGCTTGCCCGCCAGGATATACATGGTGAGCTCCTTATAATACTTGAGGTTGAGCTCG
The DNA here is from genome assembly GCA_905200545.1 of uncultured Oscillibacter sp. Classification (GTDB taxonomy): domain Bacteria; phylum Bacillota; class Clostridia; order Oscillospirales; family Oscillospiraceae; genus Oscillibacter. The sequence continues at coordinate 9,800 of CAJKKQ010000005.1, forward strand.
TACATCTGATCGAACATGGCCACGTCCTTCATGAGCGTCACCTGGTGCTGCTCCAGCTCCCGGGCGATCTTATCCACATTGGCCTCCACCTTGGCGTACTGGGCTTTCATGGCCTCCAGCTTGTTGCCGGTCTTCTTGAAGAGGCCGAAAAGGCCCTTCTTCTCCTCTTCCTCGCCGAAGCCCTTGAGCTCCACCACCAGCTCGGAAAGGGACTTGCCCACCTCGCCCAGGTCCTTGGTGCGCACAGAGGAGAGGGCGTTCTCCGAAAAGCCCGCCACGTTCTTCTGGGCGGCGGCGCCGTACTGGAGCACCTGGTTGGAATCGGTAATGTCGATCTTCTTGGCAAACTCCGCCACCGCCTGCTTCTCCGCGTCGGAGAGGAGGTTTTCATCCATCTGCACCGGGGTGACCTCCGGCTTGGGCGCCTCCTGGACATCGGGGGCCGCAGGGGCCGTGGGGTCCAGCGTCAGTTCTGGAACCGCCTGGGCAGCCGCCGCGGCGGTATCATTGGGTGTGAGGGTCAGCTCCGGCATTGTGTTCTTTTCTTCAGCCATGGTCATATCCTCCGTTCATTCTTGATCCATATCCACAGACTGCGGAGCGCTCTCACAGCTCCAGCTTGATATCCGGGTCGTTCTTGGGGGTGGTCTCCGCTTTGAGCTGATCCCCCACCAGGCCCTCCCGGGCCATCATGTTCTCCAGTACGGTGATATCCGTGGAGATATCCAGGGCATCGGCGCCGTAGAGGGCATCCAGCTGCTTTTCAAAGGCGGAGACGATGGTACGCATCATGCCCTCCACCTTGGCAAGGGTGGTGTCGATATTCTCCCCGGACACCCCGGCGGCGCTCATGCGGTCGTAGGCGTTGAGGAGCTTCAACGTAGTGGGCAGGTAATAGTCCATGAATTTTCGGATCTGGGGCAGCTTCTTGGGATCCCGCCTGACCTCCTCAAAGATCTTGGCAGACACCTGCTCCAGCCGGACGATATCGGCAGAGATACCGGGGTCGGCAATGTTGTCATCCAGGCGCTTCATCTCCGCGATGGCCAGGCGGCCGTCCTTGAGCATCTTATCCAGGGCTGGGTCCCCGGTGGATTCCTCCTTGGGGGCTTCGGCCCTCTTGGGCTCCTCCGCCTTCTTCTCCTGGCCGATGGGACCGGAGCGGCACAGCAGGCTCACCACGATGAACACCACCACCGACGCCGCACCCAGCAGCACATAGTGCAGCGGTGCATACAGCGGGAACAGCAGGGCATACATCAGCCACACCACCGCCACCGCGTAAAAAGGGGCGGGACTTTTTCTGACGGTTTCTTCCATAGAGACCTCCTTTGCCGGGCGGAACGCTCCGCCCGCGCCTGTGCGGCCAAGGGGCCGCCGGAAATTGGTTCTGGGGATATCATACGCGCCCGGGGCTCCCGGGTCAAGGGACGGCTCAGGTCAGCTGGTCCAGCGTCAGGGAGAAGCTCTCCAAAAACGTCTCCATGAAGTACGCCACTTCCGGGAGCTCCATGGCCTCCAGCGCCGCCCGGGTCTGGGCGGCCGCCTCCCGGAACTCCAGATTCCCGGCCTTGACCTCCTCCAGGCACTTGATGTAAGCGGAGAGCTTGTCCGCCGCCTTCACCAGCTGACGCACCTGGGGATCCTCCGGCCGCAGCAGCGGGGCGTAGGCTCCCTGCAGCTCGGGAGGCAGCAGCTCCAGGAGCTTCTCCGCCGCCACCGTCTCCACCTCCTTGTAGGCGTTGCGGATGGCGGGGTTGAAGTATTTGATGGGGGTGGGCATATCCCCGGTGAGGATCTCCGTGGCGTCGTGGTAAAGGGCCGCCGCTGCCACGGCACCGGGATCCACCTGCCCGCCGAACTTCTCGTTGCGGATCACTGCCAAAGCGTGGGCCAGAACCGCCACCTGGTGGCTGTGCTCCTGGACGTTCTCCGGAGCGGTGTTGCGCATAAGGGCCCAGCGGGTGATAAAGCGCATCCGGGCAATATAGGCAAAGAAATGGCTCTTCATCTCACTCCTCCACAATCTCGCCCAGCAGTGCCGTGCCGTCGGTTCCGGTGATGCGGACGTTTTTCAGCTGGTTGTGCAGGTCCTCCCCTTCCGCCAGCACCTCCATATAGTTAGGGGCGTGTCCGGAATAGAGGCCCTTGCGGGGCTGCTCGAAGAGCACGCAATAGGTTTCCCCCACACAGCCGACAAGATACGCCTGATGCATCCGGGCGGCAACAGCTCCCGCCCGCTTGGCCCGCTCCTCCTTGACGGCGGGGGGCACCTGAGGCATGTCCGCCGCCGGGGTGCCGGGACGGATGGAATAGGGGAACACGTGCATCTGGGCAAAGGCGCACTTCTGGATGAATTCCAGTGTCGTCTCAAACTCCTCCTCCGTCTCCTCCGGGAAGCCCACGATGAGGTCCGTGGTGACGGCAGGGCGGGTGAAAAAGCGGTTCAGCAGCGTGACCGACTCATAGAACCGGGCGCTGTCGTACTTGCGGTTCATCCGCCGCAATGTGGCGTCACACCCGCTCTGCATAGACAGGTGGAACTGGGGACACAGGTTGGGCAGGGCCGCTGCCCGGCGGCAGAAGTCCTCCGTCACCGTACGGGGCTCCAGGCTGCCCAGCCGCAGCCGCACCCCCTCCGGCACGGCGGCGCTGGCGGCCTCCAGCAGATCAATCAGGCTCTCCCCGGTCTTGAGGTCCTTGCCCCAGGAGGAGATCTCGATGCCTGTGAGGACGATCTCCCGGTATCCGGCCGCCGCCAGTTCTTTCAGCTGACGCACTGCCTCCGCCGTAGGCAGGGAGCGCACCCGGCCCCGGGCGTAGGGAATGATGCAGTAAGAGCAGAAGTTCACGCACCCGTCCTCGATTTTCAGCAGGCAGCGGGTTCGGTCGGAAAGGCCGCCGGCAGGCAGCACCTCAAACTCCCGGCGGGAGAAGGCATCGTCCAGGGCCTCCGCTGGGATATGCCGGGCCACGGTCTGCTCCAGCAGGTCCACAAAGGCCACCCGGTCTCCGGTGCCTGCCACCAGGTCCGCCCCCAGCTTCCGGGCGTCGTCCTGGTGGGTCTGGGTATAGCAGCCGCAGATGGCGGCGATGGCCTCCGGATGTTCCCGGCGGACCCGGTGGAGCATCTGGCGGGACTTCTGGTCGCTGACCGCCGTGACGGAGCAGCTGTTGATGACATAGGCATCCGCCGCGTCGGCGAAGTCCACGATCTGGTGTCCCCGGCGGCGCAGCTCCTGCTCCATGGCCTGGGTCTCGAACTGGTTGACCTTGCAGCCCAGGGTGTAAATGGCAACTTTCATGGAATCTCCTTGCACTTTGCGTAAATTGTTTATATAATGAGAGGACTGCCGGATGGGCCATGCCCCTCCGGGCCGCTATGCCCCTCCGGGCCGCTTTTTGCCCTTTTAAATCTTTTTTATTATATCGATTTTTCCCCTGTTGGGCAACCCCCAATGAAAGGAGCCTTTTTCCATGATCTATCTGGATCACGCCGCCACCACACCGGTGCCCCGGGAAGTGGCGGACGCCATGTATCAGGTGCTCACCGAGCAATTCGGCAACCCCAGCTCCCAATATCCCATGGGCCTGGAGATGAAGCGCCGGGTGAGTGCCTGGCGCTCCGTCGTCGCCCAGGCGGTTGGCTGCGACGCCAAGTCGCTGTTTTTCACCTCCTGCGGCACAGAGGCGGACAACTGGGCCATCACCGCCGCCTGTTGGCAGAACCGCCGGGTGGGCCGTCACATCGTCACCACCGCCGTGGAGCACAGCGCCGTCATCGAGTGCTGCCGCTGGCTGGAACGCCAGGAGTACGAGGTGACCTATGTGGCCCCCGACGCCAATGGTGACATCACGGCGGAGCAGATTCTCTCCGCCGTCCGGCCGGACACGGCGGTGGTCTCCTGCATGATGGTCAACAATGAGCTGGGCAACGTCTACCCCATCGCCGAAATCGCCGCGGGGCTCTCTGCCCGCAATCCCCAGACGCTGCTGCACACCGACGCCGTCCAGGGCTTTTTGAAAATCCCCTTTGCCGCCAAGAGCCTGGGAGCGGACTTCATCACCATCTCCGCCCACAAGATCGGCGGCCCCAAGGGCATCGGCGCGCTGTACATCGGTCCCCGGGTGAAAAATCCCAAGCCCCTGCTTCCCGGCGGCGGCCAGGAGTCCGGTCTCCGTGCCGGGACGGAGGCCACCGCCCAGATCGCAGGCTTTGCCAAGGCCGTGGAGCTGCGGCAGGATAATCTTCCGGAGAAGCTCGCCCACATAGCCGAGATCAAGGCCTACGCGGCGGAGCAGCTTGCCGCCATCCCGGACCTTCAGATCATCGGCAGCGGCACCGCCCCTCACATTCTGGCGGTATCCCTGGCGGGGTGGCCCAGCCAGAACATCGTCAACGACCTGGGCAGCCAGGGCATCTGCATCTCCGCCGGCTCCGCCTGCCATCAGGGCAAACCCAGCCATGTAGTGGCCGCCCTGCACCTGCCCAAGCGCACTGCCGGGGGCGTCATCCGCCTGAGCTTCGGCCCTGAGACCACCAAGGCTGACATCGATGCCTGCGCCCAGGCCCTGCGCAGCCACCACGACACCAAATTTCCCATGCTTTAAAGCCGGACGGCCCCGTCCGGCGGAAAGGATTCTTTACCATGAAATACCTGCGCCGTGAACCGGGCTTCTACCGCCGGTTATTTCTCCTGGCCCTTCCGCTGATCCTGCAAAACCTCATCACCACCTCCCTGGGCTTTGTGGACACCTTCATGGTGGGCCTTCTGGGCAGTGACCAGCTCTCCGCCGTCACCGCTGCCAACGCCCCCATTTTCCTGATCCAGGTCATCATCTTCGGCCTCATGAGCGGACTTACCATCCTGGTAAGCCAGTATTGGGGCAAACAGGACATTGCCTCCATCAACCGCTGCATGGGCTTTGCCATGTACGCAGGACTGGCCATTTCCATCCTGATGGCGGCGGTGCTGTTCTTCTTCCCCTCCCAGGTACTCTCCCTGGTGACGGACAACCGCACCCTCATCGAGATGGGTGAGCCGTATCTGAAAATCGTAGGCATCTCCTACATCTTCAACTCCGTCAGCAGCGTGTATGTGAGCATGCAGCGCAGCGCGGAAAATCCCTCCCTGGGCATGAAGGTCTTTGCGGCTTCCATGCTGCTCAACACCTTTTTGAACTACTGCCTGATCTTCGGCAACTTCGGTGCCCCCAACATGGGCATCACCGGCGCCGCCATCGCCACCCTCACCTCCCGGATCGTGGAATTTCTGCTGGTGCTCCTCTATGCCCTGTTCAGCCGCCGGGTACCCCTGATGCCCGCCCTGTTGTTCCGCCCCGGCAAGGCCACCGCCCGAAGCTTTGCCAAGTACGCCACTCCCGTGCTCTTCAACGAAACTATGTGGGGTCTGGGCACCACGGTGATGACTTCCATCCTGGGCCATATGGCCGACAGCGCCGACATGCTGGCGGCTTACACCATCATGGGCAACATCGACAAGTTCACCACCGTCTCCTGCTTCGGCCTGGCGGGCGCCACCGCCGTGATCCTGGGCAAATCCATTGGTGAGGGAACCGACAAGGACAAGGTGTACGACCTGAGCTGGTGCTTGCTGATCGTCTCCTTTTTGCTGGGACTGTGCCTGGCCGTGGTGCTGGCCTTTGCCCTGCCCTTCCTGTTCATCCCCTACCTCTATCCCCTCTTCGGCCTTTCGGAACTGGCCACCCGGGCGGCGGCCACGCTGTGCGTGGTGTATCTCATCCTGCTGCCCCTGAAATCCTTTGATATCTCCAACATCACCGGTGTTCTGCGCTCCGGCGGAGATGTGCGGATGGCCACCATCATCGACCTGTGCCCCCTGTGGCTGGTGGCGGTGCCTCTGGCGGCTCTGACAGCCCTGGTGCTGGACGCCCCCCTGCCTCTGATCTGCCTGGGCATCTACTCGGAAAACATCTGCAAGATGCCTCTGGGCGTCATCCGGCTGCGCAGCCGCAAGTGGATCAATGACGTCACAAAGGGGGCTTGCGCATGAGCCTGTTCCGCTGTCCTGTCTGCGGGGCGCCTCTGGAGCGGGAGAGCGGCGCCTACCGCTGCCCGAACCGCCACAGCTATGACCTCGCCCGGGAGGGTTACACCTATCTGCTGCCCCCCAACCAGAAGCACTCCGCCGCCCCAGGCGACGACAAGGAGATGTCCGCCGCCCGGCGGGCCTTCCTCTCCAAGGACTACTACCGGCCCCTGCGGGACGCCCTGTGTGCCCTGGCAGTGTCCCACACCTCCAATACCCCCTCCATCCTGGACGCCGGCTGCGGCGAGGGGTACTACACCGCCGGGATCTTCCAGGCCCTCCGGGACGCCGGGAAAGAGCCCAAAATGGCAGGCGCCGACATCTCCAAGTTCATTCTCCGCGCCGCCGCCAAGCGCTCCCCGGACATCGAGTTCGCCGTGGCCTCCTCCTACCATCTGCCCCTGGCGGACGGCGCCGTGGAGCTGCTGCTGGACTGCTTTTCTCCCCTGGCGTTGGAGGAATTTCGCCGGGTACTCTCTCCGGGTGGCACCTTTTTGTACGTTGTCCCCGCCGCCGACCACCTCTGGCAGCTCAAGGAGATCCTCTACGACCACCCCTACCCCAACGAGGAAAAGGAGACCCCCTACGAGGGCTTTGCCTATGAGACCATCGTCCCGGTGGACGCCGACATCACCCTCCCCTGTGGGGAAGATATCCAAAACCTTTTCCGTATGACCCCGTACTGCTGGAAAACGCCCAAATCCGGCGTAGAACGGCTGGCACAGCTGACGGAGCTCACCGTCCGCACCGCTTTCCGCATCCACGTGTTCCGAAAGCTCTGACTCACTACACGTCAAGGAGGTCCATGATGAAACCCAATCCCACCCGTTCCGCCCTTTTGGTCATCGACATGGAAAACGGCTTTGTGGAGCCGGAGGGCGGCCACTGCATCCGCTTTGCAAAATCCACGGTTCCCGCCTGCTGCCGGGCGGTGGAGCTGGCCCGGGAAAAAGGTATCCCCGTCTTTTTCGTCAAGCGCATCTACCGTGCCGACGGCAGTGACGTGGAGCTGACCCGCTACGCCGGCTGGAAAGCGGGCGGCCGGGCCTGCGCCCCCGCCTCCCGGGGGGCCAACAGCGCCCAGGCACCGGAGGGCCTAAAGCCCCAGCCCGGGGACTACACCATCATCAAGCCCCGGTGGAGCGCCTTTTTCCAGACGGAGCTGGACCTGATCCTCCGCCGCCTGGGGGTACGCACGGTGATCCTCACCGGCACCACCACCCCCAACTGCGTGCGCACCACCTGCTACGACGCCATCGCCCTGGAATACAACACCGTGGTGCTGACGGACTGCTGCTCCTCCCAGACGGAGGAGATCCAGCGGGTGAATCTGGAGGATATGGGCCGGGCAGGCGCCATTCTCATGGACAGCGCCGCCTTTGCCGGGTACGGCCCGGACACCGTGCCGGATACCTCCGCCGCCATCCGGGCAGAGATGGAGCACTGCGATCTGGTGCCGGAGCCCTTTGAACCGACGGAGAATGGCTCCGCCTGGACCGACCAGTGGTAAATACAAAAAGACTCCAGCGGAACATTCCGCCGGAGTCTTTTTATCTGTTTTTCTTTACAGGGCGGCCATCTGCTGCGCCACGCTCTCCTCGCAGGACTTCATGGCCTGGAGGGTCTTGTCCAGCAAGGTGTCCAGCTCCCAGCCCAGGCGCTCGGCGCCCTCCCGGATCACATCCCGGGAGCAGCCGGCGGCAAACTTCTTGTCCTTGAACTTCTTTTTCAGGGAGCTCAGCTCCATGTCCTGGCAGCTCTTGCTGGGACGCATCAGCGCCGCGGACCACACCAGGCCTGTCAGCTCATCGGCGGCAAAGAGCACCTTCTCCATCTCCTCCGTGGGCTCCACGTCGGAGCAAAGGCCATAGCCGTGGCTGCACACCGCATGGACGAATTCCTCGCTGCACCCGATCTCCGAGAGGAGTTCCGGGGCCTTTTTGCAGTGCTCCTCCGGCCACTTCTCAAAGTCCACGTCGTGGAGGAGGCCCACCGTGGCCCAGAAGTCGGCGTCCTCGCCGTATCCCAGTTCCTGGGCATACCAGCGCATGACGCCCTCCACTGTCAGGGCGTGCTGGACGTGGAAGCGCTCGCCGTTATATTTGCGCAGCAGCGCCATGGCCGCCGCCCGGTCCGGACATGTTTTCATGGAAATCCGCTCCTTTTGTGTCAGAATCAAATTGGTTTCAGTATAGGCGTCTTTCCCGGCTTTTGCAAGCCCCGGCGTCACACCTCCCGGGGGTCCGGATCGCCGTCCAGGGTAACAAAGTAGTCATACCAGGGCAGGAGATACTCGTATCCCGCCTTCAGCCGCTCCACGATCTCCCGGCCAAAGAGCTCCTCCGTCAGTTTTTCGCCGTGGTCCACCACAAAGGATTTGGCCTGATACCAGGGCTCCACCAGCTTGGAGGGAGCAGCAGCCCGGGGCTTTTTGTAGTCCTCCGTCTCCAGGGTGAACTCCTGCTGGCGGGAGAGGGAACGCATCAGCTTTTCCATGGGGGCGGGGTCCCGGGTAATGCGGGCGCGGAGCTTTGCCATGGTCAAAGGCTTTGGCATGTAGTATCCCATGCCGTAATTCCACCCCTCCGGCCCCAGTTCAAACCAGAAGGTGGGGTGGGCGGTCCACTGCTCCGAGGGCTGCTCCACGGAGAACCACAGATGATCCTTGTAGGGGCCCCGGCCATGGAGCCGCCGGGCGTCCCGGTAGATGCGGGTCACCTTGCGGATGAGGCCGTAATCCGGGCGCTTGTCCCGGATGAAGTCGTAGATCTCATCCCCCAGCTCCGTCATGGGGCGGTAGAAATGGGTGAGATACGTCTCCTTATGGGCCTCAAACCAGGTGCGTTCGTTATTGAAGCGGATCCCCCACATGAAATCCACGGTTTCGTCTGTAAATCCGGTAAACATGCCGTCCTCCTGCGGAAATTTTCTTAATCCCGCCTAGTATAGCACATCCGCCGGCGGCATGGAAGCGGAAAATCCTCCAAAACTCACAAAACATCCCCAGCTTTCCAGCCGGGGATGTTTTTCTGCGGGACTGTCTCAGCAGCTGCTTCTGCCGGAGAGGGAGCGCTCCAGCATCCCCATCAGCATCTCCGCGTGGCGGTACTCGTCGGCGCTGAGCTGGCCCAGGAGCTCTCCCAGGCAGGGATCCGTGGTGCCATCCTGGGCCCGGGCGTAGTTGAAGCCGCCGCAGGCCTCGGCGTGGTAGCGCTCCCGCAGGGCGGCGCACCACTGCCCCACGCAGATCCGCTCACAGCTGACGGCAGGCCGGTAGCAGCTGCCGGTAATGAGATAGTTCACCGCCATCAGCCGCCGGGCGTGGCAGGCCTCCTCCGTGGCAATCTGGCGCAGATGCTGCCGGGCCCAGGACGGCGCCTGCCGGGCAAAGGCCTGGTAGTACCGGCAGTCCGCCAGTTCCTCTTCGATAAAGCCCTGGATCACTCTCAGCATCTCCATGGCGGCACTGCCCATGCAGCAGGGATCCATCTGGGCGCCGGGGAGCTGTTCCTCCGCTGCCGGGGCGGGCATGGGGGCGGCGTTTTCCGCCGGAGTGGGCTGGCCTGGCAGGTCTGCCATATCCGGATAGGGTTCCATGTCCGGCGCCACCCGCCGCCACACCCGGTCATACTGCCGGTAATCGTAGGTACCGGGGCTATGTAAGTCTCGTTCCATACTGAGATTCCCTCCTTTTCCGTTCACTTCAGGATATGCGCCGGGTCAAAAAAGCGTACCTGTTGCAAATACAACTGGTATATTCCGGACGTCCCCGGTAAAATATAGGAGAAAAGGCCGGAAAAGCGGCGTCGCCTCGTTGCTTTTTCGTGCTTATTCTGATAATATAAGAAGACTGTGAGCATTTTTGCCAAAAAGGAGGTTCCTTCTTCAACATGCTGGAACTCAAACATATCAGCTACGCCGTCCAGGAGGGAGACGGCCAGCTGGGCATTCTCAACGATATCTCCCTGACCATCCACGAGAACAAGCTGGTGGTATTCACCGGCCCCAACGGCGGCGGCAAGACCACCCTGGCCAAGATCATCATGGGCCTGGTGAAGCCCACCTCCGGCCAGATCATCTGGAACGGGCAGGACATCACGGACTTGGGCATCACCGAGCGGGCGCGCCTTGGCATCAGCTACGGTTTCCAGCAGCCCCCCCGCTTCAAGGGGCTGACGGTACGCAACCTGCTGACTCTGGCCTCCGGAGACCAGCACCTGTCCAAGGACAAGTGCTGCCAGCTTCTCACCAAGGTGGGCCTGTGCGCCAACGACTATCTGGACCGGGAAGTGGACGTGTCCCTCTCCGGCGGCGAGGTCAAGCGCATTGAGATCGCCACCATCCTGGCCCGCAACAGCCAGCTGATGATCTTCGACGAGCCGGAGGCTGGCATCGACCTGTGGAGCTTCGCCCGGCTGACGGAGACCTTTGAGCAGATCCACGCCGCCGGCGGCGCTACCATGATCATCATCTCCCACCAGGAGCGCATCATCTCCCTGGCGGACGAGGTCATCGTGGTGGGCGACGGCGCCATCCGCCATCGCGGCAGCGCGCAGGAGATCCTGCCCCAGATTCTGGCGGACACCCTGGGCAGCTGCCCGGTACTCACCAACGGAGGTGAAACGAAATGATGGACAACCAGATCGATCAGGAGCTTCTGGAAAAGATCGCGGACATGCTGGGCAAGCCAGTGGGCGCCTTCAACATCCGCAAGGACTGCGGCTGTGACGGCCGTCAGAGCACCGAGCACATCAAGATCGACAACCGGACTGACGGCAAGAGCGGCATTGATATCCGCATCCTGGACGGCACGGTGGGCGAGACCTGCCACATTCCCGTCATCATCACCAAGCCCGGCATCCAGGAGACGGTGTACAACGACTTCTACATTGGGGAAAACTGCGACGTGGAGATCGTGGCCGGCTGCGGCATCCACAACTGCGGCGACCAGGAGTCCCGCCATGACGGCGTCCACACCTTCCATGTGGGCAAGAACTCCCGGGTGCACTACACGGAAAAGCACTACGGCGAGGGCGACGGCAAGGGCGGCAAGATCATGAACCCCCAGACTGTGGTGTACCTGGACGAGGGTGCCACCATTCAGATGGATACCACCCAGATCCGGGGTGTGGACTCCACCAAGCGCTACACCAAGATCGTCTGCGGCAAGGGCGCCGAGGCCGTGGTCACCGAACGGCTGCTGACCCACGGGGAGCAGATCGCCGAAAGCGACATGGAGATCGTGCTGGACGGCGAGGACGCCAAGGGCCGGGTCATCTCCCGCTCCGTGGCGCAGGACACCTCCTCCCAGGTGTTCTATCCCCGGATGGTGGGCAACGCCAAGTGCTTCGGCCACGTGCAGTGCGACTCCATCATCATGGGCTCTGCCAAGATCCGCTCCATCCCGGAGATCACCGCCAACTGCACCGAGGCCCAGCTGATCCACGAGGCGGCCATCGGCAAGATCGCCGGTGACCAGCTTTTGAAGCTGGAGACCCTGGGCCTGACCGAGGAGGAGGCCGAGGACTGCATCCTCAAGGGCTTCCTGGCCTGAGATTTTTCCACAATTCATCCAAAGCCCCGGAACGGTTTCGTTCCGGGGTTTTCCTGTTTGCCCTTGCCCCCGGCGGGAAAGCGTGCTATCATGGCGGCTATGGAACCATATGAACTCATCCGCTCCCGCCGGAAAACGCTGGCGCTGGAGATTACCCGGGACTGCCGGGTGGTAGTGCGGGCCCCCCTGCGGGCGTCCCGCAGCCAAATCGATATCTTTGTCCGCGCCCATGCGGACTGGATCGCCAAACACCTGGAGGCCCAGCGCCGCCGGGCGCAGCTGGCACCTCCCGCCCCCTCCCCGGAGGAGCTGGCGGAGTTGAAAAGGCGGGCCCGGGCGGTGTTGGAACCCCGGGTGGCCTACTGGAGCGGCGTCACGGGCCTGGTACCCACCGGGATGCGGATTACCGCCGCCCGCACCCGCTACGGCAGCTGCAGCGGAAAAAACAGCCTCTCCTTCTCCTGTTTTCTGGCCAACTACCCGCCCCAGGCCATCGACCTGGTAGTGGTCCATGAGCTGTGCCACATCCGGGTGAAGAACCACGGCCCCGACTTCTACGCCCTGCTGGAGCAATACCTGCCGGATTACCGGGAACGCAAGCAGCTGCTGCGCCGTCCCAACATGCCGGAACCTTAAAAAAACGTCCCCCGGAGTTTCTTTCTCCGGAGGACGCTTTTCACATATTATGAAGTCTCATCCCAGCAGCAATGCCACACCCCACAAAATAGCCAGGCCCAGCACATTCCCCACGGTGAACACCGCCAGGAACCGTCCCGGCCGGGCACCGGGCCAGCGCAGGTACGCCTTGAGTGTGATGAGGCTGGCCAGGGAGGCGATGGGGGTACCCAGGCCGCCGATGTCCACGCCGATCAGCAGCTCCCGCCAGTTGTCCGTAAAGCCGGAGAGCAGCACCGCCGCCGGCACATTGCTGATGATCTGGCTGGTGAGGACGGAGGTAGCCAGGGTGCTGGCAGAGAGCAGGCTCTGCAGCGCCTCCCGCACCGCTTCCACCCGGCCCAGGTTGCCAGAGACGACAAAGAAACAAACAAAGGTAGCCAGCAGGCTCACATCCAGCTGCCGCAGCCGCTGCCGGTCTGCCGCAGCCAGGGCCGCCAGCACGATCACCGTCAGCACGCCGTAGGGCAATACACGGAACACTGTCATAAGGCACAGCAAGAACAGCACGCCGTACATCCCCAGCTTCTTGGGGCTCTCGATGGTCTGGGCCGCCATGTTGGGCGTTTCCAGTGCGCCGGGCAGCACCGGCACCGCCGCCACAGTCAATCCCACCAGGCTCACAATGGTCAGCGGCAGCAGCACGGTAAAAAAGTCTCCGGCGGAGAGGCCATAGGCCCCGTAGAGATACAGGTTCTGGGGATTGCCCACGGGGGTCGCCATGCTGCCCAGATTGGCAGCCATGGTCTGCAGCACCAGTACCGGCACCGCCGAGTGGGGACAGTCCAGCTGTTCCAGCAGCAGCAGCGTGAAAGGCACAAAGGTGATGAGGGCCACATCATTTGTCACCAGCATGGAGGTAAAAAAGGGCAGCAGCACCAGCGTCACCCCCAGCCGCCGGGGGCCTCCGCAGCGCCGCAGCAAAGCCGCAGCCAGCCACCGGAACGCCCCGCAGGACTGGAAGCCCGCCACCACTGCCATCAGGCACAGCAGCAGGCACAGCACCCGCAAATCGATATAGCCCCAGTACGCGCTGTCCGGCGGTACCGCCAGCATGGTCAGCACAGCACACACCGCCGCCACACACAGGACTGTCTCCCGTTTGAAAAAGCTCCGCAGGCGGGCTCTCATAACGCCTCTCCTCCCCGGTCTGAAAAAATCCGGCTACTACCATACCACAGCCTGGATTCTTTTGCAAGATTTTAACAGTCCGGCCAAGGAGAATTTTCCACAATCCGCCTGCGGCATGTGTAAAAATCCCCCCGGATGATCTATCCGGGGGGATTGCTGATCTGTAAGAGCTCACTCGCCCATGGGCGCACCGCACTGGGGGCAGAACTTGCTGTCGGACTGGGCGCCGCAGATGGGGCAGGTCTTCATCAGCGGAACCTCTACCACCACTTCCGGATCGTCGCTGTCCCAGGAGGGCTTGCTGGCCTCCAGATCGGCGATGCGGGCCTTGGAGGCATTCACCGCTTCCACCAGATCCCGCACAGCGTCGGGGATCTCGCCCTCGTACTCGCTGACGAACCACTCGCCGATGGTGCGGTAGTTCTTATCCATCTCACGCTGCTCGCCGGCAATGGCCACGCTGATCTTGGTCAGCTCCGCGGCATCCTTAGCTTTGTCAGCCGCCACAGAGGCCACGTCCCGGGCCTTATCCGCCGCCACATAGGCTACATCCCGTGCCTTTTTGCCCAGTTCATCAAAAAATGCCATATTGGTTACCCCTTTCATCTTGGTGCAAAGCCGTCTTTTGGTTTCCTGTTATTTCCATTTCCTTCCTCTAATTGCTAACAGTATAGCGTACTTTACCCGGAAACGCAACCGCTTTCCCCGGGAATTTACACATCGTTTTCAATCCAGTTCCGGGCCCGGGAAACCGCCCGGCGCCACTGGGCGCAGTCCGCCGCACACGCATCCGCGTCCCGCTGGGGCAAAAACACGTGCTGGCTGCGGCGCAGGCCCTCCAGCTCCCCAAGATCACGCCACACCCCGGCGCACAGTCCCGCCAGGGCCGCTGCGCCGAAAGCGGTGGTCTCCACCTGGGCGGGGCGGTCCACCGGCAGCCGCAGCAGATCCGCCTGGGTCTGCATCATGATATCGCTGACAGAGGCTCCGCCGTCCACCCGCAGGGCAGTGATGGGGCAGGGTGCATCCGCCTGCATGGCCTCCATGAGATCCGCCACCTGATAGGCGATGGAATCCAGTACCGCCCGGGCAATGTGGGCCCGGGTGGTGCCCCGGGTAATGCCCACGATGGTACCTCGGGCGTACATGTCCCAATAGGGGGCGCCAAGGCCCGTGAAAGCAGGTACGATAAAAACGCCCCCTGCATCCGGCACGCTCTCCGCCAGTCGGTCGCATTCCGGCGCACTGGAGATGAGCCCCAGTTCGTCCCGCAGCCACTGGATGGTGCTGCCGGCGTTGAAGACACTGCCCTCCAGGGCATAGGTGGTGGTTCCTCCCAGGCTCCAGGCTACAGACGTCACCAGCCCCGCGCCTGAGCGCACCGGGGTCTGCCCCACGTTCATCAGGGTAAAACAACCGGTGCCATAGGTGTTTTTGGCCTGGCCCGGGGTGAAGCAGGCCTGTCCGAACAGCGCCGCCGGCTGGTCGCCGGCGCTGCCGCAGATGGGGATGCCCGCAAGATCCTCCAGCCCCGGGATCCCCGGAGCTACCCGGCCGTACTCCCGGCAGTTGGATACCGGCTCCGGCAGCAGCGACATGGGGATCTCCAGCGCCCCACACAGCTCTGCGTCCCACTGGAGGGTGTGGATATTGAAGAGCATCGTGCGGGAGGCGTTGGAGTAGTCCGTCACATGGGCAGCGCCACGGGTGAGGTTCCAGATGAGCCAGGAGTCTACCGTTCCGGCACACAGCTCTCCCCGCTCCGCCCGCTGCCGCAGCCCCGGCACATGATCCAGCATCCAGCGGATCTTGGTCCCGGAGAAATAGGCGTCGATCAGCAGTCCCGTCCGCTCTGTCACCGTCTCCCCCAGGCCGTCGGCCTTCAGCCGGTCGCAGATGCCCGCCGTGCGGCGGCACTGCCAGACGATGGCGTTGTGCACCGGCTCGCCGGTGCGGCGGTCCCAGAGGATCGTGGTCTCCCGCTGGTTGGTGATGCCTATGGCGGCGATCTGCTTGGGGTCGATGTGGGCACTGTCCACCACCTCCGCCAGGGCCCGGCGCTCCGTGGCCCAGATCTCCATGGGATCGTGCTCCACCCAGCCGGGCTGGGGGTAGATCTGCCGGAAGGGATACTGGGCCCGGGCGACGATTTCAGCGGAGCGGTTGAACAAGATGGCGCGGGAGCTGGTGGTACCCTGGTCCAGGGCGACGACAAAACTTTCCATATGCCCTCCTCTGGCATTTTCCGCCAAACTGTGTTATTCTGACAACAAGGCCGTTTCCGCCTGCGGGGCGGCGCGAAAAACGCCCGGTATTTGTTGGGCACCAGTATATCACAAGAAGGCGTGATTTGCCATGACCAGAAATAAATTTAGCTTTCTCTCCTCCGACGCCAAGACCTCCATCCACGGTGAGCTGTGGCTGCCGGAGGGTCCGGTCCGGGCCGTGGTGCAGATCGCCCACGGCGTGTCGGAATACATCCTGCGCTATGAGCCTCTGGCCGCATATCTGACAGAGCGGGGCATCGCCGTGGTAGGCAACGACCACCTGGGCCACGGCTCCTCCGTGGCGCCTGGAGCGCCCCGGCTGTACTTCGGCCCCAAGGGCAGCTGGATGCACGTGGTGGAGGATCTTTACACCCTGCGCTCTCAGGTGGGCCGTCAGGCGCCCGACGTCCCCTGGTTTTTATTGGGTCACTCCATGGGCTCCTTTCTGGCCAGGACCTATCTCATCCGCTACCCCGGCACCGTCTCCGGTGCCGTACTGGTGGGAACGGGGCAGATGTCCCCTGCCCTGATCGCTGGCGGCCGGGCCATCGCCGCCCGGGAGGCCCGACGTGTGGGGGAGACCCACTCCAGCCCCCTGGTGGGACAGCTGGCCTTTGGGGCATACAACAAACGCTTCGCCCCCAACCGCACCGCCTTTGACTGGATCTCCCTGGATCCCGGCAATGTGGACCGGTACTTGGCAGACCCCATGTGCGGAGAAGATCCCTCTACGGGACTGTTCCGGGAAATGCTCTGGGGCATCTCCTACATCACCCGTCCAGCCAACCTGCGCCGGATGAACGCCAACACCCCGGTGCTGTTCCTCTCCGGTGCCATGGATCCCGTAGGGGATTGTGGAAAGGGCGTCCGCCGGGCGTACCGCAGCTTCCAGAAAGCCGGTGTGCGGGACGTATCCATGAAGCTCTATCCGGATCTGCGCCATGAGATCTTCAACGAGGCCTGCCGGGAAGACGTTTACAACGACCTGTACCAGTGGCTCAGCCGCTATCTCGCTGAGAAAGGAGAACCGTGCCCCACATGAATCCCACCCGTACACAGCGCTATTATCATGCGTGTCTGGCCGCCCGGACTGCCGCTTTCGCAGTGGTGCTGGCAGGCGCTCTTTTGGTGCCGGACCGCTTTGACCGGGATCTGGCCGACGGCTTCCGGATCCTCTCCCCCTTGAGCATCCTGTGGCTTTTGCTGATGGTCTCCATGGTCTTCCGGCTCTTTCCCTCCAAAGTGGAGAGCCTGGGCTGCCAGAAGGAGTTTGCCCGGCGCTACCGTCCCACCGGCCGCGCCGTGCCTCCCCAGGACATCCGGCAGGCCAATCGGGGTGCCCTGATCGTGGCTCTGGTGTGGATCGCTTTCAACGCCGTCTTCTTTCTGGGGCATGCCAAGGGATGGCTTACGGATCGCTTCCTGGTATGTCTGGCAGGATTCTACGGGATGAGCGACATCATCTGCATCCTTTTCTTCTGCCCCTTCCAGTCCTGGATGATGCACAACCGCTGCTGCTCCACCTGCCGCATCTATGACTGGGATTATCTAATGCTCTGTACCCCCCTGCTGGCTCTGCAAAACGCCATGGCCCTTTCCGCCTGTCTCCTGGCCGCCGTTATTTTTGTGCGCTGGGAAGTGACGCTTTTGCGCCATCCGGAGCGTTTTTTTGAAGCCGGCAACGACGCCCTCCGCTGTGCCGCCTGCCAGGAGCACCTGTGCCAGCAAAAACGGGCACTGGCTGCCCACGGCCGTTCCCGCCGTCCTCATACGGAGCACTGAAACGCCCGGCTAAGGAGTCAGCCGCAGCACTTCCGGATCTCGGGCCAGGTACAAAAGGCGGACTGAGACCGCTCCGTCTGCCGCCAAAATCAGCAGCGCGGCATAGGTAGCCCAAGGCGGAATCGCCGCCGTCCACTGCTGGGCCAAAGGCTGGAACCAGGGCAGCCATGCCGCCAGCAACACTCCCCAGGCCAGGGAAAAAGGGACACACACCCGTCCCCGCAGGTTTCCCCAGACACCGGAGTAGTCCCAAAACCGGACCCCCAGGAGCCGGTCATAGAGAACATGCACCCCGTACTCCACGGCGGTGGCGGTGAGCCCGCCCCAGAACGCCAGCTCTGCCGGATTGTCCACCAGCTTCTCCGGCAGGGCCAGCACCGCCAGAACCCCCAGCCCATACACCGGGCACAGCGGTAGCAAAAGAAAACACTTTCGGGTCTGCCGGGGTGAGCCGGAGAGGGCCGCAAATCCTTTTTCCAGCAGGTATCCCAAAAAACTATACAGCAGGAATTGCCAAAACCACGCCTGCATGCCATCCCCCCTCTCCGGCAGTGTGTCCCGCCGGAGATTTTTTCATGCAGCCGATTGCGAAGGCGCCGCTTTCATGCTAGACTAAGCTTCATGGAAGGAGGTGCGCCTGTGGATCAATGGGAAGCACTGCGGCAGGATTGCCTGCGCTGTCAGGGCTGTGCCCTGGCCCAAACCCGCACCAATGTGGTCTTTGGCGACGGTGCCCAGGATGCGGAGATCCTGCTGGTGGGGGAAGGCCCGGGCCAGCATGAGGATGAGCAGGGCATCCCCTTTGTGGGCAAGGCCGGGATGCTGCTGGACGACATGCTGGAGATCATCGGATTGGACCGTACCAAGGTGTATATCGCCAACATCGTCAAGTGCCGTCCCCCGGGGAACCGGGATCCTCTGAACGTGGAACAGGATGCCTGTATCGGTTTCCTGCGGCGGCAGACGGCGCTGCTGCGCCCCAAAATCATCGTCTGCTTGGGCCGTATTGCCGCCAAGGTCATCATCAAGGAAGATTTCAAGATCACTGCCGAACACGGACAGTGGTTTGAACGCAAGGGTGTGCAGATGACCGCCATCTATCACCCGGCGGCACTGCTGCGGGACGTGGGCAAGCGGCCGGAGACCTTTGAAGACCTCAAGTCTATCCAGGCCAAGATCCGGGAGGTCTGCACCCACACGGAGATCTGAAAAGCGGCAGGAGCCGGGAGCATCCCGGCTCCTGCCTTCGCCTTCTATTGTAAACCGTCAAATTTATATAGGTTGACATCTTGAGATTTCCATGCTATACTCCCATACAGTTTTCCATGAAAGGAGTATTTTCCATGTCAACCGCCGTCTCCCGCCATCATCTGCGGACGCTGGATCTTGCATATATCGCCCTCTTTGCCGGGCTCATCGCGGTGTGCGCCTGGATTACCGTCCCCGCCGCGGTACCCTTTACCATGCAGACTTTCGGGATCTGCGCAGCCCTCTTTGTTCTGGGAGGCCGGCGGGGCACCTGGGCCGTGGGGGTTTACCTTCTGCTGGGCTTTGCAGGGCTGCCTGTGTTTTCCGGATTCCAGGGCGGGCCCGGAACCCTGCTGGGTACCACCGGCGGTTATATTCTGGGCTTTTTCGCCATGGCGGCAGTGTACTGGCTGATGACTGCCTGGCTGGGAGAAAAGCTCCCGGTCTCCATCCTGGCCATGGTGCTGGGACTGCTGGTCTGTTACATTTTCGGCACCATCTGGTTCATGGTACTCTACGCCCGGAACTCCGGCCCCATCGGTCTTGCCACCGCCCTGGGATGGTGCGTATTCCCCTTTGTGATCCCGGATCTCGCCAAACTGGCTCTGGCGGCACTGCTGGCCCGCCGGGTCTCCCGGTTCCTGCGATGAAAAAACGCCCCGGCCTGCGTCAACAGGCCGGGGTATTTATGTTTCAGGGATCACTGCCGCCTTTTTGACACACCTCCAGATAATACCGGGACTGTTCCAAATCCAAGGACACCTCCGTGATCCCGTTCTCCAGGTCAAAGCCGAAATTCTGCCCCGTGATCCGGATGCCGCCGGTATTCTCCAAGGAGGCAGTGGCAGCCGTAAAGGTCAGGTTGGAACCCAGGTCTATCGCCAAATCATAGCCGTACACCTTGGAATTCCCATATCCGTGATCCCGGCTGGCAGGTCTGGTAACTTGTGCGGTGACCGTGGCGCTGCCCCCTGCCGGAATGGTAACTTCCGCCGCCGTGTACCACACCCGGTTCATCCAGCCTGTCCGGCTCAAAAGGTTCTCCAGATCCTCTCCCGGCCAGCCGGTAAGCTCCATGGCCCGGCCGGGCCCCGGGAAGGAAGCGGTGAGATCCCGGCAAAAGAGGGTATAAAAGTCCTGGAAGGAGCAGATTTGCTTCAGATCCTCCTGCTGTCCGTAAAACGCCAGGGCCAGCGGCTCCAGGATCTCCTCCAGCGTCATCTCCTGCCGGGTGACATCCGCAGTTACTTCCAGATCCTCCTGGGGTTCCCGCCCCAGCTTGCTGTACGCCTGTACCGGACCGATCCCCGGATCCTCTCCCAGGAAAATCAGACAGTGGGGCGTATCCTCCCGGTCCTCCGAAATTGGAAATCCGATCTCCATCTCACCGGGCTCATCCTGCGCCAAGGATCCGAAGCCATAAGCCAGCAGGGACGTCCGGTCCGGGTCGATATGGAGGCGGATGCCCGCGCTTGGATTTCCGCTCTCCCCGGCAGTCACCCGGGCATAATCAACTGTATAGACGCTCACCTGCTGGGCCAGCAGGTTCTGCACCGTATCAGGCAGGGGCGAAACGGCCTCTTTGAGATACCCGCCGCCGGAGAGCAGAGCCTCATAGTCCGCCCACTCACTCACCGAATCCGTCCTGCTGCCGGGAAACACTTGTGTCCGGACAGCGGCACCATCCACCGTCAGCGTGGGCAGCGGATACCGCGTCAGATCCAGCAGGGAAACAGCTGCGGGATACAGCACCGTCACCGTCCGGTCCTCGCCGCCGTGGTTGGTGAGCACCGTCTCATCCGTCACCTGGACGTCCGCAGGTAATGAGGCGGAGGAAGTCTCCTCCATGGGGGGCGCCGCGAACCCGGTAAAATCCCAGGTCACCCGTCGAACGGCATCTACCTGCTCCGCCGGCTCCGCCAGTGTCAGGGGAAGCACCGGCCCGGCGTAATAATCGAAGACGTCCCCCGAGACATGCTCTTCCCGGCTGCCGGTACCACCCATGGACAATGAGCCGTTTCCCAGCAGCCGAAAGGCGCCCGCCACCACGATTGCCGCGCAGGCCGCCAGAGCCGCCCAGCGTTTCCAATGGATGGGGGGATTCTGTTCCAGCCGCCGGGCTGCATCCTGAGAGGCCGTCAGGTACTGGTCCTCAACCAGGTCCAGCATCCGGTCCAAATCCCGCTCTCTCATACCGTGACCCCCTCCCGCACCAGGTGGGCCCGGAACTTTTTGCGCAGCCGGTGGAGCCGGGCGGTCACCTTGCTCTCAGACCATCCGGTGCGCTTGGCGATGGTTCCCACCGTGTCAAAGTACCAGTAACGCCACAGGAAGAGATTCCGTCCCGTGGCATCCAGCGCCCCCAAAAAGCTGTTGATGATCTGGGCCAGCGCCACCTCCTCCAGGGGCTCCTCGTCAAATACCGCCATTTGGTGCAGCTCCTCCAGGGCCTGGGTAGCATCCACGTTCCGCTTGGCAGCATGGAGATAGTCGCTGCGGTCCAGGGCCACATTTCGGGTAATGCGGCATAAGAAGGCCCGGAACGCCGAGGGCCGCTGGGGCGGTACTGTATTCCACACCCCCAGATAGGCATCGTTGACGCATTCCTCGGCATCCGCGTACACCCGCAGGATATTCCGGGCGATGCGCAGGCACAGCCGCCCTTATTTGGTATCCGTCTCCCAAATGGCGGACTCATCCCGCTGCCAGTACAGCTCCACGATCTGGGCATCTTCCATGCTTTCACCCCTTTTGCGCCTCTCGTCCTTTCCTCTTACCCATATAGACGGAATTCCCGGGGCGCACCTTGCACTGCCGGAAAAATTTTTAGAAAAAAGCGGAGCAGATGCTCCGCTTTTTAAAAGGTCAGACGCATATCGTACCAGACGGCGCCGCCGTGGGTAGAGGCGGACACCCCCTCGCTGCGGTAGCCGAAGGTCTCGTAGTAGTGTACCAGACGATCCTTGCAGGTGAGAACGCAGCCCTTGCGGCCCTGGGAGCGGGCATCGGCGATCACCTGCCGCATCACTTCTCCCGCCAGGCCCCGGCGGCGGTACTCCGGCAGGGTGTTTACACCGAAGACCATCTGCCAGGCGCCGTGCTCATTATGGAAGGCGGCATCGGCAAACATCTCGTCCCGGATGGTGGGCTCGTCGCTGACCAGACCGTTGATGAAGCTCACCAGGCGGCCATCCTCCTCCAGCAGCCAGAAGTGGTTGGGGTAGACCGCCAGACGGGCCGCGAACTCGTCCCGTGTGGCAGCCTCGGCCGCCGGGAAGCAGGCGGCCTCCACCGCCGTGACGGCATCCAGATCATCCATGGTAGCAGTGCGGATATGCATGGAAAAACGCTCCTCTTATTTTAAATATTGATAGGCCAGCAGCAGCCGGGCAGTGGAATTGAACATGTTCTCAAACCCATAGGGCTGGTCTGCAGCAAAGCGCAGGGCATCCCGCTCCTGGAGCTGCAGCTGCTCTCCCTGGGCCGTGACCTGCACCGTACCGGAGAGCACCGTGGCGTGGCACACGCAGCCCGGTACCGACACCTCCGGGCAATATTTGCCGCTGATGTACAGATCCAGGAAAAAGGTCTCCTGCCGGGTCACCTCGTCATAGGGGAAGGAGGGCCGCAGCAGCACCTTGCCTCCGTCCAGCCGGGCAGGCTTGTTGTCCAGCTCTCGACTGAGAAGAAAAGCCTCAAACCCGTCATTCTCCATCAGCACCTGGGCAGGCACCTTCAGCGCTGTGGCGATCTTGCCCAGAATGGCCACAGAGGGATTGGCCTCCCCCCGCTCGATCTGGCCCAGCATGCTGCGGGAGACCCCCGCCAGTTCCGCCGTGCGTTCCATGCTGAGTTTTTTGGTCTTCCGGATGCGCTTGATGTTTTCCGCCACTGCCCGGTTCAGTTCCATCTTCGTCTCTCCTCCGGCAAATCGGCCATTATATTGGAAATTTTCTCTCTTATAGTATCCGAGCCGTAGGATTTTGTCAAGCGTTGTCGATTCAGGCAGAACAAAGCGCGGCGGATTTCCGCCGCGCTTTGTTTGCGTCTGCCTTTATACGTGCCGCCAGCTGGCGCCGCCCTTGGTATCGGTGATCTCAATCCCCTGGGCCTTAAGTTCGTCCCGGATCCGGTCCGCCTCGGCAAAGTTCTTGGCCTTCTTGGCCTCGTAGCGCTGCATCACCAGCGCGTCGATGGCGGGATCCCCCTCTCCGGTGACGGTGTAGTCTCCGCCCGCCACCGCGGTCGTCTGAGCAGCCGCCTGCCGGCGCAGTTCTTCCGCCTTCTCCAGAAGGCGGAGGCCCAGCACCGTGTCGAAGCTCCCCAGCAGCGCCAGTTTGGTGGCGTCGTTGGTGTCGGCCTTGAGGACATCGTAGAGAGCGGTGATGCCCATGGAGGTGTTGAGATCGTTGTCCATCACCTGGCGGAACTTGGCGGAATACGCCTCCACCACTGCCTGATCCACAGGAGTGCCGTCGTCCTTCAGGGCAGCCACCCGCTTGAGGAGTTTGGTGTAGGCACCCTGGGCATTGTCCAGGTTCTCCCAGGTGAACACCAGGCTCTTGCGGTAGTGGCTCTGGAGGCAGAAGAACCGGTAAGCCAGGGGATCGTAGCCCTTTTCCTCCAGCAGGGAGACCGTCAGGAACTCACCCTTGGACTTGCTCATCTTACCGTGGACGGTGTTCAGGTGCAGCACGTGCATCCAGTAATTGCACCAGTGATGCCCCAGATAAGCCTCCGACTGGGCGATCTCGTTGGTGTGGTGGGGGAAGGCGTTGTCGATGCCGCCGCAGTGGATGTCCAGGTCCTCGCCCAGGTGCTTCATGGAGATACCGGAACACTCGATATGCCAGCCGGGATAGCCCACGCCCCAGGGAGAATCCCACTTGAGGGCCTGGTCTTCAAACTTGGACTTGGTGAACCAGAGGACGAAGTCGTTCTTGTTGCGCTTGTTGGTGTCCTCCTCCACGCCCTCCCGGACGCCCACCGCCAGATCATCGGCGTCGTGGTCATTGAAGATATAGTACCGCTCCAGCTTGGAGGTATCGAAATAGATATTGCCGCCGGCGGCATAGGCGTAGCCGGTATCCATCAGTTTGGAGATGATCTTGATATACTCATCGATACAATTTGTTGCGGGCTCCACCACGTCGGGCCGCTTGATGTTGAGCTTACGGCAGTCCTCAAAGAAGGCGTCGGTGTAGAACTTGGCGATCTCCATGACGGTCTTGTGCTCCCGATGGGCGCCCTTGAGCATCTTGTCCTCGCCGGTATCGGCATCGGAGGTCAGGTGCCCCACGTCGGTGATGTTCATGACCCGCTTGACGTTGTAGCCCAGGTAACGCAGGTACTTCTCCAACACATCCTCCATGATATAGGAGCGCAGGTTACCGATGTGGGCGTAGTGATAGACCGTCGGGCCGCAGGTGTACATCTTTACGATGTCCGGGTGGTTGGGAACGAATTCCTCTTTTTTATGGCTGGCGGAGTTATATAAATACATAATCAGGCAGACCTCTCTTTCGCAGAATGTTCATTGGATAATTGTCTGAGCTCTTGCTCCAGTTTTTCGATCCGCTGGGTCAGGGCGCTCATCTCCCGCACCACCGGGTCTTCCATGTGGATCTGATCCACATCGTCCGCATAGTAGACGGGCTTGCCCTGGACCCGGACGATCCGGGCGGGAACGCCCACGGCGGTGCATCCCGGCGGTACCTCCCGCAGCACCACCGCACCGGCGGCAATGCGGGCATTGTCCCCCACCTTGAAGGGGCCCAGCACCCGGGCACCGGAACCTACCAGCACATTATTCCCCAATGTGGGGTGGCGCTTTCCCTGATCCTTGCCGGTGCCCCCCAGGGTAACACCCTGGTAGAGCAGGCAGTCATCACCAATCTCGGCGGTCTCACCGATGACGATGCCCATGCCGTGGTCGATGACCAGGCGGTGGCCGATGGTGGCGCCGGGATGGATCTCAATGCCGGTCCAGAACCGGCTCCACTGGGACACAAACCGGGCCGGCAGGAACAGCCGGTGCTGATAGAGCCAGTGGGCCAGACGGTGGTAGAGGATGGCATGTACGCCGGGATAGAGGAGGAAAACCTCCAGCTTGCTACGGGCCGCAGGATCGCGGCGCTGGTAGGCGGAAAGCAATCCGCCCAGACGGGTCACTCGTTTTGCCATGAAAAAAACTCCTTGTGTCGGGCCGGGAGAAACAAAAAGCGCCTCCCGTACCACATAGTACGAGAGGCGACGAATCGCGGTTCCACTCTCTTTTATCACTCAAGGAAGCCGTTGACGCAGGCCAAGCGGAGGGCATCCACATCCCCCGCGCTCCCGGGCGCACTTTCCCCGCCGCCGCCGTAGGCACGCTTGCAGCCGGTGACGCGCCCTCTCTGTCCTTTGGTTTATGCCGGTACTCTTCCCGATCATCACGCTATTCAATTTACCTTAGCATATTAGCAGGATTTGTCCCAGGTGTCAAGTCCCCACCCAGGCATGGTGGTTTTTTGCCCGTCCGGTGCCCAAATGCCTGGGCGGCAAGGGAAAGAAGTATCTTGTCAACGGACTGTTGACAAGATGCACCCGGAAGTCGCTTGTCAAGCACCCAAAGATTTGATATGCTCTTTACAAGGAAAAAGGGGGGATTCCATGGAAGAGCTGAAGGATCGCATCGCCGCGGCGCGCAAGCTGGCGGGACTTACCCAGGAACAGCTGGGGGAACTTCTTGGGGTCACCCGCCAGGCGGTGAGCAAGTGGGAGAGCGGGCAGACGGTGCCGGACGCCGTCACCGTGGCCCGGCTGTGCAAGGCACTCCACGTATCGGCAGACTATGTGCTGCTGGGCAAAGAGCCGGAGGAATCCGACGACCAGACACCCCCGGCCTACATACTGCCGGACACCTGTCCCTGCTGCGGCCGGGCTGTGGAGGGTTCCATCTGCCCCACCTGCGGCTATCCTCTGCCCACGGTACCGCCCCGTGGCCCCCGGTACGCGGTGGTGGCCACCAGCCAATATTACGCCAATGTGCACGCAGAAGAAGAACTGATGCGTTACTGCGGTATGACCCGGGAACAGGCCCAGCAAGCGCAGCAACAGGGATCCTGCGATAAAGTTGTCCTGCGCCGGAATCTCACAGACACCGCCGCCCAGTATCTGACAGCCCATCTGAACCCCTATCTCTTTCCCTGGCTGCGTATTGTGGAAGATCATGATGAGACAGAGGACGTTCTCAAAAACAGCTCTAAAGGGATGGAATTGCCTCCACGGGATTCCATGCAGAGCAGCAGCAGCTTTTGGATCGTGGTAGCGGCCGTGGATGTGGTGGTACTCATGATTGCAGCCTTTTTCTATTTCTTTTGATGCGGCATTGGTATCTTCTCACCCTCAGAAACCTTTTGTCTGCTGCAGCCCTTCTTATTTTCAGATGCGCAAAAAGCCGCGGGCATTGCCCGCGGCTTTTTCATCATCCTTTATGCAGAGGCGATGATGTCCTTGTTCTTGGCGAAGTACTCTACACCGGAGTAGAGGGTGGTGAGGGCGATGATCCACACGCAGATGGTATTCACCACGGGCGGGATGGGTAAAAACATCACCACAATGCACACCATGGTGGAGGCGGTCTTCACCTTGCCGGACCAGCCGGCGGCGATGACCCGCCCCTTGTCGGAGGCGATCATCCGCAGGCCGCTGACGGCAAACTCCCGGATGATAACGATCAGCAGCGCCCAGGCGGGCATCTGCCCGATCTCCACAAACCACAGCATGGCCGCTGTCACCAGCATCTTGTCCGCCAGGGGATCGGCAAACTTGCCGAAGTCTGTTACCAGATTGTACTTCCGGGCGATCTTGCCGTCCAGCATGTCCGTGAGGCTGGCGATGATGAAGATGGACAGGGCCACATAGTTGGCCCCAGGAAAGCCCCAGTACAGCACTACCATGAATACAGGGATCAGGATAATGCGCAAAAGTGTTAGTTTATTGGGCAAATTCATGGCTTATCCCTCCATCTCTCCGGTGAGTTCGCCGTCCATGGAGCCGGTGAGACGGACGGTGACAAAGGTACCGGGCTCCACATCACCCTCCGCAGTGAAGTAGATGCGCCCGTCGATA
Source organism: uncultured Oscillibacter sp. (assembly GCA_905200545.1). GTDB lineage: Bacteria > Bacillota > Clostridia > Oscillospirales > Oscillospiraceae > Oscillibacter. The sequence goes on from CAJKKQ010000005.1 coordinate 36,640, forward strand.
TCCGGAGACTCGGCATAGCTGCGGCCGAAGTACATCTGAGCCTGTCCATCAAAACCCTCGCACAGGACTTCCCGCTCCGCGCCCAGAATGGACTCGTTATAGGCGTCGATGATGTCGGACTGCACGTCCACCACCAGCTCCGCCCGGCGCTTGGCCTCATCCATGTCCACATGGTCCATCTGGGCCGCCCGGGTGCCCTCCTCCGGAGAGAAGGGGAACACGCCTGCCCGCTCGATGCGGACCTGACGCAAAAATTCGCACAGCTCCGTAAGCTCTGCCTCTCCCTCGCCGGGCAGGCCGGTAATGAGGCTGGTACGCAGCACCAGACCCGGGATCCGCGCCCGAAGCTTTGCAAAGAGGTCCAGCAGCTCCGCCTTGGTATCCCGGCGGTTCATGGCCTTGAGAATGCCGTCATTGCAGTGCTGGATGGGGATATCCAGATAGGGCAGGATCTTGGGCTCTGCGGCGATGGTGTCGATAAGCTCTTCCGTGATCTCGTCGGGATAGAGATAGTGGAGACGGATCCAGTGGAAGTCCAGCTTGGCAAGTTCCCGCAGCAGCGCCGCCAGCTGATGCTCGCCGTTCAGGTCTGTACCGTAGCGGGTGATGTCCTGGGCAATGACCAGCAGTTCCTTTACCCCGGCGGAAGCCAGTTCCCCGGCCTCCCGCAGCAGCTCCTCCATGGGACGGCTGCGGTACTTGCCCCGCAGGGAGGGGATCACGCAGTAAGCACAGTGATTGTCGCAGCCCTCAGCAATGCGCAAATACGCATACCACGGGGGCGTGGAGAGGATCCGGGGTCCTCCCTGCTCTGCCGTGTGGATGTTTCCCATGTAGCAGGGCCGCACGCCGCCGGACATGACCTCGTCAATGGCAGCGGCGATCTCGCCGTAACTGCCGGTGCCCAGGATGCCGTCCACTTCCGGCAGTTCCGACAGAACGTCAGCCTTGTAGCGCTGGGCCATACAGCCGGTCACCAGGATTTTTTTCAGCTTGCCGGCTTTTTTCAGCTCCGCCATCTCCAAAATGTTGTCAATGGCCTCCTCACAGGCGGAGGCCAGGAAGCCGCAGGTGTTCACCACCGCCACGTCCGCCCCCTCGGGAGCAGCCACGATGGTGTGCCCTGCCGCCTGGACGGCGGCCATCATCTGCTCGCAGTTCACCTGGTTTTTGGCACAGCCCAGGGAAATAAATGCAATTTGATAGGACAAGGTGTTCTCCTCCATATCGTTTTCCATCTCTCTCATTCCTCCGGGACTTCCGTTCCCAGACGACTCAATCCCGCCCGGATATCCGGCCAGGCAAAGCCCCGGCGGGCCAGGGCATCGCAAAGGCGCTTTTTCTCCCTCTCATCCGGCATTCTTCCCCGGAGCTTGGACGATAAAAAGCAGTCGATCTGTCCGGCGGGATCCGGCAGCGTATCCAGAGCGTCGTCCCACAGCTCCCGGGGTACGCCCTTTTCGTAGAGCTTCTCCCGCACCCGCTGGGGACCGTATCCCAGATCGGCACAGTGCCGGGCCAGAAGGGCGGCGTACTCCGCGTCGTTGATGGCGCCGATGGCTTCCAGCCACTCGGCGGCGTAGCGGGCCTCCGCCTCGCTGGCCCCCTTGTCCCGGAGCTTGCGCTCCAGGTCCCGGCGGGACATGGCCCGTTTTCCGATGAGATCCGCGGCGGCGGCCCGGGTATTGGACACTCCCGCCGCCTCTTTGAGCTTACGCAAAGAGGCCTCGTCCAGTTCATCCCCGGAGCGCAGGCCAAAGTCCAGCAGCTCCTGCTGCGTGATCTTCAGGCAGGCGCCGTCCTCCAGGAACACCAGTACCCGGTCTTTCTTGTGCCGGGAGGCCTCCACGCGGTCAATTCTCATCGTTGAAATCGTCGGCGGTCACATCCACCGCGCGCCCGGCGGCTTTGGCCGCGATCCGGGCCTGGTTGCTCATGAGCTTGTCGAAGTTGCGGCGGATGTCCGCCTCCAGCTTCTCCGCCACCTCCGGATTCTCCTGGAGGTATTTCTTGGCGGCATCCCGGCCCTGGCCGATGCGCACCTCGCCCATGGAGAACCAGGAGCCGGCCTTCTGCACCAAATCCAGCTTCACGCCCAGATCCACCAGCTCGCCATAGCGGGAGATGCCCTCGCCGTACATGATATCGAACTCCGCCTCCCGGAAAGGGGGCGCCATCTTGTTTTTCACCACTTTGGCCCGGGTGCGGTTACCGATGATCTCGCTGCCGTTTTTCAGAGCCTCGATCCGGCGCACGTCGATACGCACGGAGGAGTAGAACTTCAATGCCCGGCCGCCGGTGGTAACCTCGGGGTTGCCGTACATGACGCCCACCTTTTCACGCAGCTGATTGATGAAGATCACCACGCAGTTGGTCTTACCGATGGCGCCGGTGAGCTTGCGCAGGGCCTGGCTCATAAGCCGGGCCTGGAGGCCCACATAGCTGTCGCCCATCTCGCCCTCGATCTCCGCCCGGGGCACCAGGGCCGCCACGGAGTCCACCACCACCACGTCGATGGCGCCGGAGCGCACCAGGGCCTCCGTGATCTCCAGGGCCTGCTCACCGGTATCCGGCTGGGAGATGAGAAGATCGTCAATCTTGACCCCCAGAGCCCGGGCGTAGGTGGGATCCAATGCGTGCTCGGCATCCACGAAAGCGGCCTCGCCGCCCCGCTTCTGAGCCTCCGCCACAATATGCAGGGCCAGGGTGGTCTTACCGGAGGACTCCGGTCCGTAGATCTCCACGATCCGCCCCTTGGGGACGCCGCCGATGCCCAGGGCCACATCCAGGGCCAGGGAGCCCGTGGGGATATAGTCCACATTCAGCTCCGCCCGGTCACCCAGGCGCATGATGGAGCCCTTGCCGTACATCTTCTCGATCTGGGCCATGGCGGTGTCGATGGCCTTTTTCTTATCGTCCGCCGGAGCCGCCGTGGGCAGGGGCGCTTTCTCTCTCGCCATTCTATCTTCCTCCTGATCTGTGTAAATACATCAATGAAATTCAGGCGGTCATACCTCCGCGCACAGGGTGCCGAATACCACCCGGGGGATCTCATGGAGGTCCTTGACCACCTGGATATCCCCAAAGCCCTGGGCGCGCATGATGCGCAGCACGCTGTCCGCCTGGCCGATGCCTACCTCGAAATAGAGCCGGCCGCCGATATTCAGGGCATCTTTCCACTTTTCAGAGATATCCCGGTAGAAATCTAGACCGTCCTCCCCGCCGTCCAGAGCCAGGTGGGGCTCATAATCCTTCACCGACACATCCAGCCCGTCAATGTCTGCCCGGGGAATATAGGGGGGATTGCAGACGATGCACTGAAAATCCCCCAGGGCCTTTTCCGGCTTGTCCCGGGCATCTGCCTGCATGGGCACCACCCGGCCGGAGAGTCCGTTGCGCCGGATGTTCTGCCGGCAGATTTTCAGCGCCCCGTCGGACCACTCTCCCAGTACCACCCGGGTCTGCGGCACCTGGGAGGCGATGGCCAGGCCCACGCAGCCGCTGCCGGCGCAAAGGTCCAGCGCCCGGCACTCCCCCTGGGTGCGCAGATAGTTGATAGCCTGCTCCGCCAGGACCTCCGTATCGGGACGGGGGATCAGCACCTCCCGGGAAATATCCAGGGGCAGGCCGTAGAACTCCCACTCCCCGATGAGGTAGGCCACCGGCTCCCCTGCCAGGTGGCGGTCCACCAGATCCCGGACCCGGCGCTCCAGCTCCGGGGAGGCATACAGCCCGCCGTCTCGCTGGAGCTGCTCCCGGCTCTTTCCGGTGCCGAAGCACACCAGCTCCCGGGCCTCCAGGGTGGCAGCCTCGATGCCGGCCCCACGGAGCTGGCGGCGGATATCCAAATACAAGTTGTTATATGTGATTGCCATGATTCCGCTCCATCATCAAAAATACACACGTATGCCCGGTCACCAGGCGTCTTTGCCCTTTTCCTCCGGCAGCACCAGCTCCAGCGAGCGGATAGCGCACTCGATCATGGAATCGTCGGGCTCGTTGGTGGTGAAATTCTGCATCCAGAGGCCCGGAGCTGTGAGGATCTTGGCCAGGCCGTTGTCCTGGACGTGGCGGCCCACCCAGCGGTTAAACTCGTAGGTGACGCCTACCACCAGCGGCAGCAGCAGCAGGTGGACGGCGGTACGCAGCCAGACATTGGTGATGGGCCAGATGCCGAACACCACGCTGGAAAAGAGGATGGACACGAAAATCACCACGAACAAGAAGCTGGTGCCGCACCGGGGATGGTGCCGGGGCTGGATCCGGACATTCTCCACCGTCAGCGGCAGCCCCGCCTCGTAGCAGAAGATGGTCTTGTGCTCTGCCCCATGGTATTGGAATACCCGGTAGATATCCTTCTGCTTGGAGCAGAAGATCAGGTACAATAAAAAGATGGCGATTTTCAGCAGGCCCTCCAGGAGGTTGCGGCCCCACAGGGGAAAGCCCGGGAAAAAGTGCAGCAGCCCGCCGGTGAGGAAGGTAGGCAGCACCATGAACAAAAAGATGGACAGCCCTACACCCAGCACCACCGCCAGCGTCACGATGGCGCTCTCCAGCTTTTTGCTGGAGAGGTGCTTTTCCAGCCACTGCTCAAATTTAGAGGGCTGGGCTGCCTCCTCATCGGGGTAAAAATCCGCTGAGTACATCAGTGCCTTCACGCCATGAACCATCGAGTCCAGAAAGTTGACGGTACCGCGGATCAGGGGAACGCCCAGGATGGGATAGCGGTCCCGCACGAATTTCAGCGGTTCCACCTTCTCCACCAACTCACCCTCCTGATTGCGAACCACGATCGCCTCTTTTTCCGGGCCCCGCATCAGGATGCCTTCAATGAGCGCCTGCCCGCCGATGCTGGTGCGGAAGGCGCAGGATCGATTCTCTTCTTTGTTTTGTGCCATGGGGATTCCTTTCTATTGGCTAGATTCTATCACAGTCTGCGGCAGATTGCAAACATTTGTTCTAGTTTTATACATGTTCCTTCAAGGGCAGGCGGATGGTGACCACCGCGCCGCCGCCCTCGGCGTTGCCGATGGTGAAAGTGCCCCCGTGGAGGCCCACGATCTCGTCGCACACCGCCAGGCCGATGCCGCTGCCCCGGGCCTTGGAGGAGCCTTTATAGAACTTCTGCTTGACGAAGGGCAGCTCCGCCTCCGGGATGCCGGGACCGTAATCCCGCACCCGGACCACTGCCTCCTCCCCCTCCCGGCAGACAGAGACGTCGATGCGCTTGCCGGCACCGCCGTGCTTGGCGGCATTGTCCATGACGTTGCAGAACACCTGCTTAAGCCGTTCCGGATCGCCGGGGATAATGGGAAGCTCCTCATCTCCGTCGTTGTAGGTCAGCTCGATGCCCTCCTGCCGGAACAGCTCCCGGTAGGTGAAGATGGAATCCTCCAACTCCGCCTGGAGATCCACCTGCTCGATCCGCAAGGTAAAGCGCCCGTCCTCCATCTTGGAGAATTCCAGCAGCTCTTCCACCATGGTAGACAGACGCCGGGATTCGTTGAGGATGATGCGGATGCCCCGGCGCATCTGCACAGGGTCTCCGGTGGTGTCCTCCAGGATCGTCTCACCCCAGCCGTTGATGGCGGTAAGCGGCGTGCGCAGCTCATGGGAGACGGAGGAGATGAATTCCGTCTTCATCTTCTCATTGCGGCCGATTTTCAGGGACATATCATTGATGTTGTCCACCAATTCTCCCAATTCGTCGGTGTACTTGTTTTCGATCTGGAATCCGTAGCTGCCGGCCGTGATGCGTTTGACCGCCTCGGACACCACGGCTACCGGCTCCACCACGTTGTTGATGAACAGTAGATTGGAAATGAAAACCAGTGCCATGCACAAAAGGGCAATGGCCAGCACCGCCAGCACCGCCAGCAGGATCTGCCGGTCCGCCGCCTGCAGCGACGTCACCACCCGTACCACGCCGGCCACCCGGCCGTCGCTGGAGGAGAGAGGATAGGAGACGGAAAGGATCTTCTCCCCGGTATCTGGATCCTGGCCCTGAAAGGAGGCCAAATCCTGCTGGGTGATGGCTCTGGTAATATCGTCCGTCCCCGGGGCGCTGCCCGCCCGCAGGCCAGAGGTGGACACAATGATGTGTCCGCTGGTATTGATGAACTGCAGCTCCATGCAGTCCCGGTCCTCGAATGTTTTCGTGGCCTGTTCGGCGTTACGGTAATACTCGTTGAAGCCGTTATTCATGAAGTACTCATTGAAGGAGGTAGCCAACGCCTGGACCTGCTGCGCCATGCCGTCCTCCATGGAGCGGTAATAGTAATTGGAGATGCCGGCGGAAAACAGCGTCACGATCAGCGCCAGCAGGATCAATACCGGCAAAATGGTGTTGACCAGCCACCGCTGCCGCAGGCCGCGGATCTGCAGCGCTTTCCAGTTGCCGTTTCTCTCTTCCGCCATTTCAGCACACTCCTTTCCTCAATGGATCATCCCGGGCATGGCCCGGAGAGGCTCAAAAGCCCCACTTGTAGCCGTAGCCCCACACCGTTGTGATATACGTGGGGTTTTGCCTTCCCATGGAGTTCCACTCCATGGGAGCCCTTTTTCCTTGCGCGGCGGGAGTCAATCCCGCCTGGCGCCAAGGGCATCGCCTGGGGCGATGCCGCTTGCACGCGTTTTCCGCGCCCCGCTTTGCGGGGCCCCGACAATGTGCCGATACTCCCTGCGGTTCAGAAGCCCCACTTGTAGCCGTAGCCCCACACCGTTGTGATATACGTGGGGTTTTGCACATTGTCCTCGATCTTCAGCCGCAGGCGCCGGATGTTCACATCCACGATCTTCAGCTCGCCGAAGTAGTCCCGGCCCCAGACCATGTCCAAAATCTCCTCCCGGGAGAGAGCCCGGCCGGGGTTCTCCATAAACACCTTCATGATGGAATACTCCACCTGGGTGAGCTTGATACGCTGGCCGTTCTTCTCCAGAGTGCGGTTGCGGGTATTGAGCAGGAAGGGGTCCTGCCGGATCTCTCCGGTCTGAGCGGAGACATCTCCCCCGGCCCGGCGGAACAGCGCGTCTACCCGGGCGGTCAGCTCCGCAGGGGAGAAGGGCTTTGTCACATAGTCGTCGGCGCCGGTCATCAATCCCGTCACCTTGTCCATCTCCTGGGAGCGGGCGGTCAGCATAATGATGCCGATCTGTGTGTTGGTGACCCGGATCCGGCGGCAGACCTCAAAGCCGTCGATCCCGGGCAGCATGATGTCCAGCAGCGCCACCTTGGTATCCGGATTCTCCTTGAGCCGCTCCAATGCCTCCTCGCCGGTCTCCGCCTCGATGACGTCATATCCGGCCCGGCGCAGGTTAATGACAATGAAACTGCGGATGCTGGCCTCGTCTTCCAAAACCAAAACCTTTTTCATAGCAGGCATTCCTTTCTGTAAGATACACGCTTTTTCCGCGTGCCGTCAGTAGTCGCTGGTGAGCCACTCCGTGTCGATGAGGCTGAAGGCCTCCCGCACATCGTCCTCCGTCACGCCGTATTTCCAGGAACTGTTGGCCTCCAGCAGCTCCGCCGTGTAAATGGTCTTTGCCTGGCGGCTGAGGATGAAGCGTCCGCTGCGGGCGGCCTTGCTCTCCCGGCCGCTGCCGGTGATGGCGGTAATGCGCAAAAATTCCTGGGGGGAACCATCCTCATCCTGATAGAGGAACGTGACCATAGCCTCGTCACTGCTGACGCTGCGGTGTACCAGGACCCGATCCTCCCAGTCCTCCGGGATCTGCAGATACCAGCCGTCTTCCGTATTGTGACAGGTGGTCTCCACCACGGCGTACCCGCCGCTGCCGTCGTAGCTGCGCCACTCGATATAGGGATCGACGGCATCGGAATCGGGCGTTTCCTCCAGCGCCACCGAAGAAGCCTCCTGCCAAGGGATCTCCGTGATATCGTCATGGTTGATGTCCATGGGGTACAAAGACTGGAAGCTGTACACCGCCGTGGAAACGCCGGTGATATCAGACAGGGAGATATTGGTGAGCTCACCGTTCTTCTCCGTGAGAATATCCGTCACAGCCTGGGTAGCGTCGGTCACCCCCGTCACAAAGAGGGCCGCCGTGCCGTCCAGCAGCGTTCCTTGGGTGAGCCGGCCCTGCTGGCTCAGCTGGGCCATGGTGCTGGAAATCCGCGCGGAGGACTGGCTGACCAAACCCGTGTCCTGCCAGCGGTAGTAATCCGCCGTGCCGTCGCCGTCCTCATCCGCCCGGATCACCACCAGTTCCTGCTTTTCATCCCGGTCCAGATTGGTCACGGCGTACTTCACATAGTTGGAGCGCATCAGTTCCTGGGGAGCCCCATGGGCCAGGGAGTACACCGTCAGCGCCTGCAATTCGGCGTTGACCTTCCACCCCACCAGCAGCTCCATATACCCATCCCCATCCATGTCGGTATAGGTGACGCTGTAAAACCCGGTGCCGGTGCCCTCGATGACGGCTGTCTGGCGGTAGGTCTGATCCTCCGGCGAGAAGATATAGATCTTCAAGGGCTTTTCGTCATCTGCCACACGCAAAAACGCCAGCGCTTCCTGCCGTCCGTCCCCGTCCAGATCCGTCAGCTGTACCGATTGGATATTGGTTCCGGAGGAGGGCGGCGCATACTCCGCCCCCGCCGAGATCATGGCCGAGAGCTGCTTGTCCAGCTCCGTATACTCCGCCGGCAGCTTGGGCAGGCGGTACAGTTCATCCGGAGAGAGCGTAAAACCCACGCTGCAGCCGGTGGTACCCAGCATCAGCGCTCCGGCCACTGCAGCCGTCAGTATGGACTTGATCCAGTGTTTCACCATACGCTCTCCTTTCCCTGTGCATTCTGCGCGCACTTTAACTAATGTATGATACCATGTTTTTCTCCGTTTGGGTAGCGTTTCTTTCAGTTTTTCCTGCTATTTTTACAGTCCATTCATTTTCTGAAAGTCTTTAAAATCCCACTTGAAATTATGGTGGGCTTCCTGTATAATATCGTCTAGTCTTTATTCCGCTTTTTGTAAACTTGCCGGTGTGATGGAATGGTAGACGTGACGGACTCAAAATCCGTTGGTGGCGACACCGTGTGGGTTCGAGTCCCACCACCGGCACCATCGTCGGAGCAAGCTTTATATCGCTTGCTCCGACTTATTTTTAAGTCAGAGCGCCCTCATGCCGCTGCTCCTCCTCGCCAAATCGAATCCGCTTTGTTGGGTTTCGATTTGGTTTTCTTTGACGGAAGCCACAAGTCCTGTATCGCCACTCAGACCACAAGGCCGTAAAGCTTGCTTTGCGGCCTTGTCTTTTTATGACTTCGGCAAGGAAGCCTCTTCCCCCCAGGCAGGCTTGGATCCATTCACAGCAATACTCCCGGAGTTTTGCGTTATTTTCCCGTCAAGGTACAGTAAGCCGCCAGGAAAACAGGCCAAATATTCGGAAAAAGTCACAATTACGAAGAGCATTTTTTGTGTGTTACGATAACTCTGCCCTGTGGTGTCAGAATAAGCCCAGGGAGGAAAGGAATGGAAATCATGCCTCAAAACAAGAGAGAAAGTTTGATCTACACAATCATGATGTGCTTTGTAATGGTGCTCTGGATGAGCATGTACAATGTGGCCCTGCAATACGGCACGGTAAATCTGGAAGTGGTGGCCGCAGGCTGGATGGGCTTCCCCTTCGCCTATCTGTTCGGCATGTGCTGCGACTGGTTCATTGCCTCCCGCATCGCCAAAGGCGTGGCCTTTCGATATCTGGTAAAGCCTCAGGACAGCGTTTTGAAAAAGATCCTGTGCATCTCCGGCGGCATGGTGGTGTGCATGGTGATCCTCATGTCCTTTTACGGAGCCTGTGAGCGGGCCTTTCATACCGGCACCTGGAACGAAGTGCCGATGACCTGGCTGACCAATATCCCCCGCAATTTCATCATGGCCCTGCCCTTTCAGTTTCTGATTGCCGGGCCTCTGGTGCGCCGGGTGTTCCGCGCTGCCTTTCCCGAGGGAAAGGTACTGGCGTAACCACAGGCATCCCCTGTCCCTCAACGGGTGTCCTTACAGCACAGAGCACGCTGTAAGGGCACCCGTTTTTTGCCCGCTATTGACCCCGGATGACATTCCGGCCTGCCGCGCATAGGATAAAGCGGCGGAATACCGTCCGGGAACAAGGGCCGTTTTGCCCGCGGTATCCCCGGACGGCCTCCGCATTCCCATTTCAGGAAAGGGGGCTCCTCTTTTGTACGCACATCCCCGCAGGCACCGCCTGTCAGCCGTCCGGGCAGCCTGGAAGCGGCTGCACCTGGTGGATCGGTGCCTGCTTTTGATTATGGCCGTTCTGATGCTGCAGTCCCTGTACACGCTGTTTTTCCCCGGATGGGACAGCCAGCTCTCCGGCAGTATCGACGTTGTCGTCCGCACCTCCGCTGCGGCGGTCTTCGGCTACTTCCTCAGCGCCAACTTTGCCGCCCGGGACGAAGAAAGCCCGCAGGTACCGCCGGCCTCCCCGGTGCATAGGATAGAACCGGCGGAAGCCGCCATAAGCAGCTCCGCCGGCCCTGTAAACCAAATCGGTTTTGTCTCCGGCACACAAGCAGATACCGGAGAGATCCAGCTTCAGAGCGATCCCGTGCTCCCGCAGCAGCCTGGATGCCGCTGCGCTCCGCAGATTCTGGTCGCCGCCTGTATCGGGCTTTTCTGTCTGGTGACGCTGATCCTTCTGCGGAACATGGGGGTGGATGACGAAGCGCTGGCAAAGTCCAGTTCTCTGACTGCCACGGTCTCCCAATTCCGGGACTTTGTCTCCGGCTGTGTCGGTTTTTTGATCGGCTGTCCCTCTGCCCAGCAGAGCAGCTGACGGCACTTTTTCTTCTTGGAGGTTTCTTTTCATGCCCGATATCAAGCAAGACCTTCTGTCCCTGCAGTACAGCCAGAACTTTACCATTGACGGCCTGCAGGAAGCCAATGTGGATTTGTCCCTGCCCCCTGCCGGCGCTGCCGCCGCCACGGTGTACGGCGTAGTTACCGACGGCACTGCGCCCATTGCCGACGCCACCGTCAAACTCTTCGACAGCACCGGCATGCCCTACAGACATGTCCTCACCGACGCCGCCGGTGCCTACTCTTTCTCCGATATTCCCACCGGCACTTACAGCCTGGGGGCGGTGAAAGAGGGTTACCTGCTCAGCGATGCCGCCGGCGTCACCCTGTCCTCCGGCGCCACCGCTCAGGTGAACCTCACCTGCGTCGCCGATGCCACCCTGTCCCTGGGCGCTATTGCCGGTATCCTGACGGTCAAGGACCCCGGCGGCGTATCCCGGCCTCTGGGCAGTGCCAAGATCACCCTTCGGGATGCTTCCGGCGCTGTGGTGGCCGCCACCTACACCGCCGCTGACGGCGAATTTGCCTTCTACGACCTGGCGGACGGCGTTTACACCCTGCTGGCCTCCGCCGACGGTTATCTGACCTCCGCCCCCATGACCGCCGCCATTGCCGGAGGTTCCATCACCAATCTCACCATGTCCACCATTGCGGACACCCGCACCTACAACGGCACCGTCAGCGGCATCATCCGCAACACCAGCGGCCAGGCGGTGGCCGGATGCTTCGTAGGGCTCTATCAGGTGACCACCGTGGGCGGCATCACCCAGGAAACCCTGGTGGCCACTACCAAGACCAATTCCACGGGAAATTATCTGTTCGGCGGTGTGACCGGCGGCGAATACCTGGTCAAGGCCAAGCTGGAGCAGTAACACCTGCCCTGCTCCCAGGCCCCCGCTTTTATCTGGAGGATGACCAGGAGGCAGATGCCTCCTGGTGCCTTCCTCCCAATTACAGCCTCTGCTCACTCCGGCTCTGCTGGGAGGATTTTCGCCCCGGAGACCGGGTGGTGCTCTGTCCCCGGCACGGGTACGGGTTTGGAGAGCGGATACTGCTTTGCTGCGGAGAGGCACTCTTCGTCTCTCTCCCGCCGGGCGCCTGCCGCCTGACGCTGTGCCGCTGTGGCCGCGTAGTCCATCTGGCCGTACGGATGCCTCCCGGGGCAAACCTCTGTATCCGCTGCTGTCTGGAAACGGGCCGGATCTCCTGGTGTCGGGACTTTTTCCGCTCCTTTTTCAACCGCTGCAGCGGAACACGGCTGCTCTTCGGAACATCCGGAAGTTCCGGTGCATAGAATGAAGCGGCGGCACCGAATCTTCGGCGCCGCCGCAGACAAAGGCGGTGATTTCCTCTGTATAACAGCAGAAACATTGACGATCTTCGTCCCGACGTGGCTGCCAACTGCCGGATCTTCCTGGAGCTGTGCAAGGCAAAAGGGCTCAAGCCCATGATCGCAGGCACAGTGCGGGACGACGCCTATCAGCTGGACCGCTACAACAAGGGCTACAGCAAATCCAAGCGTCCCTCCTTCCACGCCCAGGGGGTGGGGCTGGCCTTCGACTTCTGCAAAAACGTCCCCGGCCATGAATACGATGACCCGGCTTTTTTCCAGCAGTGCGGAGCCATCGGCGAGGCCATGGGCTTTGAATGGGGCGGACGCTGGGTCAGTTTCCCGGATCGTCCCCACATGCAGTGGAGCGGCCCCAGCCACACCTTCAAAAGCAGCGACATCTGGGCCGGGCGGCTGCCGCCCGCTATGCCGCTGTACCGTCCAAAGGAGGAACCGGAAATGACCCAGGCTCAATTCAACGAGATGTTTGAGGCAGCCCTGCTGTCCCATACCGCCCAGGTGAAAAACCGCCCGGCGGGAGATTGGTCTGCCCAGGCGTGGGAGGCCGCCCGCAAGGCCGGGATCCTGGACGGCAGCGCCCCGCAGGCTCCCCTGACCCGGGAACAGGCGGCGGTGATCCTCCAGCGGCTGAAGCTGTTTTAAGCGTTTTCTGACGTTTTTTCAAAAAGTGCCGCCCCGGCCGGGGCGGCACTTTTTTCTCATCTCATCCGGTACTTACTGGAACAGGGCATTGAAATCATCCACGATCTGGTCGCAATCCTTGTGAACCACCATCATGACATAGTTCCCATTGGAGACCACACGGCTGGAGTTTGTCCAAAGCTCCGTGGGTTCCGGATACCAGGCACCGGTCTCGGCCATGTAGTCCACCCGATCCTGCAGGATCTGCTTCACCGTGGCCACATCCGCGGAATTGGTGACCTCCACCAGGCAGAACTCACCGTTGTTCATGCTCATCATGGTGCCCATGATAAGGCATTGTTTGGTGGATATATCGCTCATGCCGGGGTAGTAGGTATCCAGAACATCCCCGGTAAAGGCCTGGAGGGTCTGGAACTCGTGGTTGGCGATGGTACTGTTGTAGAAGGCAGTGAGATCCACAGAGGTGGAGGCCGGCTTGTCCGCAGGTTTGTCCGCGGGCTTCTCCGCCGTCTGCCAGTCACAGCGCACCACGCAGGTGCGCGTTTCCTTGCCGCTGATCACGGTAATGGTAGCCTTGCCGGGAGCTACGGCAGTCACCGTGCCGTCCTTGCCGACAGTGGCCACCTTGGGGTTGCTGCTGGTATAGGTGCACGCCTCCTTGGCGCCGGAAGCGGTGAGCTTGTAGGTGCTGCCCGCCTGGAAGAGGGTAAAATCCGTGCGGCTGAGGGTCATGCCGGTCTCAGCCGGGGCATTCTGGCTGTTCTCCTGCGATGCGGAATCCGCATCAGAGGGGAGCGTCTCCTCTGCCAGAGCATCTTCTGTCCCGCTTTCCGCCTCCTCCTGGGACTCTTCCGCCTCATCCCCGGCATCCGACTCAGGAAGGGTCTCCTCCGCCTGGGTGGAATGTTCCTGGGTGTCGCCGGTATTTTCCCCGCCGCAGCCCGCCAGGGCCAGCAGCATAGTCAGCGCCGCCAGCAGCGCCAACAGTCTCTTCATATCTGGTTTCCTCCTTCTCGCCGGATCTTCTCCGGTTCTTCTGGCTGCTTAGACGCACCCTCCTGTGAAAAAGTTCCCGCTTCTGGAAGATTGCTCACAGGCGGTTTCCCCCTAGTGCGCTATGCTGGGCCTGAAAAAACCACCCGCCGCTTTTTATGCGGCGGGTGGTTCGGTATATCTCTCAGAAAAGGCCCGTGATGCGGCCGTGCTCGTCCACGTCGATCTTCTCCGCCGCCGGGACTTTGGGCAGGCCCGGCATGGTCATGATGTTGCCGGTCAGGGCCACCAGGAATCCGGCTCCGGCGGAGACCTTCAGGTTCCGCACGGTGACGGTGAAGCCCCGGGGCGCCCCCAGCCGTGCAGCGTCGTCGGAGAAGGAATACTGGGTCTTGGCCATACAGATGGGCAGCTTGTCAAAGCCCAGCTCCGTCAGCTCCCGCAGCTGCTTGGCGGCACCGGCGGTCAATGTGACGCCGTCCGCCCGGTAGACCTTCCGGGCAATGGCGTTCAGCTTCTCCTCAATTGACATCTCGGGATCGTAGCAGAAGCGGAACTGGGAGGGTTGCTGGCAAAGGCGTACCACCTCGGAGGCCAGGGCCGTGCCGCCCTCGCCGCCCTTGGCCCACACCTCGCACAATGCCACCCGGACACCCAGCTGGCGGCAGCGCTCCGCCACCAGGCTCAGCTCCGCCTCGGTATCTGTGGGAAACTCGTTGAGGGCCACCACACAGGGCAATCCGAACACCTGGGTGATGTTCTCCACATGCTGCAAAAGGTTGGGAAGTCCCCGTTCCAGAGCTCCCAGATCCTCCTGGGCCAGGGTGTTCTTGGGGGCGCCGCCGTGGTTTTTCAGGGCCCGCACCGTGGCCACCACCACCACGGCATCCGGCCGGATGCCCGCAAAGCGGCACTTGATGTCCAGGAACTTCTCCGCGCCCAGGTCCGCACCGAAGCCCGCCTCGGTAATGGTGTAGTCACTCAGACGCATGGCCATGCGGGTGGCCATGACGGAGTTGCAGCCGTGGGCGATGTTGGCAAAGGGTCCGCCGTGAATGAAGGCGGGAGTCCCCTCCAGGGTCTGCACCAGGTTGGGCTTCATGGCATCCTTCAGCAGGGCGGTCATGGCCCCCTCTGCGTGGAGGTCGTGGGCAGTGACGGGCTTTCCCTCATAGGTGTAGCCCACCACCATGCGGCCCAGCCGGGCCTTGAGGTCCATCAGGTCGCTGGCCAGGCACAGCACCGCCATGACCTCGCTGGCCACCGTGATGTCGAAGCCGTCTTCCCGGGGGCAGCCGTTGGCCTTGCCCCCCAGGCCGTCCACGATGTTGCGCAGCTGGCGGTCGTTCATATCCACCGCCCGCCGCCAGGTGATCCGGCGGGGATCAATCCCCAGGGTGTTGCCCTGGTGGATGTGGTTGTCCAACATGGCCGCCAGCAGGTTGTTGGCGGCGCCAATGGCGTGGAAATCTCCGGTAAAGTGGAGGTTGATATCCTCCATGGGCACTACCTGGGCGTAGCCGCCGCCGGCGGCGCCGCCCTTGATGCCGAATACCGGGCCCATGGAGGGCTCACGCAGGGCCACCATGGCATTTTCCCCAATGCGCCGCAGGGCGTCCGCCAGGCCCACGGTAACGGTGGTTTTGCCCTCGCCGGCAGGCGTGGGGTTGATGGCGGTGACCAGCACCAGCTTGCCGTCCGGCCGCCGGACGTTGCGCAGCAGGGCGCTGTCCACCTTGGCCTTGTATTTTCCGTAGAGCTCCAGATACTCCGGGTCGATACCGGCGGTCTTGGCGATCTCAGTAATGGGCCGGATGGGGCAGGACTGTGCGATCTCGATATCGGACTTCATATTCATGAAACGACCTCCAATGCGGAAAGGTATTACTTTTTCTTTCAGTCCCCCATGATACCACGCTGTCCGAAAAAAAGAAAGTGCATCCTGCAAAAATCGGCAAAATTGCGGGAAATTCAAAAAAAGCGCATCGATTCCCGGCAAACTGACGGAAAGGAGAACGGCCCCGCAGCAAAAGCCGCGGGGCCAAGTGGTTCAATTTGTCTGTTTTGGGAAGCACCGCTCCGGCAGCACCGCCGCCAGAGCCCCCGCCGCGCACAGCGCCTCCTCCGGGGAGAGGGACAGTCCCATCTCCGGCAGCCGCCCCAGCAGGCACTCTACCCGGGCCTGGTAGCACCGGGCAGCGGCCTCTCCCGCCGGGGTGAGGACGATCTTGCCGTAGCGCTCCTTTGCGACGAGCTCCCGCTGTGCCAGGACCCCCAGCATCCGGGCCACAGAGGGGCGGGAGACTCCCAGCAGTGCCGCCACCTGGGCGGAGCTGACCGCCGCATGGGTCGCCGACAGCTCCCGCACCGCCGCAAGATATTTGAGATGTGCATGGGTCAGTTCCATGGCCGCCTCCTCCCGGGAAAAGACTGAAAGCGCCATCCGTCACTCATGGCAGCCGCCGCATCCGCCGCAGGAACCGCAGTTCCCGCCGCAGGAGCAGCCGCGCTTTCCGTGTCTGCGGTTATAGATGCCCCGAGCCACGATAGCCACGAAGGCCACCAGTACAAGGGTGCCCACCAGAATGGTCGGTGCGTTCATTGCGCTCACGCTTCCTTTCTCACTTCACCGCCGCCCGGGCAGCTTCCACGGCCCGGATGGTCAGGCGGTCGTTTTCATACTTGTTCTTCCGGAAAAGCAGATACACCAGGAACCCCACTGCCGCCAGCGCCGCCACGGTTCCCACGCCGAAGACGGTCTCTCCGGTCATCAGGCCGCCGATCTGATAGATGACGAGGGAGGTCAGGTATGCAAAGCCACACATATAGCCGATGGCCGCCATGGTCCACTTGGGATTGTTCATTTCCCGCTTGATGGCGCCCATGGCCGCAAAGCAGGGGGCGCACAGGAGGTTGAAGATCATAAAGGAGTAAGCGGACAGTACCGTGAAGTGGGTGGCCACCGCCGCCTGCAGCGTGGGATCCTCCTCCGTCAGGTCCGAAGCCAGGCCGAAGAGGACGGCAAAAGTGGACACCACGTTTTCCTTGGCGATGAGGCCGGTGACTGTGGCCACGGTGGACTGCCAGTTGCCGAAGCCCAGAGGAGCGAAGATCACGCACACGGCGCCGCCGATGGCCGCCAGCAGGGAGTTGTTATTGTCCTCCACCATACCGAAGCCGCTGCCGGTAAAGCCGAAGCCCTGGAGGAACCAGAGGATGATGGAGGAGGCCACGATGACGGTGCCTGCCCGCTTGATGAAGGACCAGCCCCGCTCCCAGGTGGCCCGCAGCACGTTGCCTGCGGCAGGCGTATGGTAGGCGGGCAGCTCCATGACAAAGGGGGCGGGATCCCCGGCAAAGCCCCGGGTCTTTTTCAGGATGATGCCGGAGAGGACGATGGCCGCCACACCGATGAAGTAGGCGGAGACGGCCACCAGGCCGCTGCCGCCGAAAATGGCGCCGGCAAAGAGGCCGATGATGGGCATTTTGGCCCCGCAGGGGATGAAGCAGGTGGTCATGATGGTCATGCGCCGGTCCCGCTCATTTTCAATGGTACGGGATGCCATGACGCCGGGAACACCGCAGCCGGTCCCCACCAGCATGGGGATGAAGCTCTTGCCGGAGAGGCCGAATTTTCGGAAAATCCGGTCCATGATAAAGGCGATGCGGGCCATGTAGCCGATGTCCTCCAGTACCGCCAGCATCAAGAACAGCACCAGCATCTGAGGCACGAAGCCCAGCACCGCGCCGACGCCGGCCAGGATGCCGTCGCACACCAGACCCACCAGCACCGGTGCCACCCCCCAGCTCTCCAGAGCGCCCCGGGGGATCTCCACCATCCAGGCAGTGCCCAGTACGTCGTTGGTCCAGTCGGTGAGGAAAGTCCCGAAGGGGCCCATGGCGATCCAGTAGACGCAGAACATCACCGCCGCGAAGATGGGCAGGGCCAGAATGCGGTTGGTGACCACCCGGTCGATCTTGTCAGAGCGGGTAAGGTCATGCCTGGCCCGGACCTTTCTCACCGCCTGATCCACCACGCTGCTGATGTAGGCGTAGCGCTGGTTGGTGATGATGCTCTCGGCGTCATCGTCCATCTCCTGCTCACAGTCGGCGATATGCTCTTCCAGGTGGGCCTTCAGGTCATCGTCCAGATCCAGCTGGGCGAGGACCTTGTCGTCCCGCTCAAAGAGCTTGATGGCGTACCAGCGCAGGTACCGTCCATCCACCCGGCCCTGAATGGATTCCTCGATGTGGGCGATGGCGTGCTCCACGCTGCCGGTGAACACGTGGGGCAGCTCTCCCGCCTTGTGCTTCTGGGCCAGGGCCACCGCCGCCTCTGCGGCCGCCCGGCTGCCTTGGCTCTTGAGGGCGCTCATCTCCACCACCTGGCAGCCCAGAGCCTTGCCCAGCTTCTCCGTGTCGATGGCGTCGCCGTTCTTTTTCACCAGGTCCATCATGTTCACCGCAACCACCACCGGAAGCCCCAGTTCGATGAGCTGGGTGGTGAGGTAGAGGTTTCGCTCGATGTTGGTGCCGTCCACGATGTTCAAGATGGCATCGGGCTTCTCACCCACCAGATAGCTCCGGGCCACCACCTCTTCCAGGGTGTAGGGGGAGAGGGAGTAGATGCCCGGCAGGTCCTGGATGATGACATCCTTGTGCCCCCGGAGCTTGCCCTCCTTCTTCTCCACGGTGACGCCGGGCCAGTTGCCCACATACTGGTTGGAGCCGGTCAGGTCGTTGAACAGCGTGGTCTTGCCGCAGTTGGGATTGCCTGCCAGCGCGATTTTCAGTTCCATTTAGATGCTCCCTTCTAAAAAGTTAGTCTTAGCTAACTCTCGCTCTTAAAAAATGGCGGCTACCCGCCTCAATACACCTGGATCATTTCCGCGTCTGCCTTGCGGATGCTCAGCTCATAGCCCCGGACGCTCAGCTCCATGGGATCTCCCAGCGGAGCCACCTTCCGCACATGGATCTCCACACCCCTGGTGATACCCATGT
Source organism: uncultured Oscillibacter sp. (assembly GCA_905200545.1). Taxonomy (GTDB): domain Bacteria; phylum Bacillota; class Clostridia; order Oscillospirales; family Oscillospiraceae; genus Oscillibacter. The sequence continues at coordinate 55,462 of CAJKKQ010000005.1, forward strand.
CCATGATCCGCCGCTTCACCGCGCCCTCTCCGTGAAGCCGTTCCACGGTGACGGTCTCGCCCACCTTTACCTGCTTGAGTGTTTTCATTGTCATCCCTCCTGTTTTCAGAACATGATCCGGTTTGCCAGGGTCCGGTCCAGAGCCACCCGGGAATCCTTCACCTGCAAAATCAGGTTCCCGGCCAGCTCACTGACCACCGTTACCTGGGTATCCATCACAAATCCCAGCTCCGCCAGGTGCTGGCGCTGCTCGTCCCGTCCGGTGATCTTCCGGATGGTGACGGTCTCGCCGGGTCTGGCCAGTGTCAAGGGCATCATCGCGCGCCTCCCTTCCCTATGCGGAACCGCAGGATCTCCCCGGTTCTGCCGGCTCATGGTTAGTTTTTTCTAACCTCTTACGGTTCCGTAGTTTAACATGACTAACCACTTCTGTCAAGAGGCTGTATGCTAAAATTTTCCCAATTTATCTGGTATGAAAAAGGAGTGGAGCCCCGGGCAGGATTTGGCCGCCCGGGGCTCCCAATGAGGGGAAAAAAGGAGATAAGATAGGTATCGGATTCAGGGGCACCCTTACCAGGATGCCAGGCTCCGGCCCAGGTCGTGACACGCCTCCCGGGCCTCGGCATTGGGGATCTCATTGGCCATCAGGCCCTCGGAATCATAGAGATTCGCTTTCTTTTCCCGGCAGCGGGCGCTCCAGGTGCGCATCCATTCGCCGTCGCCCCAGCCGAAGGAGCCGAACAGGGCGATCTTTTTGCCGGCCAAGGAGTCCTCCAGGGCGGAGAACATGGGCTCAAAGCTGTCCTCCTCCAGCTGCTCGGCCCCCATGGCGGGACAGCCGAAGGCCACCACATCGAATTCACCCAGCCGTCCGGCGGAAAATGCCTCCGGCCCCAGCAGCTCCACCTGGGCTCCGGCCTCCCGGGCACCCTGGGCAATGCATTCAGCCATCTGCTCCGTGTTTCCGGTGCCGCTCCAAAATACAATGGCAAGTCGGTTCATAGCGATCTTCCTTTCCTGTGCGTCCTTACGCAGCAATCAGTTTTGTCAAAGCTGTACCCCGCCGGAGCCGCTCCAGGCAGATCCGGGTACAGCGTCGATAACAGTCAAAGCGCCGTTGGGCCGCCGCGGCGTCACCGTAGACCTTCCAATAGCCGCAGCAGGTGAAGTCCCGGCCCCGGTGGCGGATGAAGCCCTCCACATCCTCCAGCGGATATCCCAGAAAGACGCCGATCTCATGGGGATAGTCCTCCTCCAGGCACAGCCGTCTGGAAAGCCGGGTCAGCATAGCCTGGCAGCCCTCCTCCGGCCGGTAACCCTGCCGACGTAAAAAGTCTTGGATCTCCGGCTGGCAGAGGATCCGCGTGATCCACACCTCCCGGTAGAGGTAGATCATCCAGGCTCCTGTCCGGGGACAAGCCTTGAGCACCCGCACCCGGATGCCCCGGGCTGCCAGCGCTCCTTTCCAGCGCGCCAGAGGGACCCGCCCTTCGTCGGAGGGCCCCGGCTGATACCGGAACAGGCTGGCAGGCTTCAGCCCCACCAGCGTGGGTGCGCACTGCTCCACCAGCACGGATTCAAATGTCCGTTCCATCAGGTCTCCTCCTCTGTCTCCGGTGTACACCCTTTGGTTAGTATTAGCTAACCGTAAAGGAAAAAGAAGCGGGAGTTTTCCCTCCCTCCTCTTGTGGTTAGTCTTAACTAACCACGTGCATATGCTACCATATTCCTCCCAGTCTGTCAACCTCTTTTTTCATGTTTTCTCAGGTTGTCAAAAAATGGGGCAGGGTCTATACTGGACGTATCTCAACCACAAGGAGGCAATCCCCTTGAAACTTCTGGTTCTCTCCGATTCCCACGGCAACGTGCGCAATATGGCGGAGGCGGTGGAGCGCACTGCCCCCCGGATGATCCTGCACCTGGGGGACTGCTGGCGGGATGCCGAACAGCTTCATGACCTGTATCCGGACATCCCGCTGATCCAGGTGCCCGGCAACTGCGACTTCCGTCCCCAGGAGCCCACGGAGCGGCTTTTATGCCTGGAGGGCAAACGGATCCTGCTGTGCCACGGCCATACCTACGGCGTGAAACAATCCCTTCTCTCCGCCGGATACGCCGCAGAGGAGCAGGATCTGGATCTCTTTCTCTTCGGCCACACCCACAAACCCCTGGTGGACATGCGGGGCAAGACGCTGTTTTTGAATCCCGGCAGCATTGGAGACTGGGCCCGCCCCTTTTACGGCGTGGTGACTCTGGAAAGCGGGCGGCTGGACGGCCGTACCTTCCCGCTGGCCTGACGGAAGCAAGGCAGCTTGCCAAAAGAGGGGGGCTATGGTATACTGTCCGGTGGATCGTCGATCCCCCTATCCCAAAGGAGGAACCCCCCACATGGAACTTTCCTATTTTTTCGGTGCGGCTGCCGGCGGTTTTCTGCTGATGGCTGCGGTGGGCATTCAGGCCCTGATCGCGCTGTTTTCATCCATTCCCCTGGCAAAGCGCCGGAAAAAGGAGTGCCCCGGATTTGACCTGCAGCGGGCTTTCCGCCGCATCACAGTGACCTCTGTGTCCGCAGTGGTGCTGGTAGTCGCCATCACCATTGCCGTGATCCACTTTACATCCATGGCACCCACCGCCGGATACCTCTTCGGCATGATCCTGGGCTTTGTGCTGAGCATCAAGCGCATGACCCCCAACAACGCGGAAAATCAAAAGCGCTTCGAGTCCATCTACGCCGACTGCTATCCCAGCGGCCACAAGGACTAAGCGCCGGATGCCGATTTGCATACGGCCCGCACAGCTGCCGGGCCCGGAACAAAAGTTCCGGGCCCGGCCTTTTTCTGTTCTTTTCCGGCCGCTTAACGGGCCGCGCCGCTGCGCTTGCGGTAATCCTCCACAGCGGCCTGCACGGCCTCCTCCGCCAGCACGGAGCAGTGGATCTTCTGGGCGGGCAGTCCATCCAGCGCCTCCACCACCGCCTTGTTGGAAAGCTGCAGCGCTTCATCCAGGGGCTTTCCTTTGATCATCTCCGTGGCCATGGAGCTGGCGGCGATGGCGCTGCCGCAGCCGAAGGTGTTGAACTTCACATCCGTGATGACCTGGGTCTCCGGGTCCACTTTGATATACATACGCATGATGTCGCCGCACTTGGCGTTGCCTACCTCGCCCACCCCGTCGGCGTCTTCCATCTTGCCCAGGTTCCGGGGATTGCGGAAATGATCCATGACTTTCTCACTATACAGTGCCATATCGATTCTCCTTTCAGATGAGATGGGGCCGCAGGCCCCGCTCCAGCTCGTCCCACACCGGGGACATCTCCCGCAGGTACGATACGATCCCGGGCAGCACGCTCAGAATGTACTCCACTTCTTCCATGGTATTGCTGCCTGTCAGGGACAGCCGCAGGGAACCATGGGCCACCTCATGGGGCCGCCCCAGAGCCAGCAGCACATGGCTGGGATCCAGGGATCCGGAGGTGCACGCAGAGCCGGAAGACGCCGCAATGCCTTTTTCGTCCAACATTAGCAGCAAGGACTCTCCCTCGATGCCCTCGAAGCAGACATTCACGTTCCCCGGCAGACGGCGGACGGGATCACCGTTGAGGGCGGTGTGGGGGATGGCCAGCAAGCCGTCTATGAGCCGGTCCCGCAGAGCCGTCAGATGAGCCGCCTCCCGGTCCATGGTGGCACAGGCTTCGTCAAAGGCCGCCGCCGCGCCGCAGATGCCCGGCAAATTCTCCGTCCCAGCCCGCTTGCCTCGCTCCTGGGCGCCGCCGTAGATCACCGTCTCCAGAGGGATCCCCTTACGGGCGTAGAGCACCCCCACGCCCTTGGGGCCGTGGAACTTATGGGCGGAGAGGGAGAGCATGTCGATGTGCATAGCCTCCACATCGATGGGCAGGTGCCCCGCCGCCTGAACGGCATCGGTGTGGAAAAGCACCCCCGCCTCCCGGCAGACAGCGCCGATCTCTGCTACCGGCTGCACGGTGCCGATCTCGTTGTTGGCAAACATCACGGAGACCAGGCAGGTATCCGGCCGGATGGCCTCTTGCACCTGCTGCGCCGTCACCACGCCGTCCGGCGGAATATCCAGCAGTGTTACTTCATACCCCTCCTTCTCCAGGGCTGAGAGGGTGTGGAGCACCGCGTGGTGCTCAAATTTGGTGGAGATGATGTGCCGCTTTCCCTTCCGGGCCCCCATGGCCGCCCCGGTGCGCAGGGCCTGCACATCGGACTCACTGCCGCCGGAGGTAAAGGTGATCTCCCGGGGCTGAGCGTTCAGGTGGCTGGCGAAGATCTCCCGCGCGGCGGAGAGCTTCTCCGCTGCCCGCTGTCCCGGTGTATGCAAACTGGAGGGATTGGCAAAAACCTCTTGGAAACAGGGCATCATGGCAGATAGTGCCGTGTCGCTCAGAGCGGTGGTGGCCGCGTTGTCCGCGTAGATCCGCATATTATTTCCTCCTATTCCTATTTCTTTTCTATGAATTAAACATACACCACTAATTCATAGTTGTCAAGTAGGAATTTGGATTTTTTATCAGCCCGGCGAAGGGGCACTCCGCCGGGCTGCGGATCCGTCTCAAACAACTGCCATATCCGGTGCCTCCGGCACCACGGGCTTACTCTGCGTCTTGGGTGCAGAACTGCCGTTCTGTCCGGCATCCGCCCCCTGCTGCGCCTCCTGGCCATCCTCCTTTTGGAAATTGCTCTGGGTATCAGGGGCCAGGTATTCCTCCAGGCACAGGCCCTTCTGCTGCATCTCCCGGGCGGCCTCTTTGCCCACATAGCGGTAGTGCCAGGGCTCGTACCCGATACCGGTGGCGGCGCACTTGTCGGTGGGATAGCGCAACACGAAGCCGTACTCCCAGCAGTGGGCCATCAGCCACTGCTGCTCCGGGGTCTGGGCCTGCTGCTCGTCCAGCAGTTGGTAATCCGCCGACACGATGTCCAGGGCCAGACCCGTCTGGTGCTCGCTGGTCCCCGGAGGCGCCACCCAGCGGGCGGCCTCCTGCTCCACCGTATCCCGGCTCCAGCCTGCCGAGAGCAGACGGGAGACCTTGTTGCGGTAAAGCCGGGTCTGGGTATCCTCCGTCCGGTAGGCGGAACAGACAATGGGCTCCAGTCCCGCCTCCCTGCAGTCCGTCAGCATGGCATTGAGATCATCGTAGATCCGCGCATCCACCTGCAACCCGTTGGCCAGGGTCTTGAGCTCCACGTGATAATCCTCCGGCAGTTTGTGCCAAGCGTTTACCAACAGCAGCTGCCAGTCCTCCTGGGAAACCGCCTGATCCGCTGCTGTCAGCACGGCGGTCTGGGTGCTCTGCAGGGCAGATGTCGTCCCGGTGCCGGAAAGGGCCAGAGCCGGTGTGCTTAACACCGCCGCCGCCAGCAGCGCAGCGGCCGGTGAAGCTAATTTTCGACAGATCTTCATGGTTGTTCTCCTTACCAGCCGGGTGTCCGGCTGCTTTCTCCTTTGTTGATTTTATGGTACACCCGGATATCTGTGGAAAACAAGTGATTTTTGTTAACAATTCCGTATCAAAAAAGAGGCCGCCCTGTTGGGCGGCCTCTTTACAGCGCAGGGTCTTACTTGTACATCTCCGGCTTTTCCATGGTCTCCACCTTCAGGAACTGAGAGGTGCCGCGGGAGGCGTTCAGCGCGTCGCCGGCCACGCAGGCCACATAGCCGTCCCAAGAGGAGGGGCCGGTGAGCTTGCCGGCATGGACAGACTCCACCCACTTGCAGAACTCGATGTCGTAGGCCTCGATGAAGCGCTCCTTCCAGTCGGTCATGATGGGCATGCACTCGGCGGGCTTCACGCTGTCCCAACCAGAGGGACGGGAGCGGCACACCACAGCATAGGGGTCGGGCAGCTTCACGGTGCCGTTCTCACAGACCACCTCGCACTGGATGTCGTAGCCGTAGCCGTCGGCCACCTGGACCTCCACGTCAATGAAGCAGCCCTTCTTGGTGCGCATCAGCATCACCTGGGGGTTGTCATAGCCCTTGTTGGAGTTGGAGGACTGACGGACCTTCACACACTGGACGTCCTCATACTCGTCGTCCAGCAGCCAGCGGCAGATGTCCAGCTCGTGGATCGCCACGTTGGTGACGCCGTTCTCGGTCTTGAAGCCCGGGCCCTGGGAGACGTTGCGGTGGCAGGCCTTGATGAGCAGGGGCTTGCCCAGCTCGCCGGAGTCGATGATGCGCTTCATCTCGGCGTAGCCGCGGTCATAGTGGCGCATGAAGCCCACCTGCACCAGCCGCTTGCCGATCTCCTGCTCGCGCTTGATGATATCCTCGCAGTCGGCGGCATTCTGGGAGAGGGGCTTTTCGCAGAAGCACCACTTCTCCTCGGCCAGGGTCTTCATCACATAGTCATGATGGGTGGGATCAATGGAGGTGATGACCACAGCCTCCACCTCGGGATCCTTGATCATGCCGTCGCAGTCGTTGCCGAAGGAGCGGATGCCGTACTTGGCAGCCGTCTCGTCGGCGGCAGCGGCCACATAGTCGCTGACGGCCACCACGGTGGCGCCGGGGACGGTCTCAATGATGCGCCGGCAGTGATCCTTGCCGATGGCGCCGCAGCCGATGATGCCGATTTTCAAAACCTGATCCATGATGATTACCTTCCTTTATCAAAAATGATGTAGGGATGCCATTAACCTGTGCGGAAATGTTGCTGCCCGGAACTCTGATCATTTTCGCCGCGGCGTGTACGTGGCGAAAATTCCCTGACTCAGCCGCCCTGGGCGGCGTCCACCAGTGACATCGGTCACTGGTGAGGGGGGGTCGAGGGGGAGCAAGCTCCCCCTCGAGAGCCTTAGTACTTTCTCGCGTCCTTCACGTGGGCCAGATGGTCCGCGTAGGCGTCCAGGTTCTCCTGGCGCTCGGAGACCTCGGTGTCGCCCACACGCCACCAGGAACCATAGCCGTCGGTCATGGTCTTGGGCAGGACCTTGATGTCGAAGAGCACGGGGCGGTTCTTCACCTTCTTGGCGTCCTCGAAAGCAGCCACCAGCTCCTCCATCGTGTGGATGGAGTAGGACTTGCAGCCGTAGCCCTCCGCCACCTTGGCGTAGTCGATGTCCATGAAGTTGCCGAAGAGGCCGTCCTTATTGCGGTAGCGCAGTTCCGTGCACAGCGTGACGTTGCCGTGGCCCACCTGGAGGTTGTTGATGCAGCCGAAGCTGGCGTTGTCGAAGAGGCAGATGTTGACCTTCTTGTGCTCCTGGCAGGCAGTGATGAGCTCGCCGTGGAGCATGTTGAAGCTGCCGTCGCCGCAGAAGGCATAGACTTCCCGCTTGTCGCCGATGGCCAGCTTCACACCCAGGGCGCCGGCCACCTCATAGCCCATGGTGGAATAGCCATACTCCATGTTGTAGGTATCCACGGCACGGGGGCGCCACATGCGCTGCATATCACCGGGCAGAGAGCCGGCGGCGCCGATGGCCACATCGTTGTCGTCCATCATGGCGTTGATGGCGCCCAGGACAGCGGTCTGGGTCAGCTGGGCGCCCAGATCCTTGGCAAAGCGCTTGGCAGAGTCGGCGTTGGCGTCATTGATGATGGGCTTCCAGCTCTTCTTGTCCTCGAAGGTGAAGCCGTCCAGACGCTCCAGCTCCTTGTTCCACTTCTCCTTGGCAGCGGCGATCTCGGTGGTATAGCCGCTCTTGTAACCCTCCAGCAGCTTCTCCAGCCGGGGCAGGGCGTCCTTGGCATCGGCCACCACGGGGATGGCGTCCATCTTCAATGCCTGGAACTCGGAGACGTTGATGTTGACGAACTTGCAGGTATCCTTGAAGAGCCACTTGGAGGAGGTGGTGAAGTCGGTGTAGCGGGTACCCACACCGATGACCAGGTCCGCCTTCTTGGCGATATCGTTGGCAGCAGAGCAGCCGGTGACGCCCAGGCCGCCCAGGTTCAGAGGATGGGTCCAGACGATGGCGCTCTTGCCCGCCTGGGTCTCGCCGAAGGGGATGTTCAGTGTCTCGGCAAAGTGACGGAATTCCTCATGGGCCTCGGAGTAGCGGACGCCGCCGCCGCAAACCAGCATGGGCCGCTTGGCCTTGCGGATGGCCTCCGCCGCGTCGGCCAGGGCGGCCTCGGTGGCGGGACGGCGCTCCAGGCGCCAGACGCGCTTTTTGAAGAAGCTCTCAGGATAGTCATAGGCCTCGCCCTCCACGTCCTGGGGCATAGCCACACACACGGCGCCGGTGTTGGCGGGATCCGTCAGTACCCGGAAGGCGGAGATCATGGCGCTCATGAGCTGCTCGGGACGGACAATGCGGTCCCAGTAGCGGCACACGGCCTTGAAGGCGTCGTTGGTGGAGATGGAGAGGTTCTGGGTCTGCTCCACCTGCTGGAGCACGGGGTCCGGCTGGCGGCAGGCGTACACGTCGCCGGGCAGCACCAGCACGGGGATGTTGTTGGCGGTGGCGGTGCCGCAGGCGGTGACCATATTGGCAGCACCGGGGCCCACGGAAGACGTGACGGCAAAGATCTGCTTGCGCTTCATCTGCTTGGCAAAGGCCACAGCCGCCTGGGCCATGCCCTGCTCGTTCTTGCCCTGGTAGACTTCCAGGTGCTTGGCCTCCTGGCTCAGCGCCTGGCCCAGGCCCACCACGTTGCCGTGGCCGGGGATGATGAACATGCCGCGGACGAAGCGGCTCTGCACGCCGTCCACCTCAATATACTGATTTTCCAGGAAACGGACCAGGGCCTGCGCCATGGTCAAACGCACGGTTTTCATCGTTGCTTACCTCCTCGTTGTTTATCCCTGATAGATGTGCTCGTTGGCGTCGGCCTTCCAGAGCCACTCGTGCTCCTTATCGTCGATGCGGGTCTTCAGCCAGGGATCCCCGTCCAGATGGCGGATACCCCAGGCGTAGCACATGGCGTAGCCGGGCGCGGCAGTCTGGGAGTGGAAGCCGTGGTTGATGACGGCACATCCGTTGTGGCCGGTCTTGTAGATCTCGCCGTTGGCAAAGCCCGCTCCGAAGCCCTGGGGATAGTCAAAGCGGTAGAAGTACACCTCCGGCTGGGGATGATGATGGGGCGGATAAGAAGACCACTTGCCGGGATGGTTCAAAACCTCGCCCAGGACCATTTTGGAGAAGGGGGCGTTGTCATAATCGAAGAAGGTCTTGATCTCCCGCTCCATGCAGCCCAGGAGCTCGCCGTTGCAGCCGGCGTGCTGGGTCTGGACCGTCTCGGGGGTATACATGACCGCCTGATAATCGGTGTCGTTCACCGTCTTTTGGATGTACAGCTCACTGTGGGCGTGGGCGGTGAGGACGATCTTGGTCTTGCGGGGAGCCAGCAGGCAGAATGCCTCATGGTGGAAGCAGTCCGGCCGGTCCGCCTCGCAGGTCTGATCGCCCCACTGATAGGTCACGGTGCCGGAGAACAGCAGCACGGCAGTCTCCTTCTCCGCCTCCTCGATGGTGTAGGTATCTCCTGCCTCCATCAGCAGAAGGCCCACGTCCATCTGGGTGCCCATATCGTCCTTGGCCATGTCGATATAGGCATTATAGCCGTTCTTCAGTTCCGCGTTTTTGTTAAAATAGGCCATTTCCAGTCATCTCCTATTCAAAATACAGTTGACAGTGCTCCGGAAGGGGGCCAACGGACCTTACAGCCCGGTGTGCTCGCGGATGTACTTGCGGGCCTTGATGGCGTACTCCAGAGGATTGGCCTTGGCGGGATCCTGCTCCGCCTCCACCAGCAGCCAGCCCTGGTAGCCGGCATCCGCCAGGACTTTGAACACGGGATCGAAGTCCACATTGCCGTCGCCGGGAACGGTGAAGGCACCGTTGCGGACGGACTGCAGGAAGGACCAGTTGTTCTTCCGGGCTTCTTCCACCACCGGCAGGCGCATATCCTTGAGATGGACGTGGCCCACACGATCCACATACTTCTTCAGCATGGCCAGGGGATCCTCGCCGGCAAAGGTGAAGTGGCCGGTATCATAGCAGAGGAACACATACCGGGGATCGGTGTTGGCCATCATGCGGTCCGTCTCCTCGCTGGTCTGAACCACGGTGCCCATGTGATGATGGAAGCACAGCTTGAAGCCGCGGTCCGCAGCCACCTTGCCCAGCTTGTTGAGACCATCGCAGAAGCGGTCCCACTCGGCGTCGTCCATCACGTGCTTATGACCGCCGGTGAGGATGGGGGTATCCACCTGGCCCTGGATGGAGTAGCTCTGCTCGCTGACATTGATGTGGTTGGCGCCCACGGCAGCCAGGAAGTCCAGGTTGGCGATGAAGTCCTTCTCCACCTCCTCATAGGGCTTGGTCAGCAGGAAGGAGGAGAACCAGCGGCTGGCAATGCGCATCCCCCGCAGATCCAGCGCCTTTTTCAGCTCCGCGGGATCCGTGGGATATTTGTTGCCGATCTCGCATCCGGTGAATCCCGCCAGGGCCATCTCGCTGACGGTCTGCTGGAAGGTGTTCTCCCCACCCAGCTCCGGCATATCGTCGTTGCACCAGCCGATGGGTGCGATTCCCAGGAAAACGTTCTTCTGATCAAACATAAGAGATCCTCCTTATATAAAATCATCTGTTTTGGGAGTCTCCCGAAACCGGGCGCCGCGGCCCCATTCCGGGCTTTGGACGAAAGCTGCACCCTGTGTCCGTTCACACAGTCATCCGCACCGCCTTGTCCCAACCGTTTGTACTATTATGAAAGTATCATCGTTGCCGTGGAAAATCAAGTTCTTTTGAAGCCGCTCAGGATTTTTTCCGATTTAGCCAAAGGCGATTCCGGTTTTTTTATGGATATGACAGCGCCATTCTGTGTCCCCACACAGAATCTCTCTTGTCATTTCACAAAAACACATCACAGGTTCCTTGTACAATTCCCATAAAGGCCAAGCGTCGTTTGTACATCCGCTACAAATTCTCCCTGCCTTTTTATAGGAATTTATACATAATTTACACATTCTATTGACTATGTGAGCGGGCACATGTTAAAATTGGTTCCAATGATACCGGATCCGGTTTTCCAAAATATTCTGCCTTCCGGCTCCGGAATTCAATGTAAAGGAGAAAAGAAGTACCATGAAAAAACTCTTTGCTATGCTCCTGTCCCTTGCCATGGTCCTGTCCCTGGCGGCCTGCGGTGGCACTACCACGGAAGAGACCACCACCGACGACACCACCACTGAAGAGACCGGCGATGCTGGTGCTACCAGCGACATCGAAGTTGCCGTTGTCCTCAAGACCCTGTCCTCTGAGTATTGGGGCTATGTGAAGGCCGGCTGCGACGCCGCCGCCGCTGACCTGGGCATCTCCGTCAACGTGGTTGGCCCCGGCGCTGAGAGCGACATTGAAGGCCAGGTCTCCATGATCGAGCAGCAGATCGGTGCCGGCTGCGACGCCATCGTCTGCGCTCCCAACGACGCCAGCGCTGCCGGCGCTGCCCTCCAGGCCGCTATCGACCAGGGCATCCCCGTTCTGGCTGTTGATACCAACGTGGGCATCGACGGTCAGACCTGCTTCGTGGGCACCTCCAACGTGGACGCTGCCTATGAGGGCGCCAAGTGGGCCATCGAGCAGGTTGGTGCCGACGCCAAGGCCGTCATCATCTACGGCCAGGAAGGCGACAACACCTCCAACATGCGCCGCGAGGGCTATCAGAAGGCCTGCGACGAGGCTGGCGTTGAGGTCCTGGACGCTCTGTCCGGCCAGAACACCACCGACGGTGCTACCAAGACCATGGAAGACATGCTGAACGCTCACCCCGGTGAGATCAAGATGGTCTTCTGCCACAACGACGATACCGCTATCGGCGCCATGAACGCCTGCAAGAACGCCGGTGTCACCGACGTCACCATCGTTGGCTTCGACGGCAACGAGTCCGCCGTGGATCTGATCCTGGCTGGCGAGCTGATCAAGGCTACCGTGGCTCAGCAGCCCTATGAGATGGGCTATCAGGTGGTTGAGGCCGCTGTGAAGGCCATCAACGGCGAAGAGGTGGAAGAGACCATCAACGCTCCCGTTGAGGTCGTCACCGCTGAGAACGGCCAGGCTTACCTGGACAACCTGGCTTCCATGAAGGGCTAAGCGCTCTGCTTTTGAAAACTGCATTGTCGCTACATAGCTGACAACTGATGGAGGATATGGCGGCAGAAGCATCTGCCGCCATTCCTCTTGACATGCTCCCCCCGCCGGAGCGGGGATCCGCAAGAAATCAGGAAAATGGAATCGAGGTAATGACATGAGCGAATACGTCGTTGAACTGAGGAATATTACCAAGCTTTTTCCTGGTGTCGTCGCATTGAAGAATATGTCCATTGGCATCAGACCCGGTGAGATCCACGGTCTGATCGGAGAAAACGGCGCCGGCAAATCCACACTGATCAAGGTACTTACCGGCGTCCACACTCCGGAGGAGGGAGACATCTTTGTTGACGGCCAGAAGGTCGTTTTCAAGAACCCTGTTCAGTCCCGGGAAGCGGGCATCGCCTGCGTCTATCAGGAGCTGAATATTGTCAAGCAACTGCCTGTCACGGATAATATTTTCATGGGGCGCGCCGTGAAAAAGGGTCTCCTTCTGGATTACCCCAGAATGTACAAGGAGGCCGAGGAAGCCCTGAAGACTCTGGGCCATCCTGAAATCGACGTCAAGATGGAGTGCGGCAAGCTGGGCGTCGGCCAGCAGCAGATGGTGGAGATCGCCAAGGCCGTCTCTCTGGACGCCAAGCTCATCATCATGGATGAGCCCACCTCTTCCCTGGGCAAGGAGGAGATCGAGCAGCTGATGGAAACCGTCCGCGGCCTGAAGGCCAAGGGCGTGGCCATTCTGTTTGTCTCCCACAAGCTGGAAGAACTCTTTGAGTTGTGCGACCGCGTCACCGTTATGCGTGACGGCGAGCACATCGTCACCGAGGATATCGCCAACATGACGGAGGATTCCCTCATCACCGCCATGGTAGGCCGTACCCTGGACAACCTCTATCCCAAGGAATTCGGCACCAAGGGCGACGTGTGGCTGGAGGCCAAGAACCTCAACGAGGCCGGCGTGCTCCACGATGTCTCCTTCAAGGCCTATGCCGGCCAGATCACCGGCTTTGCCGGCCTGGTGGGTGCCGGACGGACTGAAACCATGCGAGCCATCTTCGGCGCCGACAAACTGGACGGCGGCGAAGTTTACATCAAGGGAGAGAAGGCCCATATCCACTCTCCCAAAGACGCCATCAAAAAGAAGATTGCCTTCCTCACCGAAGACCGCAAGGGCCAGGGCCTGGTATTGTCCCTGGATGTGCGCACCAATCTGATCCTGGCCAATATGAAGGGCTTTTCCAACGGGCCTTTCCTGGACAGCAAGCGGATCGAGAAAGCCGGCCAGGAAAACGTGGCTTCCCTGAAGATCAAGACCCCCTCTCTGGACGAGGTTACCGCCCAGCTTTCCGGCGGCAACCAGCAGAAAGTGGTTATCGGCAAGTGGGTCAACACCGACGCCGACATCTTTATCTTTGACGAGCCCACCCGTGGTATCGACGTGGGCGCCAAGATCGAGGTCTACCACGTGATGAATGATCTGGTCAAAGCCGGAAAGTGTGTGATCATGGTCTCCTCCGAACTTCCGGAGATCCTGGCCATGAGCGACCACGTGGTGGTCATGCGGGGCGGCCGGGTCATGGCCAATATCGACCGTGACACTCCGCACTTCAACTCTGAAGACATCATGAAAGCGGCCTGGGGAGGAGAGTTAGACTAATATGAAAAAGAACAATTCTGCCAAAGAACTGCTGCAGAAGCTGGGAACGCTGATGGCGCTGATCATCCTGATCGTGATCTTCTGCGTCATCATGCCCGACAAGTTCCCGCGGGTCAGCAACGTCATGAACATTCTCAAGCAGGCATCCATCAACTGCCTCATTGCCTCCGGTATGCTGTGCGCTCTGATCACCGCCGGCATCGACCTGTCCGTGGGCTCCAACTGCGTACTGTGCACCTGCACCATCGGCGTGCTGATGCAGAACTTCGGCATTACCAATGCCTTCCTGCTGGCCATCTGCGGCCTGGCCGTGAGCACCTTCGCCGGCTTCATCAACGGCACCCTGCTCACCCGCCTGGATCTGCCCCATCCCTTCGTGTCCACCATGGGCATGAAGAACGTCCTCTGGGGCATCGCGCTGGTCATCACCGGATCCAAGTCCATCGGCTTCACCAACCAGGGCGTGGATGCCCTGATGTGGATCGGCGGCTCCTCCATCGGCACCACCTATAACGCCGACGGCACGGTGAACTTCCCCGGCATCCCCGTGAGCTTCATCCTGGTCATCATCGTGTTCATCCTCTTCGATATCTTCCTGAAGAAGTCTGCGCTGGGCCGCCAGATCTACTGCTGCGGCGGCAACCCCGAGGCAGCCCGTCTTTCCGGTATCCCCTCCAAGAACGTGCTGACCTTCGTGTACACCCTGTCCGGCTTCATGGCCGGTATGGCCGGTATCGTCTCCGTTGGCCGTCTGGCTTCTGCCAACGGCAACGCCGGCTCCACCTATGATAACGACGCTATCGCAGCCTGCATCGTGGGCGGCGCCTCCTTCACCGGCGGCAAGGGCACCATCTGGGGCACCCTCATCGGCGCTCTGCTGATGGCCGTCATCCGCAACGGCCTGAACCTGATGGGCGCTTCCAACGATATCCAGTACATCGTCATCGGCGCCGTCATCATCCTGGCCGTCACCATCGACGTTGTCCGTAACAAGATGGAAGCCAAGGCCCGCAAGATGGCCGCGGCCTGATCCTCTCTTTCGGAATATCTGCCAGTACCCGGAGAACATATGGTTCTCCGGGTACTTTTTTGTCTCCAGCAAAAAGGATCCGCCTATCCAGGCGGATCTTTTCTTTCCGTTTTGAAAGGGAATCCAATCTCTTTCAGGGCTGGCGGATCTTGACCGGATTCCCTGTCCGCCAGGCCTCTGTGGTGGCGTAGCCCACGGCAGTGGATCGGACGCCGTCATAGACGGTGGTGCCGGGCCTGCGGCCGGTGCGCACACAGTCCACAAACTCCTGCATCTCCAGCAGATATGCCTCCCGGAACCGCTCCGGGAAGGAGGCCACGCACTCCGCCCGAACGCCGCCGGGGCCATACACCCGGGCCAGGTTTTTCTCCGGCACGGCGGAGATCCGCAGCGTCCCCTCAGTGCCCACGATCTCCGTCTCCACATGGTAGCCGTAGGGGCAGGTGCGGCCCACATGGACGGTGCCCATGGCGCCGTTTTCAAACCGGAACACCGCCAGGCCCGTCTCATCGTCCCCCGCCTGCCGGAACTCCGGATGCTTGAAGGTGGCGCCCAGGGCATAGACCTCCGATGCCTCACTCCCCAAGAACCAACGCATCAGGTCGATGTCGTGGATGGCGGCGTCCAGGAAAATGCCGCCGGAATTTTTACAAAAGCGGATGGCATCCTCCACCACCGCCTCCGGATCCAGACCCGTGGCCTTCACCAGATAGGGCGTGCCGATGACCCCGGCATCCACCTGCCGCTTGGCGTAGGCATAGGAGGGGTCGTAGCGACGCATGAACCCCAGCATGAACACAAGCTCCGGGTGGCGCTCCACGGCAGCCTGGGCCTGGAGGCACTGGGCGATATCCACCCCCAGGGGCTTTTCGGAAAAGACGTGCTTTCCTGCGTCCAGTGCCGCCTCGATCTGCCAGCAGTGCTCTGAGGAGGTGGTGACCACCGCCACGGCGTCTATCTCCGCCTCTGCCAACATCTTGTTGAAATCCGTGTACAGGGCCGTCACCCCCAGCTGCCGGGCATATTCCAGGGTCTCCGGCCGGGTGGTGCAGGCGGCTGTCAGCCGGGCGCCGGGGATCTTACAGGCGATGTTCTCCGCGTGGACCCGGCCCAGGCGGCCCAGCCCCGCGATGCCGATGCGCAGGGTATTCATTCTGTTTCCTCCTTCACAGTCAAAAACCGGCCCCCGGCAAACCGGGGGCCGGGCGTTCAGTCCAGACATACGGTGACAGATTCGTGATAGGCAGGCTCCACCAGTCCCGGCAGATGCACGGCGTCGGTAAAGTACACCTGAGGCACCATCTCCTGGAGCAGAGAGACGATATAAGGGTGAGGCCGCTCATCCGGCCGCTCCGACGCCACACATACCACCGCCGTCTGCGGCCGCAGCTGGGCGATGAGCTTGCGGGTGGTGGAGGAAAGGGAGGCATGATGGGGCACCTTCAGCACCTCACAGGGAGCCAGGGTGTCCGCCTCCCACAAATGTGCATAGGTATCTCCCCCCAGCACCACGTCCCGTCCCTTGTAATGGAGCCGCTGGCGCAGGCTGGAGACATTCATCATCTTGCTCCACTTCATCAGGGGATAGCACTCCCGCTCCCCGGCGAAAGCGGCGTCATACACCTGGCGCTGGCGTTTATAGAGGAAGGGATCCCCGAAGAGAATGTCCATGGAGAGATCCTCCGTCAGCTGCAGCGTCATCTGCTCCGTCCCGGGCAGGACGGTAAGGTGCTTCACCCGGCCGGGATGCTCCCGCAGAGCGGCGGCGTAGATCTCCAGACAGCGCAGCAGGTTCCGGGCGGTCTTATGGAGGGTGAGATCCCGGTCAGGCTCCAGAGGCGGGGCTCCGGCAGGCGGCACATAGGTGGCAGCCAGCTGCTCCACCTCCACTGCCTCCAGAATGCGGCCCAGGCCGCCGATGTGATCCCGGTGGAAATGGGTCAGCAGCAGCAGATCCAGCTTCTCCACCCCCTGTTTGCGCAGGAAATCCCCGGCGTAGATCCGGCGGGAGCTCTGGTCGGAAAGCGGGGGATGATCGTCCCGCACCAGGTTATCATGTCCGCAGTCCACCAGCATGGCAAAACGCTGGCGCGTCCCCTCCATCTCCCGAATCAGAATGGAATCCCCGTTGCCTACATTGATGAAATCCAGTTGCAGCATGCCATCCCCCCTATGAATTTGTTGTACTTACGATACCACACCCGGTTGTCCCTGGCAACCGGAAAGGAGGCGGCAGCGGCGCCAAAATTTTCCTTCTATTTTTGACAAGCATGCGCAAAACGCCCCCCGCCGCATTGTGCGGCGGGGGACGTTTTCAGATGCCTGCAATCACAGCTTGCGCAGGGCGTCCACCAGAGCGGTCTTGCCCTCGGTCTTCTCGTCCTTCATCTTGACAATGCGGGCGGGGCTCCCGGCCACTACGGCCCCGGCAGGCACGTCGTCGATGACCACGGCCCCGGCGGCCACCACGGCGCCCTTGCCCACCCGGATGCCCTCGATGACCACGGCGTTGGCGCCGATGACCACGTCGTCCTCAATGACCACAGGGGTGGCGGAGGCGGGCTCCACCACGCCGGCCAGGACGGTGCCTGCGCCGATGTGGCAGTTGTTGCCCACGGTGGCCCGGCCGCCCAGGACAGTGCCCATATCGATCATGGTGCCCTTGCCCACCACAGCGCCGATATTGAGGATGGCGCCCATCATGATGACGGCGCCCTCTCCAATCTCCACCTTCTCCCGGATGATGGCGCCGGGCTCGATGCGGGCCTTGACGTTCTTCATGTCCAGCAGGGGCACGCCGGAGTTCCGCCGGTCATTTTCCACCACGCAGTCCGTGATGCTTGCGGCGTTGGATTCCAGAATGGGCCCCAGCTCGCTCCAGTCCCCGAAGACCACATAGCTGCCGGAGCCGCCGAAGACCTTGGCGGAGCCGAAGTCCACGGGAGCGGTGGTGTTGACATACACCTTCACCGGGGTCTTCTTTTCAGAGTTTGCAATATAGTCGATGATTTCCTGAGCGTTCATAGTCTGATAAACTCCTTTGGGCGCAGGTCGCGCCGAATTTGATGGCTCCCCGCGCCGGGGGAACATTACTGACCGAAGAGAATGGCCTGCAGGTCGTAGACGCCGGGGGCCTTGCCCGGCAGCATCCGGGCGATGTGCAGCGCGCCGCTGGCGAAGATCTGGCGGCTGGCGGCCCGGTGAGTGAACTCCAGCTCCTCATCCAGGCCGAAGAAGTGGACGGTGTGGGTCCCGGCCACAGTGCCGCCCCGGAGGGCGTGGATGCCCACCTCGTCCTTTTGGCGGCGGCCGCAGTTGCCCTCCCGCCCGTACACCGGGCGCAGCTCCCCGGCAGGGTCGATGGCGGAGAGCAGCAGCTTGGCGGTGCCGCTGGGGGCGTCTGCCTTCTGGTTGTGGTGGGTCTCGGTAATCTCAATGTCGAAATCCGGCTTCAGCACGCCGGAGACCGCCTGGAGGGCCCGCACCAGCACGGCAACGCCCAGGGAGAAATTGGCGCTCCAGAGCACCGGCGCCGCAGTGCCTAAGCTCCGCAGCTGCTCCAGCTGCCCGGCGGTATAGCCGGTGGTGCCGGAGAGCAGCGGCGTGCCCGTGCGGCGGACGTAAGACGCCACCTCTGCCAGAGCCTCCGGCCGGGAGAAGTCGATGACCACGTCGGCCACTTTCCCCATGCTGCCCAGCCGGTCCAGATCGTCGTGGCCCAGGGAGAGCACCACCTCGTCACCGGCGGCACAGGCCGTGCTCTCGATCAGTTTGCCCATTTTCCCCCGGCCGATCAGTAAGAACTTCACAGGATCCCAGCCTCCTCCATGGTCTTACGCAGCGTCTCCAGATGGGCCTCGCTCATCTCGCACAGGGGCAGGCGCATGGGGCCCACATTGAGGCCCAGCAGGTTCATGGCCGCCTTCACAGGGATGGGGTTCACCTCGATGAAGAGGTCGTTCATCAGCTGCAGGTACTTCAGGTGGTTTGCCAGGGCCCGGGCCTGGTTGCCCCCCAGATAGTCCGCCACGATCTCATGGCACATGCCGGGCATAACATTGGCGTAGACGGAGATGACGCCGCTGCCGCCGATGCTCATGAGGGGGATGGTAATGTCGTCATTGCCGGAGTACAGGGCAAAGTCCGGCCCGATGCAGTGGGCGATCTTCATGGCGTAGGACATATCGCCGCTGGCCTCCTTGATGCCGGCGATGTTGGGGTGGGTCGCCAGGCGCTCCACTACGGAGACGGGAATGGAGCAGCCGGTGCGGCCGGGGACATTATAGAGCAGGCAGGGGATGTGCACTGCGTCCGCCGTGGTGGCAAAGTGGCGGTACATGCCCTCAGGATTGGCCTTGTTGTAATAAGGGGCAATGAGCAGCAGGGCGTCGGCCCCCATGTCCTGGTACTGGATGCTCTTTTCCACCTGGGTGGCGGTGCAGTTGGAGCCGCTGCCCACGATGACGGGCACCCGGCCGTTCACCACCTTGATGGTGTGGGCCACCACGGCGGCATCCTCCTCGTGGGACATGGTGGAGTATTCGCCGGTGGTACCCAGCGTCAAAATGGCGTCGGTACCGGCGGCGATCTGGCGCTCCAGCAGATTGGTCAAAACCTCGAAGTTCACGCTGCCGTCCTCATGGAACGGAGTAATCATGGCCACAACGGATCCCTGCAGATGTTCGAATTTCATGTTGAGTGTCCTCCATACTTTTCGTTTTTTCGCCGCCCGGAAGAGGCGGGCAAATAAAAAGTCGGTAGAGACACGCCCCTACCGACAGCTCGTCACATGCGAAACGCACGGAGTTCCCTGTTAGCGGATAGCGCCCCCGCGGGCTCTCGTCCGCGGACAGTGCCGGAAGTCTTCCTCCCGATCCCACCTCCCGGCCACGCCTGACCGGAAAGTTCGGCGGACTTGCCCCCCGCACGTTCTCTGCCTGCCGGCTCCCGTGCGCTCATCGCATCCGCGCCTCTATCTCATTTTTCGCTATCATACCACCATCCCCCACCAGTTGCAAGAGTGAATTTGAAAAATCATCCAATAGATTACAAGCAGGTTAAAAATGCGCTCTTTCCCTGTTCCCCGCCGCCGGAACGTGCTATGATGGGGAAGAAATCAAATTGCTGCCTGCGAGGAGGTCGATCCCATATGTCTTGCGTAGCGTACCGCCGCCATCTGCACCAGATCCCGGAGCTGGACAACCGGCTGTCGGAGACGGTGGAGTATGTCAAATCCATTCTGGAGCCTCTGGGCGGAAAGGTCTTCACCCCCATTACCGGGAGCGTATGCGTCTATTTTGACGCCGGGAAATGGGATACCGTGGCCTTCCGGGCGGATCTGGATGCCCTGCCGGTACAGGAGGAAACGAGCCTCCCCTTCGCCTCCGCCCATCCCGGGATCATGCACGCCTGTGGCCATGACGGTCACACCGCCATGATGCTCTCCCTGGCGGAGTATACTGCCGCACATCTGGCGGAGCTGCCCCGGAACGTCCTGTTTTTGTTCCAGCCCTCGGAGGAGACCACCGGCGGCGCCAAGAAGCTCTGCGAAGCAGGCGTGCTGGAGCGTTACCGGGTGCGGCGCATCTTCGGCGTGCACCTGTGGCCGGGCCTCCCTGTGGGGGAGGTCTACTCCCGCCCCGGCCCCATGATGGCCCGCTCCAGCGAGGTCACCGTCACCGTGGAGGGAAAAAGCGTCCACCTCAGCCGGGCGGCGGAGGGCCGGGACGCCCTGACGGCAGGCATCGAGTTCCTCCAGCGGGCCTACGATATGATGGACTCCCTGCCCAGCGGCGAGCCCCGGGTACTGCGCTTCGGCAAGATGGTCTCCGGCTCCGTGCGCAACGCCGTCAGCGGCCACACGGTGCTGGAGGGAAGCCTGCGCACCTACCGGGAGGATATCTTCCGCTTCTGCCGCCAGCAGCTCCAGGACATCGGCAAGTCCCTGGCGGCGGAGACCGGGTGCGCGGTCAGCGTAAACCTCAGCGAGGGCTATCCCGCTGTGTGGAACCACGAGGAGCTCTACGCCAAGCTCTGTGCCCAGCTGGGTGCCGACGCCCCGCATCTGCTGGAGGCTCCAGCCCTGGCAGCGGAGGACTTCTCCTTCTACCAGCAGTTTACCCCCGGGGTGTTCTTCTTCCTGGGAGTGGGCAAGACGGCGGAACTCCACGCGCCGGACTTCTCCTTTGACGACGAGGCCGTGCTTCCCGCCGGGGTAGAATTCTTGAAAAAGCTGCTGCTGCTCCCCTGAGGGCACCGCCGTTTTCCACCATACATACACGTTGCAGGTCCCGGCGGAGCGGCTGGGCGCCGACAACGGCCCGGCAGTGTCTCTGGACGAACATGCAAAACCAGCGGACGGGAAGAACCCGTCCGCTGGTTTTTTATTGGTGTCTGCTTTTGGGGTAAGGAGTCCGCTCATCAGTGCGGCCCAACAGATAGTCCACGCTGACGCCGTAGAGATCGGACAACTTCAACAGCACGTCCACCGGCAGAGGCAGCTTCCCCAGTTCATATTTGGAGTACGTGGTCTGGCGCACCCCCAGATACTCCGCTACTTTTGTCTGGTTCCAGTCGCGATCCTCCCGCAGGTCCCGGATTCTCGAAAAAATCATATTCATCACCGGTTCCAGTTTATAATAGTCGCAGCAAGACTATTGACTTATAGTCTTACTGCGACTATTATTGTAATGAGGTGATGTTGATATGCCCCCCTACTGCGCCCGGGAGGAGGCCGTGTGCGGCGGCTGCGCCCATTTCCGCCTCCACTATATCAAAATCGGCTCCTGCTACCGTCCCATCGCCTACGGGCACTGTGTCTATCCCCGAAGCAAAAAGCGCACCCGGAGCGACACCTGCCCCAACTGGACGCCGAAATCATAAAAAAGCGCTGTGCCTTTGGCGGCACAGCGCTTTGCTTTACAGGGTCTTGATGAACTTCTCGATGCGGTCCAGGCCCTCCTTGAGGTCCGCGTCGGAGTAGCAGTAGGAAAGACGCATATAGCCCTCGGTGCCGAAGTGGATGCCGGGGATGACGCCCACCAGCCCCTCCTTGAGCATCTTCTCGCAGAAGGTCTGGGAATCCATGCCGTATTTCTGGATGTTGATGAACATGTAGAAGGCGCCCTCCGGCTCCTGGACTTCCAGGCCCATGTCCACCAGACGCTTGTACACATAGTCCCGGCGCTTGCGGAAGATCTCCACCACGTCGGAGGTGTCCGTCCCCAAGGCAGTGACACAGGCCTTCTGCACGAAGGAGGGGATGGAGGTAACGGCATACTGGTGGAACACCTGGATGCGGTCCATGATGGGAGCGTCCGCCATGCAGTATCCCAGGCGCCAGCCGGTCATGGCATAGGGCTTGGAGAAGCTGTTGATGACGATGATGCGGTCCCGCATGTCCTGATACTCGGCAAAGCTGTGATACCCCTCGGTATACACCAGGGTGCGGTACACATCGTCGCACAGCACGAAAATGGGCTTGTCCTTCAGGATGTCGTGGACGGCGTCCAGGGTCTCCTTGGTGTACATGCAGCCGGTGGGGTTATTGGGAGAAGTGAGGACGATGGCCTTGGTCTTGGGCGTGATGGCCGCTTTCAGCTCCTGGGGAACGATCTGGAAATGATTGTGCTCCGTGGGCAGATTCACAGGCACGCCGTCCTGTAGCCGCACCAGTGCCTCATAGAGTCCGAAGGCAGGCGTGGGGATGATGACCTCATCCCCGGGGTTGAGGACGGTGGAGAAGGCCGCAAACAGCGCCTCTGTGGCGCCCACGGTCATGATGATCTCGTTGGGGGCATAGTGCAGCCCATGGTGCTCCGCCTCGAACTTGGACACCGCCTCCAGCAGGTAGGGGAAGCCATTGCCGGGAGGGTAGTGGGTGTCATTGGCATCCAGGGCAGCCTTGGCGGCCTCCTTAATGGCATCCGGGGTGTTGAGATCCGGCTCGCCGATGGTGAGGGCACAGGCGCCGGGGGTGTCCCGCACCAGATAGGTAAACTGCCGGATGCCGGACAGTTCCACGTTCATAACGGCGCTGTTCAAAGTGAGTTCCATGGGTTCCACGCTCCTTACGATTCTGATAGAATCCAGTATAGGCGTATCATTATGCATTGTCAATGCAAGTTTTCACAGAAAAAGGCACGGCATCCCAGGATGCCGTGCCTTTTTGATCGGGTGTTATGCCGCGGGAAGGGGCGTCTCCTCCGAAGAAGCCGTGTCCCCGGACAGGGCCGGATCCTCCTGCTCCTCCTCCTGGATGGGCAGGCTGATCTCCTCCTCCGGCTGATCCTCCCGGTGGATCTGGGTACCGGAGAGGATGCTGGCGGCGGTGCCGGTGGTGTAGGTGATGGTCACCCGGTCACCCACGTTGAGGATCACCGCCAGGGGATTCTCCGCCGCGCTGACAGCGTAGAACACGTCGCTCTCCTCCAGGCGGAAGAAGTAGTAGGAGTTGCCGTCCATGACAGCAGAGCGGATCTCGGCGATGGCGCCGGATACCTCCGCCTGATCGCTGGGGATCACCTCCGTCTCACTGTCACCGATGAGGCCGTTGTCCGCCAGGGCCTGGCGGTAGCTGGCCTCGCAGGCGGCCACGGTGCCGCCGGTGGAGACGATGGAGTACTGCTGCACATTGACCATGGCGTACATCTTCACCAGGCCGTCCTCGCCCTTGAGGGCCATGAAGTAGGTGGGCTGGTCGGCAATGTTAAGCAGCAGGGGGAAGGTAGCGGTATAGCGCATCTGCTGCACCTGGCTCTGGGCACTGGCCTGGGCAGAGGCCTCCGTGGCGCCGGCGCAGGAATAGAACCGGGTCTCCTTGGTGCGCTGGTTGGAGAGCAAAAAGCCGATGTTGGACTGGTCGGAGGTGACGGAGGTGACGCCGGTATACATATACACGTCGTCCCCGATGGCGATATAGTTATAGCCGTCGGTGGTGACCTTCACATCCTTCTGGCCCAGAATGGAGTTCAAAAAGCCGTTGGAATACATGCCGTAGTAGTCGTACTGCTCCATGATGAGCTCCGCCACATACAGCTGATCCACCCAGGAGGGAACCTCCTCGTAATACTGGCTCTCACCGGTGACGGCGTTCACCAGCACGGCGCCGCGAATGTCGGTGCCGCCGAAGAGGCCGATGGTCTTCACCATCCGGGGGCAGACCCAGTAGGGGGTGCCCTCCTCGTCGATCTCAAAGACGGGATCGGCGAACATATAGGTGGGATAGTGGAAGCGCAGGTGCCGCTGGAGATTGCGGCCGAAGTGCTCGGCAGGGGTATACTTCATCCCCTCGTCCAGCCGCACCACCTCCACATCCTGGGTCACCATATCCACGATCAGATAGGCGGGCAGGCCCTCAGAGCGGTTGGTGAACCACTTAATGAGGTCGGCGTAGGCCAGGGACGCCACCCGCACCGGGCGGCCCTGGTAGTTGATCTGGGTGAAGTCCTCCCGAATCTCGAACTGGGAGACCATGTCCGCCAGTTCGCCGAGCTTGCGGGTGGCCAGGCGCTGGGCGGAATCCTTATCCACCATGGGGATCTGGTCGTAGGAGATCTCCTCCACCTCGGCGGCGAAATCGCCGTCCTCCACAGTCAGGAGCTCGGCATAGCTGCCGGCCCGCAGCACCACCCAAGAGGAAAGGGCTCCGATGGCAATGGCAGCGATGAGGGCCACCAGCACAAAAAAGGGAATGGTGCACTGCTTTTTCACGAACCGGAAGTAGCCTGCGGCCCCCTCACCCTGGAACCCGGAGGTAAACACCGCCGAGATGCAGTACACGGCGCACAGCAGGAATACAAACACATAGAACTCCTCGGCGTGGAAGTTCAGGGCGGGCAGCTCCACATAGAAGTACCCTAGGCCGAAGAGCAGCGTCACACCCAGGTTGATGAGCACCCGGGTAAAGGCATTGCCGATGGCCTTTCTGGGCTTGCGGGCCTTTTTAGGCTGCTGCTGGAAGGGGGAACCGCCCCCCTCACCCTGGAAATTTCCCGTGAAATCCCCGGGATTAAAGCCGCCGAAATGGAACGTAAACGGCATGAAACCATGTCCTCCTTTTTGTAATGGGGCAAATTATATTCATGATACCGGAAAAGTATGAACAAATCAAGTTCCCCTGCCGGGGATCCAGAGGATCCTCCCTCAGTAAAAGTCCCGCTCTCCAAAGAGGCTTCGCAATCCGGGACGGTCCATGACCCGGATTCTCCCATAGGACTGCTGAATCAGCCCCCGTTCCCGAAACTGTTTCAGGCAGTTGGAAACGCTGACCCGGCTCATGCCCGTGACAGCTGCAATCTGTTCCTGGGTATAGGATACCTGTTGGCGGGTCTCTGTATTCGAATACAGGAAACACGCCAGTTTCCCTTCATTTTTCGTAAACTGCGCGTAAAAAATCCAGCTGGATAGCAGCTCAATTTTCTTCATGAACAGGGCCAACAACTCAGGAAAGCTCTCCGGATTCTCCGCACAGCCCCGAAACAGCTGCCCTGCATCCATGGCATACATCAAAAGATCCGTGGCCGCGTCGGCACAGACGATCCGCACCGGAGGCCTGGCCGCGACCTCCTCTCCCACCAGGTTCCCCCGCTCCACGAAACACAGTGTCCGTTCCGTCCCGTCTGGATAGAGCAAATAGGCCCTCACCTTTCCGCTCTCCAGATAATAGATCTCCTGTGCCGGCGCGTCTTTTAGAAAGATCTGCTGCCCCGCAGAAAACCGGCGGATATGTCCATACCGGCGAAACAATCCCGGTATATGCCGCATGGCCGTCTGTCCAGTATGATCCATAGTCCCTCCCTGCATATTGCACAAATTTTCTCTGTATTCTTATCATAATAATAGCATTTCATAAAATTTGTAAAGTTCTTTACAATTTTCTGGGGGGAAATATTCAACAATGGATTCACAGGCCTGTATCTCGTCAATCAAAGGAGGGTTCAAGATGGCTTCTTTTCTGACAAACGATGGTGTTTCCATTCATTACGAGATCTCAGGCAGCGGACGTCCTCTGGTAATGCTGCACGGATGGGATCAGAGCGCCAAGGCATTTTGCAATAATATCCCCGCACTCTCAGAGCGCTATCAGGTCATCACGGTGGATCTGCGGGGGCACGGCGAATCCGACAAGCCCACATATGGATACCGGATCTCCCGGCTGGCTATGGACGTATGGCAGCTGTTGGAAAACCTGGATCTGCACGACGTGGTGCTGTTGGGCTGGTCTATGGGCTGCTCGGTGGTGTGGAGCTACTGGGATTTGTTCCGCTCCCACCGGCTGAGCAAGCTGATTTTGGTGGATGAACCGCCTCTGTGCCTGGTCAATGACAGCAATCCCGACGGCTTTGCCGACAACCAGGCCCTGGAAGCGCTGAAAACCTCCATCCTCACAGACACGGTCAACGCCACCCGCGGGTTCGTGGATATGATGCTCTATACGCCTGCCGGCAAGGCCGCCTATGGCCAGCAGACTCTGGAGGAAAGCCTGAAATTTCCGCCCGCACAGTGCACCCATCTTCTTTTGAACCATGTGTACACGGACTGGCGGGATGTGATCCCCACCATTACCCTTCCCACACTGGTTATCGCGGCCAAAAACAGCCACGTAAAAGTATCCAACAACCAATGGACCCATGACCACATTCCCGGCTCTGAGCTCAAAATATTTGAGACCGCCCATATGATGTTTATGGAGGAGCCGGAGGCTTTCAATGCCGCCGTCAGCGCATTTATTGGATAAACGAAACGGGGCAGGCGCTGCAGTTTACCCGCAGTGCCTGCCCCATGCGTATTTTGCAGGGCATTTGCCATGCTGTTATTTGCCCACGCAGAGGTGGTCGTCCTCCACGGTGAGGCGGGCGGTGTCGCCGCTCTTGAGGGTGCCGTCCAGCATCCGCTCGGCCACGGCGTCCTCCACCTTGCTCTGGATAGCCCGGCGCAGGGGACGGGCACCGTACTTGGGATCAAAGCCCTCCTTGGCCAACTCCGCCACAGCCTCGTCGCTGGCATCCAGATGCAGGCCCATGGTCTCCATCCGGGCAGAGACGGTCTTGAGCATCCGGCGGGCAACCTCTTCGATATCCTTCTCCGTCAGGGGACGGAATACGATGATGTCGTCGATCCGGTTGAGGAACTCAGGACGGAAGGTCTGGCGCAGCTCCGCCAGCACGGCCTCCTTGGCCTGCTGGAAGCGCTTTTCAGCGTCGGGATCGCTGCCCGCTTCCTCGGCGGAGAAGCCCAGCTTGCCGCCGGCGGCGGTAAGGCTCTTGGCGCCGATGTTGCTGGTCATGACGATGACCGTGTTCTTGAAGTCCACGGTACGGCCCTGGGAGTCGGTGATCCGGCCGTCATCCAGGATCTGCAGCAGGATGTTCCACACATCCTCATGGGCCTTTTCGATCTCATCGAAGAGCACCACGGAGTAGGGCTTTCTGCGCACCTTTTCGGTGAGCTGGCCGCCCTCGTCATGGCCCACATATCCCGGAGGGGATCCGATGAGACGGGACACTGTATGCCGCTCCATGTATTCGGACATATCGATCCGGATCATGGCGTTCTCGTCGCCGAACATGGCTTCCGCCAGGGACTTGCACAGCTCCGTCTTGCCCACGCCCGTGGGGCCAAGGAACAGGAACGAACCGATGGGACGCTTGGGGTCCTTCAACCCCACACGGCCACGGCGGATGGCCCGGGCCACTGCCTTGACGGCCTCGTCCTGGCCCACCACACGCTCATGGAGGGTGTCCTCCATATGCAGCAGCCGCTGCCCCTCGTCCTCGGTGAGCCGGGTGACGGGGATACCGGTCCAGCTGGACACCACGGCGGCAATATCGTCCTCCGTGACGGGACGGTGCTGGGCCTGGTTCTTGCGGCGCTTATCCCGCTCCAGCTCCACCTGCTCCCGGTAATCCTTCTCGATGTCCCGCAGCTGGGCGGCCTTTTCGTAGTCCTGTGCCTCGATGGCGGCGTCCTTGTCCTTCACCAGGGCAGAGATCTTCTCCTCCAGGCTCTTGAGCTCGGGAGAGATCTCCTCTGTCTCCATCCGCACCCGGCTGGCGGCCTCGTCCATCAGGTCGATGGCCTTGTCGGGCAGGAAACGGTCGTTGATATACCGGGAAGAAAGGGACACAGCAGCCTCCAGGGCCTCATCGGTAATCTGGAGCTTATGGTGGGTCTCGTACTTCTCCCGCAGGCCCTTGAGGATCTCCAGGGTAGCCTCCTTGCTGGGTTCACCCACCTGCACCGGCTGGAACCGGCGCTCCAGGGCGGCGTCCTTTTCGATATACTTGCGGTACTCGTTGAGGGTCGTTGCGCCGATAACGCGGATCTCACCGCGGCCCAGAGCGGGCTTGATGATGTTGGCGGCATCCACGGCGCCCTCGGCGGAGCCGGCGCCCACGATGGTGTGCAGCTCATCGATGAAGAGGATCACGTTGCCGGACTTCTTCACTTCCTCCAGGGTCTTCTTGATACGCTCCTCAAACTCGCCACGGTACTTGGTGCCGGCCACCATGCCGGAAAGGTCCAGGGAGAGGATGCGCTTATCCAGCAGATCGTCGGGCACGTCGCCCATGGCGATCTTCCGGGCCAGGCCCTCGGCGATGGCTGTCTTGCCGACACCGGGTTCGCCGATGAGGCAGGGGTTGTTCTTGGTACGGCGGGAGAGGATCTGGATCACCCGCTGGATCTCCTGATCACGGCCGATGACCGGATCCAGCTTGCCTGCCCGGGCATCTGCCGTCAGATCACGGGTGAACTCCTGGAGGGTCTTGTTCTTGCCGTCGTCCCGGGAGGCGGATTTGGCGCCGCCGGAAGAGGAAGAACGGCTGTTCTGAGGTGCCTGGGAAAGCTTGGTCATGAGGGCGGTGTAGAGCTTACGGGCATCCACACCGGCGGTACGCAGGATGCGGACGGCCATGTTGTTGCCCTCCCGCAAAATGCCTGCCAGCAGGTGCTCGGTACCCACGAAGTTGCACCCGCCCCGGACGGAGTCCTCCATGGCGATCTCCACCACGCGCTTGGCTCTGGGGGTCAGGCCCTGAGCGGGGTTGCCGCCGGGCAGCCCGGCGCCCACGCTCTTTTTGATGATCTCCACGATCATCTCATCGGTGAGGCCCTCTTCGGTCAGCACCTCGTGGGCCACACCCTCGTTTTCACGCATCAATCCCAGCAGCAGGTGCTCGGTGCCCACGTAACCGTGGCCCAGCTCCCCGGCTGCTTCCTGGGAAAGCCGCAGAGCCTCTTCGGCTCCGGGCGTAAATCTGTTTTCATTCATAAATCGTTACCTTCCTTTCTGTGGGAAAGCCCTGTTACTTGTCTTCCTTGTTCTCCTTGCGCTCCGCTTCCAGCTGCCGGATCTGATCCCGCAGCTCCGCGGCCCGCTCGAAGTTCTCCTGGTGAACGGCCTTCTTCATCTCCATGCGCAAGGCGTTGAGCTGACGCATCCGGGTGAAGCGTCCCTGCTCCTCCTTACCCACCAGATCATCCTTCTTCTCCTGCGTCTGAGCCTCCTGGGTCTGCACGGGCGCTGCGCTGAGGGCCGGCATATCGGCGAAGAAGTCGTCGAAGGGGTCCTCCAGCAACCGGTTCATCCGGCCGAAGAGACTGGGCATGGGAGAGAAGAAGTCATCGAGGAAGCTGCCTCCGAAGAAGCTGTTTCCGCCGAAGAAATTCTGCATCATCCGCTGACTGCGGGCTGCCACCTGCTGGGTATAACCCAGCTTCTGGGCGCACTGGCTGCAAAGGTGCTTCTCCGTGATCTGTCCGTTGATATTGCTCTGGTAAACAAAGGTTACCTCATTCTTGCCACAATTTTCGCATTTCATAATGTATTCCTCCTATATGAGAGATATTGTTTACAACTTAAAAGATGCTCCGCAGGACTAAACCTGCAAGATCAGCACCTGGCGCAGGATGTCCGCGCGCACCGCGTCCCGGCTCTCCCGGGGCACCTGGGCCAAAGCCTTGTCGCCCACAGCGGCCAGGATCGCCCGTCCGGCGTTCTCCTCCAGCGCTCCGGCCTGTACCAGATTGCTGAGGATCGCCCGGGCAGAGGGTAGGTCCATCCGCTCCCCCAGGGAGTTGATGACGTGCATCAAAAGCGTCTGCCGGTCTACCCGGACCCGCGTGATCCGGATGTATCCGTTACCGCCCCGGCGGCTTTCCACAATGTATCCCCGCTCCGGGGAAAACCGGGTGGACATCACGTAATTGATCTGACTGGGTACGCAGTTAAAGCGTTGGGCCAGATCGCTGCGCTGAACTTCCAGCACACCGTCTTCCGCCTCGTCCAGGCTCTCCTGGAGGAAGCTGGCAATCAAATCTGAAATTCCCACGTTTTGACCATCCCTTTCCAAAAGCCTCGCCAAAGTCTTTCAACTTTGACTTTGACTTTCTTTGATCTTTGTTTCTGACGTTAGTATACCACCCTTTGATCAAATGTCAAGGGGTAAAATTTGACTTTCTTTGACCAATTTGAAAATAAATTGTGAACGACGTCCATTCCGCTTGCTGGGTAAAATCTCCGATAAGTTTTTAACAGATTCCCTTGCTTTTTTGGAATAGTATGATAAAATGAAAGTCACAAAATCTTATGGAGGTGTTTCCAATGGCCTACAAGATCACTTCTGCCTGCGTGAGCTGCGGCTCCTGCGCCGACGTTTGCCCCGCTGGTGCCATCAGCCAGGGCGATGATCAGTACGTCATCGACGCTGCCGCTTGCCTGGACTGCGGTTCTTGCTGCGACACTTGCCCCAACGGCGCCATCGTCCCCGAGGAATAATCTAAAAGGGATACATAAAAGCACCGCAAGCTCTTTGCTTGCGGCGCTTTTTTGTTTTCCGGCGGCGGAGGAAATGAGCCTTGCGGCTCTTCCCCTTTTTGACTATAATAAGTTGCGTAAACCGTGCCGCGGATCTCCACGGCACTTTTCCACGGAAGGAGCACGCCATGGAGCACTGGGAGTCCATCAGCCCCGGCGGATACCGCTTCGTCTATGACGAGGCCGTCTTTCCACCGGGTACCGACAGCTTCCTGCTGTCCGCCCTGCCCCGGCTCAAGGCCGGGATGCGGGTGTGCGACCTAGGCTGCGGCTCGGGGCTTTTGAGCCTGCTGCTGCTCCAGCGCCAGCAGGGGCTGGACGTCACGGGCGTGGAACTGGATGAACATGCCGCGGCTCTGGCCCGACGGGCAGCGGCGGAAAACGGCCTGACAAAGCAGATGCGGGTGGCCTGCGGAGATCTGCGGCAGATCCGCGCCCTGCTTCCTGCCGGAGCTTTCGACTTGGTGATCTGCAACCCGCCCTACTACGCCCCCCAGGGGGGAAAGCTGTCTGCCCGGCCCTCCCTGCGCACCGCCCGGGCGGAGCTCACCTGCACGGCGGAGGATGTGTGCGCTGCCGCAGCGTACCTGCTGCGCTGGGGCGGCAGCTTCTGCGTGGTTCACAAGCCGGAGCGGCTGACGGATCTCCTGTGCGCCCTGCGGGGCGCGACCCTGGAGCCCAAGCGTCTGCGCTTCGTCTGTCCCCGGCCGGGCACGGCCCCCTCCCTCTTTCTTCTGGAAGGACGCCGGGGCGGCAGGCCGGGTCTGGAGATCCCATCTCCCCTGGTGCTGTGCCGGGAGGACGGGAGCCCCACGGCGGAGCTGGACGCCATTTACTTTCGGACTGAGGAGGACATGCCATGAGCGGCACACTCTATCTGGTGGCCACCCCCATCGGCAATCTGGGAGACTTCTCCCCCAGAGCCGTGGAGACCCTGGAAAATGCGGATTTCATCGCCGCGGAGGACACCCGGGTGTCCATCAAGCTCTTGAACCACTTCAACATCAAAAAGCCTCTGGTCAGCTACCACGAGCACAACCACGTCTCCGCCGGACAGGCCATCCTCGCCCGGCTGCTGGTGGGGGAATCCTGCGCCCTGGTGACGGACGCGGGCACCCCCGCTGTGTCGGATCCCGGAGAGGATCTGGTGCGGCTGTGCGCGGAAAACGGCGTGAGGGTGCTCTCCATCCCCGGCTGCTGCGCGGCGGTGAACGCCCTGGCCGTCAGCGGCCTGCCCACCGGGCGCTTTACCTTTGAGGGATTCCTCACCGTCAACAAAAAAAGCCGTCGGGAGCATCTGGACAGTCTCCGGGGGGAACGACGCACCATGATCTTCCACGAAGCTCCCCACAAGCTTGCCGCCACCCTGGCGGACCTGCGGGACACCTTCGGCCCGGACCGGCAGATCGCCCTTTGCCGGGAGCTGACGAAGCTCCACGAGGAAACCCGCCGCACCACCCTGGGCGAGGCTGCGGACTATTACGCCGCCAATCCCCCCAAGGGAGAGTTTGTCCTGGTGGTGGCAGGTGCCCAGCAGGAAACCGGCGCCGCCGTGACGTTGGAGGAAGGTGTGGAGCAGGTGCTGGCCCTGCGGGAGCAGGGGATGCGCCTCAAGGACGCCGCCCGGGAGGTGGCGGAGCACACGGGCCTTTCCAAAAACGAGCTCTACACCGCCGCGCTCAACCGCTGAACTCCCCCGCCCTATAAAAAACAAACAGCACCCCGTCCGCCTCGGCAGTATGGATCATACTGCCTGGCAGCCGGGGTGCTGCTTCATGTTGGCAACAAACGTGCACAGCGGGCATGGCTCCCATGATCTTGCGATCAAAGATTTTTCAGCTCCCGCAGGCACTTCGGGCAAACGTTCTTTCCTTTAAATACCGTGATATCCTTTGTACTGTCACAGAAAATGCAGCTGGGTTTATACTTTTTCAGAATGACAGACGAGCCTTCCACATAAATTTCCAGTGCGTCCTTCTCCGCAATGTCCAGGGTACGGCGCATCTCGATGGGCAGAACGATGCGCCCCAGTTCGTCCACTTTCCTTACAATTCCCGTAGATTTCACGTTCTTTCTCCTTTTCCGCCTTGATTCTTGCCAGCGTACTGACAATATCACAGCCTGTTATTATTTGTCAATTACTATTTGAAAAGTTAAAACTAAATTCACATTTGCATATCTAATCGACTTTTTTCGCCAGAAAAGTACAAATCGTCCTCGATTTACAGTAAAAAAGCAAGTAAATATCTATCCAGGATTTCAGAAGGAGTGATTACGATGGCAATGGCCTGGGTTTGGGCGGGCATGGTGGTCTTATCCCTGATTTTCGGACTGGCCACCGGAAACCTTGAAAATGTTTCCAACGCGGCCATGGAGGGCGCCAATTCCGCCGTGGAGCTAAGCGTCTCCATGGCCGGCGTCATGTGCCTGTGGAGCGGTGTCATGGAGATCATGAACGCCTGCGGATTGTCCCAGGGGCTCTCACGGGCCTTTCGGCCCATTTTGCGCCGACTGATGCCCGAGGCCAGCCGGGATCCGGAGACGCTCTCCGCCCTGTCCGCCAACGTCTCGGCCAACCTGCTGGGACTGGGCAATGCGGCCACGCCCCTGGGCATCCAGGCTGCCCGCCGGATGTCCCGGGACTGCAGCGGTGTTGCCAGCGACGAGCTGTGTCTGCTGGTGGTGCTCAACACCGCCTCCATCCAGCTACTGCCGGCCACCATCGCCTCGGTTCGGGCGGCCGCCGGATCCGCCGCCCCCCTGGATATCCTGCCGGCGGTGTGGCTCTCGTCGGCGCTGTCCGTGGCGGCAGGGCTCACCGCCGCCCGCCTGTTCAGTGCCCTGGGGAGGTGACGGCGATGAACGTCAGCGCTCTGGTGATCCCGCTGCTGCTGGCCCTGGTGGCCGCCTGGGGCATGGGCAAGCGGGTGAACGTCTACTCCGCCCTGACCCACGGTGCCGAGGAAGGACTGACGGTGCTGATACACATCATCCCCAATCTGGTGGGACTGCTGACGGCTGTGGCCATGTTCCGGGCCTCCGGCGCCATGGACGCCCTGTCCGGCGTATTCGCCCCGGTCCTGGAGGCTCTGGGGATCCCGCCGGAGACCGCGCCGCTGATGCTCATCCGCCCTGTCTCCGGCGGCGGCGCACTGGCGGTGGGCAGTGAGCTGATGACCTCCTACGGCCCGGACAGCTATATCGGCCGGGTGGCGGCGGTGATGCTGGGCAGCACTGAAACCACCTTTTACACCATCGCCGTCTACTACGGCTCCGCCGGCATCCAGCGGACCCGCCACACCATTCCCGCGGCCCTGACAGCAGATCTTACGGGCTTTGTGGCCTCCGCTTTGGCAGTGCGGCTGTTTTTCGGAACATAAAAAACATGGAGCGGAAGCATGGCTTCCGCTCCATGGACCGTTTCCGCTGAGGTGCTTCAATAGGGGTCGGCTATCACCGCGTCGGCGTACCGGGCGGCGTACTCCCCGTCCACCAGGAAGCGCACCTCTCCCACCGTATCCAGAGACTTCAGGGAGAGGGCCATGGCCCGTACCACGGGCGCCATCTCGGTCTCCTCCGGCAGTTCCGCCAGCAGGGCGGCGGAGAGGTTCACATAGCACACATCCTCCTCCAGCCAGACGGATTTTGCCCGGAAGCCCTCCGGGATCACAGGCAGCAAGGACCGGTCCCGCGGGCCCTCCTCCAGTCCCTGGAGCACCGCCGCCACCTGGGTGTCGCCCTCGTAGAGCTCCAGTGTACGCTCCTCTGCCGTCAGATTGCCCCGGCTGTCCCGGAAGTACAGATGGGCCTCCACCGTGCCCACCACGTCCTCCGTACTGGACAGCAGTACGTCCCGGGGAGAGAAGCGCTGGGTGGTTCGATAGGCCAGCTCCTTGCCCCGCACCATGATGCTGACGGAAGCAATCTCCGGCAGCTGCGTCAGCGTCAGGGCAATGGCGTAGTCCGCCAGTGTCAGCTCCACCCCGGAGAGGGTGCTGTATGCAGACGAGAGGTCCACCAGTGCCCGGGCACCGTCCAGTTCCAGGCTCAGCAGGGTAGTCCCCGCGGGGATGGTGTTCACCAGCGTCTCATCCACCGGCCCCGCCAGCAGCTCTTCCATCAGGGCTTGGGCCACCTGCGCCACCCCCTGCTGTTCCTCCTCATCCAGATAGACGGTCTCCGCCCGCAGGGCGTCGCCTCCCGGGGCGTTGGCCAGATCCGCCTCCCGGAAATAGAGCAGATAGGCCGCCTCCTCCTGTCCGGTGACGGCGGCGTAGGCACAGCCGGAGGCCAGCAGCACCAAAATCAGCAGTCCTGCCAGGACCCGTTTCATGCTTCACTCCCCCCTTCCGGCAGCGGCCAGCTGACGGTAAACACCGCGCCGCCCTCCGGGCGGTTGGCGGCCACTACCTGTCCGCCCCGGCGCTTCACCGTGTCACTGACGATGGACAACCCCAATCCCGTGCCTCCGGCAGCCCGGGAGCGGGCCTTGTCCACCCGGTAGAACCGCTGGAACACCCGGGGCAGATCCTCCTCCGGGATGCCGGGGCCGTTGTCCTCCACCCGCAGCAGTGCCCGGGGGCCCTGGCGCAGCAAAGACACCTGGACGGTGCCGCCCCGGCCGGTATATTTGACGGCGTTGTCGGTGAGATTGTAGATCACCTGGTGGATCTCGTCGGGCGTGGCAGCCGCCATACAGCCCTCCTGGGCCCTGCAGGTGAGGGTCACACCCTTCTCCTTGGCCACCAGATCCATCATCCGCATCACCTGCTCCAGAACCGGCCGCACATCCGTGGGCTGGGCCGGCTCCAGTACGCCGCTGTCCAGCCTGGTCAGGCGCAGCAGATCCTCCGTGATGCGGGAGAGGCGCTCCGCCTCCTGGCCGATGTCCGCCACGAACTCCCGGGTGGTGGCGGGATCGATGTTGTCCGTCTGCAAAATGGAATCCGTCAGCAGCCGGATGGCCGCCAGAGGCGTTTTCAGCTCATGGGAGGCATCGGAGACAAAGCGCCGCCGGGCATCCTCCGTGGTCTGGAGGCGGTCCGCCAGGCTGTTGAACTCCTCGCCCAACTGGGCGATCTCGTCGTGGCCGCCGATCTCCGTGCGGTGGCTGTAAGCGCCCTCCCGCACCTTGCGGATGGCCACCAGCAGCTGCCCCAGCTTCCCCGTCAGGGCCTGGGAGAGCCAGAAGCTCAAAAGCAGCACCGCGATCCCCACCACGGCGGAGAGCCGCAGGAGGTTGCTCTGGAGCCCCTCCAGCAGCGCCGCCTGCTCCGTATCGTACTCGTAGGCGTACACAGAGCCGATGATCTGGTTTTGATAGAGTACCGGGGAGGATGCCCGGCTGCGGAAAGCACCGTCCCCGTAGCTGCAGCTGAAGGCGTCGTTGCCCAAAAGGGCCTGAACGATCTCCGTATAGACGGCAAACTCTCCCACGGCGGAGCCGGTCTCCCGGGTGTCGTAGAGAACCCGTCCGGCGCCATCCGTCACCAGGATACGGGAAAGCCCCGTCTCCTCCACCACCGCCAAAGCCTCCGTCACGTTCTCCTCCGTCAGCCGGTTCAGTCCCGACAGGGAGTTCACCATCACCGAGACGCTGGACTGGAGGGTGGTCTCCTTGGAGCGGAACACCAGGTCCTGGGACACCAGCAGCGGATAGGTGTTGAGCAGCACCAGCACCGCCGTGATGATGAGAATGTAGCTCAGGCAGAACTTTACCCGGAGGCTGTCCAAAAATCCCCGCTTATCCCTTGAAATAGTACCCCACTCCCCACTTGGTCATAATGTGCTCCGGCTCCGCCGGATTGCGCTCCAGCTTCTCACGCAGGCGGCGGATGTGGACATCCACCGTCCGGTAATCTCCGCCATAGGAATAACCCCACACCACGTTCATCAGGTTCTCACGGCTGTACACCCGGCGGGGATTGCGCATCAAAAGCTCGATGAGGTCGTACTCCTTGGCGGTGAGATCCACGGTCCGGCCGTCCCGGATAGCCACCCGCTCCTCGGTGTTGAGGGTGAGATCCCCCACCGTCAGCAGCGCCCCCTGGCTGCGCTGGACCCCGGCGGCCCGGCGCAGCAGCGCCCGCACCCGGGCCTTGAGCTCCAGGATATTGAAGGGCTTTGTGATATAATCGTCCGCCCCGCACTCAAAGCCCATGAGTTTGTCGGCGTCCTCGCTTTTGGCGGTGAGCATGATGATGGGCACGTTGGAAAACTCCCGGATGCGCATACAGGCCTCCAGCCCGTCCACCTCCGGCATCATCACGTCCAGGATGATGAGGTCGAACCGGTCACTGCGGGCCAGCTCCACGGCGGCGGCGCCGTCATAGGCGCACTCCACCTGATAGCCCTCATTCTCCAGGTTGAACTTCATTCCCTTTACCAACAGCTTCTCGTCGTCAACAACCAATATTTTCAAGGCAGTGCCCATCCTTTCCGTTTTTCAATCAATTCACCGTGATGCGGCCCTCCAGGTCGGCAAATTTTCCCTCGCCGATGCCGTCCACCTCCATGATCTCCTCTATGGAGGTAAAGGGACCGTTGGCCTCCCGGTATGCCACGATCCGCTCCGCCAGCTTCTCCCCGATGCCGGGCAGCTCCGTCAGTTCGGCTGCGGTAGCGGTGTTGAGGTCCAGAGGTGTGAAGTCCGGCGTCAGATCCTCCTGAGGCACCTCCGCCTCCGTGGTGACAGCCACGGTGTCCTCCTCCCCGGCGGGCCTTGTGTCGTAGACATACAGCCCTGCCAGGACGCACAAAAACACCGCCGTGATCCCCAGCAGCAATTTTTCCGCTTTTGTCACATTTGTCTTTTCCCTCACGGTTGAACTCCCTGTGTTTTTTTGATATACTGGAATCCGTCGAAGCCGGTCGAAGAGATTGCCGGCTCCTCTTTTCCTACAAGTTCAGATTACTTTGGATTATAGCATAGATTGCAGGAGATAGATATGAAATTCAAGGGCTTTCTTTCCGTTTTTTTGGCTGTTTTGATTTTGATGGGCACCGCCGTCCCCTCCGCCGCGGCAGCGGAGGAGGAAGAGGAGCCCTTTACCCTGGAGGATCCCAATATCCTGGCCAAGGCCGCGCTGCTGGTGGATGCCAAAACCGGCGCCGTGGTCTATGCCAAGGATGAGCACAAGGAACTCTATCCCGCCAGTCTTACCAAGATCATGACCGCCCTGCTGGTGCTGGAGGCGGTGGACAAGGGGGATCTCACGTTGGACCAGCCCATCACCGCCACGCAGTCCGCCATGTCCGGCCTCTCCGCCGACGGCAGCACCGCCGGCATCAAGGCCGGGGAGACCATGACGGTGGAGAACCTGCTCTACTGTATGCTGGTGGTCTCCGCCAACGAGGCCTGCAACATTCTGGCGGAGGCGGTGGCCGGATCCGTGGATGCCTTCGTGGACAAGATGAACGCCAAGGCGGAGGAGCTGGGCTGCGAGAACACCCACTTTGCCAACGCAAACGGCCTCCACGATCCCCAGCACTACACCTCCGCCTGGGATCTGTACCTCATCACCAAGGCCGCCATGGAATACCCGGAGTTCATGACCGTCTGCGACACCGCCCAGGTCACCATCCCCGCCACCAACATGAGCGAGGAGCGGACTCTGTACACCACCAACTACCTGCTCTCCAACTGGCGGGTCATCGGCTACCGCAACACCGAGGCCCACGGCATCAAGACCGGCTCCACCGACGAGGCCGGCTACTGCCTGGTCTCCTCCGCCCAGCGGGGCAGCCTCTCCTTTATCAGCGTCATCCTGGGGGCCGAGCGGGTGGAGGTAAACGGCGTAGGCGATGTGCGCAGCTTCTCCGAGACCACCCGGATGTTCAACTGGGGCTTCAAAAACTTCACCTACAAGACCGTGCTGGATGAGAACGAATTCCCCAAGGAGGTGGCGGTGACCCTCTCCAAGATCGACCATGTGGCCGTGCGTCCGGCGGAGGAAGTGGAAGTCCTGATGCCCAACGGGCTGGATCCGGCAGATCTCACCCGCACCGTGGAGCTCACCGCCAATCCCGTGGAAGCCCCTGTGTCCGCCGGTGATGTGCTGGGTACGCTGACCCTCAGCTATAACGACCAGGTCTATGCCACGGTGGATCTGCTGGCCCTCAACGATGTGGAGGCCTCCGGTTTCCTGACTTTTCTGCGGGATATGCAGGTCTTTTTCAGCGGCACCGCCGTGCGGATCGCACTGGTGGTGCTGGTGGTGCTCATCGCGGCACTGGTGCTCTGGAAGCTGACGGTGGGCCGCCGCCGCTACCGCTACGGCCGCAGCGTCAGCGGGCGGGGCCGCAGCTCCTACCGGGGCCGCCGCAGAAGATAACCAAAAAACGAGACCGTCCGGTTGGGACGGTCTCGTTTTTTCTCACAGATAGCATACCAGCTCAGAGAGGGGCTTGCGGTCTGTGTGGAGGCGGGAGGGATGAGCGCCTTCCGCTGGGTAGCCCATAGGCAGCAGGGCGATGGGCTCCAGGCCCGCCATCTCCGGGAAAGCCGCTTTCAGCTTCTCCGGGTCGAACATACCCACATAGGTGGTACCCAGGCCCAGATCCGCCGCCTGAAGCATCATCTGGGTGGCGGCGATGGCGGCGTCGATCTCACCGTGGTTCTTGCCGTCGCCCTCCCGAACCCAGGCAGCAGCGGGGTCATAGGCCACCGCCAGGATCACCGGGGGATGGAAGTGGCTGCCCATGCAGGCATCCGCCTTTTCCAGGGCCTCGGGGCTCTGGATCACGAAAAAGCGCTGGGGCTGGTTGTTGTGGGCAGTGGGGGCTTCGCGTCCGGCCTCCAGAACGGCGGTGATTTTCTCCGCCTCCACGGGACGGTCGCTGAATTTGCGCAGAGAATACCGCTCCGCAGACAGTTGTGCAAACTCCATGGGGTTCTCCTTCTTTCTTGTTTGATTACCCCCGGATTGTACCACAACCTGCCAGCGAGCGCAATCCCCCTCAGCCCTGAGACGTGCTGCCCTGCCAGTTGCCGTCCTGCAAAATGGCCTCGCAGAGTTTGCGCCGCTCCACATCGTAGAATTCCATGAACTTCAGAGAGTAGATGTCCGCCACGATGTAGCGGTCCCGGCCCTCCTGGTAGATGGTCAGGTAGTTGTTGCCCACCTCGTAGAGGATTCCCTCCCAGGACACCATGCTCTGGGTTCCCACCAGGAAGGTGGCCACGATGTAGGTGCCGATATTCTGGGAGAGCATGGCATTGAGTGAGCCCTTATAGGCCTCGGACACCGTGGTGGGGGACTCCACTACCTCCGCCGGCAGGCGGTTTTGCATATCCAGCTGTCCGCCGCTGAGCTGCGAGGTGCCCCGGACTCCGCTGCTTCGCCCCGCCGTCCGGGGCATGCTGATCTCCCGGCTCCAGTCGGGAACCGCGCTGTGTGTCATGGGTTCCATGGGGGCAGTCACCGGAGCGGCCTGCCCGGAGGCGGGAACGGCATCGGAACGGCTGGTACGGTCTTGCTGAAACTGAAACATAAAAACCCTCCTTGCGCCCAACTGGCGCCAAAATGATCCGGATACTCCGGCCCGGATGCCCTCTCAGGTTTTGTAGTAGGCATCCGTGGGATTGTAGAAGCAGTGGTCCCCGATGCGGGTCTGCCAGTAGCCCACACCGGAGGGGAACTGGGAGCGGCACTGGGGGCCGAAGGGGTTGTAGAACCAAAGGGACTCCGCCACGTCTGGCAGGCGGTTTCCGGCAATGGCCCAGTCTGCTATGTCATAATGGATCTGCTCTGGGCGCATATTGTAAATATTCTGGGGGTTGTAGACCCCGTTTTCCGTTTCGCTGGCACAGACGAACTGTCCCGGCTGGAAGATGATGTTGCGGATGCTGCCCTTGCCCACCCGGGCATACTCGCCGCCCACCGCGTTGACGCGGTTCATCACCACTCCCGCCACCGCCTTCATTCCGTTTTCGCCCTCTCCTCCCGCCTCGCACTCGATGAGGCGGGCCAGCAGCTCCCTGTCGGAATATGCCATATTCGGTCATCACTCCTTTGCGGCGGCTCCTGATACCAACACGCACTCCAGTCTATGCACCCGGCGGCGCCGGTGTGCCCGGCCACAATTCCAAAAGGCGCAAAAAGAGGCCGCCGGATGATTCCGGCGGCCTCTTGGGCGCTTATTCCTTTGCGGTTCCACGCTGCTCGGCAATGGCCTGACGGAACATCTCCTCCGTCTGGAGGATGGAGTTTTCCAGGCTGTACTGGTCGGCGTGGTCAGCATAGCGGTGTTCCATCTCCACCCGCTCCTGGGGATGTTCGATCCAGTAGTCGATGCGCTCCGCCAGGGCGTCGCTGTCCCCGGCCGGGAAGAGGCTCCGCTCATCCAGGGCAAACTGGGGGGTGGCGGAGCGGGGCGAGTCGGCGATCACCGGCACCAGACCGCAGGCAAAGGCCTCCATACAGCTCATGGCCTCGATCTCCGCGTCGGAGGTGTGGACATACAGATCCGCCATGTGCAAGAGCTCAATGAGCCGCTTGGGCTCGAAAAAGTCCATGACGATGGGGTTGGGGAGCTTCTCCGCCAGGCGGCGGTACTTCTTCTCCAGGGGTCCCTTGCCCGGGAGGATCACCTGGATCTCCTTGGCGTGGCGGCACTTGGCCGCCGCCTCGATGAGGACGTCCTGGCGCTTTTCCCCGGCGTACCGGCCCACCATCAGCACGTTGAAAAAGCCCTCCATCCACGGCTCCTTGGGGCGCTTTTCATAGAAATACTCCGGGCTGATGCCGTTGGAGATCACATGGAGCTGGGCGGTGTAGCCGTGGTCGCGCAGCTGCTGGGCGATCATGTTGCTGGGGCAGTGGATGTGGGTGAAGCGGTTGAAAAAGCTGTCCCGGAAGCGGTTATAAACGAAGTCGTTGACCCGGCGGCTGTTGCCCAGGTGCAGGGTGAAGGTGATGTTCTCCGGCTGGCAGTGGAAAGCCGCCGTGTGGGGAATGCCCAGCTTTTCCACATGCTTGAGGCCCATGACCCCCAGGGGGGAGGGCATCATGAAGTGCACCACGTCCGCCCAGGCTGCCGCCTTTTCAAAAACATGGCGGTTGGGGATGGCCAGGCGCATGCCCTGGCTGGTGATGAGGTGCTCCACAATGGGGAAAAACTTCATCTGGCGCACGGCGTATTTATAGTCCGCAGGCTTTCCCGTAGCAATGACCCGCACCTGGTTGCCGTGGGCCTGGAGTGCCTGGGCAAACCGCCGGGCGCTGATGGTAGTGCCGTTATTGGCGTCGTCAAACTGGTCGATGACCAACACGATCTTCATAGGATCAAACCGCCTCTCCCTCTCTTTGCAGCGCTTGCATCCGGAGCCTTCAGCTCCGGGCCTCCTGTTCCAGGGCCTTCTCCAGTCCCCGGGCGAACTGATCCGGGCAGGAGGTGGCCTTGAAGCCGCAGCGGATC
Organism: uncultured Oscillibacter sp.; assembly: GCA_905200545.1. GTDB lineage: Bacteria > Bacillota > Clostridia > Oscillospirales > Oscillospiraceae > Oscillibacter. Next base: position 97,452 of record CAJKKQ010000005.1, read on the forward strand.
CCCTTGAGGCGGCGGATGGCCTCCTGGGCGGGCATCCCCTGCACCAGCGTGGCAATGCCCTGGAGGTTGCCGCTGCAGCCTCCCAGCACGTCCAGCTTGCGGATGATGCCCTGCTCGTCCACATCTACCTGCATTTCCTGAGAGCAGACCCCCTGGGGACGGAATGTATATACCATGGTATTCTTCTCCTTTTTTCTGTAAACTTCCAGGCCGAAAAGCAGCGTGCCGAAGAGCTTTCGGCACGCCCGCAGCCATACCGGCGCCCGGGGGGCAGCCCCGGCGCCGGGTCAATTTCAGTATTTTAGAATACCATGTTCCGTCAAAAAAGGCAAGCGCCGGTTTTGCCCGGCGCTTGAAACTAACAGGATCTTAACCAGTCTCCATCTCAGGCCTGGCGCCCGGACTGCATCCGCTGCTCCAGCACCAGCCGGTCGGCGATCATGGCGATGAATTCGGAGTTGGTGGGCTTGCCCTTGGCGTTGGAGACGGTATAGCCGAAGAACTTCTGCAGCGTCTCCAGGTCACCCCGGTCCCAGGCCACTTCGATGGCGTGGCGGATGGCCCGCTCCACCCTGGAGGGTGTGGTGCCGAAGCGCTTGGCCACCTCCGGATAGAGGACCTTGGTCACAGCGTTGATGACCTCCATATTGCCCACGGTGATGATGATGGCCTCCCGCAGGTACTGATAGCCCTTGATATGGGCGGGCACGCCGATCTCATGAATGATGGACGTCACCAGATTTTTCAGCTCCGCGGGGGACTGAACCGGCTCCGGCGCCCGGCCCACCGCCGCGTGCATCCGCTCCAGCAGGGCCTCCGCCGTGCAGGGCTTGGTGAGGAAGTAATACGCGCCCAGATCCCGGGCCTCCGCCACCACCCGCTCGTTGCAGAAGGCGGAGAGCAGCAGCACCTGGGGCGGCTGCCCCTCCCGAAGCTCCAGCTCCTTCATGACCCCCAGGCCGTCCAGCCCGGGAAGCACGGTATCCATCACCACCAGGTCCGGTTTTTCCTGCCGGATCCTGCGCAGGGCCTCCGCGCCGTCCCCCACGGCGCCTATGACGGTAAACGCCTCGTCCCCGTCGATGGCCTCCTGCAGCATCGTACGAAATTCCTCATTGGCATCTGCCAGAAATACCCGTTTCCTGTTGTCCATATCTTCCTATCCTTTTCCAAGATTTTAAGATTGACTGACGGGGGAACATGCACCATCCCCCCATTGCGACGGATTCATGAAGCTTCAAATCACGTTTTCTATAAATTACCATAAACGGACAGCCTTTGCAACGGGAAACTGTAAATTAATTCCAAAAATCATTCGACATATTTCTTGATTTATCCGTCTTTTTCTGTATTGTAACCGTTTTTATCACATATTTATCCGAAAAAAATGTCAAATTTATGGACACACCTGGGAACAAATGTTCCCAGGTGTCCGCCTCTTATGCCGCCGGATTACCGGTCAAACCGCCGGCGGAGAGCATAGTTTCAAGGAAAATTCCATATCCTTTGGTAGGATCGTTCAGCAAAACATGGGTCACAGCGCCCACAAATTTTCCGTTTTGCAGAATGGGGCTGCCGGACATGCCCTGGACGATGCCGCCGGTGATCTCCAGCAGCTCCGGGTCGGTGACGGAGATCAGCATTTCCCGGCCGTCCCCGTTATCTAGCAGCTTGAGGATCTCGATGTCGTATTCCTTCACCTGATCCCCCTCCACATTGGCAAGAATTGTGGCAGCGCCGGTCTGCACCTCGTCAGGAGACGCCACCGGCATGGGCTCTCCCAGCTCCTCCAGCTCCCCGCCGGCGGCCATGGTGCCGAAGATGCCGGCGGTGGTATTGGCGCTGAGCTGGCCCAGCTCGCAGGTCAGATCAAAGTCCCCCCGCAGTTCGCCCGCCTGGCCCACGGTACCGGGATTCACCGCTTTTACCGTGGAGGGCAGCACAGAGCCGGAGGCAAAGGGCATCAGAAGGGCTGTATCCGTATCGGTGATGCCGTGGCCCAGGGCGCCGAAGGCCCCGGTCTCGGGATCGTAGAAGGTGACGGTGCCGATGCCCGCCATGGAGTCTCGGATCCAGGCACCGATGGCGTAAGCGCCCTGTTCATTCTGTTCCGGCGCCACCGAAAGCGTTAGATTCTGTCCGTCCCGGCGCACCTGCAGGTCTGTGGACGCATCCTGGTTCTCCTGCAGCAGGGACTGGAACTGCTCCGTGGACTCCACGCCCACGCCGCCGCAGCGGACAATGACGTCTCCGGTCTGCAAGCCGCAGTCCCGGGCGGGGGTATCCCCCTCAGTGAGCTTCACCACCAGAACGCCTCTGGAAAACAATTTAATGCCCACCGTGTGGCCCACCGGAACCAACATCTTTGTGGAAGCGGATTGCCCGGCGTCCGCGCTCACGTCGGCCGCCCGGGCCGGCATGGAGGCGCACAGCGCCAGGGCCAGAAGGACTGCCGCGCCGCCCCGCAGCAGTCCCCGCGCTTTTTGAAAAATTTCATACATGGAACCACCCCTTTCCAAATAACAGCCGGCAGTCGCTCTCACGTGCCGGCGTGATTATCCTCTGCGGAAAGGCGCCGTTCCACCCATGCAAAAACCTCCAGCGAACCCATGGCAGTCTCTGGCGGATGGCCAGGTTTGGGGCATGAAAAAGACCCCGCAGGTAAAAACCCGCGGGGTCTTCCAAAAATTTTTAATCGCGCTTGTTGAAGATCTTGAAGATCTCCTCAAAGGGGTCATCCTCCGCCTCCTGGGGCTTGACCTCCTCGGCATCCAGGGGCACGGGCTCCGGCACGGCGGAACCGTGGCCCTGCTGTGCCTGCTCGCCGCCTGCCTTGGGCAGGGTGGTGGAAGCGGGTGTCTTGTCGAAGCCGGTGGCAATAACGGTGACCCGGATCTCGTCGTCCATGGTCTCGTCGAAGGTGGCACCGAAGATGGTGAGGGCATCGGGATGTACCGCCGCCTGCACCAGGGAGGCAGCCTGCTCCACTTCCTCCAATCCGATATCCATGGAGCCGGTGACGTTGATGAGGACGCCCTTGGCTCCCTCGATGGAGGTCTCCAGCAGCGGGCTGGAGATGGCCATGCGGGCGGCCTCCTCGGCCTTGCCCTTGCCGGCAGCCCGGCCCACGCCCATGTGGGCCATGCCGGCGTTTTTCATGATGGCGGTGACGTCGGCAAAGTCCAGGTTGATGAAGCCGGTGTCCCGGATCAGGTCGGAGATGGACTGCACCGCCTGGCGCAGCACATCGTCGGCAATCTCAAAGGCATTGGCAAAGGTGATCTTCTGATCGGTGGCGTGCTTGAGGCGCTCATTGGGGATGATGACCAGGGAGTCCACCTTGTCCTTGAGCTCGGCAATGCCGGCCTCCGCCTGCTGCATGCGGCGGCGGCCCTCAAAGCCGAAGGGCTTGGTGACCACGGCCACCGTGAGGATATCCATTTCCTTGGCGATCTCCGCCACAATGGGCGCGCCGCCGGTGCCGGTGCCGCCGCCCATGCCGGCGGTGATGAACACCATATCGGTATCCTCCAGGGCCTTGGCGATCTGGTTGCGGCTCTCCTCGGCGGACTTGCGGCCCACCTCGGGATCGGAGCCGGCGCCCTGTCCGTGGGTAAGCTTTTCACCGATCTGGATCTTATAGGTGGCGCTGGACACGTTCAGCGCCTGCTTGTCGGTATTCACCGCCACAAACTCCACGCCCTTGGTCCCAGAGCGAACCATGCGGTTGACGACGTTGTTGCCGCCGCCGCCCACGCCGATGACTTTAATATTGACAACGGTATCGGGACCGGTCTCCAATCCAAATGCCATAGTGGTGCCTCCTACTATCATTTGTGCAAAGGGGCGCCGCCGCCCCTGAAATTTCGCAAGATGCTGTGGTTGCGGATTTAGTTTATTGTATGACACTTTTCCGTCACGGTCAAGGGCTCCGGCGGGTTTTCCACGGGTTTTTTACAAAGAATCTCCCCGCCCCTCAGGGGAAGCGCCCCCGTCCGTCAATTTCCGATAAAATGCACGCTGCCGTCGTCCCAGGTCAGCTCGATGGTGCCCGTCTCGTTGGTCTCCAGTTTTTCGATGGTCTTGAGCAGAGCCCGGATGTCCCGGCTGTAGTCGGTGTGGTAGTGCATCTCCACCTGGAAGCGTCCGGCGTAGTCCATGGTCAGGACATCCGCCTCTCCCAGATGCACGGCGTCCACCTGGTCCATCAGCCCCTCCTGATCCAGCTGGCCCAGCAGCGAGAGCAGACTCTCCTGCTTTCTGGCGTACTCCGTCCCCAAAGCCAGGGAGCTCCCCACGGAGGGGGAGAGCAGGGTGCAGCCGTCGATGATGGGATACTGGTCGGCAGCGGCGGCGGCCTTGCGGTCCACGATCTTGCCGGTGGGGCTCACCAGCCAGGCGTTATTCTCCTGCACCACCGCCAGCACGGCGGAGCACTCCTGTACCTCCACCAGCAGCGTGTCCGGCAGCTTGCGATTGATGCGGATGGTCTCGATATAGGGCAGCTCCCCGATGATCTGGTTGGCCACGTCGTACTTATTGAGCAAAAACAGATTGTCGCCGGTCTGGATGCCGGAGGCGTCCAGAATCTGCTGCTGGGTATAGCGCTGCTGCCCTGACACCACCACGGTGTTCACCCGGAAAAAGAGGGTCAGGGCCGCCACGATGGCACCGCAGATCACCAGCATGGACAGCAGCTTATAGAGGAAGCTGAGGCTCCCTCTTCTGCGCCGTCCGGAATGTCTGCGTCTTGCCATGATCGTCTACTCCTAATTCTCGTCTGTTTCCTGGCGGATCACGTCCGCTCCCAGTGCCCGCAGGTCCCGGGCGATATCCTCATAGCCCCGGTCAATGTGGTGGAGAGCCCCCACCCGGGTGACGCCCTCCGCCCCCAGGGCCGCCACGCACAGCGCCGCACCGCCCCGCAGGTCCGTGGACCGCACGGAGGCCCCGTGGAGCACCGGCGTGCCGAAGACCACCGCCGTGGGGCCCGACACCCGGATCCGGGCGCCCATACGGGCCATCTCATCCACATGGCGGTAGCGGCTCTCAAAGATCCGCTCTTCAAATACGCTCACGCCCCGGCAGCGCAGCAGCGCGGCCATCAGCACCGCCTGGGCGTCGGTGGGGAAGCCGGGATAGGGTGCCGTGCGCACAGGCCCAACGCCTCCCAGCCGTCCCCGGCAGCGGCAGGCGATTCCTCCGCCGTCTGCCGTGACGGTGCAGCCCGCCTGGCGTAGAAGGTCGGTGAGGGTGGCCAGGTGGTCTTCCCGGGCCCGGCGCAGGTACACCTCTCCTCCGGCAGCTCCCGCCGCGCAGAGATAAGTAGCCGCTACGATGCGGTCGGGCATGCATCGGTAAGTACACCCGTGCATGGGCGCGCCCCCCTCCACCCGCACAGTGGAGCTGCCCGCTCCCCGGACCCGGGCGCCGCAGGCGTTGAGGAAGTTCTGCAGATCCTCGATCTCCGGCTCCCGGGCGGCGTTGGAGATGACGGTGGTACCCTCTGCGGCGCAGCCCGCCAGCATCAGATTCTCCGTGGCCCCCACGGAGGGCAGGCCCAGCACGATCTCGCTTCCCCGCAGCCGGGGCGCCGTACAGTGGAGGAAGCCCCCCTCCTCCCGGATGGCCGCCCCCAGCTGCCTAAGGCCGTGCAAGTGCAGGTCGATGGGCCGGGGGCCCAGCTCGCAGCCGCCTGGGTAGCTGAGCTCCGCCCGGCCCCACCGGCCCAGAACGGCTCCCAGAAAAATGGCGGAGGAGCGCATCCGGCGCATCAGCTCCTCGGAGATGGCACACCCGTCCATGGAGGCGGTGTCCACCACCAGACTGTCCCCCTCCCACCGGGCGATGCAGCCTAAGTACCGCAAGATGGCAATGGAGGCGTCCACATCCCGCAGCCGGGGGCAGCCCTCCAGCACCACCTGGCCTCTTGCCAGCAGTGTGGCCGCCAGGATGGGCAGCACGCTGTTCTTGGCGCCCTGGATGGGAACCTCCCCCTCCAGGGGGCGGCCGCCGGTGATCAATAGCTCGCTCATAACGATCCCTCCACGCAAGAATGGTTCAACAGTCCATCCTATGGAGGGAAAAGGCGTGTGGTTACCCGGAGATCTCCAGGATCAGCTGCAAAATCCGCTCCGCCGCGTCCCGGATCCCCAGGGAGGCCATGGCTGTTTCCATGGAAGAGCGCCGGGTTTCGTCATGGAGGATGCCGCAGGCGATCCGGAAGAGCTCCTGGCCGGAGGAATCCGCCTCCAGTACCACGGCGGCGCCCCCCGCCTGCTCCAGCACCCGGGCGTTTTTCTCCTGGTGGTTATTGGTGACGTAGGGAGAGGGCACCATCAGTGCCGGGACGCCCAGGGCCGTCAGCTCGCTGATGGTGGAGGCCCCCGCCCGGCAGATCACCAGATCCGCCGCCCGCATCACCGGGGCCATGTCGTAGATATACTCCCGCAGTTCCAGGGCCGAATGGGCGGCAAGATCCACTCCCTTTTCCGCCAGCAGCTGCCGCATCATTTCATAACCGGAGGCTCCGGCGGCGTGGATGTGGTGGAAGGGCTCCCCCGCCGCCTCCAGCGCCAGGAAATCCGCCATCTGCCGGTTCATGCCGGAGGCCCCCAAAGAACCCCAGAAGGAGACGATGAGGGGCCGGCCGTCGTCCAGGCCCAGCTTGCGCTTGGCCTCCTCTTTGGTGAGCTGGAAGAAGTCCTCCCGCACCGGCGTACCGGTGACGATGACCTTGTCCGGGTGGCGGTAAAAGGCCCGGCAGGCCTCAAAGCCCACCATGACCCGGTTTGCGTAGGGTTCCAGCATCCTGGTGGTGAGGCCGGGGACCATGTTGGACTCGTGGACCGCCGTGGGGATCCCGGCCTTGGCCGCCGCCTTCACCATCGGGTAGCTGGCGTAGCCGCCGGTACCGATGACGGCCCGGGGCTGAAATTCCTTCAAAATGGCCCGGGCCTCGTGAGGGGCCCGCACCAGATTGGCCGCGGAAATGAAGTTATGCCGGATCTCCGCCGGACGCATGGAGCGGTGGAAGCTGGAAATATGGACCGTCTCAAAGGGGTAACCCGCCTTGGGCACCAGGTCCTTTTCCAGGCCCCGCTCCGCTCCCACGAACAAAAACTCCGCCTCCGGATCCCGCTCCCCCAGAAGCTGGGCCAGGGCGATGGCGGGGTTCACATGCCCCGCCGTGCCGCCGCAGGTAAAGATCCAGCGGTGTGGATTTCTCTCCAATGTTGCCATGTCTCCCGTTCCTTTCCCGGCGCTATCCGGCCTTGGTGGGCCGCATCTGCCGCGACACCGACAGCACGATGCCCATTTCCGCCAGCTGCATGGAAAGGGCCGTGCCGCCGTAGCTGAAAAACGGCAGTGAGATACCGGTGGTGGGCAGAAGGCCCGTCACCACGCCGATGTTCAAGAAGGTCTGCAGTGCAATGAGGGTGATGATACCCACCACCATGAGGCTGCCGAAGCGGTCCCGGGCATGGAGGGCGATCCAGTATCCCCGGAGGATCAGCGCCGCAAAGAGCAGCATGATGATGCCGGCGCCGATGAGGCCCAGCTCCTCGCAGACGATGGCGAAGATGAAGTCGTTGTGCTCCTCCGGCAAAAACATGAACTTCTGGCGGCTCTTGCCCAGGCCCACCCCCAGAAGGCCTCCTGAACCGATGGAGAGGAGGCTCTGGGAGAGCTGGTAACCGGATCCCTGGGCATCCTCCCAGGGATCCAGCCAGTAGGTGATGCGGGAAGCGTTGTATCCAATCACGAACAGCACGAAATACATCATGGCCGCCGCTGCCCCCAGGGCGCCGCCCACCCAGGCCCAGTTGATGCCGCCCACCAGCATGATGACGGCACCGGCGCCCATGATCAGGATGGCGCCGGAGAGGTGGGGCTCCAGCAGCACCAGTCCGCCCACCAGCATCAGCAGCAGGGCGTAGGGCAAAATGCCGTAGCGGAAGGTGTGCATCTTATCCTTCTTCTTGGAGATACTGTCGGCGAAATACAGCACGATGGCCACCTTGGCGATCTCCGAAGGCTGGAAGGTCAAAAGCTCGCCGACGCCCAGCCAGCGCCGGGCGTTGTTGCGCACCAGGCCGATGCCGGGGATCAATACCAGGGCCAGCAGCACCACCGTCACAAAGAGGGCGGGCTTTGCCAGGGCCCGGAAGCGCTGGTAGTTGATCTTGCCGATAAAGAGCATGGCCGCCACACCCATGATGGCAAAGACACCCTGGCGGGTGAAGTAGTACATGGGGTTATGGTCCTTGGTCTCGTAATAGGCTGAGGGGAAACTGGCGGAGAGCAGCATCACAAGGCCGATGGCCGTCAGCAGCAGCACCAGCAGCAAAAAGGGCAGATCCACGGGGCCTTTTGCCAGTTCCCGGCTCTGCTGCTCCATCTCCCGCTGGTGGTCCCGGCGGCGCTGGCGCTCCAGGGCTTCCTCCCGGGACAGGGGACGCCGGCGGGGCCGCTGGGACGCGGGTCTTTGCTGTGCGGGTCTGGGCTGTGCCGGGCGGCGCCGGTTGGCGGGTGTCGTCCTGGTCATATCTGCTCCCTCCTTTCCCTGAAATCACATGGTCAATGGGCCTTAGAACCGCCCCTGCACGCCGATGTACGCCAGCACGCAGAAGAGGAAGGTCACCGTGGAGAACACCGCCACCAGCTTTGCCTCACTCCAGCCGGAGAGCTCCAGATGGTGGTGCAGCGGCGCCATTTTGAAAAAGCGCTTGCCGTGGGTAGCTTTGAAATAGGTCACCTGGATGATATCGGACATGGTTTCTGCAATGTAGATGATACCCACGGGGATCAAAATCAGGGGCATGTCGAAGGCAAAGCCCAACGCCGCCACGGCACCCCCCAGGAAGAGGCTGCCGGTATCCCCCATGAAGGTCTTGGCGGGGTGGTGGTTATAGACGAAGAAGGCCGCCAGTCCTCCCAGCAGGGCGGAGGAGAACACACCCAAGGTGGTGTACTTCCACAGCGCCGCCACGGACACGAAGAAGGCCGCCACCACAAAGGTGACGCTGCAGGCCAGGCCGTCGATGCCGTCGGTGAGGTTCACGGCGTTGACGCAGCCTACAATGACGAAGGCCGCGAAGATCAGGTACAGGATCCAGTTGACCTGCACCGTGGTGTTGACAAAGGGGATGTAGAGGTGGTTGGTCAAAAGCCCCTCGTAGCGCATGAGTACCAGGAACACCACCGCTGCCGCCAGCTGCAAAATGAACTTCTGCCGGGCGGTGAGGCCCTCGTTTTGGTGTTGGCGCACCTTGCGGTAATCATCCACAAAGCCGATGAGGCCGAAGCACAGAGCGAAGAGGTACACGTAGAGGTGTACGAAGTCGCCGGAGAGCATCTGCCCCCACCCGGCGGCGAACACCGCCACGCCGGTGCCGATGATGAACATGATGCCGCCCATGGTGGGGGTGCCCGCCTTGGACATGTGCCAGGTGGGGCCGTCCGCCCGGATCTCCTGGCCGGCTTTGAGCTTGCGCAGCTCCGGAATCAAAAACTTACCGATGAGCAGCGTCAGCACAAAGCTGATCGCCACCGCCAACAGCGTTTCAGACATAGTCTCTCTCCTCCACAATTACGCCGGACACACACCGGCCTTTGGTACGTATTTGGGGAAACTCCCGGCACTCACTTGCCCACCAGGTAGTCCGCCACGATCTCCCGCTCATCCATGTGGTGCTTCACATGATTGATCTCCTGATAGGTTTCGTGGCCCTTGCCGCACAGGGCAATGACGTCCCCGCTTTGGGCATGGTCCAGCGCCCAGTGGATGGCCTCCACCCGGTCCTCGATGACCACATAGGGCGTCTTGCTGCCCTCCAGTCCCGGCAGGATGTCGGCGATGATATCGGCAGGCTTCTCCGTGCGGGGGTTGTCGGAGGTCACCACCACGAAGTCCGCGATGTCCGCGGCGATCCTTCCCATCTTGGGGCGCTTGGTCTTATCCCGGTCGCCGCCGCAGCCGAAGAGGGCGATGGTGCGGCCCTTGGCAAAGCCCTTGACGCTGGTGAGGACGTTCTCCAGCCCGTCGGGGCTGTGGGCGTAGTCGATGAGGACGGTATAGTCCTTGCCGGGGGTGGGTACCACCTCCACCCGGCCCTTGACGTGGGGCACGCGGGAGAGGGCGTCGGCGCTCTTTTCCAGGGAAATCCCCAGGGCCAGGGCCGCCCCCAGCACATCCAGGGTATTATATACCATAAATCCGCCGGGAATGCCAACAGAAACCGGGACACGCTTTTCCGCCGTCACGGCGTCAAAGGTGATGCCCTCGGAGCCCAGGTGGATGTTCTCCGCCCGCAGGTCCGCCTCCGCCTTCTCCCCGTAGGAGAACTTGCGGCAGGTGGCGTTTTGCATCAGCCGGGGCGCCCAGGGGTCGTCGGCGTTGTACACGCCCACGTCGCACCGGGAGAACAGCAGCGCCTTGGCATCGCAGTAGGCCTCCATGGTCTTGTGGAAGTCCAGGTGATCCTGGGTGAGGTTGGTGAAGATGCCCACGGCGTAGTGTACGCCGTACACCCGGTCCAGCACCAGGGCGTGGGAGGAGACCTCCATTACCACGTGGGTGCAGCCTGCATCCCGCATTTGGGCAAAGAGGGCCTGGAGCTCAAAGGACTCCGGCGTGGTGCGCTCCGTGGGGATCACCTGGGTGCCGATCATGTTCTGGTTGGTGCCGATGAGGCCCACCTTGGCCCCCGCCTCCTGCTCCAGAATGGCCTTGAGGAGGTAGGTGGTGGTGGTCTTGCCGTTGGTGCCTGTGACGGCCACCATGGTCATGCTGTCCGCCGGATGGCCGAAGAAGTTGGCCCCCAGCACCGCCAGGGCCCGGCGGGAATTTTCCACCACCACGCAGGGCACGGCCTCCGCCGGGGCGTGCTCACACAGCACCGCCGCCGCGCCGGCAGCCACGGCCTTGCCGATGTAGGCATGGCCGTCGGTGGCGAAGCCCGTCATGGCCACGAACAGATCCCCAGGCTTGGTGGTTCGGGAATCGTAGCTGACACCGGTGATCTCCATTTGGGGATCTGCCGTGGTGGAGAGAACGGGAATATCCCGCAGCAAGTCTTGAAGTTTCATCCGTACACGCTCCTTGTCACATTGCAAAGGTGGGGCAAGTCTCCGCCTGCCCGTCAGGCTCCATTATAGCCGGGAAAAAACGCAGAGTATACGGCGCAGACTGCCCTGTTCCTTGCAAAACCTGCCCTCAGTCCGCGCTGGAGGACTGGCTGCCCATCTGCACGGTGATGACGGTGCCCGCCTTTACCTGGGTGCCCGGGGAGGTGTCCTGGCTGATGGCATAGACATTGCCCGAGCTGGAGGAAGTGGCACCGGTGACCTTCATGATGAGCCCCGCGTTGGTGATGGCCTCATTGGCCGCCGCCGCGGACTTGCCCACCACGTTGGGCACCGTACAGGGTGTGTCGGGTTTCTCCGCCCCCAGGTAGAGCACAATGGTGGCGTTGCTGGGTACGATGGCGCCGCCTACGGGGGTCTGGTCCGTGACGGTGGCCCCGTTGCCCACGGTGCGGACGTTGAATCCTATGGAGGTGAGCTTCTCCTTGGCGTCTTCCAGGGACTTGCCCACCACATTGGGCACGGTGGTCTCCGCGGCGGCCAGATCCTGGGAGGTGTAATCCGGCTCCACCCCCAGGATGGGCAGGATCTCACTCATGATCTGGCTGGCGGTGGGAGCCACCATGTTGCCGCCGGAGGGATAGGTTCCGGTGGTACGGCTGGGTGTATCCATGGTGATGAGCATGATGTACTGGGGATCGTCCGCCGGGGCAAAGCACATGAAGGACACCACGATATCGCCGGTGCCGGTCTTATCGGCGGTACCGGTTTTGCCGCCGATGCGGTAGCCCGCCACCTGTCCGTTGCGGCCGGTGCCGGAGGAGACCACGTACTCCAGGCACTCCCGCACTTTGGCGGAAGTCTCCTCACTGACCACCTGGCGCACCGGGACGCTCTCGTGCTGGCTGATGATGTTGCCGTCGTCGTCCAGGATCTGATCCACCAGATAGGGGGTATACAGGTAGCCGCCGTTGATGGTGGCCGCCTGGGCCCGGATCAGCTGCAGGGGCGTGATGTTGAAGGTCTGGCCGAAGGAGTAGGAGGCCAGGGACACCACGTTGGAGTTGAAGTCCTTCTCAGAGGCAAAGATGCCGCCCCCCACCTCCGCCGGCAGATCCACGCCGGTGGACTCCATGAAGCCGAAGGACTTGAGATACTGGTAATAGGTCTGGGTGCCGATCTTGAGGCCCATGGTGATAAAGGCCGGGTTGCAGGAGTTGCTGGTGGCGGTTTTCAGATCCTGCACGCCGTGGCCGGAGTGGTTGGAGCAGTAGATGGGCTTGTTCCAGCCCTGAACCCTGATGGACCCGTTGCAGGTGAAGGTGGTGTTCATGGTCACCTTCCCCTCCTCCAGGGCGGTGGCCAGGGTCACAGGCTTGAAGGTGGAGCCGGGCTCGTAGGTATCCTGATAGCACTTGTTGCGCCACTGCTTGAGCTGGGCGGCTCCCAGGGCTTCGTTATATTCTTTGGAGCCCTCCGTAAGGCCCTCCAGCGTGGCCAGGAGCTTTTCGTCGGTGACGGTGCTGTAATCGTTGGGATCGTAATTGGGGTAAGAGGCCATGGCCACGATGGCGCCGGTGTTGACGTCCATGACGATGCCGGTGGCGCCGTTTTTGGCGTCGAACTTCTTCACCATGCTCTCGATGCCCTTTTCCAGGTAATACTGGACATTGACATCCAGGGTCAGCACCAGGTTGCCGCCGTTTTCCGCGTCGTAATACTGCTCATAGTTGAAGAGCAGGGGCTGATTGTAGTTGTTCTTGGCTGTGACCGTCAGTCCGGCGGTGCCGGTGAGGACGCTGTCATACTGCGCCTCCAGGCCGTAGGCGCCGATGTTGTCGGCGTTGACGAAGCCCAGTACATTGGAGGCCAGGGAGCCGTAGCGGTAGTAGCGCTTGGTGTTGGGCCGCAGGAAAATGCCCCGCAGGGACCGCTGCTGATCCTCCGGCACCGCGTTGCCCTCGTCGTCGATCTCGCCGTTGATAAAGCGGCGCACCTCGTCGGCCACGTCCTGCTCCGCCTTTTTCACCAGCTCCTGATACTGGGTCTCGGTCTTCTCCATCTTGGTGAGGATCGTCTCCTCATCCAGTCCCAGGATCCGGGAAAGGCCCCGGGCAATATAGCTCTGGTCCAGCACCTCCGGCGGGGTGTAGGACTCGCCCTTCTCCTCCGCCTCTTTCGCCGCTTCCTCGATGGCGTCCTCCTGGTCATCCACAAAGGCCTGGATCTCCAGGGGAGAGAGGAAGATCAGCTCCGCCGTGGCGGATTCCGCCAGAACGTTGCCGCCGCTGTCATAGATGGTGCCCCGGGAGGCGGTGACCACGGTGCTGGCCGTCTGCTGGGCCACCGCCTTTTCCTGCAGCTCCGCATGCTGGCGGATCTGCAGGTCGTAGAGCTTCCAGAAGAGGGCCAGGAATGTCACCACGCCCAGTAGGGACATGATCAGTACCGTCCGGCTTCGGATGACCTGATTGGCCCGCCGGGCGGCATCACTTTTTCTGCGAGGGTTGTTTGCCATGGTCTGTTCCTCCCCGCCGGGGCGCTTCCCCGGCAGCCGCAATATCAAAGCAAGGAGTAAGAAGCCACACCTTCTTACTCCTTACCGTCGTTCCATATATAGTGCGCTTTAATCGAAATATTCCACAACAGCGTAGATCCCGTGGTTCAAAGACGAGAGCAGCTGGCTGAAAAAGCCCGGCTCCTCCTGCTGGTAGACCACGGCGGTATCTCCGTCGGAGAGGTCGATGTAGCCGATCTGGCCGCTGGAGGGGCGGCTCATGCCGGCGGCCTCCGACGCCTCCTTCACGGCGTCCAGGTCGAACATCTGCTCATACTGGTTGGAAAGGTTCATGTTCTCCGTCTGCAGCGTGGCAAGCTGGCTCTGGAGCTCCACCGTCTCAGCGGAGAGCACCGTCAGCTGGATGTAGCTCATCAGCACCACCACCGCCAAAGCGGCCACGGCGCCGAAGCCCAGCACGGAGAGGACAGACACGTGCTGCCGCTGGCGCACCTGTACCTGAGAGACGCTGCGTACCCGGGGCTGTTCCGCTGCTTTTTCCTGCCGCCGGGGCAGCTCGCCGGCGTGGCGCAGCTCCCGCTCCCGCAGCTCCCGGTCCAGATCGTAAGCCAGATCGCCGTATACGGCGCTCCGGCTGTTATAGCGCAATTTTCCCGCCGCAGATGCCACAGCTGCTTCCTCCTCTGATCACACACTACTCAAAACAGCCTGCCGGAGAGCTTGTCCCCTTACAGGTCGAAATCATCACACTTTTCCGCCACCCGGAGCTTGGCGCTGCGGGCCCTGGGGTTCTCCTCCAGTTCCGCCGCTCCCGACACCACGGGCCGTCGGGTCAAAATCTTGATTTTGGGCTTCTTCCCGCACACGCACACCGGAAACTCCGGCGGGCAGGTGCACCCTTTCGCCATCTCCTGCAGCGTCCGCTTGACGATCCGGTCCTCCAGGGAGTGGAAGGTGATGACCGCCAGCCGGCCGCCGGGATTCAGCCCGTCCACCGCCGAGCGGAGCATGGGCTCCAGGGCGTCCAGCTCCCCGTTCACCGCGATGCGGATGGCCTGAAAGCTGCGCTTGGCCGGATGCTGCTTTTCCCGCAGGGCCGCAGGGGGCATGGCCCCCTTGATGATCTCCACCAGCTCCAGGGTGGTGGCAACGGGCGCCGTCTCCCGGGCGCGGACGATGGCCTTTGCAATGGCGGGGGCGTAGCGCTCCTCGCCGTAATCGTAGAGGATCCGCCGCAGCTCCTCATAGCTCCAGGTGTTCACCACCTCGTAGGCGCTCAGGGGAGCGGAGCGGTCCATGCGCATGTCCAGCGGGGCGTCCTGCATGTAGGAAAAGCCCCGGCTGCCGTCGTCCAGCTGGGGGGACGACACCCCAAGGTCAAAGAGCATCCCGTCGGCGCCGGTCACCCCAGCCTGCCGCAGTACGCTCTCCAGTTCCGAAAAATTGCTGTGGACCAACGTCACGCGGTCCAGATACGGGGCCAGGCGCTCCTTGGCGGCGTCGATGGCCGCCATGTCCCGGTCGATGCAGATGAGCCGACCGGTGGTCAACCGCTTTGCGATCTCCCGGGAGTGGCCCGCCCGTCCCAAAGTCCCGTCCACGTACACGCCGTCGGGCCGGATGGCCAGGGCGTCGATGCACTCGTGGAGCAGCACCGGCTTGTGTGTATATTCCATAGGCCCTTACCCCCGGCTGCGGCGCACCCGCGCCAGGGCGTCCATGGCGGCGGCCATGCCGTTACTCTCCAGCAGGCTCTGCTCCCGCTCCTCCCAGGTCTGCTGGTCCCAGATCTCCGCGAAGGAGTTGAGGCCCACGATGGTGGCGGTCTTCTTGAGGCCCGCGTAAGCGCGCAGGTTGGCGGGGATCAACACCCGCCCCTGGCCATCCGGCTCGCACTGGACGGCGTTGGCATACAGCAGTGTCAGGGCCCGGGCCTCGGTATAGCTGAGGTCGTCCATCTCATCGGACATCTGCTCCCACTTGGCCTGGGGATAAATGGTCAGGCAGTGCTCGGCGCCGATGGTGATATAAAAGGTGTCTCCCAGGGCTTCCCGCATGGAAGAGGGGATCACAAGACGGCCCTTGGCGTCGATGCTGTTGTTGGACTTGCCCAGAAGCCTTGCCATGGCCGTATCCCCCCTTTGCCCGTTTTTTTGGGTCTGAATGGGGATTCTCTGACACTTACCTGTCCCAATTACCCACAAATCCCCACCGCATGATTTGAGTATAAGCGAATCACCCCTGGATTGCAAGGATTTTTTTCCTGGCTAAAATCCCCAAAACGGTGTAAAAAAGGGTGGTTTTGCGTCTAAAACAGCAAAATAAAACAGTCGTTCGATTCTCTCCGGCACGGTTTACGTAAAATAGGACGGAACCTTTGGCACAAGATATTGTGTCAAGGGTTCCGTCCTATTTAAATTCATCGCAAGATATGGGAATATTCCGAAAAGTTTCCCGTATTCTGTTGTAATTTTTCACAAAATTTTTGCCGCGTTTTCGGCAGGGAATTTCTTCCGGCGTCAGTCCTCCGGGTCGGAGGCCTCCTCCCGCCCGTCCAGCTTGTCCCGCTGCTCCTGCAGCTTGGCGGCGGAGGCGGTGCGGAAGCGCACCCGGGACTGCTTGACCTCGTCCAGAGCGGCCTGAACGGCCTCCTCTGTGCGGGCCAGGGCATCCTCGGCGTACTCGTTGGCCACCTGGCACAGCTGACGGGAGCGGTCCTCGGCCCGGGCGATGATCTGACGTGCCTTCTCCTTGGCGGCGTAGAGCACCTCGCTGTCAGAGACCTTGGTCTTGGCGTCCAGCTCCGCCTGGCGCATCATGCGGTCCACATCCCGCTTGGCCTCGTCCACAAATTTCTCCCGGGCGGCCAGCAGCTCCTGGGCCCGCTTGATCTCCACAGGCAGCTGGGCCCGCAGCTCGTCCAGAAGATCCAGCATTTCGTCCCGGTCCACCATGCTCATATTGGGCTTGAGGGCAGGGGATTTTGCATTTTCGATGTGCTCGTAGAGCATATCGATCAAACGACTCACATCATTGGCCATACCGACTCATCCTTCCTTCTTCTCCGTCATTTCGCGCACCAGGGGGATAATGGGCGCGGGCAGGTACCGTTCCAGCGGCTGGTGGTAACGGATCATCTCCCGGACCATGGAGGAGCTGAAATGCTGATACTCCGCGCTGGCAGGCAGCAGCAGCGTCTCCAGTTGGGGATAGATGCCCCGGTTGATGAGGGCCAGCTGGTACTCCCCGTCGAAGTCCGAGGTGTTGCGCACCCCCCGGACGATAGCCGTGGCGTGATGGTCCACGGCGAAGTCCGCCAGGAGCCCCGGCCACAGCTCCGCCTCCACATTGGGAAGCTCCGCCACGGCGGTGCGCACCAGCAGGAGCTTCTGCTCCGGGGTAAACATCTGGCTCTTCTTCTCGGCGTTGGGACTGACACACACGCAGACCCTGTCAAAACAGGCAGCGGCCCGGCGGATAATATCCATATGCCCCAGTGTGATGGGGTCGAAGCTGCCTGAACAAATGGCTGTTCTCATGGGTGTTGCTCTCCGATTTCCTCGTTTGCGGCCCGGCGGATCACGGTCAGGCCGATCTTGCCGTACCGGTAAGTCCGATGGATCCGGTAGGGCGCGCATACCGGCGGCAGCGTCCGCTCCGCCGGATGTTCCGCCACAATTATACCATGCGGATTGAGAATGTCAAACGTTGTAAGATGCTCGATTGCAGGTTCCAGCAGTCCCGCCGCGTAAGGCGGATCCAGCAGCACGATGTCAAAGTGCTCCCGGAGGCTTTTCAGGTACTCCATGGAGTCCCCGGCCACCACCCGGGCCCGGTCCGTCAGCTCCGTCACCTTGAGGTTTTCCCGGATCAGCTTCACGGCGTCCGCCCGGCGGTCCACAAACACCGCCTGCGCCGCCCCCCGGGACAAACACTCGATGCCCAGCTGCCCGGTACCGGCGAAGAGGTCCAGCACCCGGCGGCCCTCAAGGTCAAACTGGAGAATGCTGAACATGGCCTCCTTCACACGGTCTGTGGTGGGACGGGTCTCCATCCCCTCCAGCTCCCCGAGCCTGCGGCCCCTGGCCGTTCCGGTAATTACTCGCATCCCGCCTTCTCCTTTCTCTCCCTGCGCCGGCGCAGGAAGCCGGCGGCCAGATACAGCGCCAGGCCGCTCCATACAAATCCGAACAAAACCCCGTAGGCGGCGGTGAATTTCTCCCGGAACACCGCCACGGACACCAGAAACTGCAGCGTGGGGTTCACATACATCAAGATTCCCGACAGGCTCATGGGGGTCGTCTTGATCCCCCTGGCAAAAAACAGCAGCGGCACCGTGGTGGCGATGCCGGAAAGGGGCAGCAGCAGCCACTGCCAGCCAGAGAGGACCCCCACGGCTCCCGTTCCCCGGGCCTCCGCCCACAGGAGATACGCCAGGGCAAAGGGGGCCAGGGTCATGGTCTCCACCAGGACGGAGACCTCCGCCTCCGCCCGGACACCCTTTTTCACGGCCCCGTAGACGGCAAAGCTGCCGCCGATCACCAGCGCCATCCAGGGGAACTGGCCGTGGCCCACCACCGTCACCACGATGCCCGCAAAGGTCACCGCCACAGAGAGCCACTGCAGTGGCGAGAGCCGTTCCCCGAACACCGCCGTGCCCAGCACCACCGCCAGAATGGGGTTCATGTAATAGGCCAGGCTGGCGTCCAGGGCATGTCCGCCGTTGACGGCCCAGATGTAGACCCCCCAGTTGATGCAGATGAACACGCCGGAGAGCATCATGCGCACCATCTGGCCCCGGTCCCGGCAGGCCTCCGCCACCGTTTCCAGCCGGCGCCGGGCGGCAAGCAGGGCCAGCAGGAACACCGCCGACCACACGATCCGCGCCGAGAGTACATACAGGGCGTCCACCACCGCAAGCATATGCCAAAAAATGGGAAGCACGCCCCAGATGATATAGCACACCAGCACGCAAAGAGGTCCGCGGTTGCGCGTCATGGCCTCTCTCCTCCCGCCCCGCTGCGGCGCCTGGCCGCAGGTTGTGAATTTATCCTATTTTACGGCAAATGTATCCGTATTTCAATAGGCGGCCATCCTGTTTTTAGGGCTTGTGCTTTACTGGGAAATCGTTTATAATAAAAATCTAAAAATATGGACACTTCCCCCCGCGTTTTTTTATAGAGCAGCCGGACGCGGCCCCGGGCCGCATCCGCCAATACTGGGAAAGAAAGGACGTTCTCATGATTCAATTCAAATCCGATCAAGGTGAGATCTCCGTCAGCAGCGCCGTGTTCTCCAATATCACCGGCATTGCCGCCACCAACTGCTTCGGCGTCAAGGGCATGGCCTACCGCTCCATGACCGACGGCCTGGTGCATCTGCTGCGCCGGGAGGCCATGAGCAAGGGCGTCAGTATCACCTATCACGAAGACGGCTCCGTCTCCATTGAGCTGCACATCATCGTGGAAAACGGCGTGAATCTTCCCGCCGTGTGCCGCTCCATCATGAACGAGGTGCGGTATGTGGTCACCAAAAACACCGGCGTCCCTGTGAAGGCTGTGGACGTGTGCGTGGATTCCATGACCCTGTGAGGGAGGAAATAGAGGAAAATGAACGAACAAATCACCGGCGTTCTCTTCAAACAGATGGTGCTTCACGGCGCCGCGGCCATCACGGCCCAGAAGCAGGCCATCAATGACCTGAACGTGTTCCCCGTGCCGGACGGCGACACCGGCACCAATATGTCCATGACCATCGGCACCGCCGTGACGGAGCTGCGCAAGACCACCCCCACCACCGTGGACCAGGCCGCCTCCGTCACCGCCTCCGCCCTGCTGCGGGGCGCCCGGGGCAACTCCGGCGTCATTTTGTCCCTGCTCTTCCGGGGCCTTTCCAAAGCCCTCAAGGGCAGGGAAACCTGCGACGCCGCCGCCTTTGCCGCCGCCATGCAGGAGGGTGTCAGCGCTGCCTACAAGGCCGTCATGAAGCCCGCCGAGGGCACCGTGCTCACCGTCTCCCGTCTGGCCGCCAAGCAGGCCGTGGATACGGCCGCGCAGGAAAAGGACGTGGAAAAAGTGTTGGAGGAAGCCATCCGGGCCGGCAACGAGGCCCTGGCCCAGACCATCGAGATGAACCCCGTGCTGAAAAAGGCCGGCGTGGTGGATGCCGGCGGCAAGGGGTATCTGCTGATCCTGGAGGGCATGCTGGCGGAAATGCGGGGCGAGCCCATGCCGGAGGTAGGCGACGACGGCGAGCCGGAGAAGGAAAAGGCCGACTTTGCCATGATGGCCGCCGAGGAGATCACCTTCGCCTTCGACACGGTGTTCATCGTCCGCAAGTCCAATCCCGACATCTCTCTGGAGCCCCTGCGCACCTATTTGAACAGCATCGGCGACAGCCTGGTCATCGGTGAGGACGACGAGGCCTTCAAGGTCCACGTCCACACCAACATCCCCGGCTCCGCCCTGAATGAATCCCAGAAGTACGGCACGCTGGAGCTGGCCAAGATTGAGAATATGCGCACCCAGGCGGACGATCTGGCCGCCGGCAAGCATGTCCAGAGCACCGACGACCTGGACGCCGTGGAAAAAGAGCTGGAGTCCGGCGAGGGTGCTCAGGAGGAGGGCCACGTGGTGGCCGCTCCGGAAAAGCCCTACGGCTTTTTGGCCGTGTGTGCCGGTGAGGGCCTGGCCGCCGTGTTCCGGGACCTGGGCGCCGACGGCGTGGTCTCCGGCGGACAGACCATGAACCCCTCCACCGAGAGCATCCTGGAGGGTGTGGACAAGATCCCCGCCGAGACGGTGTTCGTCCTGCCCAACAACGGCAACATCATCATGGCCGCCCAGCAGTGCGACGCCCTGACGGATAAGCACGTGGTGGTCATCCCCTCCAAGACGGTGCCCCAGGGCATCACCGCCATGATGAACGTGGACTTCGAGGCGCCGGACGTCCAGTCCATCACCGACGCCATGACGGAATCCCTCTCCACCGTCACCACCGCCCAGATCACCTACGCCGCCCGGGATTCCGACTTCGACGGCTTCGACATCAAGGCCGGGGACTACCTGGCCTTGCAGGAGGGCAAGCTCTTCGGAACCGACGGCGACCTGAACGCCCTGCTCCACGCTCTGGCTCAGAGCGCTCTGGAGCATGCAGCCTCCTTCATCTCGCTGTACTTCGGCGAGGATGTGACGGAGGAAGACGCCAACGCCGCCGCCAAGGTCTTTGAGGAGACCTGCCCCGAGGCGGAGGTAGCCGTCCTCTCCGGCGGCCAGCCTGTGTACTATTATATCATCTCCATGGAATAAGCCCCGGCGGGGCATTCCAATCAAAAAGCGGCGGGGAGGTCCCCCCGCTTTTTTGTATTCTTCACTTGTGATCTTCCGTCTGGGCCGCGCTCTCCCGAGCCCGACGGCGGCGGATCACCCGCCAGGCGATAACGCCGCCCACCGCCAGCACCACCACCGGCACCCAAATGTAGGCCAGCAGCACCGCAAGGCCTTCCAGCACGTCCACGAAGCCGTTCCAGCCGGAGCGGAACGCCGCTCCCATGCGGCTGGCGAAGCCCTGGGCAGGCTCCTCCACGTTGGAGAGCTGATACACCTCCTCCAGGGAGATGTTGACGGTGGAGTAGTCCACCAGGGAGTCGTAGCTGCGCAAGGTGCCCGTCAGCTGCTCGATGGTCAGCTCCGTGTCGGAGATGGCGGACTCGATGGTGATGATGTCCTCCATGGTCTCCGCCTGTGCCAGGAGGGTCTGGAGCCGCTCCAGCTTGGTCTGTTGGGTGACGAGACGGCTCTCGGTGTCGTAATACTGCTCACTGATGTTCTGGCTGTTCTCCTCCTGCCGGACGATGTGACACAGCTTTCCCACCTGGGTCAGCAGGTTCTGGTACTGCTCCGCCGGGACCCGGATGGTATAGTAGGCACTGCGGTAGTCCCCGCCGTAGTTGTAGACAGAGGCCGTCTCAAAGTAGCCTCCCATGTCCTCCACCAGCTGCCGCAATCCAGCGGCGGCATCGTCAAAGGCGGTGGTCTCCACCTGCATATCCATGGTGTAGATCATCTTGGCGTCCTGGAGCCGGCTGTCCGTCCCGCCGCCCTCCTGGGCCTCTTCGCTCTCCATGGGCGCCATGCCCATGGCGCCGTTCATCCCGCTGCCGCTGTCGGAGCCGGTCTCCGCGGTGGCCGTGTCCATAGCCGCAGAATCACTGGCGGCAGTTTCTCCGCTGGCAGCGCCGCAGCCCGCCAGGGTCAGCATCAGAGCCAGCGCCAGAACCCATACCAAACCTCTTTTCATCCGAAAGCCCTCCTTTTCTTTGGGTGGGCCGCAGTCTTCCCTCTGCAGCCCTTTGTCCATATAGACGGGATTTGGCTCAAAACGTTCCACGCCCGGGAAAGTTTTTTTCCAGCAGTTGTCTTTTTTCTCCAGTGGGACTACAATAGAAAAAGAGCCGGCGCCCAGGCGCCGGCCATGATGAGAAAAATCGGAGGGATTTACCTATGACTTATCAGGAAGTTCTGGAACAGGCCCGCGGCTGCGTGGGGCCCTACTGCAAGTCCTGTCCCGTGTGCAACGGCCTGGCCTGCCGCAACACCATCCCCGGCCCCGGCGCCAAGGGCATCGGCACCGGCTTTATCCGCAACTATCAGAAGTGGCAGGAGCTGTGTGTCAACATGGACACCATCTGCGAAAACAAACCCGCAGACACCTCCCTCACCGTCTTCGGCAAGACCGTGGACATTCCCGTGTTCGCCGCACCCGTGGGTGCCATGCAGCTCCACTACGGCGACAAGTACGACGACCTGGCCTACAATGACATTCTGGTCTCCGCCTGCGCCGCGGCGGGCATTGCCGCCTTTACCGGCGACGGCACCAACCCCGCCGTCATGGAGGGTGCCGCCAGCGCCCTGAAGAAGAACGGCGGCTGCGGCGTTCCCACTATCAAGCCCTGGAACATGGACTTGATCCGGGAGAAGATGGAGCTGGTGAAGGACGCCGATCCCTTTGCCATCGCCATGGACATCGACGCGGCAGGCCTGCCCTTCCTGCAGAACATGACGCCTCCCGCCGGCAGCAAGACCGTGGAGCAGCTCAAGCAGATCGTCGCCTGGGCGGAGAAGCCCTTCATCCTCAAGGGCATCATGACCGTTGCCGGTGCCAAGAAGGCCCTGGAGGCCGGTGCCCAGGGCATCGTGGTGTCCAACCACGGCGGCCGGGTTCTGGACCAGTGCCCCTCTACCGCCGAGGTGCTTCCTGCCATCGCCGACGCCGTGGGCGGCAAGCTCACCATCTTTGTGGACGGCGGCATCCGCACCGGCATGGATGTATTCAAGGCCCTGGCCCTGGGTGCCGACGCGGTGCTCATCGGCCGTCCCTTCGTGAACATGGTCTACGGAGGCGGGGCCGAGGGTGTGAAGGTCTTTGTGGACAAGCTCAAGGCGGAGCTTGCCGACACCATGGCCATGTGCGGCGCCCACTCCCTCTCCGACATCAACCGCTCCATGCTTTACGGGTTCTGATCCTCCCTACATCTTCCCCAAAACGCAGCACACCCTCCGGACAGCTGTCCGGAGGGTGCTTTTTTCCATATGAAGTTCTGCGTCCGTTCAGGCGACCGGAGCAGCGCATCAGAAGACGCACCGGCAGGTGAAGCACACCCCGTCGGGACCGGTGGCCTCCATCAAATACTCGTCCTCCCCCACCCGGAAGCCGGAGAGTGCCAGCTCCTGGCCCAGCTTGGCCTCCTTGCTGTAGTTGAGGTAGAACTCCCGGGGCATCCGCTCCTGATAGGGGGAGGGCAGATAGTCCCAGATGACATCCCCATAGTTGCCGCTGTACAGGTGGCCGTTGCCGTCCAGATCCGACCACATCACCCGGCGCTTCCCCAGATCCTCCAGCCCCTCGTGGGGCAGCACGATCTTGCAGGGCTCCGGACAGTCCAGCTCCGGAGCGTGGTTTTCCAGCTTCCGGGCGGAGAAGGAGGACGGCCGCAGGATCCGGCGGGTCTTGGGATCTACCAGGATCCAGTCGCTCTTGTAGTCCACGCACACATTTCCCGCCTTGTCCCGGGTCTCATAGTGGCGGCACATGTGGGCACCCTTGACCCCCGCCTCCCAGGTGGTGGTGGTGACCACTTCCCCCGCCATGGGGCTGCGGTGGATCCGCAGGGCGATGCGGGAGAGGAGAAATACCTCCCCCTTCTCGTAGAGCTTTTCATAGGGCAGCCCCCGGGCATCGTAATCGTAGCCCGCCATGGCGGCAGCCTTGCTCAAAAGCGTGCCCACCCGGGCCCGGCGGCGGCAGTCACACTCCGCAAAAATCAGTTCCTCCTGACGGCTGTAGGATTCCTCCGTCAGCTCCTGATGAAAACTTTCCAATTCCACTTTCGTTCCGCTCCTCTCCGGCCCCAGGGCCATCCGATATTCACATATTTTGTCTGTGATGATACCACCATTTTCCCCGTTGTGCAAGCGGCGGTGATTGACTTTTCCCTCCGGCCCCGCTATGATGGAGGTACCAACATAACCAAGGAGGAACCATCATGAAAACCGTGATTGCCACCACCAACGCCCCCGGCGCCATCGGCCCCTATTCCCAGGGCTTCGAGGTCAACGGCATCGTCTATACCTCCGGCCAGATTCCCGCCGACCCCGCCACCGGTGCAGTTCCCGAGGGCATTGCCGCCCAGGCCGAGCAGAGCTGCAAGAACGTAGGCGCCATCCTGGAGGCCGCCGGCTCCAGCTTTGAAAAGGTCTTCAAGACCACCTGCTTCCTGGCGGACATGGGCGACTTTGCTGCCTTCAACGAAGTGTACGCCAAGTTCTTCACCTCCAAGCCCGCCCGCAGCTGCGTGGCCGTGCGGGAGCTGCCCAAGGGTGTCCTGTGCGAGATCGAGGCCATCGCCGAGAAGTAATACCTACCCGTCCGGTAAAGCCACAGCAGCGGGGCCGCAAATGCGGCCCCGCTGCTTGTCTTTCTTTTTATGCACAATATTGTCCGTACAGGTCAAGATTATGTTTATTTCCGCAGGAACACCAGGCCCAGGGTATCCGGCCCGCAGTGGCAGAAGACGGTGCAGCCGGCCTTGGCCTCGATGATCTCGTCGAAATGGCCGCACTCCTCCAGCACCCGGCGGGCAGTCTCCTGGATACCGGGGGTACGGCAGCTGTCCACCAGGAACACCCGATGCCGGTCAATATCCGACCGGGTGGCCACCCGGTCCCGGACGTAATCCGCCACTACCTTCTCCATGGAGCCCCGGTACTTCTTGGTGACGCCCATGCGGCCGCTGATGACCTCAATGCAGGGGTGGAGCTTCAGCAGGTTGGCGCCCAGGGCCGTGACGGCGGAGCAGCGTCCGCCCTTTTTCATATAGTCCAGCCGGTCCAGCACAAAGCTGATCTCCACCCGGGGCGTCAGATCCTCCAGCAGGGAGAGGATCTCCCCCACGGACTTGCCGTCCTTGGCCGCCTCCGCCGCCGCCAGCACCAGCCAGCCGTGGCCCACGGAGAGGTTCTGGGAGTCCACCACATAGACCTCCGGCACCTCCTCCGCCGCCAGCTTGGCATTCTGGTAGCAGGAGGAAAAGCCCATGCCGATGTTCAGGTGGATCACAGCGTCGTACCTGGCGGTCATCTCCCGGAACACCGTCTCGTAATCCGCCGCATTGACGGCGTTGGTGGTGGTGATCTCCCCGCCGGCGTCCACATGGGCAGCAATGTCCGCGGTGCGGATGTCCACGCCGTCCCGGTAGAGCTTACCGGCCTTGACGATCCCCAGGGGGATCACGGTGATGTCATATTTCTCCAGCAGACTGCTGGGCAGATCACAGGTGCTGTCGGTGGTGATCTTAATCATGGAATAACACTCCTCTCGGCCCTTTGGACCGTTCTCCTCAATCTCCGCCGCGGCGCTGCTTCCCGGGAAGTGCGCCCTCAGCGTACAATGCCTATACACAGTCATTTTAGCACAGTTCTTTGGGAATTTCCACACATTCCGGACAGGTTTTTCTCCCGGCGGAGGGATCATTTCCCTTCCAGCTCAAAAGCACCTGTTTTTCAGAGAAAGCAGCAAAAAAGCGCCCGCCGCGGCGCTTTTTTGTTTTTAATTCTCCAGTTCTATCCTCCGGGCCCCCAGATCCGCCGCGTCCCGGGGATCGTGGGTCACCAGCAGGACGGGCTTGTCTTCCGCCGCCCGGCGGACACAATCCAGGGCCCGCAGGCGGTTGTCCCCGTCCAGGCCGGTAAAGGGCTCGTCCAGCACCAGGACGTCACTGGGAGCAAGCAGCGCCCGGGCCAGGGCCAGCCGCCGCTTCATACCACCGGAGTAGTCCCGGACAATCTTGCTGCCCACGTCTCCCAGGCCCAGCTCCTCCAGCAGGGCCCGGGCGGCAGGCTCCTCCAAAGCTGGCCCCAGCACAAAGCGGAGGTTCCCCAGGGCGTCCAGCCCCTCCAGCAGACGGTTCTCCTGAAAGACGGCGGCGAACCGGCATCCGGCAGGGACGGATACCTCCCCGCCATCCGGAGTCTCCAGCCCCAACACCAGACGCAGCAGCGTGGTCTTGCCGCTGCCGGAGGGGGCCATGACACAGGTGACCCCCGCCCCGGCGGTGAAGCTGACGTTTTGCAGCACCGTCTTCCCGCCGTAGGACTTGGTGAGATTGCGTACCTGGATCTTCATGACGCCCCCGCCTTTCTGCCCAAGGCATCCACACCTGCCAGAAAGAGCTTTTCAAATCCCACGGACACCGCCACGATGACGGCGGTCCAGGCGAAGAGGTCCGGGGTCTCAAAGTAGATTTTGGCGGTGTAGAGCCGCTCCCCTATGGTGCCTGCCGGAAGGCCGATGACCTCCGCCGCGATGCCGGACTTCCAGCAAAGGCCCAGGCCCAGGGCAGTGGCGGAGCGGAAGTATGGCAGCGCCGCCGGGACATATACATTCCACACCATCCGGCGCCAGGGCACCCGGAACACCCGGGCCATTTCCAGCAGCTGCCGGTCCGCCGCGGCGATGCCGGCGCGGACGTTAAGGTACACCGGCGGAAACACCATCAGCCCCGCGATGAACACCGAGAGGTTCCGGGCGTCAAAAAAGATCAACGTCAGAATGATGAAGGACACCACCGGTACCGCCTTCACCGCCGCCACCAGGGGAGCCAGCAGCTCCCCCACCCGCCGGAACCGGACGGAGAGCCCGCCGCACACCACCGCCAGCAGGCAGGAGAGGAGAAAGCCCCCCAGAATCCGCGCCGCCGAGGCGGCCACCGCCTGCCAGAAGCCCGCCGTCCCCGCCAGCTGCAAAAGCCGCCAAAGGGCGCTGACGGGGGAAGCAAGCAGCAGCATCTTTCCCCCGGTGGTGGCGGCCAGAGCCATGCTGCCCCCCTGCCACACCAGCAGCCAGAAGGCCACCGCCCACAGCCGCAGGCGGCCGTTTTTCCGTCTCATGGGCGGTCACCTCCTTGCCGTTTTGTATAATTGCGTCTGATTTTTACGCCCCGTAATAGAAATCGTCCCCGGGAAGGCCCGTGTCGTCTCCGGCCTGGGCACCCACGGAGGAAGGATCCTCCTCAAAGAGGATCTGGAGATAGCCGGAGAGCTTCTCCTTCATCTCCGCCCCGGTGATGCACACGATGTTGCAGGCAGGCAGGGCTTTCTCCGCCACTGCCGCGTCCACGATGCCGTAGTCCCCGATGAGGGCGGCGGCGTCAGCGGTGTTGGCGTTGACCCACTCCACACTCTGGGCATAGTCCGCCAGGAAGGCGTCAATGGCAGCGGGGTTTTCCTCCACCACGTCCTTCCGGGCCACCACCACGCCGGTGAGGAGGGCGGAGCCGTTATCCAGGGCGTCCCACTCCTGCGTCAGATCCAGGGCCACCCGCAGATCCTGGAGCTTGCTCTGGGCCACGGTGACAAAGGGCTGGGGCAGCATGGCAATGGTGGCCGCTCCGGTGGCCAGGGCGCTGACGCACTCAGAGTGCTCGCTCTTCCAGTCGATGACCACGCCGCCGTCGGGATCCACGCCGTTCTCCCGCAGCAAATAGCGCAGAGCATACTCCGGGGTGCTGCCCTTGCCGGAAGCCACGATGGTCTTCCCCGCCAGGTCCGCCATGGAAGTCACGGCGTTGCCGTTTTCCACGATATAGAGGACGCCCAGGGTGTTGATGCCCAGGGTCACGATCTCTCCGCCGGTCTTCTGGTACAGCACCGCCGCCAGGTTGGCGGGAACGCAGGCGATATCCAGCTCCCCCTGCATCAGCTTGGGGCTCACCTCGTCGGCAGAGGCCGCCAGGGTGAAGGTGTAGTCATTGGTGAGCTCCGCGCCGGACTCGGCGTCGTGCATGAGCTTCACCAGGCCCATGGCGGTGGGGCCCTTCAGGGCGGCCACGGAGTAGCTCTCGCCGGTGACCTCCTCCGGCTCCTCCGTCTGGGTCTCCTGCTGGCCGCAGGAGGCCAGGGCCAATGTCAGCGCCAGCGCCAGCATCAGCGCGCCGGCCTTCTTCCAAAGTTTCATAAGTTGGTTCCTCTCTTTCTGATTTTGCGGCTCCCGTCCTCAGGACAGGGCCTCTTCCGGGGCGTACACCGTCTTGGCGGTGATGCCCGGCAGCCGCCCCACTTTGCCGGACAGGGCGGAGATAACGTCCATGGGGGCGTCCAGGGCCACGGAGATGACGCTCACCCCCCGCTGGTGGTAAGGCACCCCCATGCGGCCGATGATATAGCTGCTGTACTGGTGGAGCAGGCCGTTGAGCTGCGCCACGGAGTCGGGGTTTTTCACGATGACGGCCATGACGGCCACCCGTGTTGCCATGTCTGCCTCCTTCCGGGCGCCAAAAAACGCCCTCCGCCGGTTTGGCGAAGGGCGCGCAGCACGAAGTCGACGCGGGCCTCCCGCGCCTGTGCTCCCCCCTCTTGCGGCCGGGACAGGCCCGGGCCGGTCAGACCGGTGGAATCCGTGATAGATATGTCCGCCGGTCAGAGCTTCTTCCCGGGGACGGCAAGAGTATACCATGCCCTCCCGCCGCCGTCAACGAAAAAGAAATCAGACTGTCTGGTACCCAAGG
Organism: uncultured Oscillibacter sp.; assembly: GCA_905200545.1. Taxonomy (GTDB): domain Bacteria; phylum Bacillota; class Clostridia; order Oscillospirales; family Oscillospiraceae; genus Oscillibacter. The sequence continues at coordinate 126,119 of CAJKKQ010000005.1, forward strand.
TATCCTGCGCGACGGGAAGGAAGAGAGTTACGAGAGGAACCCAGGAAGGGTTCCTCTCGTTTTGAATCATAAGTTTTTTGGAGCTCCAAAAAACTTGCGCAGCCTGTCTTCGGCAGGCTGCGACGGAGGCTTCCGCCTCCGTCTTAGAATCTCGTCTGTTCTCAGCAGCGGCTGTAAGCGGCCGTCAGGTCCCGGATCTCCCCCGCCAGGGCCGGAGACACCGCGCCGGAGGCCATGCGCCAGCGCCAGTTGCCCTCCGCCACGCCGGGGACGTTGATCCGCGCCTCGCTGCCCAGGCCCAGATAGTCCTGCATCTGGGCCACGAACAGCTCCGCCACGCTCCCCTGGCCCAGCCGCAGCAGGGCCCGGCGCACATCCTCCGCCCCGGAAACTCCCAGGTACCGCTGGGCAAAGGCCCGCTCAGCGTCGGAGGCATGGGCATACCAGCCCAGGGCGGTGTCGTTGTCGTGGGTACCGGTGTAGCAGATGCAGTGGGGTTGATAATGGTGGGGAAGGTAGGCGTTGTCGGGGCCGGAGAAGGCAAACTCCAGCACCTTCATGCCGGGAAGCCCGGACTCCTCCCGCAGCCGGTGGACGTCGTCGGTGAGGATGCCTAAGTCCTCCGCCACAAAGGTGATCTGGGGGAACCAGCCGGTGAGGACCCCCAAAAGGGCCATGCCGGGGCCCTTCTCCCACTGACCGGTCTTGGCGGTGGCGGATCCGGCGGGAACGGCCCAGTAGCTCTCCAGCCCCCGGAAGTGGTCGATACGCACCGCGTCCACCAGGCGGGAGGCACCCTCCACCCGGCGGATCCACCAGCCGAAGCCGTCGGCCTTCATGGCACTCCAGTTGTAGAGGGGATTGCCCCAGAGCTGGCCGTCCTCTGAGAAGTAGTCCGGGGGAACGCCCGCCACCTTAGCCGGGCGGCCCGCCCCGTCCAGCAAAAACTCCTTGCGCTCCGCCCATACGTCGGCACTGTCCAGGGAGACGTAGATGGGCAGGTCCCCCATGAGCTTGACGCCCTTTCCATTGACATAGGCCTTGAAGTCCGCCCACTGGGTGAAGAACCAATACTGCACGCAGCTGTGGTAGGCGATGTCCTCCGCCAGCTCCACCCGCCAGTGCTCCACCGCCGCCGTCTCGTGACGGTGCAGGGCCTCATCCGGCCACTGGAACCAGGCGGCGTCGCCGAATCGGGTCTTCAGAGCTCGATACAACGCGTATTCTTTCAGCCAGGGATTCCGCTCTGTAAACTCCCGCACCGCCTGGGCCTCCTCACCGCTGACGCGGTCAAAAGCCTGGCGCAGCAGGGTTTCCCGGCTCTGCCGCACAGCGGCATAGTCGATGGCCGCCCCCTGGGGCAGCCGGGCGGCGGAGAGCTCCGCCTCCGTCAGCAATCCCCGCCGGGCCAGCAGGTCCGGGTCGATGAAAAAGGGGTTCCCGGCAAAGGTGGACTCACTGGTATAGGGGGAATTCCCGGCTCCCGTGGGCCCCACCGGCAAAATCTGCCACCAGCGCTGTCCGGCGGCGGCAAGGAAATCCGCAAAGGCCCGGGCCTCCCGGCCCACCGTCCCGATCCCGTAGGGGCCGGGCAGGGAAAAAATCGGCATGAGAATGCCGGCTGCACGTTCCATATGCTCTGCTCTCCTCTTTTCTTTACTAGACGTTACCATTGTATGCAACCGGCCGGATTTTGTCAAGCCGCACAAAAGCTGGCGTATTACCCTTCTTTCTTTTAGTTATTTTTCTTGTTTTTCGTAAATTTCTGCGGATTTGCGGCAGTTTGTCTCCCCTTTTCTTCCGCAAAGATCTGTGTTATGCTGAGAAAAAAGTTCCGCAACTGCCGGTTGACAAAGAGAAACCCACCGGTGGTAGCGGTTTGGGCCAATCCCTGCTATGCTGAGGGCAAAGGAGGAGACGACCATGGGCAACACCAACACCCTGGGCGGCCGCATCCAGGCGGGCCGCAAGGCCGCCGGCCTCTCTCAGGAGGCCCTGGGAGAGCGGCTGGGGGTCTCCCGGCAGGCGGTCAGCAAGTGGGAATCGGACGCCGCCGTGCCGGAGCTGGAAAACCTCATCGCCATGAGCCGGATCTTCGGCGTCACCATCGGCGCCCTGCTGGGGGTGGAGCCGACCGCGGAGGTCCCCGGCCAGGGCGAGCCCGCCCCGCCGGAGGAACACGGGGACGCCGGAGGACCGGAGGACACCACCCCCTCCCCCGCCGGGGAGCTGACGGAGCGCGAGCTGGCGGCGGCGGAGGCCATCGCGGAAAAGTATCTGGCGGCGGCCCGGCCCCGGTGGAGCCGGAGGCGGAAAATCGCCGTGGGCGCAGCGGGATGCGTTTTGGTGCTGGGACTGGCACTGGCGGGAAACCGGCTGATCGCCCTGGACAGGCAAATGGACGACCTCCGATTCCAGATGGCAGATGTCCAAAGCCAGGTCAGCCAGCAGCTGTCCGATCTCACCGGCCAGGTTACCGGTCAAATCAGTAATATATTGGACGAAAAGGATAATATTATCTCCAATTATGACACAAAGGTCACGGATTTTGATTTAGAGGCAAGCACCGTGACTCTGACGTGTCTGTCGTACCCAAGGAGTGGACGGAGGACACCACCGCTTCTTTTACCGCCATTCTCTCCGACGGGCGGCAGTTCCAGACGGAGGCTGTCCGGCAAGATGGGACTTTCACGGCAGCAAACTGGGTCCTGCCCACGGACCCGGAAATCACCCTTTCCGCGGCCCTCACCAGCAGCGGCACCACCCGCTCTAGCCCCTTTGAAGAGCTCTACGAGTGCCTGCCCGGAGCCTTCCAACTCCGCGTGGGCGGCAGCTGGGATATGACGCGGTACCAGGGCACGGGGAAGGTGTCATTTGGGGCACTGAATCTCCACATCGAGCCGGATCCCGGTATGAATCTGCTCCCCACAGCGGTGGACCTGTGCCTGTACCGAAACCAGGAAACGGAGCCGGAGCAGGTGCTCCCCATGCCGTGGGCGGTAGACCTGTATCGGGACCAGGGCTATGCCTACATTTACAATGAGCAGGATTTCGAGGCAGCGTGCACTCTGGAGAAGGGCGACACCCTGGTGGCGGCGGTGCGAATCACCGATGACCACGGCCAGACCACCTGGACGGTGCTGGAGGCCTGCTGCTTTTCTGACGGCTTTTCCCCCGACATGCCCCAGCCCATCGACGTTTCGCCGGACTGGGTTCCGGGCCAGGCCGTATAGTCCCGGCGGAATCGAAAAGAGCCGCCCCTCTTTTGAGGGGCGGCTCCCTTGATGTTTGGAGCTTACTTCATCAGCTCGTACATAACGGCCTTGATGGTGTGCATGCGGTTTTCCGCCTCGTCAAAGACGATGGACTGCGCACTCTCAAAGACCTCGTCGGTGACCTCCATGGCCTCCCGGCCGAACTTCTCGCCCATTTCCTTGCCCACCTTGGTCTTGTGGTCGTGGTAGGCAGGCAGGCAGTGCATGAAGCGGCACTGGGGGCCGGCGTTGTCCATCAGGGCCTTGGTCACCTGATAGGGGGCCAGGGCCGCAATGCGCTCCGCCCAGACCTCCACCGGCTCGCCCATGGAGACCCACACGTCGGTGTAGAGGACGTCGGCTCCCTTGGTGGCGGTCATGGGATCCTCGATGAACTCCAGCACGGCGCCGGTCTCGGCGGCGATAGCCTGGCAGGTGTCGATGAGGGCCTGATCCGGGAAATACGCCTTGGGGGCACAGGCCACAAAGTGCATGCCCATCTTGGCACAGCCCGCCATCAGGGAGTTGCCCATGTTATACCGGGCGTCCCCCAGGTACACCAGCTTCACCCCCTGGAGCTTGCCGAAGTGCTCCCGGATGGTGAGAAAGTCCGCCAAAATCTGGGTGGGGTGGAACTCGTTGGTAAGGCCGTTGAACACGGGCACCCCGGCGTACTTGGCCAGCTCCTCCACGATCTCCTGGCCGAAGCCCCGATACTCGATGCCGTCAAACATGCGGCCCAGGACCCGTGCGGTGTCGGCAATGGACTCCTTAACGCCGATCTGGGAACCGGTGGGCCCCAGGTAGGTGGATCCCATGCCCAGATCCTGGGCGGCCACCTCAAAGGCGCAGCGGGTACGGGTAGAGGTCTTCTCGAAAATCAGGGCCACGTTCTTCCCCTCCAGGTAGCGGTGGGGGATGCCCGCCTTCTTCTTGGCCTTCAAATCCGCGGCAGTGTCCAGGAACTGGTTGATCTCAGCGGGGGTGAAGTCCAGGAGCTTCAGGAAATGGGTGTGGTTTTCCATAGGTCATCCTCATTTCATCAGATTTGCGGCGCCGTGGGCGCCTGTTGAAGCCGGGAGGATTTTGCAAAATCTTCCCGTTATAGTAAGAGTCATGGTAAAAGCAATGGTTATTCTTATGGTTAGGGTAGGCGCTTCCCGAGGCGCCATGCCCGAAGAGAGAAGAGGGGATCTCTCTTGTTCCTTCAGCGGAGGGTCTTTTCCATGATGGCAAGGCCCGCGTCCATCTCCTCCTTGGAGATCACCAGAGGCGGCAGCAGACGCAGACCCGGCCCGGCAGTGAGCACCAGCAGTCCGTTTTCAATGAGCTTACTCGCCAGGTCCTTGTTGGTCCAGCCATCCTTGACCTCCACGCCGATCATGAGGCCCATCCCCCGGGTCTTGCCCAGGCAGGGGAGCTTCATGTCCTCGATGCGGTTGCGCAGGTAGGTGCCCTTGGCCTGGACGTCCTCCAAAAAGGCGTCGGTGAGGGTCTCCTGCACCACCAGACCCGCGGCGGCGCAGACGGGGTTGGCGCCGAAGGTGGTGGCGTGCATGCCGGGGCCCAGGACGTTGCGGCACTTCTCATTGGCCATGATGCCGCTCATGGGAAGGCCCCCGGCGATGCCCTTGGCGAAAGACACCACGTCCGGCAAAACGCCGTACTGCTGGAAGGCGAAGAGGCTGCCGGTGCGGCCCACGCCGCTTTGCACCTCGTCCACCAGCAGCAGCCAGTCCCGCTCGGCGCACAGCTTGGCCACCGCCTGGACGTAATCCTTATCCAGAGGCAGCACGCCGCCCTCGCCCTGGATGAGCTCCATCATCACGGCGCACACGTCCCCGCCCTGGTCCTCCAGGGCGGCAAGGTCGTTGGCCGGAGCGTAGCGGAAGCCCTCGGTGAAGGGGAAGAAGTAGTTGTGGAACACCTCCTGGCCGGTGGCCATGAGGGTGGTGATGGTGCGGCCGTGGAAGGAGTTTTTCAGCGTGACGATGGTGGCGCGGCCCTTGCCGTACTTATCAAAGCTGTACTTTCTCGCCAGCTTGATCATGCCCTCGTTGGCCTCGCCGCCGCCGTTGGCAAAGAAGACGCAGCTCTCGCCGGTGCGCTTGCAGAGGATCTCGGCAAGGCGGGCGGCGGGCTCCGTGTAGAAGAGGTTGGAGACATGCCCCAGCTTCTTGGCCTGGGCGGTGATGGCCTCCACCCACTTGGGGTCGCCGTAGCCCAGGGACGTGACGCCGATGCCGCTGGCAAAGTCGATGTAGGCGTTGCCCTCGGGGTCGTAGAGGGTGGCGCCCTCGCCGTGGTCGATGGCCACCGGGAAGCGGCCGTAGGTATTCATGATGTACTGGCCCGTCAGGGCCTTGATGGCTTCACTGGTCATAATATCCTCCTCGTTGATTGGGGCGCGGCAGACGCCTTATTTTTCCTGCTGGAGCATGGTGCCGATGCCCCGGTCGGAGAGCAGCTCGATCAAAATGGAGTGGGGGATTCGGCCGTCCAGGATGTGGACCCGCTCCACGCCGCCGTTGATGGCGTCCACGCAGCACTCCATCTTGGGGATCATGCCCCCGGAGATGATCCCCCGGGCCACCAGGCCCGGCACCTCGTAGGTGTGGACCACGTGGATGAGGGTCTCCTCGTCACGGGGATCCTGCAGAAGGCCCCGGACGTCCGTCAGGAGGATCAGCTTCTCCGCGTGGAGGGCCTCCGCCAGCTTGGCGGCGGCGGTGTCGGCGTTGATGTTGTAGGCAGTGTCGGCGTCGGTGCCCTGGGCCACGGTGGACACCACCGGGATGTAGCCGGTCATCAGGGCGTTTTCCACCGGCTCGGGGTTCACGCCGGTGATCTTACCCACCAGGCCGTACTTCTCATCCAGCCGCACCGCCTGGAACAGCTGCCCGTCCAGGCCGCACAGGCCCACCGCCTGACCGCCCAGCCGGTTGAGCTGGGCCACCAGGTTCTTGTTGACCTTGCCGCACAGCACGCTCTGCACCACGTCCATGGTCTCCTCGTCGGTGTAGCGCAGGCCATCCACAAAGTGGGACTCGTGGCCGATCTTCTTCAGCATGGCGGAGATCTCCGGCCCGCCGCCGTGGACCACCACCACCCGGATGCCCACCAGGGAGAGCAGGATGATGTCGCTCATGACGGCTTTTCGCAGCTCGTCGGAAACCATGGCGTTGCCGCCGTATTTGATGACGATGGTCTTGCCGGTGAATTTTTGAATATAGGGCAGGGCCTCCACCAGGGTCTGGGCCTGCTGTGCGTGGGAGGACATGGGAATCAGCTCCTTAGTTGGTTGAGATGGGGACGCGTTGTCCCGGAAGGATGGGTCTCAGGTACGGTAGTCCCCGTTGATCTTGATGTAATCGTAGGTGATGTCGCAGCCCCAGCAGGTGCACTGGGCGCTGCCGCTGTGGAGGTCCACCAGGATCTCCACGTCGTGCTCCGTGAGGATCTTCTTGGCTTTTTCCTCGTCAAAGGGAAGGCCACGGCCCTGCTGACACACGGCGATCTCCCCCGCCGCGCTGGCAAAGGAGACATCCACGGTCTCCGGGTCAAACTCCGCCCCGGAGTAGCCCATGGCGCACAGCACCCGGCCCCAGTTGGCGTCAGCGCCGAAGATGGCGGCCTTGGTGAGGGTAGAGGAGATGACGCTCTTGGCGATGGTCTCGGCCTGGGCTTCTTCCTTGGCGCCGGAGACGGTGCAGGTGAGTAAGTGCCGGGCGCCCTCGCCGTCGGAGGCCATCTTCTTGGCAAGGGTCACGCACAATGCCTGGAGGGCCTCCAGGAAGGCATCGTAATCTTCGCCCTTTTCCGTGATGGGGGCGTTGCCTGCCAGGCCGTTGGCCAGGACGCAGCAGGTATCGTTGGTGGAGGTATCCCCGTCCACGCTGATGCGGTTGAAGCTGACGTTCACCGTCTCCAGCAGGGCCGTCTTGATCATCTCCGGGGAGATGGCGCAGTCGGTGGTGAGGAAGCAGAGCATGGTGCCCATGTTGGGGTGGATCATGCCGGAACCCTTGGCAATGCCGCCCATCCGGACAGTCTTGCCGCCGATGACGGTCTCCACCGCCACTTCCTTTTTCACGGTATCGGTGGTCATGATGGCGTGAGCCGCGGCGTCGCTGGCCTCGTCGGAGCGGGCCAGGGCTGCATACAGGGCGGGCATGCCCTCCTCGATAACGGAGATGTTGAGGGTCTGGCCGATGACGCCGGTGGAGGCCACCACCATGTCCTCCGGGGCGCAGCCGATGGCCTTGGCCGCCGCCGCGCACATCTTCTCCGCGTTCTCCTCTCCCTGGGGGGCGCAGGCGTTGGCGTTGCCGCTGTTGGCGATCACCGCCCGGGCCTTGCCGTCTGCCAGGTGGGCACGCGTCACATGGATGGGGGCGGACTTCACCACGTTCTTGGTGAATACGCCTGCCACCGCGCACTCCACGTCGGAGACGATGAGGGCCACGTCCTTTTTCCAGGCGGCGTGGGTCTTGACGCCCACATGGATGCCCGCGGCCCGGAAGCCCTGAGCGGCACAGACGCCGCCGTCGATATACTTGAGCATAAGTTCCTCCTTATTGATCGGCCGGGGCCTGTGGCCGCCGGTGGATGGGGTAAAATGATGTGGAAACCGGGGATCAGAGGAGGCTGGTGGTCTCCTCCAGCCCCAGCATAATGTTCATGTTCTGGACGGCGGCGCCGGAGGCACCCTTGCCAAGGTTGTCGAACAGGGCCGTCACGGTAAAGGATTCATCGTTGCCTGCCACCACGATTTGGAGGTCGTTGTCCCCGGCCTTGACGCCGGCGTACAGCTTGGCGGCACCCTCCGGGGCCACCTTCACCATCTGCTGCCCGGCGTAGTGGGCGGCGTAGGCCTCCCACACCTGATGGAGGGAGGTGACACCTTTCAGCTGCCCTGTGTGGAGCATGACGGTGGTGGCCATGCCCTTGTAGTAGTCGTCCACCACCGGGACGAACACCGGCGGCTTCACAAGGCCGCAGATGGTCTGCATCTCCGGCAGGTGCTTGTGGGTCTGACCCAGGCCGTAGGGGCAGGGGCTTGCCAGCTCCGCCGGACGGTCCGCCGCCTCGTACTGGGCGATCATCTTTTTACCGCCGCCGGAGTAGCCGGTGAGGGAGAAGCAGGCAAGGTCCGCGTCCAGGGGCAGCAGTCCCGCTGCCACCAGGGGGTACACCACAGAGATAAAGCCCGTGGCGTGGCAGCCGGGGTTGGCCACCCGCTTGGCCTTGGCGATGGCTTCACGCTGCCCGGCTTTGAGCTCCGGGAAGCCGTAGACCCAGCCCGGAGCGGTGCGGTGAGCGGTGGAGGCGTCGATGATGGCGGTATTGGGGTTTTCCACCAGGGCTACCGCCTCGATGGCCGCCGCGTCCGGGAGGCACAAAAAGACGATGTCCGAAGCGTCCATGAGCTTTTTGCGCTCCGCGGGGTCCTTGCGCTTGTCCTCGTCGATGAGGAGTAGGGTAAGGTCCTCCCGCTTTGCCAGGCGGTCATAGATCTGGAGGCCGGTGGTGCCCTCCTTGCCGTCAATATAAACCTTGGGTTTCAATGGGAACATCTCCCTTTTTTATTTGGTATGGGCCTGGATGAAGGCTTCCATCTCCGCGATCTGGCGGGTGGTCTCCGCCACGGCGGGGCCGCCGTAGCTATTCCGCAGGGCCATGCAGTTCTCCAGGTTCAGCGCGTCGTAGACGTCCTCCTCAAAGAGGTCGGAGGCAGCTTTCAGCTCCGGGAGGGTCAGCTCCTCCAGCGTCTTCCCCGCCGCCGTGCACTGGGCCACCAGGTGGCCGGTGACGGTGTAGGCGTCCCGGAAGGGCATGCCCTTTTTGGTGAGGTAGTCGGCACAGTCCGTGGCGTTGATGAAGCCGTGGCCCGCCGCCTTGCGCATGTTATCGGTGCGGACGGTCATGGTATCCAGCATGGCGGCAAAGACGGGCAGGCACATCTCCACGGTGTCCACCGCGTCAAAGACCGGCTCCTTGTCCTCCTGCATATCCTTGTTGTAGGCAAGGGGCAGGCCCTTCATGGCGGTGAGGAGGCTCATGAGGTCGCCGTAGACCCGGCCCGTCTTGCCCCGCACCAGCTCCGCAACGTCCGGGTTCTTCTTCTGGGGCATGATGGAGGAGCCGGTGGCGTAGGCATCGTCCAGCTCGATGAACTTGAACTCCCAGCTGCACCAGAGGATGACCTCCTCGGAAAAGCGGGAGAGGTGCATCATGAGGATGGACAGAGCACTCAAAAACTCCAATGCGTAGTCCCGGTCGGAGACCCCGTCCAGGGAGTTGCCCATGGGGCCGGCAAAGCCCAGGTCCCGGGCGGTCATGAAGCGGTCGATGGGATAGGTGGTGCCTGCCAGGGCGCCGGAGCCCAGGGGGCAGAGGTTCAGCCGCTCACGGCAGTCCTCCAGCCGGGTGACGTCCCGGCTGAGCTGTGCCGCGTAGGCCATGAGGTGCTGGGCAAAGGAGATGGGCTGGGCCCGCTGGAGGTGGGTGTAGCCGGGCATGACGGCGGTCTGGTACTTCTTGGCCTGGCGGCAGAGCACCGTCTCCAGCTCCAGGAGCTGCTCCACGATGACGGGGATCTTCTCCCGGACGTACATCCGGAAGTCCAGGGCCACCTGGTCGTTCCGGGAGCGGCCGGTGTGGAGGCGCTTTCCCGCGTCCCCGATCCGCTGCGTGAGGAGAGCCTCCACATTCATGTGGATATCCTCGTTGTCAGCGGTGAATTCCACCTTCCCTGCCTCGATATCAGCCAGGATGGACTGGAGTCCCGCCACGATGGCCTCTGCGTCGGCGGCGGAGATGATGCCCGTGGCCCCCAGCATCTTGGCGTGGGCCATGGAGCCGGTGATATCCTCCTTGTAGAGCCGCTGGTCAAACTGGATGGAGGCGTTGAAGTCGTTGACAAGGGCGTCGGTATCCTTGCCGAACCGCCCGGACCAGAGTTTCATAGCAGTGTCCTTTCATCCAGGAGGCGGGACGAAGATTCCTCTCCGCCCCGCTCCTGTGGTTTTATGGTTGTGTTTTAGATTTCCCCCGCCGGGTTTTGGAATCATTTTCGCCGCAGCGCCCTCCAGAGGGGCTTCTCTTGCCCCTGCGGGGCAATTCACCTTCTGTACGTGGCGAAAATACCCCGGCCCGCGCGCCCTTGGGGCGTGCACACCAGTGACCGATGTCACTGGTGTGGGGGGTGGTTAGGAGGGGAGCCTGCTCCCCTCCTAGGTTCTCTCTTACAGCTTTCCCTCTTCCCGGAGAGCCAGCACGGTATCGGGCAGGCCCCAGAGGTTGATGAAGCCGGTGGCGTTGGTCTGATCGTAGTCGCTCTCGTTGAAGGTCACCAGCTTCTCGGAGTACAGAGACTCAGGAGAGGTGACGGAGGCGGTGATGATGTTCCCCTTGTAGAGCTTGAGCTTCACGGTGCCGGTGACGTGCTTCTGGGTCTCCACAGCGAAGGCGGTGAGGGCCTCCCGCAGGGGAGTGAACCACTTGCCGTTGTACACCAGATCCGCAAAGTCCACCGCCAGCTTGCTCTTCATGTGCTTGGTGTCCTTGTCGATGGTGATCATCTCCAGGACCTCGTGGGCCTTGTAGAGGATGGTGCCGCCCGGAGTCTCATAGACGCCCCGGTCCTTCATGCCCACCAGCCGGTTTTCCACGATGTCCAGCAGGCCGATGCCGTTGGCGCCGCCCAGGGCATTGAGCTTTTCGATGATGGCGCTGGCCTTCATCTTCTCGCCGTCGATGGCCACGGGCCAGCCCTTTTCAAAGTCCAGCGTCACATAGGTGGCCTTGTCGGGGGCCATGGCCGGAGAGACGCCCATCTCCAGGAAGCCGGGCTTGTCGTACTGGGGCTCGTTGGCGGGATCCTCCAGATCCAGGCCTTCGTGGGAGAGGTGCCAGAGGTTCTTGTCCTTGGAGTAATTGGTCTCCCGGGAGATCTTCAGGGGCACGTGGTGGGCCTCGGCGTAGTCGATCTCTTCGTCACGGCCCTTGATGTCCCACTCTCTCCAGGGGGCGATGATGGTCATTTCGGGAGCGAAGCGCTTGATGGCCAGTTCGAAACGCACCTGGTCGTTGCCCTTGCCGGTGCAGCCGTGGGCGATGGCGTCGGCACCTTCGGCCTTGGCGATCTCCACCAGCTTCTTGGCGATGACGGGCCGGGCAAAGGCAGTACCCAGCAGGTACTCCTCGTACTTGGCTCCCATCATCATGGAGGGGATGATGACATCGTCCACCATCTCGTCCACCAGATCCGCCACATACAGCTTGGAAGCGCCGGTCTTGATGGCCTTCTCCTCCAGGCCGTCCAGTTCGTCGTTCTGGCCCACGTTGCCAGCCACGGCGATGATCTCAGGATTGTTGTAGTTCTCCTTCAGCCAGGGGATGATGATGGACGTGTCCAGGCCGCCGGAGTAGGCCAGTACGATCTTCTTGATGTCCTTTTTATTCTTAGCCATGGTATGTACCTCCCAGAAGCGTTTGTTGTTTGACGATGGTTGAATTATACACCTGCTATGAATAATTATTCAATCAGCATGTTGCACAATCTTCTTTTCGTTTTCTGGGGCGTTTTGCATATTTTGCCAAGGTTTTCCCGGATTGTGCCCATTCGGCAGAATCCCGGCGGGCCCTTTGGCCTCCGGGGCGGGATGTCCATGCGCCGTATGCACCGCCTTATGCATCTGCACCCACTGCCGCCGGGGCGCATAGCATGGAGGGCGGGGCGCACTGTCCCGCCGGACAAAATCGCGGGGAACAAACGGAAAGGTGGATTCCATGAGACCCTGTTATCGTGAGCGGCTGTGCCTGGCGCTGGGCGCCCTGGCAGCCGGTATTCTGATCTTTGTGCTGCTGGCTTTCGGCGTCCTGGCCCTGGCCCCGGAGAACGGGGCGACCCGGCTGTTTTTCACCGCCGGGGCAGTCTTCTCCCTTCTGGGTGGGCTGGCTCTTGCCTGCGGCGTGCTCTGTGGGAAGCGAACTCCTGCCCTGTCCTATGCCTGGGCATGCTGGGGACGGACGGCGGCAGCCGGCGCCCTGGGAGGTGTCCTCACCGCCATGGGGGCCTTTCTGGCGGCCTCCCGGGTGCTGGTGCATCTGGGGGCGGCCGCGTGGGTCTTTTTCCTGGTACTGGAGCTGGGAGGGCTGCTGGGCCTTGCAGGGACGTATGCCGCCGTACGGTTCCGCTGCTGCTGCAAGGATACCTGCGGCTGAATAAATACAGTGCCCCGGCGTGCATGAAGATGCACACCGGGGCAGGTTCTGCCGGGTGAAAGCCCTTGTGTTTTTATACCATTTTCTCCGGACGCACCGTCTCGTCGAATTCCTCCGCCGTGAGGAGGCCCAGGGAGAGCACCGCTTCTTTTAAGGTAGTGCCCTCCTGGAGGGCCTTTTTGGCACACTTGGCCGCCGCCTCGTAGCCGATCTTGGGCGTCAGGCAAGTGACCAGCATCAGCGAATTGTGAAGATTGTGCTCCATCCGCTCCGCGTTGGGCTCGATGCCCTCCGCGCAGTGGAGGCGGAAGGAGTCGCACACATCCGTCAGCAGCCGGGCGGACTGGAGGAAGTTGTAGGCGGAGACCGGCAAAAAGACGTTGAGCTGGAAGTTTCCCTGGCTGGCGGCAAAGCCGATGGCAGCGTCGTTGCCCATCACCTGTACCGCCACCATGGTGACGGCCTCGCACTGGGTGGGGTTCACCTTGCCGGGCATGATGGACGAGCCCGGCTCGTTTTCCGGAATGCGCAGCTCCCCCATGCCGCAGCGGGGGCCGCTGGCCTCGAAGCGGATGTCGTTGGCGATTTTCATGAGGTTGGCCGCCAAGGCCTTCAATGCCCCGTGGGCAAAGACCAGGGCATCCTTGCTGGTGAGGGCGTGGAACTTGTTCTCATCCGGGGCAAAGGGCAGGCCCGTCAGATTCCGGAGCTTTTCGCACACCATGGCGTCATACCCCTTGGGGGCGTTGAGCCCGGTGCCCACGGCAGTGCCGCCGATGGCCAGGCGGGTAAGCTCGCTCTGGGCCAGGCGCAGCATCCGCACCGGGGCCTCCACGAGCTCCCGCCAGCCGGAGACCTCCTGGGCGAACTTCAAGGGCGTGGCGTCCTGGAGATGGGTGCGGCCGATGCGGATGAGATCCGGGTAGGCCTCCTCCAGCTTCCGGAAGGTCTCCGCCAGGCGCTCCGCCGCCGGGATCACCTCCCGCTCCACCGCCAGGGCGGCGGCAATGTGCAGAGCCGAGGGGAAGGTGTCGTTACTGGACTGGGAGGCGTTCACCTGGTCGTTGGGATGCAGGGGTATCCCCCGCTCCGCCGCCAGGTGGGCAATGACCTCGTTGACGTTCATATTGGTCTGGGTGCCGCTGCCGGTCTGCCAGACGGAGAGGGGAAACTCCCCATCCCACTGTCCCGCCCGGATCTCGCCGCAGACAGCGGCGATGGTCTCCGCCTGCTGCGCCGTCAGTTTGCCGCAGTCGGCGTTGGCCAAGGCGCAGGCCTCTTTCAAATAGGCGAAGGCGGTGATGATCTCCTTGGGCTGGCGCTCCCAGCCGATCTTGAAGTTCTCCAGGCTTCGCTGGGTCTGGGCCCCCCAGTGGTGATCCGCCGGGACGGCGATCTCACCCATGGTATCGTGTTCCATGCGGGTAGTCATAAAAGGTTCCCCCGTTCATCCAAAATATCCCGGCCCGGCGCTTCCCGGGCCCGTGGTGTCCTACGGTGGATTATAGAGAAAATTTCCCCGCTGTGCAACTTTTTCCGTTCCGGCCCGTCTAAGGGAGCAAACAAGGCGTCCGGAGGGCGCTGCAGAAAGGATGCGCACTGAGATGAAAAAACTGGTTTCTTTGCTGCTGGGGCTGACCCTGGCCCTGTCTTTGTCCCTCCCCGCTCTGGCGGCGGACACTCTCACCGACGGGTCCGTCACCGTCACCGTGGACGGTGAGGCGGTTACGGAGGTGCCGGTGATGGTGCCCCTGCGGCCCGTGGCGGAAGCCCTGGGCTTCACCGTTACCTGGGACGGCTCCCTCCCCGGCGCCCGGGTGGACAACAGCTCCGTGCATACGGAGGTGGTTCTGGGCCGGGACCTGTACACCGTCACCAGCTCCACCGCCATCGGCATGACCGCCCCCTTCTCCCTGGGAGCCGCCCCGGCCATGCTGGCCCCGGGCTCCATTTATGTGCCGGTTGGCCTGTTCCGAGTGCTGCTGGGGAACCGGGACGACGCCGTGGCCGTCCAGGACGGCGCCGTGGTCATCTCCTCCGGCGGTGAAAACGTCCAGCTCCCCAACCCCATCCGGGAGCATGCCTCCCTCACCGCCCTGCGCGCCGCCCTGGACTTTTCCTTCCCCGTCCCACAGGCGGCAGGCTGCACCCAGAGCGCCTGGCGGGATGTGGCCGGGGACCTGGCGGAGATCGACTATGCAACGGCGGAGGGAACCGTCACCTACCGGGCCGGCCGGGGCGGCGACGGCGGCCCCACCGACAACAGCGGAGACTTCACCGCCTATCCCGAAAGCGACACGCTGACAGCGGACAGCGTCACCGTCTCCTGGCGGGGCCAGGAGGGCAAGGTGTGTGTGGCTACCTGGATCACCGGGGACACGGTTTGCTCCCTGCGGGCACCCCAGGGCATCAGCCGGGAGCTGGTGACCGCCCTGGTGAGCGGTACCAAGGCGTAAGGCTATGCACATAGAAAGGAGGACGGGCTATGCCCGTCCTCCCTTTTTATGAAGCCTGTCCGTCAGGCGGCGTAATCCGTCCCGCTGTACAGGCGCTCCAGCGCCGTCAGCAACTCTTCCAGGGTCTCCGGGGAGGCACCGTAATCTCCGATGCTCTTTCCCTCCGGCAGGTTCCAGGCGGCGGTTTCCCGTGTCACCCAGGTATAGGACTCCCCGTCCGCCGACCAGGCCCGCACCTCCTGGAGGTCCGGGTACAGCGCCAGCAGCACCACGCCGCTGCGGGCCAGCTGCTCCTGCTGCATGGCCTGCTCCCAGGCCCCCTCCTGGGTAAATTGCAGGATCAATCTTCCATTCGCCCGGGAGGCGTGGAGTGTCCCTGCCAGGGACGAATCCCCCCAAGGCCCCCGAAGCACCAGTTCCTCCGCCATTTCTTCCGCCGTCTGTATCCGGGCCCGGGCGTAAAGCAGCTGGGCCATCACCGCCGGAGTATCCGCCTTTGCCAATGCCGCCAGCAGTACGGCCAGGCCCTCCTCCGACTGGTGGAAGCGGGCCAGATCGTATCCGGAGGCAGCGGAGAGGGCGGCAAGGTCCGCCTCGCCCTTCGGTTCCCAGCCGTAGACACGGCGTTCCACCGCGCCGTCCGGCCCCGGATAGGTCCAGCGGACCTCCTCCACCCAGGGCAGGAGATACAAGGCCACCAGGGCGCTGCGTTCCATGGCGGCATCCAGAGCAGCCGGGTCCGAAGGCATAAACATCAGCTGGAACGAAATCTCCTCCATGTTGAGTATGGCCGAACACTGCCCCTCCATCTCAGGCACCGCCCAGGGGCCCCGGTACACCACTTCCCGCACCGCATTATACCGGCCGCTCCCCCGGGACAGGGCCCACAGCCGGATAGCGGTCCCCTCCACGGTAGATGCGCCTGCCCAGCTGTCCAGCCATTGCAGCAGCTCCGCCAGGGCGGCGGGAGACGTGCCCATGGCCTTGACCCCCTCCGAAAAGCCCACCGCGGCGAGCAGCGCGTCGGCCTCCGTCTCCGTCAGCTGCCTGGAGATGGGGATGTCGTCGCCGCCCTCCGGCGCCCACGTCCAGGTCACCTTCGTCAGATCCTCCCGCACCGCCAGCAGCACCATGGCCTTCTTCTCCATGGCCTGCCGCACCCCTTCGGCCGTGGCCGACGGGTCGTCAAAATAGAAGGACAGGGTATCATCGGCTGTACGGCTGATACTCCGGTGGTTGACGGGGATCCAGGAGGAGGCACCCTCCACATGGGGGATGCCCTCGTCCAGGAGAAGGTTCTCCAGCTCCATCTGCGGGTCGTCCCGCAGGACCCACAGCCGGGCGGCCAGGGTCTCCGCGGCGGAAACGGCAGGCAGGTCCTCCTCCCACAGCCAATCCACCAGCGCCTGGATGCCCGGCAGGGTCTTGCCCAGATCGTGGATGTCCTGATAGCCCAGCTCCCGGGCAATCTCGTCCAGGTCGTTGGAGCCGCCCTTGGTGTAAGGAATTCTCCAGATGGGGCCACTCTGGGGGCCATAGCCGTACATCACCTGGTCCACGTCCCCCACCAGGGCCGGCACCAGAATGGACGCAACAGACATCGCATTCACATAGGTCTCCCGGTCCGGGGCCTCGCAGTAGACCCGCAGGGTGCCCACATCCTCATAGAGCGGGTGAATGCCCAGCTCCAGGGTGCATCGCTCCAGGTCCGGCACCCCCAGAGTCTCCAGGATCGCTCGGACACCGGAGAGGTCCTGGTCCAGGGTCTCCCGCAGGGACAGGCCGGGCAGCCGCCCCTCCAGGGCGTGATCCAGCCGCAGGGCGTACAGGGCGGCGGGCAGGTCGATGACGCCGCTTTCGATGCGCTCCACCAAAGCGCCCACCATCTGCCGGGACACGGCCAGCCGCAGCACCACCGACACCGGATACCGTTCCAGGGAGGCGGTCAGGTCCTCCCGGTTCAAAGCCCCTGTGGAGGCGGAGGAATCCCCCTCCGGCGGGGCGTAGGCCACCGCCACCGCCGCACTGCTGCCCAGGGTCAGGGGGGCCTTTCCCCGGAGATACCGCCAGTGGGTGAGCTGTGCGCTCTCGGCCGCTTCTGTCAGCAGTGTGGGCATGGTTCCGCTGGAAAAGGTCATGCCGGTCTGGCCGTCCTCCCGGAAGACCTCCAGGCGGAAGGTGCCCGATTGCTGCCCGATGCCCTCCCTGTTTTCTTCCATGCCGTCCATCATCACGCCGCGGCGCTCCTGCAGCTGCCCGTAGCGGTAGATCTCCATGTAAAAGACATAGGAGCGGGTGTCGTCGGGGAACCGGTAGTC
>CAJKKQ010000006.1 GCA_905200545.1 uncultured Oscillibacter sp.
AGAAGAACTCCAGCTCCATCTGCTCGAACTCCCGGGTGCGGAAGGTGAAGTTGCCGGGGGTGATCTCGTTGCGGAAGGACTTGCCGATCTGGCAGACGCCGAAGGGCAGCTTCTTGCGGGTGGTGCGCTGGACGTTCTGGAAGTTGACGAAGATGCCCTGGGCGGTCTCAGGACGCAGGTACACGGTGTTCTTGGCATCCTCGGTGACGCCCTGGAAGGTCTTGAACATCAGGTTGAACTGCCGGATGTCGGTGAAGTTGTGCTTGCCGCAGCTGGGGCAGGGGATGTTGTGGGACTCGATAAACTCCTTCATCTCCGCCTGGGAAAAGGCGTCGATGGGTTTTTCCAGCTCCACGCCGTTCTCACCGGCCCAGTCCTCGATGAGCTTGTCGGCACGGAAGCGCTCCTTGCACTCCTTGCAGTCCATCAGGGGGTCGGAGAAGCCGCCCAGATGGCCGGAGGCCACCCAGGTTTGGGGGTTCATGAGGATGGCGGCATCCAGGCCCACGTTATAGGGGTTCTCCTGGACGAACTTCTTCCACCAGGCCTTCTTGACGTTGTTCTTGAGCTCCACGCCCAGAGGGCCGTAGTCCCAGGTATTGGCCAGGCCGCCGTAGATCTCGCTGCCGGAGAAGATGAAGCCGCGGCCCTTGCACAGGGCAACGATCTTCTCCATGGTCTTTTCGCTGTTTTTCATGGGGATGCTCCTTTTCTGTCGTAAATTTTTTGCGACTCAGGGCAAAAAAACGCCCTGAGCCCAAGGGCTCAGGGCGAATCAAACGATCCGTGGTTCCACCTGAATTCGTGCCTGGCTGGCACGCACTTCGTTCCCGGTAACGGCGGGGACCGGCGGGGCATTTCCGCTCCGCGGCTCCAGGGCGCCTTCTCCCCTCTCCCGCAAGGACTCGCACCAGCCGTCCTCTCTCTTGCCCGGGAAACAAGGGATACTCCTCCCTGTCACAGCCTTTTTGACATGGTGCATGCTATCACGTTTTTCCGGGGTTGTCAAGTCCGGCAGCAAAATCTCCCGGTTTTCCTGCAAAAGAGCGAAAGTTTTTCACAAAATTTCAAAGTTTGTGGAGAACATCCCGCCCCAGTTCCCTCTTTTTTCAGGAAAACTGCCTGAAAACAGAAAAACAGCCCGAAGCTTTCCACTTCAGGCTGTTTTTTGTGGATGGATTTACTTCTTCTCCCGGTCGTAGGCCACGATGACGCGGCGGTTGGGCTCGGTACCGGTGGAGTAGGTGGTGACGCCGGGCACATCCTGCAGCGCGGTGTGGATCACATGGCGCTCGTAGGCGTTCATGGGCTCCAGGGTGACGCTGCGGCGGTACTTGGTGACCTTGGCGGCCACCTTCCGGGCCAGGTGCTGGAGGCTCTGCTCCCGCTTGGCCCGATAGTTCTCGGCGTCCAGCTGCACCCGCACCCGGCCGCTGCCGCTGCGGTTGACCGCATAGCTGGTCAGCTGCTGGATGGCGTCCAGGGTCTCGCCCCGGCGGCCGATGAGCCCGCCCAGGTTCTTCCCCTCCAGGATCACCTGATAGCGGCCCTTTTCCGGCTGGTAGATATGGATGTCCGCGGGGCTCTCCATCTGCTCCAGCAATCCGGAGAGGAACTTCCGAATGGCCTGGGCCTTCTCGTCGTTCACTTCCTCGCCCCGGTCCACGGCGGGAGCAGTCTCCTCAGCGGGAGCCTTCTCCTCCTGCACGGGAGCAGGGCGTTCTTCCTTCTTCTCCTTTTCCCGTACCTTGGGCTGCTGGGGCTTTTCGCTGCGGGGCTTGGGCTCCGCCTTCTTGGGCTGTTCCTCCTGGACAGGGGCGGCGGGCTCCTCTTCCTCGGGACCGTAGCTCACCCGGACCTTGGCCGGGCAGCTGCCCAGGCCCAAAAAGCCGGATTTTGCCCGCTCCAGAATCTCCACGGACACGTCGTCCCGGTCCAGACCCAGCTGGGCGAGAGCCTTGGAAATGGCCTCGTCCTCGGTCTTACCCGTTACATCGATAAACTCTCTCATGTCACGTTCCTCACTTCGTCTCACTGTCGTAGCGGTCCGCCTTGTAGGACCGGCCCCGGGCATAGGGACGGTCACCGATGCGGCCGGCCTCGGTGGTGCTGGACTTCTTGGCCTTGGCGGCCTTGGCCTCCTGGGCGGCCTTGCGCTTTTCCTTCAGGGTCTGCTTCTGGACCTGAGCCGCCTCACGGCGCTGCTCCTCCTGACGGCGTTTTCCCTCTTCGATGCGCTTTTGCCGCTCTGCCTGCCGGGCCTCATACCGGGCGTTTTCCTCTTCTTCCAGCTTCTTGGTGAAGAACTTGCCCATCACCAGCTCCTGCACGGCGGAGAAGGCGCTCTGGGCAATCCAGTACACGCCCAGGGCCGCGGGCATCATGAAGGCGATGTACACGGAGAACAAAGGCATGAACCACAGCATCATCTTGGTGGAACCGGCGCCGGGGCCCTCGGGCGTAGGCTGGGTGCGGGTCATGAACTTGGTCATGAGAAGCTGGCTGCCGCCGGCGATGATGGGGATGAGAATGAGGCCGATGATCCCCCACTCAAAGGAGAAGTTCTTTACGGCATCCCAGGGATTGGTGGCCAGGTTCAGTCCCAGGAAGTTGTAGTTGACGTTGATCCAGCCGTCGATGTTGGCGGCGGCGTCCGGCAGCTGGGAGCTGATGAGGTTGGCCAGGTTGATCTGGCCGTAAGCCGTCAGCTGGGTGACGCCGTCGGTGACCACGGCCACGCCGTCCTTCATCTGGACGATCTGGCTCATGTCCAGGCCGGCAGCGGTGGCAGCGTCCACCAGCTGCTGCACCACGCCCTCACCCAGCATCATGAAGTGGGTGATGGGCTGGCGGATGATGGAGTACAGGGCAATCAGGATGGGGAAGGGCAGGAAGCTCCACAGGCACCCGCTCATGGGGTTGACGCCCTCCTCCTGGTAGAACTTCTGCATCTCCTCGTTCATCTTGGCCTGGTTGTTGGCGTACTTCTTCTGGATCTCCTGCATCTTGCCGGACATGCGGCTCATGCGCATCATGCTCTTCTTGGATTTCATCTGGAAGGGCAGCAGGATCAGCTTGAGCACCAGGGTGAACAGGATCAAAGCCACGCCGTAGGAGCCCGTCAAGGTATAGAACAGACGGACCAGCCAGGCAAAGGGCACGCAGATCCAGTATCCGATGGTTGAAAACATAGTCGGATCTTCCTCCAAAGTCGTATTTGGTTGCAGGTGTCGGGGGGTCTCCCCCGCTGTCCGCCTCAAAGGCGGACAAGATCTTGGTTCTCCCGGATCCCCGGCGCCTGTGGGAATACCTCCCCAGACAGTGGGGCACACCGGAGAACGCCCCTTCTTCAGGGCACGGGGTCATACCCGCCCTTGTGGAAGGGGTTGCAGCGCAGGATCCTACGAAAGGCCATCCAGCCGCCCTTCAGGGCGCCGTATTTTTCGATGGCCTCCAAAGCGTATTGGGAGCAGGTGGGGGTGTAGCGGCAGCAAGGGGGACGGTACGGGGAAATGGCCACGCGATAAAAGCGCACCAAAGCCAGCAAGACCCGTTTCATCATGGCCTTGCCTCCCCTTCCGTCAGTTCCAGCTTCCGGCAAAGACGCAAAAACGTGGCGTTGAGATCCTTCCAGGGAGCGGTCAATGTCCGTCCCCGGGCCACCAGCAGCACGTCGTATCCCGGACGCAGCTTGTCCCGGTTCAGGCGGTACACCTCCCGCAGTCGCCGCCGGGCCCGGTTGCGCACCACGGCGCCCCCCAGCTTCACGGAAACCGTGATGCCCAGGCGGTTATGGCCCAGCTTGTTCTTGCGGCAGTAGACCACCATGGATCCGCTGACTGCGGAGGCTCCCCGCTGGTACAGCCGCCGGAACTCGTAATTCTCTTTGAGTGTCACCGCTCGCTTCACGGCGCTTCTCCGCCCTTTCTCGTCTTCACACCCGGCGTCCCCCGGATCGTCCTCCCGCCATCAGGCGGCAGAAACTCCGATAGGGACGGAGGAATCCTTACAAATTCCCGCCGTCCCTGAAGACGTCTTTTCAAGTGTCTCCCGCACGCTCCGCTTCGCTTAGTAGGAGAGGCGAGCGCGGCCCTTGGCGCGGCGACGGGAGAGAACCTTGCGGCCGTTGGCGGTAGCCATTCTCTTGCGGAAGCCGTGGACCTTCTGACCGTGGAGCTTCTTGGGCTGATAGGTACGTTTCGTTGCCATGTTGAGACACCTCCTAGCAGTATTCCGGCCGTTCCCTTTGGGAACGGCGCTTACTCGACGCCCCACCCGGTGGGCGGAACGCAGTAAACCAATCAAACGTCTTGCGACGCACCGAATAGTATACAGACTCTTTGAAAATATGTCAACAAAAACTTGAGATTTCCTAAAAAAAAGCTGCTTTTTCCCGGTTTCCGGGTCGATTTCTAAATCTGGTGGGCTTTCGCTCCAAAAGGCCCCACATCTTGTCCGCTGCTCCCGGGTTTTCCGGTGAGATTTTTTCATCTTAATATTAGAATAAGTATTGTGTTTGGTTGGTCTTTTTGTTATAATAACCCTGTCTTGTTTTGTCCATTATTTACGAGAGACCATTGATTTAGAGAGAGGTGTTTCTGTTTGAATTCCGTGGCCGACGTATGGGAGAACGTGCTGACGCAGCTCCGGCGCGATCTCTCCGAGACCACCATCGCCACCTGGTTCGACGAGCTGGAGGCGGTGGACATCCGGGGGAATACCTTTATCCTCCACTGTTCCAACGACTTCAAAAAGGGCTATATCGAGTCCCTGTTCATGAAAAACATCAAGGCGTCCTTGCACGACATTTTCTCCACGGACTTTGAAGTGCGGATCCTGGACGACCTTGCCTACGCGGAGTTCAACGGCGCCGCGCCCCATAAGCAGAGCGACCGTTTTACCTCCGACGAGTTCACCTTCGAGACCTTCGTGGTGGGCCCCTCCAACAAGCTGGCCTACGCGGCCTCGGTGTCTGTTGCGGAGCATCCCGCCCAGAACTACAACCCCCTGCTGATCTACGGGGACTCCGGCCTTGGCAAGACCCACCTGATCTACGCCATCGCCAACGTCATCCGCCGCAACGACCCCGCCGCCAAAATCGCCTACGTCAAGGGCGACGACCT
Organism: uncultured Oscillibacter sp.; assembly: GCA_905200545.1. Classification (GTDB taxonomy): domain Bacteria; phylum Bacillota; class Clostridia; order Oscillospirales; family Oscillospiraceae; genus Oscillibacter. The sequence continues at coordinate 5,124 of CAJKKQ010000006.1, forward strand.
CACCAACGAACTGGTGGCCGCCATTCAGGCCGGTCCAAGCAAGACCGCCGAGATGCGGGAGAAGTACCGCCAGGCGGATCTGCTGCTGGTGGACGACGTGCAGTTCATCGCCGGCCGCAAGCAGACCCAGGAGGAGTTCTTCCACACCTTCAACAACCTCTATGAGTCCGGCCGCCAGATCGTACTGACCTCCGACCGTCCCCCCTCTGAGATGACCCAGCTGGAGGACCGTCTGCGCACCCGGTTCGAGTGGGGCTTGCTGGTGGACGTGGCGCCGCCGGACTTTGAGACCCGCCTTGCCATCATCAAGAACAAGGCCGCCCTGCTGGGCATGGAGCTGCCCGACAAGATCTCCGCCTATATTGCCGAAAACGTCACCGCCAACGTCCGTCAGATCGAGGGCACCATCAACAAGATCATGGCCCTCAAGGATCTTTTAGGCAGCGATACCGACGAGGAGACCGTCACCCGGGCCATCCAGGATATGATCAAGCGCTCCAACGAGTACATCCCCACGCCGGAGGCCATCCTGGAGTACATCTCCAAGTATTACGGCCTGGAGGAGTCCGTCATCCGGGGCCAGCAGCGGATCCGGGACGCCGTCACCGCCCGGCAGATCGCCATGTATCTGATCCGGTCCATGACCAATCTGTCTCTGGACGATATCGGCAAGCAATTTGACAACCGGGACCACTCCACGGTGCTCTATTCCATCAAGCAGGTGGAGACCAAGATGAAGAAAAATTCCTCCTTCGCCGAGACGGTGAAAGAGATCAAAACCAACATCAATTCCAAGCGCTGAGAAGCGTTTTTTTGTGGTGCAATTTTTCAACATCTTCTGTGGAAAATGAAAAACTTGCCGTGGACAACTTGCACCCCTAAAATCCTGTGGAAGACTTGCATGTTTCCTCCACATCCCCTGTGGAACGCCAAAGTCCGACAGCTCATGGGCTTTGGCCGTTTCTCCACAATTTTTCGCTCTACGACGACTTCTGCTAAAAAGATATGTTTCTTTTCTTTAAAAGAACACCGCAATCCATCCTAGTAAGAGAGGACGATCCACAATGATGAAATTCTCCTGTGAAAAAGCGCTGCTGCAAAGCGCCATCGCGGTCACCAGCCGGGCTGTGGCACAAAAAAGCTCTATCCCGGCCCTGGAGGGCCTCCTTCTTCACGCCGACTCTTGTCTGACCGTCTCCGGCTACAACATGCAGACCGGCATCCGCACCAAGGTATCCGCCGACGTCACCGGCCAAGGCGATATCGTGCTCAACGCCCGCCTCTTCGGCGACATCATCCGCCGGATGCCCGATGACGTGATCACCTTCTCCGCCGACGACCGCCAGACCGTCCATCTGTCCTGCGGTGACGCAAACTTTGACATTTTGGGTCTCTCTGCGGCGGACTATCCGGATCTGCCCGAGGTGGAGGACGAGTATTCCGTGTCCATCCAGCAAAAGACCCTTCGGGCCATGATCGAGGAGACGGCCTTTGCCGTGTCCACCAACGAGTCCCGGCCCGTCCACACGGGCGCCCTCTTTGAGATCAGCGACAAGGGATTGACCATGGTGGCGGTAGACGGCTTCCGTCTGGCCATCCGGCGGGAGCCTCTGGAAAAGATCGAAGGCGGTGCCTTCTCCTTCGTGGCTCCCGGCTCCGCCCTCAACGAGGTGAAGGGCATCTGTGCCGACAGCGAGGATCTGGCCTCCGTCACCCTGGGCAAGCGTCACATTCTCTTCGAAGTGGGCGACACCGAGCTGATCTGCCGCCGTCTGGAGGGGGAATTCCTGGATTACAAGAACGCCATTCCCCGGAAAAACCCCATTTCCGTCATCGCCGACACCAAATCCCTCATCGAGAGCATCGACCGTGTGTCCGTGGTGATTTCCGACAAGCTGAAAAGCCCCGTCCGGTGCCTCTTTGAGCAGGACCGGGTGCTGCTCTCCGCCAAGACCGGAAACGGCGAGGCCAAGGACGTCTGCCGCCTCAGCGGCGACGGGAACGGCCTGGAGATCGGCTTCAACAACCGCTATTTGATGGAGGCGCTGCGCTACGCCCCGGCGGACACCGTAAAGATCGAGCTGAACACCGGGGTCTCCCCCGCCATCATCGTGCCGGTGGACGGGGAGGAAAATTTCCTGTATATGGTACTTCCGGTGCGGCTTAAGAGCGCCGAGTAAGGAGTGTTATGGAAACCATTGTCATCCATACGGAGTTCATCAAGCTCCAGGACCTTTTGAAATTTGCCAACCTGGTGGGAAGCGGCGGCGAGGCCAAGGAGCGCATCCAGGCCGGGGAGGTCTCCGTGGGGGGAGAGGTGTGCCTCATGCGGGGCAAGAAGATCCGCCCGGGGGACGACGTCCTCTTCCAGGGAAAGCACTACACCGTGGCCTATGCGGATTGACGCCCTGTCCCTCACCGGCTTTCGCAATTACGCCCAAGAGCAGGTGGAATTCCACCCGGAGTGCAACGTGATTTTGGGAGAGAATGCCCAGGGGAAAACCAACCTTTTGGAGGCAATTTCCTACCTTTCCTGCGGAAAATCCCCCCGGGCCCGGACGGACCGGGAGATGATCCGCTTCGGAGAAAATGCCGCCCGGATGGAGGCCGCCGTGTTCGCCCGGGACCGGGAATTCCGGGTGCGGGTGGACCTCTACCGGGACCGGCGGCGGAAGATGAGCGTCAACCAGGTGGCAGCCAAAACCAGCGCCCAGCTCTCCCAGGTGTACAACACCGTGTTCTTCTGCCCGGAGGATCTGTACCTGATCCGGGAGGGGGCCGCCGCCCGGCGGCGGTTTCTAGACACTGCGTTATGTCAACTTCGCCCCCGATACGCCGCGGCGCTTGCCCAGTACAACCGGGCCCATGAACACAAGACCCGGATCCTCCGGGACGCTCAGGAGCGGCCGGATCTGCTGGCGGCGCTGCCGGACTTCAGCGAGCGGATGGTGCAGATGGGAGCGGTGGTGATCCACTACCGGGCCCAGTTTGCCCGGCGTCTGGCGGAGTACGCCGCCGTCCACCACGGAGAGTGCTCCGGGGGACGGGAGCAGCTGGGCATCACCTACCAGACGGTGTCCGCCGTCACGGACCCCCTGGCCCACGAGGGCCAGATCATGGAGCAGCTGCGCGCCCACATGGAAGCCCACCGGACAGCGGAGCTTGCCAGCCGCACCTGCCTCTCCGGTCCCCACAAGGACGACTTGCTGGTGACCATCGACGGCCTGGCCGCCAAGGACTACGCCTCCCAGGGCCAGACCCGGACGGCGGCCCTGGCGCTGAAGCTGGCGGAGCGGGAGATCTACAAAAACGCCTCCGGAGAGTACCCGGTGCTGCTGCTGGACGACGTCCTCTCGGAGCTGGACCCCCGCCGGCAGGAATTCGTCCTCAACCGCATCGCCGGGGGGCAGGTGTTCATCACATGCTGTGAAGATGATAGATTACCTCAATTACTGGGGGGCAAGGTGTTGCGTGTTCATCAGGGTTCGCTGATTTGAGCAGGTGATGAACACGCGACCGAGGATCACGACGGGAGCCGCGCGATAGCGCGCGTTTTGAATCGCCGCGCCGCCACGCGGCGCATCACCTGCTGCGAGGGAAAGCGGCGAAGCGCCGCCTGCGGCGGAAAAAGCAAAGCCGCTTTCGAGGCAGCGGCACGATTGGCGGCCCATACAGGGCCGGGAATCGTTTGCCGCAACGGTGGCTGACCGGCTTCCCCAGCTGCTGGGGGGTAAGGTGTTTCACGTGGAACAGGGGCATGTGGTGTAGCGCTGCAGGGTAAAATCCTGGAAAACCGCGTCTTTTTCCACCGTCGTTTCCAGGTCGTTGGGAAAGGCCCCCGATCCGCATCACTTTGACGTGTTTTCCCCAATCAAAATCCTGTTATTTGCACAGTTCCGTGCAAGTTTCCCCATCCGGAGGCCCTATATGTATCTGCACATCGGACAAAACGAAATCATCCCGGACCGGCGGATCATCGGCATTTTCGACCTGGACAAGTGCAGCTATGAAAAGCGCACCCGGGACTATCTCTCTGCCGCGGAGCAGGAGGGCGTGGTGCTGGACGTGTCCGGAGAGCTGCCCAAGTCCTTTGTGGTGTGCGACCACCCCTATCACCGTCAGATCGTCTATCTCAGCCAGCTCAACGCCTCCACCTTGAAAAAGCGGGCGGAGAGCGGCCGGCTGGAGCTGTGAGGAGGGGCTTTTCCATGCTGCTGCTGGATTTCTTCCACGTCATCCCTACCTTTTACGACTGGGTGTTTCCCCTGAACCTGCTGGTGACGGCCAGCATCCTGGGCGGCATTGCCGTGGGGCTTCTGCCACGCCGGGGCTCCCGGGTGCGGTGGATCTTTCCGGTGGTATGCCTTTGCGTCATGCTGATCACGGAGGCCGTCTGGCAGCTGTATCCCTCGGAATATTTGATTTTGTTTTATGTTTGGGGCTGGTTCGCGGAGGCCGCCCTCTTCAGCGAAGCCGTCGGCGCCATCGTCCATATTGTCTGGATGAAAGCACGCCGTTTCTAAATACCGATCCAATTTGTGTTCGATTCAGGGCGGGGAGAAACGGGCCGGAAGCGGTTCCGGCCCGGCTCTTCCTGCCCCGCATACGGAAGGAGTAAGCAAATGTCTGAAAACGAGATCCTCAATTCCACCACGGTGGACGCGGAAAACGAGTACGACGCCTCGGAGATCCAGGTCCTGGAGGGCCTGGAGGCAGTGCGCAAGCGCCCGGGCATGTATATCGGCTCCACCTCCTCCTCGGGGTTGCACCACCTGGTCTATGAGATCGTGGACAACGCCATCGACGAGGCCCTGGCAGGCTACTGCACGGACATCCTGGTGCAGATCAACGAGGGCAACACCATCACCGTGGTGGACAACGGCCGCGGCATCCCCGTGGACATCCAGGCCCAGACCGGCAAGCCCGCCCTGGAGGTGGTGTATACCGTCCTCCACGCCGGCGGCAAGTTCGGCGGCGGCGGCTACAAGGTCTCCGGCGGCCTCCACGGCGTGGGCGCCAGCGTGGTCAACGCCCTCTCCGAGTGGCTTACCGTCCAGGTCCACCGGGACGGCAAAATTTACGAGATGAAGTTTTCCCGGGGCAAGATCACGGAGGAGATGACCGTGGTGGGCACCACCGACCACACGGGCACCACCGTCACCTTCAAGCCCGACCCGGAGATGTTCGAGGACACCGTCTACAACTACGACACCCTCCACACCCGCATGCGGGAGGAGGCCTTCCTCAACGCGGGACTGCGCATCCGTACGGTGGATAAGCGCCCCGGTCAGGAGCAGGAGGACAACATGTGCTTCGAGGGGGGCATCCGGGAGTTTGTCACCTGGCTCAACAAGTCCAAGGATCCCCTTCACCCCCAGGTGGTATACATGTCCGGCATGAAGGACGACTCCATGGCGGAGGTGGCCTTCCAGTATAACGACGGCTACAACGAGACCATTCTCTCCTTTGCCAACAACGTCCACACCCCCGAGGGCGGCATGCACGAGGAGGGCTTCAAGCGGGCCCTCACCACCGTATTGAACAACTACGGCCGCAAGATCAAGATGCTCAAGGACGACGAGAAGGTCTCCGGCGAGGACTGCCGGGAGGGCCTCACCTGCGTCATCTCCGTCAAGCTCACCGACGCCCAGTTCGAGGGCCAGACCAAGGCTAAGCTGGGCAACAGCGAGATCCGCACGTTGGTGAACAACATCGTCTCCGACAAGCTGGAGGTCTTCCTGGAGGAGAATCCCCAAGTGGGCCGCATGATTTTGGATAAGGCCCTGACGGCCAACCGCGCCCGGGAGGCCGCCAAGCGGGCCCGGGAATCCATCCGCCGCAAGACCGCTCTGGGCGGCGCCGCCATGCCGGATAAGCTCCGGGACTGCAATGAGAATAATCCCGAGCTCACGGAAATCTACATCGTGGAGGGCGACTCCGCAGGCGGCTCCGCCACCCAGGGGCGGGACTCCCGGTTCCAGGCCATCCTTCCCCTGTGGGGCAAGATGCTCAACGTGGAGAAGGCCCGGGCCGACAAGGTCTACGGCAACGACAAGCTCCAGCCCGTCATCACGGCTCTGGGCGCCGGCATCGGCGACGAGTTCGATCTGGACCGGCTGCGCTACCACAAGGTCATCATCATGGCCGATGCCGATGTGGACGGCTCCCACATCCGCACCCTGCTTTTGACTTTCTTCTTCCGCTTCATGCGGCCCCTCATCGAGCACGGCTACGTCTACTCCGCCGTGCCGCCCCTGTTCAAGCTCTCCCGGGGCAAGACCACCCGCCTGGCCTTCTCCGAGGAGGAGCGGGACAAGATCTCCGCCGAGCTGCGGGGCGACAACCCCAACGCCAAGGTGGACATCTCCCGGTTCAAGGGTCTGGGCGAGATGAACCCCCACGAGCTGTGGGAGACCACCATGGATCCGGAGAAGCGGACGCTGCGGCGCATCACCCTGGACGACGCCGTGAAAGCCGACGAGACCTTCACCATCCTCATGGGAGAAAAGGTGGAGCCCCGGAAGGAGTTCATCGAGAAGAACGCCAAGTACGCCGTGAATCTGGATTATTGAGGAGAGAATACCGTCATGTCTAAGAAACCCCAATACGATCCCGAGGAGATCCGGTATCCCGATCAGAAGATCGTGGAATCTCCTCTGGTTCCCGAGATGGAGAAATCCTACATCGAGTACGCCATGAGCGTCATCGTGGGCCGGGCCCTGCCGGACGTGCGGGACGGCCTCAAGCCCGTCCACCGGCGGATCCTCTACGCCATGTATGAGGATAACCTCACCTACGACCATGCCTTCCGCAAGTGCGCCACTGCCGTGGGCGACGTGCTGGGCCGCTACCACCCCCACGGAGACGCCTCTGTCTACGACGCCTTGGTGCGCCTTGCCCAGGACTTCTCCATGCGCTATGTGCTGGTGGACGGCCACGGCAACTTCGGTTCCGTGGACGGCGATCCCCCGGCTGCCTACCGTTACACCGAGGCCCGTCTTGCCCGTATGGCGGACGAGATGCTCCGGGACATTGAAAAGGACACCGTGGACTGGGACCCCAACTTCGACGAGACCCGCAAGGAGCCCAAGGTCCTCCCCTCCCGGTTCCCCAACCTCCTGGTCAACGGTTCCGCCGGCATCGCCGTGGGCATGGCCACCAACATCCCGCCCCACAACCTGCGGGAGGTCATCGGCGCCGTCATCTGCGTGCTGGACAATCCCGAGGCCACGTTGGCGGATCTCATGCAGTACGTCAAGGGCCCGGACTTCCCCACGAAAGGCATCATCATGGGCCGCAGCGGCATCCGCCAGGCCTACGCCACCGGCCGTGGCCGGGTGGTGATCCGTGCCCGCCACGAGTTTGAGGAGTTCGGCAAGGACCGCACCCGCATCGTCATCACCGAGATCCCCTACCAGGTCAACAAGCGCATGCTCATCAAGAACATGGCCGAGCAGGTGGAGGACAAGCGCCTGGAGGGCATCTCCGACATCCGGGACGAGTCCGACCGAAACGGCATGCGCATCGTCATCGAGCTCAAGCGGGACGCCAATCCCCAGGTGGTGTTGAACCGCCTCTTTGCCCAGACCCAGCTGCAGACCACCTTTGCCATCAACATGCTGGCCCTGGTGGAGGTGGACGGCAAGCTCCAGCCCCGGATCCTCTCCCTGCGCCACATTTTGGACCAGTACGTGGCCTTCCAGGAGCAGGTCATCGTCCGCCGCACCCGGTACGACCTGAAAAAGGCCCAGGAGCGTGCCCACCTGCTGGAGGGATTGCTGATCGCCCAGGACAACATCGACGAGGTCATCAAGATCATCCGCTCCAGCTACGACAACGCCAAGGATAACCTCATGGCCCGCTTCGGCCTGGACGACATCCAGGCCCAGGCCATCTGCGACATGCGGCTCATCGCCCTCCAGGGCCTGAACCGGGAGAAGCTGGAAAACGAATACAAGGAGCTGGAGGAGAAGATCGCCTGGTATCAGAAGGTCCTCTCCGACGAGGGCCTGGTGCGCCAGATCCTGAAAGAAGAGCTCACCGCCATTGCCGATAAGTACGGCGACGACCGCATCACCGAGATCCAGGACGTGGAGGATGAGATCGACATCGAGGATCTCATCGAGGAGGAGGAGTGCGTCTTCACCCTCACCCAGGCGGGCTACATCAAGCGCACCCCCGTCAGCGAGTACACCGCCCAGAGTAAGGGCGGCATGGGCAAGAAGGGCATCACCACCCGGGAAGAGGACGTGGTGACGGACCTCTTCACCGCCTCCACCCACGACTACCTCTTCTTCTTCACCGATACCGGCAAGGTCTACCGGAAGAAGGGCTACCAGATCCCCGAGTCCGGCAAGACCGCCAAGGGCACCAATATCGTCAACATCCTCCAGGTGGAGCAGGGGGAGAAGATCCAGACCATGATCCACACCCGGGAGCTGGACAACGAAAACCTGTTCCTGGTGATGGTCACCCGCAACGGCACCGTCAAGCGCCTGCCGGTGAGCACCCTGAAAAATATCCGCGCCAGCGGCATCCGGGCATTGCGGATGGACGAGGGGGATCAGCTGATCTCCGTCCGGGAGACTGACGGTACCCGGAAGATCCTCATTGCCACCCACGACGGTCAGGCCATCTGCTTCGACGAAAACGACGTGCGGCCCATGGGCCGTGACGCCATGGGTGTCCGGGGCATCCGCCTCCGGGAGGGCGACTACGTGGTAGGCGCCGCCCGGGCCCGGGCCGGAAAGACCGTCCTCTCCATCACGGAGAACGGCTACGGCAAGCGCACGCCCGTGGAAGAGTACCGCATCACCGGCCGGGGCGGCCTGGGCATCCGCAACTACGCCGTCACGGAAAAGACCGGCGGCGTGGTGGGCATCAAGGTGGTGGACGGATCCGAGGACCTGCTGCTGGTGACCCAGGGCGGCATCCTGATCCGCACCGCCGTGGACAACATCCGCACGGCTGGCCGGTCCACCCAGGGCGTCATCGTCATGCGCTTCAAGGAGGAGGGCGACCAGGTGATCGCCATGGCCCTCACCGATCATGAGGACCAGAGCGCCGACGAGGTGAGCACGGATACCGCCGCCCCCGTGGAGGAGACGGCGCAGACCGCGGCTCCGGAGGGCGAGACGGAGGCATAAAAAGGATCCCCTTGTCCGTATGCGGAAAGGAGAGATAAGATGTACTACTGGTATCCTTATTTTCGGAATCCGGCCACTGCCGGTGCCGACCAGCTGGGAAAATACATGATCTCCGCTCTGGTGGCATTTGGACTGGTCTCTCTTTTCAACGCCTACCGGATGAAAAAAATCCGACAGGGCCGCTTCCGTACCAGCCGGCCCAAAAGCCCCCGGCAGAAAGCCGCTTTGATGATCTGCGGCGTCTTTGTGCTCCTTCTGCTGCTGATGATCCTGGGCATATACGCCGGGAGAATTTAAATCATAAAGAGAGAGCGTGGGAAACCACGCTCTCTCTTTTTTGAAGATCTTTACTTTTATCTATGAGGGCTCCACCCCCCATTTTCTTTTGGTCTTGCCCAAAAGAAAACGGGCCGTGGACGGTCCAAAAGAAAAGGCGCTGTAACGACCAAGACGGCCTATTTTGGCCGTCTTGTCGTCAATACGGGGGTCTTCTCAGACGCTGCTGTGAAAGCCCCGTCATATTCTGCTGAGTGCGCCGGACATTGTGATAACAGGATGCGTTTCCCCCGCAGGCGGCGGTGCGCACCAAATCTGGGGTGTTTATCGGATGGATTTGCTGCTCTTTTCGCTGCCGCTGGCCTGAAATTTCAGAACCCGGCAGCGCGTAGCGAAGCGGAACGCGCGGGAATAGAAGCATAGGCCTTTCGAAAACCATCCCGTCTGCCTGCCAGGGTTTTGGTGCGGGGATGCAGTACTGCAACTTCCGGACTGGGGCGCACCCGGCAAAAGATGGACGAGCTTACTCAGCAGTGTCTGAGGAGACTTCCGTATTCGCCGCATGGCGGAGCCTTGCGGCGGAAAACATTTTTTCTTTTCACCGTCCACGGCGATTTTCTTTTTGATGTTTCAAAAAGAAAATGGGGGTGGATCCCCTTGGAGAGATCGTTCAAAAGAAAAAAGCGCAGCCGGACAGCTGCGCTCACTCCTTGAATTCAAATAACTTGTACAAGGGCACGTCCAGCGCCTTGGCAATGTCCATGAGGGTATCCAAACTGCAGGAACTGACCCCGGTTTCGATCCGCTGGATAAAAGCCCGGCTGATGCCATCTTCCCCGCACTCATCTGCCAGCTGCTGCTGGGTCAGATGGCGTTCTTTTCGGTAATAGAGAATGTTTAGTCCGATTTTGACCCATTCCTTGTAGTGGCGCATATCCATGCAGCAACACCTCGATAACAAGTGTAAACAAGATATCCTGCAAAATATACGCCTTTAAAATTATCAAATAATAACTAATAGTATGCAAATAGAGAGCAAATATGTTATAATACCACCTGTGAGGTAGTATCCATGGAAGTCCTGCGCATACTGGTCGGCCTGGCACTGACGGTTTTCTCGTTGTATTTTCTGGTAATCCATTGTATCATGTCCTTACACTTCGGAGGACGCTGGTTCTGCATACCCAAAGCGCGGGATCAGGCGTGGGACCTCCAGGATCGCCTGCTGATTTGGCTCCGGCTGTTCTGCCTGCGCATCAGCATGAAACTCAGAATAAGGAATCGAACCTATATGAAAACTGTCACCATCTATACCGACGGCGCCTGCTCCGGGAACCCGGGTCCCGGGGGCTGGGGAGCCATCTTGATGTATGGCCCTCACAAACGGGAAATTTCCGGCGGCCAGGCCAACACCACCAACAACCGCATGGAGCTCACCGCCGTGATCTCCGCTCTGGAGCTTTTGAAGGAGCCCTGCCAGGTGGAGCTGTGGTCGGACTCCAAGTATGTCATCGATGCCCTGGAAAAGGGCTGGGCCAAGGGCTGGCGGGCCCGGGGCTGGGTGAAAAGCGACAAGAAACCCGCCCTGAACCCGGATCTGTGGGAGCGCCTGCTGGATCTGTGTGATACCCACACCGTCCGCACCCACTGGGTCAAGGGCCACGCGGAGAACCCCTATAACAACCGCTGCGATGAGATGGCGGTGGCGGAAAGCCAGAAATATAAATAAAACGGGGCCCCCGCGGGAGCCCAGCGAAGCGGGTCCCGTGGGGAGAGGAGACCCAAGGAAGCGGGCGGCATCTTGATCTTTTTGGGAGAAAACGAAAAATACTACAAATATAAATTTCAAAAAAGCCGTTTTTTTTCAAACATTCACAAACTGTTCACACAGCTATCATAATTCTGCAAAGATTTGCGGGTATCTTAATCATCAAGCAAAGGGTCCTCCCAAACCCGATGCGTTTTCTCCCTCCTAAACACACACACAAGAAAGACCGCCGAAAGGCGGTCTTTCTTGTGTTGTTTTTTACATCAGTCCCAGGCCCTTGCTGAGGTTCACAATGAAGTCTTGGACATTGGTGACGATGCCCCGGGCGGAGAGGCTGCCCCGGTCCGAGAGCTTGTTGACGGTGAACTCCGAGATGTCCACGCAGTAGAAATACACCTGGCGCACGGTGCCGTCCGGCAGCACCCGGAAGGAGGGGGTCATGTTGCCGGTGGCGATGGTGTGGAGGGTGGTGGCCATGCAGATGACGGTGGTAGCGCCCCGGACCTGGTCGCGCATGGCATCCTGGGCCTCGTAGACGTTGCCGATCACCGGGGGCAGGGGGCCGTCGTCCCGGATGGAGCCCGCCAGCACGTAGGGCACCCCCATCTTCTCGCAGGCCCAGATGATGCCGTTATCGATGTGCTCCCCTTTCAAAAAGGCGGGAATGGAGCCCCAGCGCCGCACGGCGTTGATGGTGTCCAGATGGTTGTAGTGGCCCAGGGGCTGGCTCTCCTGGGTGTAGATATTCTGGCCCAGGGCGGTGGAGCGGTAGGCGGCCTCCAGGTCATGGGTGGCCAGGGCGTTGCCCGCCAGCACCGCGTGGACGTAGCCCCCCTCCACCAGCCGGGCGAAGGCGTCCCGGGCGTCGTGGTCAAAGGCGAAGGCGGGGCCCATCACCCACACCACCTTGCCGTGGTCACGCTCATGGCGCAGCAGCTCATAGAGCTCGTCGTAGTCCCGGGAAAAGGCCGTCTCCCGGGAGCGGCCCTGCCGGAAGGCAAAGAGGTCCCCTTCCCGGCGTTGCTCCCGGAAGCCGTCGGGGTGTACCAGGATGCCCTCCTCCCCCTGCTCCGTGCGGCCCACCGCCACCAGGTCCCCCCGGCGCAGACGGCGGAATTCCCGAACGGCCACCCGGCCATCCTCCCACACCGCCACGCAGTCCATGCGGCTCTCTGATGCCAGGTGCCACGTGCCGCCGATCTTGAAATACTCCGGAAAGATGCTCATGGCGTGGTACCCCTCCGGGGCCACCCCGTCCGCCGGGGCGGGGCACAGCTTCACCTCCGGGGCGCCGGACAGGGCGGAGAAATCCGGGGGGAAATAGGGACGCAGCTGAAAAGACATGGGAAAGCCTCCTTTTGGTTTGATAAAAAAATCCGGCGGCGGCCTGAAGCCGTCTCCGGACACATCCGGCCGCCGGAGGCAGCCGGGGGATGCAGTTTGTATCCTCAGCATACCAGAGAGCGGCAAAAGAATCAACCCCGTCTGCGCCTTGTAAATCCGCACCCGGCGGTGTAAAATATCCCATAACGGAACACGCGCTTACAAGGAGGTTTGTATCCATGAAAGACGGATTTGTGAAAGTGGCCGCCGGTACGCCCAAGATCCATGTGGCGGACTGCCGCTATAACGCCGAGCAGATCTTTACCCTCATGCGGGAGGCGGACAAGCAGGGGGTCAAGGTGCTGGCCCTGCCGGAGCTGTGCCTCACCGGCTACACCTGCGGCGACCTGTTTTTGCAGGAGACGCTGCTGCGGGGCGCCGAGGAGGGCCTGCGCACCATCCTGGAAGCCACAAAAAATCTGGACATGGTGACGGCTCTTGGCCTGCCGGTACGGGATAAATGGAATAACAAACTGTATAATTGTGCTGCTGTTATACAAAAAGGAGAGATTTTGGGCCTGGTACCCAAGACGTACCTGCCCAATTACGGGGAGTTTTACGAGCAGCGCTGGTTCACCCCCTCCGGCGGTCCCGACGGCGTGGACCACAACCTGACCCTCTGCGGCCAGGAGGTAAGCCTCAACTGCAGCAGCGTCTTTGCCTGCACCGGTATGGACGATCTGGTCATCGGCGTGGAGATCTGCGAGGACCTGTGGGCCCCGGAGCCTCCCTCTGCCGTCCTGGCCCGGCAGGGTGCCACCATCCTTTTGAACCTCTCCGCCTCCAATGAGACGGTGGGCAAGGCCGCCTACCGCCGCTCCCTGGTGACGGGGCAGTCCGGCCGTCTGGTGTGCGGCTATGTCTACGCCGACGCCGGAGAGGGCGAGTCCACCACGGACCTGGTCTTCGCCGGACACAATATGATTGCCGAAAACGGCGCGCTGCTCTCAGAGCGCCGCTTTGCCACGGGCCTCACCATCAGCGAGATCGACGTTGGGAAGCTGGCGGCGGAGCGCCGCCGGATGAACACCTATGCCTCTTTCAAACAGGATCCGGAGATCTGGCGGGTGAACTTCGACATGGACCTCACCAAGACCCGCCTTACCCGCCACATCTCCCCCACCCCCTTTGTGCCGGAGGACGCGGAGAGCCGTGAGGCGCGGTGCAGCGAGATCTTGTGCATCGCGGCCCTGGGCCTGAAAAAGCGGCTGGAGCACACCGGGGCCAAAACCGCCGTGGTGGGCCTCTCCGGGGGTCTGGACTCCACGCTGGCGGTGCTGATCACGGCCCTGGCCATGCAGATGCTGGACCGTCCCACCACGGACATCATCGCCGTCACCATGCCCTGCTTCGGCACCACCGACCGCACCAAGTCCAACGCGGTGCTGCTGGCGGAGCGGCTGGGGGCCACCTTGCGGACGGTGGATATCTCGGGCAGCGTCCGCAGCCACTTCAAGGACATCGGCCACGACCCGGAGGATCACTCCGTCACCTATGAGAACGCCCAGGCCCGGGAGCGGACCCAGGTGCTCATGGATATCGCCAACGCCACCGGCGGTCTTGTCATCGGCACCGGGGACCTCAGCGAGCTGGCTCTGGGCTGGTGCACCTACAACGGCGACCACATGAGCAACTACGCCGTCAATGCCGGCATTCCCAAGACGCTGGTGCGGCATCTGGTGAGCTTCATCTCCGACGACAAGGAGTCCGAGGATCCCCAGCTCTCCGGCGTCCTGACGGATATTCTGGATACCCCGGTGTCTCCGGAGCTGCTGCCCGCCGTCCAGGGGGAGATCTCCCAGAGGACGGAGGATCTGGTGGGCCCCTATGAGCTCCACGACTTCTTTTTGTACTACGCCATCCGCTGGGGCTTCGGTCCCCGGAAGGTGCTGCGGCTGGCGGAGACGGCCTTCGCCAAGCGCTACAGCCGGGACGTGCTGCTCAAGTGGCTGCGGAGCTTCTACCGCCGCTTCTTCTCCCAGCAGTTCAAGCGCAGTTGCCTGGCCGACGGCCCCAAGGTGGGCTCCGTGGCCCTGTCCCCCCGCGGCGACTGGCGGATGCCGTCGGATGCGGTGGCGGCACTGTGGCAGGAGGAGCTGGAGGGCCTGGAGTAAGCAGGTACTTTCTTCCGCCAGTCGCCAAACCGGGGCCCCCGCAAAATCGAAGATTTTGTGGGGAAAGGAGGCGCAAGGGAGCGGGCGGAGGTTTCGCCGCAGGCGGAAACGAAGCAGAGGGGACTTTGCGCCGACGCGGCGGATGCCGTCGGACGCGGTGGCGGCACTGTGGCAGGAGGAGCTGGAGGGCCTGGAGTAAGCAGGTACTTTCTCCCGCCAGTCGCCAGACCGGGGCCCCCGGATCAAACCAGCGAAGCGTTTGAGCCGGGGAAAGGAAGCGCAGGGGAGCGGGCGGAGATTTCGCCGCAGGCGGAAACGAAGCAGAGCGGACTTTGCGCCGACGCGGCGGATGCCGTCGGACGCGGTGGCGGCATTGTGGCAGGAAGAGCTGGAGGGCCTGGAGTAAGGCTTCCTCCACAAAACAGCATTGGTTGTGGAGGACGATCCCCGGAGATCCGCCTGCATAACGGAAAATCCGGTGAAAAGGGCCCTGTTTTCCACAATATGAACCCCGATTGTGCAAAGGACCACCAGGCCAACGGCCTGGTGGTCCTTTTTACGGCCATAGGTTCCACTGCCGGTTCTGCAAGGTCAGAATGGGAACGTCGGGATACCGCTGATGGATCTCACCAAGGCAAAAGTCCTCCCAGCTGCCCCGCTCCCAGGGGGCGGTGATCCGAAATTCCCCGGTCCCCCAGCTGGAGGCCTTGTAGGCATCGTCGATCCTGCCGTACAGCTGACACTGCCGCCCCCAGCAGAAGGCATTGCTGCCGTAGTGGAGGATAATCTTCCGGTAGGCGTGCTTGTGGTCTGCGCGCCGCCGGCTGTTGGAGGAGGACGCGGTTTTGGATTTCCTGCGGCGGGGAGCAGGCTCCTTCGGCACCGGCTGGCGGCGTTCCTCCTTGTAAAGATGCGTCTTGTCGGGGTTCATCTCAGGTCTCCTTTGCTTTAATCCCAGAAGTTGAACAGGATCTCCCCCACGGTGCGGGGGTTCCAATCGCGGATCTGCGCCATCTCCGCCTCCCCCAGCTCCCTGACGCAATCATGCCAGTCCTGCCCCAGCTGCGCCGGTTTCATCCATTGCAGCTCCGGCCAGAAAGGGGTGGGATCAACGGGCGGGTCCCCAAACGCTAGGGGCCAGGCATCCAGGGATGGGGCAAAGGCCCCGTAGGGGTGGTAGGCATTCACCAGAAGCACCCAGGGAGTATGGCGGAGCTCCATGTGGGCGGCGTAAAAATTCTTTCCGGCGGTGTCGTGGTCTACGGAAAGGACACTGCCGTCATGGGCCCGGGCCAGGGCGTAGCAGAAGCAGTCGAACAGTTTCTCCTCCAGCATGGGAGGCGGGGACTGGGTGCGGTCATAAAATCCGGTGATGCCCTTTGGCAGCATGGGCGCTCCCTCCTTTTGGGAAAATCCCACGTGTGATGGAGAGGGATTGTATCATAGGGGCGGCAGAAAATCATGGAGATTTCATGAACATTCTGCCGCCCCTTGACAATAGTCCTGTTTCGTACTATCATATAGTCCCAATCCGTACTAAGTACGTGACACAAGGAGACGACCATGACTGCCAGAGAACAAAACGAGATCATCTGCACCTGCATCTGCCGCCAGACGGAGCTGTACGGCGAATGGGCCCGATGCCACGGCATGAGCTACAACACCATGATGACCCTCTACGCCCTGGACCTGCGGGACGGCGTCACCCAAAAGGAGATCACCGAAGGGTGGCTGCTGCCCAAGCAGACGGTGCACACTGTGGTCAAGGAGTTGGAGCGCCGGGGCTATGTGCGCCTGGACACCGGCCGGGACAAAAAGGAGAAGCGCATCTTCTTCACCCCGGAGGGCCGCGCCTATGCCCGGGAGCAGCTGGCGGATTTGTACGCCATGGAGGACCGGGCCCTGGAGGCCATCGGCGCCCAGGCGGCCCAGGCGGTGGTGACGGGGCAGCTGGCCTTTACCGCCGCTTTTGCCCAGGAGGTGCGGCATGGATAATGCCCTCTCCCGCGCCTTCACGCCCCTCTCCCTGCTGCGCTTTGCCCTGCCCAACATGGTGATGATGGTGTTTTTGTCCCTGTACACCATTGTGGACGGCATCTTCATCTCCCGGTACGTGGGGACGCTGGCCCTCTCCGCCGTCAACATGGCCTATCCCCTCAACTGCCTGCAGATGGCCCTGGGGATCATGCTTGCCTCCGGGGGCAGCGCCGTCATCGCCCGGAAGATGGGAGAGGGAAAGGACCGGGAGGCCCGGCGGGATTTTTCCTGCGTGGTGGCGGTATCGGCAGTGGTGGGCGCGGTGTTTCTGGTATTGGGCAATCTCTTTCTGGATGAGATTTTGCGCCTGCTGGGCACCAGTCCCGCCCAGATGGACCTGTGCCGCACCTACACCCGGATTTTGCTGTGGTTCGCCCCGGCCTTCTTTTTGCAGACGGCCTATCAGGTGCTCTTTGTCACGGCGGGCCTTCCCGGGCTGGGCCTGGGGCTGACCGTGGCCGGAGGCCTTGCCAACGTGGTGCTGGACATCACCTTCATGGGCCCCCTGGACATGGGCATCGCCGGGGCCGCCGTGGCTACCGTCATCGGCTACTGCATCCCGGCGGTGGCGGGCACGGTGTATTTTTTCCTCAATCGCCGGGGATCCCTCTATTTCGTGCCCTTCCGGGCAGACTGGCCTATGCTGGCAAAGACCTGCGGCAACGGCTCTTCGGAGATGGTCACCAACATCGCCAACGCCGTCACCACCTTCCTTTTCAACATCCTCTTCCTGCGCTACTGGGGGGAGGACGGCGTGGCGGCCATCACCATCGTCATGTACTTCCAGTTCGTGCTGACGGCGGTGTTCTTCGGCTTTTCCATGGGGGTGGCTCCGGTGGTCAGCTACAAGTACGGCGCCCAGGATCTCCCCCAGCTGCGGGGGATTTTCCGGTGCTGCCTCATTTTCGTGGCGGTGTGCTCCCTGGGGGCCTATGTGCTCTCCCGCATGAGCATCGGGCTGTGCCTGGAGGCCTTCACCCAGGCAGAAAGCGCCGTCTACGCCATCACCATGGAGGGCTTCCCACTCTACGCGGGCTCCTTTTTGCTGATGGGGGTGAGCATCTTTGCCTCCTCCCTCTTCACCGCATTTTCCGACGGGCTGGTGTCCGCCCTGATCTCCTTTACCAGGACCTTCCTCTTTCTGGTGGGGATGCTGCTGGTGCTGCCGCAGCTTTTGGGAAAGCCGGGCATCTGGCTGGCGGTTCCGGCGGCGGAATGCCTGGGATTGGCGGTCTCTGTGGGCTTTTTGCTCTGGGGCCGGAGAAAGTACGGCTACGCCCCCGTCCGGAAGCCCAAAACAGCATAAAAAAAGGACCGGAGATTTTCTCCGGTCCTTTTCTGGTTTTCTCAGACGTTTTTCTCCCCGTCCATCTTGGGCACCCGCAAAGCCCGCATGGCGTTCAAAATGGCGATGACCGCCACGCCCACGTCGGCAAACACCGCCGCCCACATGGTGGCGTCTCCCAAAGCGCCCAGGATCAGCACCGCGGCCTTGACCCCCAGGGCAAAGACGATGTTCTCCCGGACGATCCGCACCGTCTTGCGGGCAATGGCCATGGCCTGGGCGATCTTGGAGGGCTTGTCGTCCATGAGGACGATGTCCGCCGCTTCAATGGCGGCGTCGGAGCCCATGGCACCCATGGCGATGCCGATGTCTGCCCGGGTGAGGACCGGGGCGTCGTTGATGCCGTCTCCCACGAAGGCCAGCTTGGTGCCCGGGGCTGTGGAGGCAAGGAGCTGTTCCGTCAGCGCCACCTTGTCGGCAGGCAGGAGCTCCGCGTGGAACTCATCCACCCCCAGCTGCGCCGCCACGGCGGCGGCCACCTCCCGGGCGTCGCCGGTGAGCATGACGGTGCGGCGTACCCCGGCGGCCTTCAGGGCGGTAATAGCGTCCTTGGCGTCGGCCTTGGGCAGGTCGGAGATGACGATGTGCCCGGCGTAGAACCCGTCCACCGTCACATGGACGATGGTGCCCGGCAGCTCACAGGGCAGGGCGTTGACGCTCTGGCGCTCCATGAGACGGGCGTTGCCCACGGCCACTTCCCGGCCGTCCACGCGGGCCCTAACCCCCAGGCCCGCCAGCTCCTCCACGTCGGTGACCCGCCCGGCGTCCAGGGGGGGCTTGCAGGCCTCCCGCAGGGACTGGGCGATGGGGTGGTCGGACCACTGCTCCGCCAGGGCCGCGTATTCCAGCAGCGCCTCCTGGGTAAAGGCGGCCTCGGGATGCACCGCCGCCACGGTGAAGGTCCCCTGGGTCAGCGTCCCGGTCTTGTCGAAGACCACCGTCTCCGCCTTGGCCAGGGCCTCCAGGTAGTTGCCGCCCTTTACCAGGATGCCGCACTTGCCGGCGCCGCCGATGCCGCCGAAGAAGCTCAGCGGCACGGAGATCACCAGGGCGCAGGGGCAGGAGATCACCAGGAAGATGAGGGCCCGGTGGAGCCAGCCTAACCAATCCGTGCCCAGCAGGAAGCCGGGAAGGCTCTCCCCCGGCAGCACCGCCAGCAAAATGGAGGGCACGGCAAAGAGGGCCGCGGCGGAGAGCACCACGCAGGGGGTGTAGTACCGGGCAAAGCGGGTGATGAACTGCTCGGAGCGGGACTTTTTCTCACTGGCGTTTTCCACCAGGTCCAGCACCCGGGCCACGGTGGACTCCCCGTAGGGCTTGGTGACCCGCACCCGCAGCAGCCCCGCCTGGTTGACGCAGCCGCTGAGGACGCTGTCCCCCACCCCGGCGTCCCGGGGCACGGACTCGCCGGTGAGGGCGGCGGTGTCCAGGGTGGAGGTGCCCTCCACCACGTCCCCGTCCAGGGGGATCCGCTCCCCGGGCTTCACCACGATGATGTCCCCCACCGCCACGTCCTCCGGGTCCACTTCTTCCACGGTGCCGTCCGCCTTTTCCAGGTTGGCGGTATCCGGCCGGATGTCCATGAGGGCGGCGATGGATTGGCGGGACTTGCCCACGGCGTAGTCCTGGAAGAGCTCGCCCACCTGGTAGAAGAGCATGACGAACACCGCCTCGGAGTACTCGGTGGTGAAGAAGGCGCCCACGGTGGCAAGAGCCATCAGGAAGTTCTCGTCAAAGACCTGGCCATGGGCGATGTTTCGGATGGCCTTCCACAGAACATCCCAGCCGATGACGGCGTAGGGGATCAGGTACAGCGGCCACAGCGGGATGGTGAGCCGGGGTCCTGCCAGCGCCAGCACCGCCAGCAGCGCCGCGGCGATCAGAATGCGCCGGAGCATCTTTTTTTGTTTTTTGGAGAGATTGCCCATGAAAACGGCCTCCTTTTCCAAAAGGAAACTTCAGGATTTTTCCCCCGCCGGGGATTTGGAGCCGAAAAAAGCGGCATCGCCGCTTTCTCCGGAATGGATGCACTTACAGGTTGATGACGCAGTCCGGCTCCACCTTTTTGCACACCGCCACCACTTCTTTCATGATCTCGGCAAAGCGGTCGTCGTCGGCGTCAATGGTCATCTTCTGGGTCATGAAGCTGACGGTGGCGTCGTGGACGCCGTCGATCTTCTTGATAGCCGTCTCCATTTTGGCGGCGCAGTTGGCACAGTCCAGATCCGTGAGATTGAAGCGCTTTTTCATGATGAGATTCCCCCTAAAAATAAATTTCTGTGGAAAACTTACTCGCTGACATGCTCCAGCCCCTGGTTGATGATGGCCTTCACATGGTCGTCCGCCAGAGAGTAGAACACCGTCTTCCCCTCCCGGCGGGACTTCACCAGCCGGGCACTCTTCAAGGCCCGCAGCTGGTGGGAGATGGCGGACTGGGTCATGCCCAGCAGCGCCGCAATGTCGCACACGCACATCTCCGATTCAAAGAGCACGTACAAAATCCGCACCCGGGTGGAGTCCCCGAAGATCCGGAACAGCTCCGTCAGGTCGTAGAGGGTGTCCTCCCCCGGCATCACCTGCCGGACTTTCTCCACGATGTCCTCGTGGGCGTGGATAAAGTCGCAGCACTCCACGTTGTAGCGATCCTCCATGGGCAGCCCTCCCTCGTTTGAATGATTGAATGATTGTTCATATGTTCAGTATATACGGCGGAACCCGTTTGTCAACCCCAAAGGCAAAAAATGTGGAAAAAAAACCGGCGCCGTGGTACACTAAGCGGGATATCAACCATGGAGGATTCATATGAACGAACTGGAAGAAAAGACCCGCAGCCGCTTGGAGCGCAATGCTTTCATGCTGCACAACTATATGGAGCTGGAGTCCGTGGAGCCGGACCGGGCGGTGTTCGCCCTGACCATCCGGCCGGAGAGCTGCAACCCCTACGGCATGGTACACGGCGGCGCCATCTACACCCTGGCGGACAACGCCACCGGTGCCGCCGCCCACACCGACGGACGGTATTATGTCACCCAAACCAGCGCATTGCACTTCCTGCGCAACCAGTCCCAGGGCGTGGTCCGGGCCATCGCCACCGTGCGCCACCGGGGCAAGTCCACGGTGCTCACCGCGGTGGACATCGTGGGCGAGGGCGGGAGGCTTCTGGCCACGGGAGAGTTCACCTTCTTCTGCGTGGACAAGGGCCTCATGGACAGCAAAGTCCACCACCAGGAATAATTTTTTTCTCCCCGTGAATGGATTTCCCCTGCCGGAGCGGTGTTGAAGGAAAGAGGCACGGGATGCCCGTTGAAAACGAGGAGGAATCTGCATGAAAAAAGGTCTTGCCATATTCATCGCCCTGGTGCTGGCTCTGGGGCTGTGCGCAACAGCCGCCCTGGCGGCAGGCGGACACCACGGTGCCGGCAGTGCCGGTACCGGGTGCGCGGGCCGGGGATGGAACTACGTGGACGCGGACGGCGATGGAGTATGCGACAACCTGGGTACCGGCACCTGCGGCCACGGGCAGTACTACGTGGACGCGGACGGTGACGGCGTATGCGATCATCTGGGTACCGGCGGCCACTGGGGCCACAGCCGGGGAGGCTGCAGAAACTAAGAGACGGGGGCTTGCCATGCGCAGCGAAGCGGAGGTGGACCGGGCCGTGGAGCAGTACGCCGACACCGTGTGGCGGATCTGCACGGTTCATTTGAAAAACCACGCCGACACCGAGGATATCTTCCAGACGGTGTTCTTGAAGTACGCCCTGCGGCCGGGCAGTTTTCGGGGGCCGGAGCATGAGAAGGCGTGGTTCATCCGGGTGACGGTGAACGCCTGCCGGGATCTGCTGCGCCGCTTCCGCCGCGCACCCACGGTGCCCCTGGAGGCCCTGGGAGACCAGCCCGCCCCCCTGCCCCCGGACCACCGGGAGGTGATGGAGGCGGTGCAGGCCCTGCCGGAGAAATACCGGGACGTGGTATACCTGCACTACTACGAGGGATACACCGCTCCGGAGATCGGCCGCCTGCTGGGGAAGAACGTCAACACCGTCTATACGCTGCTCACCCGCTCCAAAGAGCTGCTGCGCCAAAAGCTGGGAGGTGACGGGGATGGAACATGAGATGCGGGAGACCTTTGACGCCCTCCGGGCGCCGGAGGAGGTGAAGGATCGCACCCGGGCCGCCGTGGCCTGTCAGGTCCGGCGGCGAAAACGGCTCCGTCCCCTGATGGCGGCTGCCTGTTTTGCGGTGGTGGTGGTGACGCTGGGAGGCTGGCGGGCCTATTTCACCCCCACCGCCGTCATCAGCGTGGACATCAACCCCTCGGTGGAGCTGGAGGTGAACCGCTTTGACCGGGTGCTGTCCCTGGAGGGCCTGGGCGACGACGGAGAGGCCCTGGCCGCGGCGCTCAACGTGCGGTTCCGGGATTACCGGACGGCGCTGGAGGAGATCCTCTCCAGCGGCACCGTCACGGAGTGTCTTGCCCGGGGAGAGGAGCTGTCCATCGCCGTGGTGGATCTCACCGGAAACGGGAGCGGAGAATTGCTCTCCGGTGTGGAGGCCTGCGCCGCCGCTACCCCCGGCGCCCACTGCTACGCCGCGGACTACGGCGACGTGTCCGACGCCCACAGCTGCGGCCTCTCCTACGGCAAGTACAGCGCCTATCTTGCCCTCCGTGCCCTGGATCCCACCGTCACGGCGGAGGAGGTCCAGGGGATGACCATGCGGGAGATCCGGGCGCGCATCGCCGCCCTGGGGGGCGATGATAGCGACGTCCCCGCCGGTTCTCAGGAAACGGGACAGGGCGCCGGAGCGGGCCATGGCCAGGAGCACGGCCGGGGCCACCACGGCGGATGCTGAGCCGGTTTGACCGTATCGGGAGATAGAGAAAAAGCCCCCGGCGGATCATCCGCCGGGGGCTTCGTTTATGTTGGATGGTTATGCCTTGGGAGCGCCCTCCCCCGCCAGGGGAAAGGACACCGCCGCGGTGAAGAGGTCTGCCACCGTCTCCACCCGGAACTGTCCGCCGCAGGCCTCGGTAAAGCTCTTGGCGATGGAGAGCCCTAAGCCGCTGCCGCCGTCGGTGCGGCTCTCGTCCCCCCGGACGAACCGGGCGGTGAAGTCCACGCCCTTGGGCAGCTCCTGGCGGGAGGTGTTGCGCACCGCCGTCTCCGCCCGGCTTCCCGATACCGTGAGGGTGACATACACCCGGCTTCCGGGGAGGGCGTACTGCAGGGCGTTTTGGATCAGGTTCTGGAACACCCGGTACATCCGCTTACCGTCCGCCGTGATGGGTACCTCCCCCTCCGGCAGTTCCACCCGGAAGGCCAGGCCGCTTTTTTCGATGGGATCCGCCATGTCCGCCAGGGTCTGGCGCACCAGCTTGGCAAAGTCCAGCCGCTCCAGGTGCACCGGCAGCTGGTCCGCCGCCGCCTTGGAGACCTCGAACACATCCTGGACCATGGCCCTGAGGCGCTGGGCCTTCTCGTCGATGATCCGGGCGTAGTCCGCCGCCGCCCCCTCCAGGGGCTCCTGGCGCAGCAGTTCCGCATAGGAGAGGATGGAGGTCAGGGGGGTCTTCAGGTCGTGGGAGACGTTGGAGATCAGCTCCACCTTCATCCGCTCGCTGCGGGTCTGGTCTGCCAGGGCTTGCTGGAGGCCTGCCTGGATGTGGTTGAGGTCTTCCGCGATCTGATGGAGGTCTGTGTCGGCAGGAAGTTCCGCCGCGGCGTCCAGCTTTCCGGCCCGGATGGCCGCCGTTTGGTCCGCCAAACGCCCGATGTCCCGGGCCAGGGACAGCTGGTGCCGGGCGGAGAGGATGCAAAGGGCCAGTATCAGCAAAAACCCCAGGATGGTCAGCAGCATATAAGCAAAATATACGTTCCACCAGAACAACTCTACACCAATCACCAGGAGCAGGAACATCGCTGCGGCCCCCAGGACCATGGCCGCTGCCGGAGTCAGTGCCCACCGCCGCAGGTGCCTTTGCACCGGCAGCCGCAGCGTCCGGTCCCGGAGAATGCGGACAAGGCTCCGCAGCCATCCCCGCCGTCTCTCCTTGGGGTTATGCCGGTGGTCTACGTGGATGAGCCAGAGCACCAGGCAGAGAATCAACAGAAGAGGAAGGTCTTCCAGAACCATGCTGATGCCGGTTGGAAGATACTCCCGTAAAAGGGTGCCTGGAGACAAGTCCCCGATACTGGAGAGAAAATGGAACAGCAGCCAGACGGGCCGTCCCTGGTCGGTGTAGCCAAAGATCAGCCACATAAGGCACACCGCCACCGCAGCAAACCGCAGCTCCGTTCCCACATACACGGTTTTGGCGGCGATAACCGCCTCCGCCCGGCGCCGGTCCTGCCGGAGGTGCCGGGAGAGGACCAGCAGGGCAGCACCTGCCGCCAGGGCCACGGCGGCCTCCAGATAAAAGGTCCGGGCCTGCGCCAGTCCCTGGTATAGGTTGTACAGGGGGTTGCCGTCAAACACATACCCGTTGGCGTACTGCCCCTGGAGATAGGGGATGGGCTCTTCCCGGACCGCCATGCGCACCTCCACGCCCGCAACATCCTCCCCGGCGGTAAAGTTCTCGTAGCCGGGCAGGTACCAGGGGCTCTCCCGGGTGTAGATGCCGTTGCCGTAGAGGTCCAGCTCCTCCCCGTCCTTCCAGGCCTGGGCCTTGCCGTTTTCAAAGGTCAGCAGAAAGTTGTACCCCTCCGGCAGGGAGTTGGGATTGACCAAAGACCAGTCGGTGTTGGTATAGAGGTCTTCGCCGTCTTTTGTGATCCGATACAGGACGTTTTTATCCGATTGATAACCGGCATCCGGCGCCGTATTGGTATCCGCTTCCTCCGCTGTTTCGGTGGTGGCGGTGTCCCCCCACCAGCCGCCGTTGGTCTCCCAGACGGTGCCCTCCAGCACCGTGTCGTACCACTCCAGCTCTCCTCCGGCTCCCAGGGTCAGAAAGTCCCGCACATAGCCGCTGACCGCCGATTGAAAGGATCCGGTCTCCTGCCAGTCCAACTTCCACCACTCCTGATTGCTGCCGTTGATCCACTGCGCCAGGCCGGAGAGCAGGCTCCCCGCCACCAGGGCAAAGCCCGCCAGCAGGGCCAGGACGCCCGTCCAGGCCCGGAACCTGGGATGTTTTTTGGGCGTCACCTGTATGACGCCGGGGGCCGCTTCCGCTCCCTCCAGGGCGTCCTGGATCTGGGAGGCCACATAGTATTCCACGTCCTCACCGGGATCGTGGTTCGTGCCGTTCCATTTTGTATCCAATTCCCCACACCACCTTGATGTAATCTGGCTCTTTGGGATTGAGTTCCACTTTTTCCCGAATGCGGCGGATGTGCACCATCACCGTGTTCTCGCAGGCGTAGGCAGTCTCCTCCCCCCACACCCGGCGGTAGATCTCCTCCGCCGGAAACACCCGGCCGGGGTGGCGCATGAGGAGCTCCACGATTTTGGTCTCCGTGGCGGTGAGGCGCACCTCCTCCCCGTCGGCGGTGAGCTGGCGGCTCTCCGGGTCGTAGGTGAGGCGGCCGTTCACCAGCACCCCGGCACGCTCCTGGGCGTGGACGTCCCCCAGCTGGGTGTACCGGCGCAGCTGGCTTTTCACCCGGGCCAGGAGCTCCTGGGGGTTAAAGGGCTTGGTGACGTAGTCATCGGCCCCCATGGAAAGGCCCAGAATCTTGTCGGAGTCCTCGCTTTTGGCGGAGAGGACGATCACCGGCAGATTCCGCTTCTCCCGGATGCGCATCAGGGCGGAGAGGCCGTCCAGCCGGGGCATCATCACGTCGATGAGGATCAGCCGCACCGCCGGATCCAGGCAAAGGTCCAGGGCCTGGAGGCCGTCGTAGGCCCGGAGGCACCGGTACCCCTCCCGCTCCAGGGTGATGGCAATGGCCCCCACGATCTCCGGATCGTCGTCCACCACCAGAATGCACTCGTTCATGTGGAATCCCTCCTTGAAGCTGCCATCACAATAGCAGGGAGTTCTTACAGAGTTCTCAAGGACATTCTTACAAATTTCTTACGGTTTGTAAAGCGCCGCCGGGCTGGGAACCTTTTCCGGGATATGAAAAGCGCCGCCCCCGGGCCCGGGGGCGGCGCTTGGGACGGTTGTTCACTTTTTCACCGGCATGGTGAAAATGAAGCGGGTGGAGACGGCGTCGCTCTCGGCCTTGAGGGTACCCTTGTGCTCGGCGGCGATGGTGGAGGCAATGGGCAGCCCAAGGCCGAAGCCCGACTGCTCCCCCCGGGAGGCGTCCGCCCGGTAGAACCGCTCAAAGAGGCGGGGCAGCTGTTGTGCCGGGATGGGCTCCCCGGGGTTGGCCACCGTCAGCCGGGCGCTGGAGCCGGTCTTTTGCACCGAGAGGGTGATGGTGCCCCCTGCCGCGCCGTACTTGATGGCGTTGTCCAGCAGGACGCCGATCAGCTGCCGGAGCTTCACGGCGTCCCCTTCCACGGTGATGTCCGGGGCGATGTCGTAGGTCAGGGGCTTGCCCGCCTCAAAGGCCACCGGCTCAAAGGCCAGGGCACAGTCTCCCGCCACGTCGGTGAGGGAGACCTCCGCCATCACGGCGGTGCGGACCATGTTGTCCGCCCGGGCCAGTGTCAGCATCTCCTCCACCAGGGACTTCATCCGTCCGGCCTCGGAGCGGATGTTGTCCGCCCAGCGGGCGGGCTTGTCGGCCAGGGGGGCGGACTGGAGCATCTCCGCGTTGGAGAGGATCACCGTCAGGGGGGTCTTCAGCTCGTGGGAGGCGTCGGAGAGGAACTGGCGCTGCTGGCGCCAGGCCTTTTCCACCGGGCGGGTGGCCCACCGGGAGAGCACCACGGAGACACCCAGCAGCAAAAGCAGCGCCGCCAGGGCGATCTGCAGATAGGAGTACATCATCTTCTGCAAGGTGGCCTGCTCCATGGACATGTCCACAAAGGCGATGTTCTTGTAGCCGAAAAGGCGGTTGTCCTGGCGCAGGTACCGCAGGCCGTACTCCCGCACCACGCCCTCCGCCTGGTTCTGGGACAGGCAGTCGGTGAGGATGTCCTGGAGTTCCTCGGTGTTGTTGAGGTTGGCATAGGTGCCGGCGGTGACGGTGGCCACGTAGGTCCCGTCCCACTGCTCCTGCACCACCACGGTGAAATAGGGCAAGAGCACCTTGTCCCCGCCGATGTTGATGCTGATGTCCGGCCGGGAGACGTCCGAGGAGGTGGCGGTCTCGTCGATGACCCGCTGGAGCACCTGGCGGCTGAGGGCCTCGATGTTCTGGCCCATGGCCATGTACACCGCGCCGAACACCACCGACAGGACTGCGGTCACCAGAACCATGCAGATGGCCACGAATTTTAGCTGTAATTTCCGGATCATGGAGGAAAATCCTTCCTTATGTCGAAAACTCTGTGGAAAACGTGGAAAAAGCCGTGGAAAACGTGGAAAATCAGGAAGCGCCCTCCTCCAGGCAGTAGCCCACCATGCGGATGGTGCGGATTTTCACGGAGGAGTGGAGGTGCTCCAGCTTCTTGCGCAGGAAGGAGATGTACACCTCCACGTTGTTGTCCTCGGCGTCGGATTCGTAGCCCCAGATCTTCAAAAGCAGGGTCTCCTTGGTGACCACCTGGTGCTGGTTGAGCATCAGCAGTTCCATCATGTCGAACTCCTTGCGGGAAAGGCGCACGGACCGCTCCCCCTTGCACAGGGAGAAGGAGCTCTTTTCCAGCCGGATGTCCCCGCAGGTGAGGGCGTCGGTGTTGCGCAGCTCCGGCTGGCGGCGGGTCAGGGCCCGGACGCAGGCGGTGAGCTCCCGGGGCTCAAAGGGTTTGGTGAGATAGTAGTCGGCGCCGGCGTCCAGCCCCGTCACCTTGTCCCCCACCTGGTCCCGGGCGGTGAGCATCAGCACCGGCACGGCGCTGCCCGCCGAGCGCAGCCGCCGCAGCACGGTGAACCCGTCCAGCTTGGGCAGCATCACATCCAGCAAGATCACGTCGTAGATGCCGCTGAGGGCGTTGTCCAGTCCCGCCTCGCCGTCATGGCAGACGTCGGCGGTGTAGCCCTCCATTTCCATGAGGTCCTGGAGCGTCTGGGCAAGACGCACCTCGTCCTCCACGATCAATACCCGCATGGGCGTCCCTCCTTCGGATGTATGGGGATGGGCGTTACGCCCCGATCCCGCCGGCGGCCACGGAGAGCAGCGTGTCCACGTTGGCAGTGGTGGCCTGATAGATGGTGGTGTCGTCATCCAGACGGACATAGTAGCCGGTGCCGTCCAGGGTGGCGCCGCCTACGGTGATGGTGAGAGTGGTCTCCCCCATGGCAATCTCCGCCACGGCGGAGGGGGCGTCAAAGCCGCAGATGGAGGCGGCCTCGTCGGAGGGGCGCCAGTCGGCGCACTTGTCCAGGGTGAAGGTTTCCAGCTCCGTCAAAAGGGCCGTGAGGAGTTCGTTGTCCGTTACGTCGGTGCCCTGGTTGTCGGTCCAGGTGACGGTGACGGCGGCGTCCTCTTCGGCAGCATCGGCGTCGTCACTGCCCTCCTCCGCTTCGCCGGCGGTGTCGGTTTCCTCCTGAGAGGCGGTGAGGGTGGTGGAGACGGTTCCCAGGACGGTGACAGAGCTGAGGTTCTCCTCCGCCATGTCCGGGATCTCCGGCAGGATGCACATGTCGTAGATGGGGGTGGAGAGGTAGTTATACAGGGTGCCGGCGATGATGTAGACGGTGCTCTCGTCCCCGTTCATCATCATGTAGTAGCTCTGCCCGTCGGTGGTGGTCTTGCCCAGGGTGAGGGACAGCGACGCGCCGTCCTCTCCCGAGGCGGTGAGGGTGGCGGAGGGGTTATCCAGCCCGTAGGCCTCCAGGGTGTCGCCGTCGGTGATGGTCTGCTGGGGGGTGAGGCTGGTGAGAAGGTCCACGATGGCGGTAACGGTGGTTTGGTTCAGGGGGAAGGTGGGATCGTCCGCCCACACCCAGCTGCCCGCCTCGTCCAGGGTGAAGGAGAGGGTGGCGGAGCCGTTGTAATAGGACAGGGCGTTGTACTCCTGCTCCTGGGTGATGACGGCGTCCGCCTGAGCCTGGGCTTCGGCCTCCTCCGCGGCTGCGGCGGAGCGGCTCTTGTAAATCAAAACCGCCGCCAGAGCCACCGCCAGCACAATGGCAATGGAGAGCAGGATGCGGAAGGTGCGTTTTTGTTGATTGGACATAGCAAGACCTCCATGCTTTTGGAAGGAGTTTTCAGGCGGAGCGGACCGCTCACATCCTGCGGCGGCGGTTCCAGTGGAGGAAGCCGCCGATGAGCAGCGCGGCGGGGATCACCAGGATGAACAGCAGTCCCCACAACCCGCCGGTAAGGATGGTGTTGGAGGGAGTGGAGAGGCTCACCGGGGCGATGTCCAGCCCGCCCACGTCGTCAAAGCCCACGGTGACGGCGCTGACGAACAGGGACAGGTTCTCCAGGCTGGGGAACTGGGCGATGAGGCTCTCGTCCGCCGGGGCGCTGGAGCCGAAGACTGTCAGCCGGGCGGTGATGCCGTCGTCGATGGCCTCCGTTGCCAGGATGCCCACGGCGTAGGTGCCGGGGGTCTGGTTGTTCTCATCCACCACGGCCACGCCGCTTTCGGAGGTGGTGAGGAAGGGGGAGACGGTGATGGTGTCCCGGACGGGATCCGTGGCCGTCATGCCCCGGGCGGCGTAGAAGAGGACGGTGGCGTCGCCGTTCACGTCGGCGGTGAGGTCCACGCCGGTGTCGATGAGGGGGAAGATGGCGTAGGGGTTGTTCTGGTAGAAGCGCTCCGTGTCCGCCACCAGGCCCTCCGCCACGGTGATGCCGTACTGGACCAGCAGCCCCTCCAGGTTGGGGAGGGACACGTCGGAGAGCATGCACACCACCTGTCCCCCGCAGGCAAGATACTCCGACAGGGCGGAGATCTCGTCTTCGGAGAAGTCCCGGCGGGGGGCGTTGATCACCAGCACGTCGCACGCCTCCGGCACGGCGCCGGCGGTGAGGAGGTTCAGCGACTCCACCGCCAGATGGGCCTTGTCCAGCTGCTCCGTGACGGTGTCCGGCAGAGCGGTCTCCTGGTGGCCCTCCAACTGATAGAGGGTGCGGGTGGTACCCCGGAGCACCAGATCCACCGCGGAGGTGAGAAGGCCCTCGGCGTCGAAGTCCGTCTCGCTCTGGACCCCGTACATGTAATAACTCATTATATCATATCCGATGATCTCGTCAATCGAAAAGGACTCCTGGCGTCCCGTGGCCTCGCAGGTGACCACGATGGTGTTTGCGTCCACGCCGTAGGTGGTGAGGACGGAGGGAAACACGTTGGGATCCGTGTACTCCACCGTCAGGTGGTCGCTGAGATCCTGGTAGAGGGAGAGAAAGCGGGTGATGCGGGTATCCAGGCTCTCCTCGTTGGCCAGGACGTGGATCTCCACATCCTCTGTGAGATCCGCCAGGTAGTCCCGGGAGGTGTCGGTGGTGTCGTAGATGCCGCTGCCGGACATGTCGAATTGCGTCCATGTTTCCGGCAGCTGGCCCACCAGCAGATTCACGGTGATGGCCACCGCCACTGCCAGGGCGGTGATCCCCGCCGACCACAGCCCGTAGCGGGAGGTGCGCACGGCGGCCGCTTTGTGCCAAGCCGCCCTGAAATTCGGTTTTTTCATAACGGGTGCACCTCCTTAGCTCCAGCGGCGTTTCTGGACCACCTGGACCGTGAGAAACAGGGCCAGGAGGGCCAGCGTCACGTACAGCACCACGCCGGAGAGGTCAAAGACGTGATCCACGGCGAAGCTGTCAAAGGCCGCCAGCAGGGAAAAACGCCCGAAGAGATCCGGCAACAGCCCTGCAAACCGGTCGGCGTCCCAGAGGTAGCAGCCCACAGCCGCCCCCCAGCTCACCGCCAGCACGGCGGCGCCGGGCTTCCAGCTGCCGGTGAGGGCGGTGACCCCCAGGGAGAGAAAGAGGGCGATCACCAGCAGCCCTACCAGGGAGCCCATGGCGGTCACCGGCAGGAAGCTCACCAGGCCCTCCCAGAGAAAGAGGCACAGCAGGGCGGCAAAGGTGCCCACGGCGGCAATGCTCTGGCTCTCCGTCAGGGAGGAGATGAACTCTCCCACGGCGATTTGCACGGCGCCCAGCAGGAAAAAGGCCAGGAGGGTGCCGTAGTCCGCCGCCAGGAAGGCGGTGCCGTTGAGACGGATGATGAGGGGGCACAGGGCGGCGATGGCGGTGGGCACCGCCAGCACCGTCAGCATGGCCAGGTACTTGGCCCACACCATGGCGCCCACCGACACCGGCGCCGTCAGCAGCAGCTGGTCCGTGCGGCTGCGGCGTTCGTCGGCCATGGAGCGCATGGTGAGGATGGGCACCATCACCAGCATCACGAAGAGGGAGGCGTTCAGGGCCGTGGAGAAATAGGGGTCTCCGTAGGAGAGGTTGTAGGAGAGGAAGTAGATGCCCGTAAAGGCGGTGACCACCGCCGTGAACACCCATCCGGTCATGGCGTGGAAGTAGGCGCATACCTCCCGCTTATAAATGGCTTTCATGCCCGCTTCCCCTCCTTTTCCGTCTGCTCCGGGGCCTTGCTCCCCAGCAGTGCCGCCGCCCGGGCGGCCACGGCATCGTCGTCGTCGGTGAGATCCAAAAAGACGTCCTCCAGAGTGGCGGTGCGGGAGCGCAGCTCCAGCAGCGGCACCCCCGCCCCGGCGAAGGAGCGGAACACGTTCTCCCGGACGTCCCGGTCCGCCTCCAGGGCCAGAGAGGCGGTGCCCCCCGCCTCTCCGGTGACGGTGCAACCGGTGACGCCGGGAATGGACAATGCCAGGGTGCGGGCTTCCTTTCCGCCGCCCCGGCACTGGAGCTCCAGCCCGTGGTCCTGGGAGAGGGAGGCCTCCAGAGCCTCCGGGGTGTCGCAGGCCACGGCCTTGCCCTTGCGCAAAATCAGCACCTTGTCGCACACCGCCCGGATCTCCGAGAGGATGTGGGAGCTCAGAAGCACCGTGTGGTTCCGTCCCAGATTCCGGATCAGCTGCCGGATCTCCACCACCTGCTTGGGGTCCAGGCCCACGGTGGGCTCATCCAGGATGATGACGGGGGGAAAGCCCAAAATGGCCTGGGCCAGGCCCAGGCGCTGGCGGTAGCCCTTGGAGAGGTTGCGCACCAGCCGGTCCCGGGCCTCCTCCGTCCCCGTGAGGGAGAGCACCTTTTCCACCTGCTCCTCCCGCTCCCCGGCGGGGATCTTTTTCAGCTCCGCGGCAAACAGCAGGTACTCCCCCGCCGTCATCTCCGGGTATACCGGCGGCACCTCCGGCAGGTATCCCACGCACCGGCGGGCCGCCTCCGGGTCCTCCAGCACGTCGTGGCCCTGGATCACCACCCGGCCCTCCGTCACCGCCAGGTATCCGGTCATCATGTTCATGGTGGTGGACTTTCCGGCGCCGTTGGGGCCCAGCAGGCCGAAGATCTGGCCGTCCTCCACGGTAAAGCTCAGGTGGTCCACCGCGCAGCGGCCGCCGTAGCGCTTCACCAGGTCTTGCACTTCGATCACAATGAGAAACCTCCTTTGAAAGCCGGAGGGATCCTCCCCCCTCCGGCGGCACATTCAGTATAGCGGCAGAATCTGAAACCGGGCTGAAAGGAGACCTTCACCGGGATTTCATAAACTGTTCAAACTTTTTCAAGACTGTTTTTAGGTTTTTCGGATATGCTAACACCATCCTCCAAACGGAGGAGCCCCCTCTCTTTTCTTTATTTTCTCTTCTTTTTCTCTCTCCAAGACGAAGGAGGACGGCCTTTTTGGCCGCCCTCCTTCGTCATTTTTTGCCTCCGGGACCGGCGCTTTGTGAAAAACCCGCCAAAAATCCAGCAATTACCAGGGTTTCCCCTTGCCAAAAGGTACAGGATTCTATATAATATTCACGCAATTTCAGCCTACTGTTCCGGAGGGCCCGGCCGGCCTCCGGCGCGCTGTATGAAAAAAATCCGGGCGGCCCGGCCGGCGCCCGTCAATTAAGTGGAGGAAAAACTGTGAGAGGTGTGCACAGCGCGGTGGACGAGATCCGCCGCAACGTATTTACCGAGGTGGCCCGACTGGCCTATGAGGGCGGCGACCTGGACCGGGTGGATATGATCCCCTACACCATTGTGCCCGGCGAGGTGGCCCACCACCGCCATGACGTGTTCCTGGAGCGGGCCATCGTCCAGGAGCGGGTGCGCCTGGCTCTGGGCATGAGCCTGCAGCCCGCCGGCTCCCAGACCCCCGTCAGCGCCCACATCAAGGAGGCTGCCGCCGCGGACGACAAGTACTTTGAAATGCCCCTGGTGAACATCATCCCCTTCGCCTGCAACGCCTGCCCCCCCAAGCAGATCCGCATCACCGACAGCTGCCAGGGCTGTATCTCCCACCCCTGCATGAACGTCTGCCCCAAGGACGCCATCTATCTGGACAAGAACAAGCGTTGCCACATTGACCAGGACAAGTGCATCAAGTGCGGCAAGTGCTTCAACCAGTGCCCCTACCACGCCATCTCCAAGATCGAGCGCCCCTGTGCCGCCGCCTGCGGCATGGACGCCATCGAGTCCGACGAGATGGGCCGGGCCAAGATCAATTACGACAAGTGCGTCTCCTGCGGCATGTGCCTGGTGAACTGCCCCTTCGCCGCCATCGCCGACAAGAGCCAGATCTTCCAGGTCATCAACGCCATGAACCGGGGCAGCAAAGTCATTGCCTGCGTGGCCCCCGCCTTCGTGGGCCAGTTCGGCAAGGACGCCACCCCCGCCAAGCTGAAAGCCGCCATGCGCATCCTGGGCTTTACCGATGTGGTGGAGGTGGCCATCGGCGCCGACCTCTGCACCGTGGAGGAGGCCCACGACTTCCTGGAGAACGTGCCGGACAAGCTCCCCTTCATGGGCACCTCCTGCTGCCCCGCCTGGTCCGTCATGGCCAAGAAGCTCTTCCCCGAGTTCAAGGACTGCATCTCCATGGCCCTGACGCCCATGGTCATCACCGCCCGGATGGTGAAAAAGGAGCATCCCGACGCCCGGATCTGCTTCATCGGGCCCTGCGCCGCCAAGAAGCTGGAGGCCAACCGCCGCACCGTCCGCTCCGACGTGGACTTCGTGCTGACCTTTGAGGAGCTCCAGGGCATGTTCGATGCCAAGGACATCGACTTTGCCACCATCGAGGCAGACCCCGCCGACGATATGAGCGAAGGCACCGCCATGGGCCGGGGCTTCGCCGTGGGCGGCGGTGTGGCCGCCGCTGTGGTGGAGGCCATCAGCCACATCGATCCCACCCGGGAGGTGAAGATCGAGTACGGTGACGGCCTGCGGGAGTGCCGCAAGATGCTGATGATGGCCAAGGCCGGCAAGCGCAACGGCTATCTGCTGGAGGGCATGGGCTGCCCCGGCGGCTGCGTGGCCGGCGCCGGCACCATCCAGCCCGTCAAGCAGAGCGCCATGAGCGTGGAGAAGTTCAAGGGCGCCGCTCCGGAGGTCAGCTCCACCGCCAGCCCCTTCCTGGACAAGCTCAAGGACGTGGAGGAGTAAACCCCTTCCCCTCCGGCAAAAGGAGGAAAATTTTACACCGGTGTGAGAAGCGGACCGCGAAACGCGGTCCGCTTTTTTTTACGTAACGGAAGAAAATCGTTATTTTCATGCAGAAACAGCCCGCTTGTCCCCTTTTTCCCACAATCCGGCGGATGGCACAATCGTGAAAGAAATATCAATCTGGTGTTTTGTCTAAAGTAGACAGCAAAATTTTGTGTAAATTTGATATTGTTTGCGAAAACGTTACGTTAAAGAAAAGTAATTTTCCAAGTTTTTTCCTACAAGAGCGAAGAAATTTCTATCGTTTTTTCAAAATCAGGCGTGTACAATGAAGTCACCTTCGGAAGAGGTGCGCCTCACGGCACACCATGGATGAAAGAATATTGATTTGGAGGAACCATAATGAAGAAGATGTTCGCGCTGCTTCTGGCCGCTGTCATGATGCTCTCTGTGCTCACTGCCTGCGGCTCCGGCGACACCCAGGAAGAGACCACCGGCGACACTGCCACCGAGGAGAGCAGCGAGTCCGCTCTGAACGTGGGCGTGTTCTACTACAACTACTCCGATGCTTACATCACCACCGTCCGCAACGCCATGGACGGCCTGCTGGATGCCGCCGGCATCACCTACAACAACTATGACGGCGCCGGCAACCAGGCCACCCAGCTGGACCAGATCAACACCGCCATCTCCAACGGCGCCAACCTGCTGGTTGTGAACATCGTGGAGACCTCCTCTCCCGACGCTGCCCAGCAGGCCTGCGATGCCGCCAAGAACGCCGGCATCCCCATCATCTTCTTCAACCGCGAGGTTGAAAACAGCGTGGTGGACAGCTATGAGAACGCTGCCTTCGTCGGCACCGACGCCGCCGAGGCCGGCCACATGCAGGGCCAGATGATCGGCGAGTTCCTGCTGGAGAACTATGACACCGTGGATCTCAACGGCGACGGCGTCATCTCCTACGTCATGTTCAAGGGCCAGGAGGGCAACAAGGAAGCCGAGTACCGCACCCAGTACGCCGTGGAGGACGCCGACGCCATCCTGACCGAGGCCGGCAAGCCCTCTCTGGAGTTCTATGATTCCAACAACACCTCCAAGTACCTGGTGGACACCACCGGCAACTGGTCTTCTCAGGCTGCTACCGACTACATGAACACCATCCTGGCCTCCTACTCCGAGGCTTCCAAGAACATGGTGGAGCTGGTCATCGCCAACAACGACGGCATGGCAGAAGGCGCCATCGCCGCCCTGCAGGCCGCCGGCTACAACACCGGTGACGAGGGTTCCACCACCATCCCCGTCTACGGCGTCGACGCCATGGACTCCGCCGTCCAGAAGATCGAGAACGGCCAGATGACCGGTACCGTCAAGCAGGATGCCGAGGGCATGGCTTCCACCATCATGACTCTGGTGGAGAACATCAACTCCGGCGCCGCCCTGATGGACAACACCGATAGCTACAACGTGGACGCCGACTGCGCCAAGATCCGCGTGCCTTACGCCATGATCACCGGCTGATCGGTCCCCATCCATCGCCCCAACGCTGAGGTCACAACGAGCGGGGCTGCCGAAACTGGCAGCCCCGCTCCCTAAGTGAACGCCCATGCGGGGGCTTTTTCCGCGCTTGACCATGGAGCCTCTGCCTGAGCCGCGCCCCGCCGGACGCGGCCGAGGCAGAAGCTCCAGCAAAGAATTGTGTGCAAAGGAGGAAAAAACGATATGGCTCAGCCGGCTCTGCTGGAAATGAAGAATATCTGCAAGTCGTTTCCCGGCGTCAAAGCCCTGGACAACGTCTCCCTGACCGTCCGGCCCGGCACCGTCCACGCCCTGATGGGAGAGAACGGCGCCGGCAAGTCCACGCTGATGAAGTGCCTCTTCGGCATCTACTCCAAGGACAGCGGCACCATCACCCTGGAGGGCAAGGAAGTCAACTTCAAAAGTTCCAAGGAGGCCATGGAAAACGGCGTGGCCATGGTGCATCAGGAGCTCAACCAGGCCCTGACCCGCACCGTCACCGACAACCTCTGGCTTGGCCGCTACCCCAAGGTGGGCGGCATCATGGTCAGCGAGAGCATCATGCGCAAGCGCACCAAGGAGATCTTTGACCAGCTGGAGGTCCACGTGGATCCCAAGGCCATCATGTCCACCATGCCCGTCTCCCAGCGGCAGATGGTGGAGATCGCCAAGGCCGTCAGCTACAACGCCAAGGTCATTGTCTTCGACGAACCCACCTCCTCCCTGACGGAGACCGAGGTGGAGCACCTGTTCCGCATCATCAACATGCTGCGGGATAAGGGCTGCGGCATCATTTACATCTCCCACAAGATGGAGGAGATCCTGCGCATCAGCGACGAGGTCACCATCATGCGGGACGGCCAGTACGTGGCCACCCGGCCCGCCAGCGAACTGACCATGGAGGAGATCATCCGGCTGATGGTGGGCCGCGAGCTCACCAACCGCTTCCCCCCCAAGGAAAATGTCCCCGGCGAGACCATCCTGGAGGTGGAGCACCTGGCCGGCAAGTACACCCGCCTCAAGGACGCCAGCTTCCAGCTGCGTGCCGGTGAGATCCTGGGCATTGCCGGCCTGGACGGCTCCGGCCGTACCGAGGTGCTGGAGAACCTCTTCGGCTCCATGACCAAGAGCGGCGGCACCATCCGCCTCCACGGCAAGGAGATCAAGAACCGCAATCCCCGGGAGTCCATCAAAAACGGCTTCGCCCTGCTGACGGAGGAGCGCCGGGCCACCGGCATCTTCGGCATCCGCAGCATTCTGGACAACACCGTCATCTCCAACCTGAGACACTACCTCATCGGCGGCATCTGCCTCTCTGACAAGAAGATGCGTCAGGATACCGAGTGGGCCATCCAGGCCATGCGCATCAAGACGCCCAGCCAGGAGACCCAGATCCGCTCCCTCTCCGGCGGCAACCAGCAGAAGGTCATCATCGGCCGGTGGCTGCTCACCAAGCCGGAGGTGCTGCTGCTGGACGAGCCCACCCGCGGTATCGACGTGGGCGCCAAGTACGAGATCTACGAGCTGATCATCAACCTGGCCAAGGAGGGCAAGGGCGTCATCATGGTCTCCTCGGAAATGCCGGAGCTGCTGGGCGTGTGTGACCGGATCCTGGTCATGTCCGGCGGCCAGCTGGCCGGTGAAGTGGACGCCAAGAACACCAGCCAGGAGGAGATCCTGACGCTGGCTGCCAAATACGTGTAAAAGAGGGGGAAACACCTATGAGTAAGGAATCCAAGACTCTGGAAAAGGACGCCAAGACCAAGGCCGCTGCCAAGCAGCCCTGGACTGCCCAGCGGGTGGGCGACCTGATTCTCAACAACGCCCTGATCATCATCATGGTCATCGCGGTCATCTACATCGCCATCGTCAATGAAAACTTTCTCAAGCCCGCATCCATCATCAACATCCTGGCCCAGACCTGCGCCTATCTGCCGGTGGCCCTGGGTGTCGGCGGATGCATCGTGCTGACCGGTACCGACCTGAGCGCCGGCCGTATCGTGGGCCTCACCGCCTGCATCTCCGCCTCCTTGCTCCAGGCTGTGGACGCCGCCAGCAAGATGTGGCCCAACCTGACCCCGCCTCCCGTGATCCTGGTGCTGATCCTGGCCATGATCATCGGCGGTGCCATCGGCGCTTTCAACGGCTTCTTCGTGGCCAAGTTCAAGCTGCATCCCTTCATCGTCACCCTGGCCACCCAGCTCATCATCTACACGCTGCTGCTGCTGTACGTCAAGGCCGGCGAGAACAACGGCATGGCCATCTCCGGTCTGGACAAGTCCTATTCCGGCTTCATCACCGGCTCCATCCTGAAGATCGGCGGCACCCCCATCCCCAACTATGTGTGGATCGCCGTCATCTGCACCATCGTCATGTGGTTCATCTGGAACAAGACCACTTTCGGCAAGAACATGTTCGCTCTGGGCGCCAATGAAGAGGCCGCCCGGGTCTCCGGCGTCAACGTCTTCGCCACCAACATCATGGTCTTTGCCCTGGCCGGCGCCATGTACGCCGTCACCGGCTTCATCGAGGGTGCCCGCGTGGCCTCCAACACCGCCAACACCGGCCTGAACTACGAGTCCGACGCCATCGCGGCCTGCGTCATCGGCGGCGTCTCCTTCGTGGGCGGCATCGGCAAGATCCGCGGCATCGTCATCGGCGTTCTGATGCTGCGTCTGATCTTCGTTGGCCTGAACATGATCGGCATCAACCAGGACCTGTTCTACATCATCAAGGGCGGCATCATCCTCTTTGCCTGCGCCCTGGATATGCGCAAGTATCTGGTCAAGAAGTAAGAAACTTTCCAACAAAGAGGGTGCGCATCTTTCACGCGATGCGCACCCTCTTTGTGTTATGGGGAAAAGTGTGGTATCATATACCCGATACTGAGAGGAAAAGGAGGAACCCATGGAGAGCTACCGTGTGCTGCTGGTGGACGACGAGGAGGATATCCGGGTGGGCATCAGCCGTAAGATCGACTGGGAGGGGCTGGGATACGCCCTGGTGGGCGAGGCGGAAAACGGCCGGGACGCCCTGGAGCTGGCGGAGTCCTTACAGCCCGACGTGGTGCTCACGGACATCAAGATGCCCTTTATGGACGGCCTGGAGCTGTGCCGCATCCTGACGGAGCGGCTGCCGGCGTCCAAATTCGTGGTCTTTTCCGGCTTTGACGATTTCGAGTACGCCAAGCAGGCTATTCAGATGAATGTCTCGGAGTATATCCTCAAGCCCATCAACGCCCCGGAGCTCACCGCCGTGCTGGAGCGGCTCCACAGCCAGCTGGACGCGGAGCGGGCGGAGCGCCGGGACGCCCAGCAGCTGCGGGAGCGGTATGAGGAGAGCCTCCCCCTGCTGCGCAGCCTCTTTCTCACCCGGCTGCTGGACGGCCGGGTGCCCCAGGAACGGGTGGCGGAGCTGTCGGAGCGCTATGACCTGGCCCTTACCGGCACCGCCTTTACCGCCGCGGTGGTCCACGTCAGCGGCGGGGACGGCAGTGAGCTGGAGACGCTTTCGGTTCAGCAGCTGCTGGAGGACAACCTGAACCCGGAGGGCTGCCGGTGCGTCCAGTTTTTGTACAACGATTCCGTGGCCCTGGTGGCCGGATTGGACAAGCCCGGGCATGTGTACAGCCTCATCGCCGGGCTCAACCGGGTGTGTACCCTGGCGGAGAGCTACCTGAAGCTGACGCTGACAGTGGGCGTGGGATCTCCCTGCGCCGTTTTGGAGGACCTGCCCCAGTCCGCCGCCGGCGCCCGCAGCGCCCTGGAGTACCGGGGCATGGTGGGCCGGGGCCAGGCCATCTATATCGGGGACCTGGAGCCCGGCGGCGGCGTGCCGCTGGTGTTTACGGAGAGCGATGAGCAGGAGCTCACCGGCGCCGTGAAGCTGGGGGGCGAGGCGGAGATCCGGGCGGTGCTGGACCGGCTGACGGAAAAGCTCCACGCGGCGGGTATTTCCCCCGCCCAGGTGCAGCTGTTTTTCCTGGAGGTCATCACCTGCCTTCTGAAGGTGGCCCGGGGGGCCGAGCTGGAGACGGAGGCGGTGTTCGGCTCCGGCTTCACAGGGCTTATGAAGGCCACGGATTTTGAATCCCCCGAGGCCCTGCGGGACTGGTGTTTGGACCGGTGTCTGCGGATCCAGACGCTGATCCGCAACCGCCGGACGGATTCGGCGGGCCGCACTGTGGAAAAGGCCAAGGACTATATCCTCTCCCACTACGGAGACAGCGACCTCTCCGTGGAGGCTCTGTGCCGCCACCTGCACCTCTCCCCCACCTACTTCTCCACCCTCTTCAAGCGGGAGACGGGCATGAGCTTTACCGCCTACGTCACCGTGGTGCGCATGGACGCGGCGGCAGACGCCCTGCGGAACACGGAGGAGAAGACCTACCTCATCGCCCGCCGCTGCGGGTACGAGGATCCCAACTATTTCAGCTATGTCTTCAAGCGCCACTTCGGCGTCACCCCCACCAAGTACCGGGCCGGATAAGCCCCGGAGAGGAGGTTTCCCATGGGAAAGCGGCTGAGCGGACTGCGCCAGCGCTGGAGCAGCGTCTACCGGCGCACCAGCATCCAGATGATCTTGTCGGCGTCCTTTACGGCGGTGGCCGTGCTGGGCATGCTCTTTATGGGATTGACCCTCTTTCTGCGCTTTTCCTCCTCCACCAACGCCCAGCAGTCGGCGGCCAGCCAGCGGGTGCTCTCCCAGGTGAACGTCAGCCTGGACGGGTACCTGCGCAGCATGATGCGCATTTCCGACGCCGCCTATTACCAGCTCATCAAGGACACGGACCTGGCGGAGGACGACCTCTCCGGCGCGCTGGACTTCCTCTATGAGAGCAGCCGGGACTCCCTGGTGTCCATCGCCGTCTTCTCGGCGGAGGGGGATCTCATTGCCGCCTCCCCCATGGCGCCCCTGAAAAATTCCGTCTCCCCCGAGCGGGAGGAGTGGTTTTGCTCCGCCATGGACCGCATCGAGAACCTCCACTTCTCCACCCCCCATGTGCAGAACCTCTTTGAGGACCCGGACTACCGCTACCGCTGGGTGGTGTCCTTGAGCCGCTTTGTGGAGCTCACCCGGGGCGGCGCCATCGAGGGGGGCGTGCTGCTGGTGGACATGAGCTTTTCCGGCATCGAGCAGATCTGCAAGGACGTGGAGCTCTCGGACTCCGGCGGCTACCTCTATCTCATTGACGACAGCGGCGAGATCATCTACCATCCCCGCCAGCAGCTCATCTACGCGGGGCTTCTGGAGGAGAACAACCTGGACGCCGCCTCCTACGCCGACGGCGTCCATTCGGAGACCTTCCAGGGCCAGCGGCGGCAGGTGGCCGTCAAGACCGTGGGCTACACCGGCTGGAAGCTGGTGGGCGTGGTGCCGGCGGAAAACCTGTGGAGCAACTACGGCCAGCTGGTGCTCTTCTTCCTCTTCATCGTGCTCTTCTCCGTCTTTTTGCTGGTGTTCGTGAACCTGCGATTGTCCGAGTGGATCACCGCCCCGGTAAAGAAGCTGGACCGGGCCGTCAAGGAGCTGGAGGCCGGCAAGGAGCGGGTGGACTTCGACGTGGGCGGCCCCTACGAGGTGGAGCACCTGAGCCACTCCGTGCGCTCCATGGTCTCCACCCTGCGCCACCTGATGGATGACGTGGTGCGCCAGGAGGAGGAGAAGCGACGCAGCGAGCTGGATGTGCTCCAGTCCCAGATCAATCCCCACTTCCTCTATAACACCCTGGACTCCGTGGTGTGGATGACGGAGAACGGCCGCACCGACGAGGCCACGGTGATGCTCACCGCCCTGGCCCGGTTCTTCCGGATCTCCCTGAGCCGGGGCAGCAACATCATCCCCATTGCCGATGAGCTGGAGCATGCCCGCCACTATCTCACCATCCAGAAGATGCGCTACAAGAACAAGTTCTCCGCCACCATTGAGGCCCGGGACGGCGTGGAGAAGCTCTACACCATCAAGCTCATTGTCCAGCCCATCCTGGAAAACGCCATCTACCACGGCATGGCCTATGCCGACGGGGACGGCGAGATCACCATTGTGGCCCGCCGGGACGGGGACGATGTCATCATCGACGTCACCGACAACGGCCCCGGCATGCCGGAGGAGGTGGTGGAGCGGCTGCTGGATCCGCGGGAGCAGAAGGCTGCCCCCAGCAAGGGCGGCTCCGGCATCGGCTTCCGCAACGTCCACCAGCGCATCCGGCTCACCTTCGGGGAGCCCTACGGCCTCACCATCCGCAGTGAGCCCGATGCCGGCACCACGGTGCGCATCCGGTTGCCGGCCCTTACCGAGCCCCCGGGAGAGAAAAAGGAGGGAACGCCATGGGACGCAAAGTGATGCTGCAGCTGGTGGTGCCCCTTTTGAGCCTGTGCGTGCTGTTTTTGCTTTTGACCATGGATCCCGTCCGTTCCCAGGGCCCTGCGGAGCTCTGGGAGGTGTCCGTCATCTTCCGGGACGCCGACTCCACCGCCATGTCCGCCGCCCGGCAGGGCATGGAGCAGGCGGCGGTGGATATGGATGTGGAGCTGCGGCTGCTGAACCTCAGCGCCGACGGCCAGGCCGACGAGCAGAGGGAGATCCTGGAGCGGGAGGTGGAAAACGGTGCCGACGGGGTGCTGCTGATCCCGGCAGACCGGGACGCCCTGGCCTCCGCTGTGAAAGAGGCCTCGGTGCCGGTGGTGACCATGGAGACGGATATGGCCGCCGACGGTGCCGCCGGCTATGTCAGCGTGGACAACACCGCTCTGGGGGAGGCCCTGGGCACCATGACCCTCAACGGCGCGCCGGAGGGCTCCGCCGTGATTTTGGTGAACACCGCGCCGGAGGCCACCGGCATCTCCGACCGGGTGGAGGCCGCCGCCCGGGTGCTGGAGGGGGCGCAGCGCCGGGTGTATATCTGCTGTCCCGGCCAGGAGGGCGAGCTGGAGGAGGCCCTGGAGGCCACTGTGGAGAAGTGGTCGGCGTCGGCGGTGGTGGCCTTCGACACCTCCGCCCTGGAGCACGCCGCCCGGACCCTGGCCCAGCTGGAGGAGGCGCCGCTGCTCTACGGAGCCGGATCCAGCGCCGCCATTGCCGCCTATCTGGAGCAGGGCACCATCACCGCTGTGGCCGCCCGCAACGAATTTGCCGCCGGCTATCTGGCGGTGGAGATGCTGGTGAACGCCATCAACGGCACGGCCGGGCCCAGGGCGCAGCTGCTGGAGTTTTCCGTGGTGCGCAAGGAAACCATGTACGAACCGGAGCATGAGAAGCTCCTCTTCCCGGTGACCCGGTAAGGCAAAGGAGGTACGGGATGAACAAGACCATCCGGCGGATCTTCGCCGGGAGTTTGCTTGCGGCGCTCCTTTTGGCCGGCTGCGGCCGGGAGAAGGAGACGCCCACCGTGCGCATCGGCGTGGCCCTCTACCAGCAGGAGGACACCTTTATCTCCACCGTGGTCCAGCAGCTGGAGCAGCTGGCCCGGGCGGAGGAACAGCGCCGGGGCATCAAGATCAACCTGAACCTGGCGGACGCCCGGTCCAGCCAGTCCGCCCAGAACGAGCAGGTGGACCGCTTTTTGCAGCAGGGCTATGACATGCTGTGCGTGAACCTGGTGGACCGCACCGCCGCCGCCGTCATCGTGGACAAGGCCCAGGCGGCGGACGTGCCGGTGGTCTTTTTCAACCGGGAGCCGGTGGAGGAGGACCTGGCCCGCTGGGACCGGGCGTACTATGTGGGCTCTCCGGCGGCCACGGCGGGGACCCTCCAGGGTAAGATTGTCCTGGACGCCTGGCGGGAGGACCCAGCCTCCATCGACCGCAACGGTGACGGCGTGATCCAGTATGTGATGCTGGAGGGGGAGCCCGGCCACCAGGATGCCCTCATGCGCACGGAGTACAGCGTCAAGGCGCTGATGACGGCGGCGGTCCCCGTGGAAAAGCTGGCCAACGACAACGCCAACTGGGAGCGGGGGCAGGCGTCGCTGCGGATGGAGCAGTGGCTCCGGGAGTTCGGGGACGCCATGGAGGTGGTCTTCGCCAACAACGACGATATGGCCCTGGGGGCCATCGACGCCTGTCTGGACGCCGGGATGGAACAGGAGGACCTGCCCTTCATCGTGGGAGTGGACGCCACGCCGCCGGCGCTAGAGGCGGTGGCCCAGGGGACCCTGCAGGGCACCGTGCAGAACGACGCCGCCGGACAGGCGGAGCAGATCCTGGCCATCTGCTGCGCCGTCATGGACGGGAAGGATCCCGGCACCACGCTGAGTCTGGAGGACGGCAAGTACGCCTGGCTGGAATACACCACCGTCACGGCGGAGAACCTGGCGGAGTTCCTGCCGGAGGAATGAGCATGCAAAGAGGGAGAAGGCAAAAGCCTTCTCCCTCTCTTTTTTGTTATGGCTGCCCGGTGCCCTGCTCCTTGGTTTTTCCATGGGCGGAGCGCCAGGCGGAGGGGCTCTCCCCCGTCTCCCGGCGGAAGGCCCGGGAGAAGTACAGGGGATCCTGGAACCCTACGGAGGCCGCCACCGCCCCGATGGGCAGGGCGCTGTGGCGCAG
Organism: uncultured Oscillibacter sp.; assembly: GCA_905200545.1. Taxonomy (GTDB): domain Bacteria; phylum Bacillota; class Clostridia; order Oscillospirales; family Oscillospiraceae; genus Oscillibacter. Next base: position 49,777 of record CAJKKQ010000006.1, read on the forward strand.
CAGCTCCCGGGCCCGCTGGATCCGGTAGCGGGTGAGGTAGTCCCCCGGGGAGCAGCCGAACTCCGATTGAAAGGCCCGGTAGAGGCAGCTGCGGCTGACGCCGGTGGCCCGGGCGGTCTCCTCCACCCCCATGGGCCGGGAGTAGTTGCGCTGGATGTAGGCGGCCCCCCGGCGGGCATAGTCCGTCAGGGCCTCCCCGCCCCGGCGGGGCCCAGCGTCCATCAGCAGGCCCAGGGCCGCCTGGAGGTATCCCGCCATCCGCACGGCGCTGGGATAGTCGGTGCCCCGGGCCTTGTACACCTCCAGCAGCGCCTGGCGCAGCTGCTGGCCAGCCTGCACCACCGGAGCGCCGCCGGAAAAGGCGGTCTGAGCCAGCAGCAGCGGCGCGCTGGGGCCGGAGAAGCCCACCCAGTAGTACTCCCAGGGCTCCTCCTCATCCGCCTGATAGTATACCGGCTCCTCCGGCCGCACCAAAAAGGCCTCCCCCGCTTCGGGGACGAAAGTCCTGCCCGCCGTCTCGTAGGTGCCCCGGCCGGAGACGATGTAGTGAATCAGGTAGTGGTCCCGGATGCCGGGCCCCCAGCCGTACCCCGGCGGACACTTCTGAAATCCCGCGTTGTAGACTACCAGCGGCAGCTCCGCCCGCTCCGGCGCCTTGAAGGAGTGCTTGAAATCCCGCGTCACGGCCCTTCCCTCCCCTTCCATAAAGTTCCTGTCTCCAGCATACCCCAGCGTAAACGATTTTGCAACAAAAATCCATAAAACCGGCCACGCAAACACATGGTAATTTCCCCGCCGGGCTGGTAGGGTATGAATAGAATCAAAACGGATGCCACAAGGAGGTACTCCCTATGGAACATGAGACCCTGGAAACCCGCCTGCGCGCCGGCGCCCTGGACGCGCAGCTGACCCGCCTTTACGGCGCCGAGGGCCTGGAGGCGGCCCGCAGCCGCTGCGCCTCCGTCATCTCCGGCTTCACCAAGACCTTTGAAAGCCTGCCCGAGGCCTTTTTCTCCGCCCCCGGCCGCACGGAGCTGGGGGGCAACCACACGGACCACCAGCACGGCCGGGTCCTGGCCGCCGGTGTGGACCTGGACATCCTGGCCGCCGTCTCCCCCAACCAGAGCGGCATGATCCGGGTGCAGTCCCAGGGGTATCCCCTGCTGGTGGTGGATCTCAAGGAGCTGACCCCCAAGGCCGGGGAGGAAAACACCTCCGCCGCCCTGATCCGGGGCGTGGCTGCCCGGATGGCTGCCCTGGGCTGCCCCCTGGAGGGTGTGGGCCTGGACGCCTACATGGTCTCCGATGTCCTGGGCGGCAGCGGCCTCTCCTCCTCCGCCGCCTTTGAGGTGCTGATGGGCACCATCCTCAATGAACTCTTCTGGAACGGCAAGTGCTCCGCTGTGGAGATCGCCCAGATCGGGCAGTACGCCGAGAACGTCTTCTTCGGCAAGCCCTGCGGATTGATGGACCAGACCGCCTCCTCCGTAGGCGGCGTGGTGGCCATCGACTTTGCCGATACCGCCGCCCCGGTGGTGGAGGCCATCGGCCTGGATCTCCACGCCCAGGGGTACGCCCTGTGCATCCTGGACTCCGGGGCCGATCACGCGGACCTCACCGGAGAGTACGCCGCCATCACCAATGAGCTCAAGGCCGTCTGCCGCCACTTCGGCAAGGAGTTTTTGCGTGAGGTTCCCGAGGCGGACTTTATCCGGGAGCTGCCCGCCCTCCGGCAGGAGGCCGGGGACCGGGCGGTGCTGCGGGCCTTCCACGTCTACGCCGAGAACCGCCGGGCCAAGGCGGAGGCCGATGCCCTGCGTGCCGGGGACTTTGATGGCTTCCTGACCCTGGTGCGGGAGTCCGGCCGCTCCTCCGCCATGTATCTCCAGAACGTGGTGCCCACCGGCCAGACGGACCGGCAGGAGCTGATGGTGACCATCGCCTTGTGCGAGAGCCTGCTGGGGGGCCGGGGCGCCGTCCGGGTCCACGGCGGCGGCTTCGGCGGCACCGCCCAGGCCTTTGTGCCCCTGGATCTGCTGGATTCCTTCAAGGCCGGCACCGAGGCGGTGCTGGGCAGCGGCAGCTGCCATGTGGTGACCATCCGTCCCGTGGGCGGCGTGGCAATCAAGTGAGGTGTTGGAAATGGTAAACGGATACATCGCGGCCCTGGCGGACTATGCCGTGGCCAAGGGATTGATTGAAGAAGCGGACCGCCCCTGGGCGGTGAACCGGCTGCTGGAAACCATGGGCCTTTCCAGCTACGAAGCGCCGGAGACGGTGCCCCAGGCCTCCCTGGAGGAGATTCTGACGGCGTTGGTGAACGACGCTGTTGCCCGGGGCGTCATCGAGGACGGCATCGCCAGCCGGGACCTCTTCGACACCAAGCTCATGGGCGTCCTGACGCCCCGCCCCTCCCAGGTGATCGCCCGGTTCCATGAGAAGATGGCCCAGTCCCGGGAGGCTGCCACCGACTGGTTCTATTGCTTCTGCCAGGATGCGGACTACATCCGCCGCTACCGCATCGCCCGGGACGTCAAGTGGGTGACGGCCACGGAGTTCGGCGACCTGGACATCACCATCAACCTCTCCAAGCCGGAGAAGGATCCCCGGGCCATCGCCGCCGCCCGCTCCGCCGCCCAGACCAGCTATCCCAAGTGCCAGCTGTGCCGGGAGAACGAGGGCTACGCGGGACGGCTGGACCACCCCGCCCGGCAGAATCACCGCATCATCCCCGTCACCATTGACGGGCAGGACTGGTTCTTCCAGTACAGCCCCTATGTCTACTATAACGAGCACTGCATCGTCTTCAACGGCCGTCACGTGCCCATGAAGATCGACCGCTCCGCTTTCCGCAAGCTCCTGGACTTCGTCATCCAGTTCCCCCACTATTTCGTGGGCTCCAACGCGGACCTGCCCATCGTGGGCGGCTCCATTTTGAGCCACGACCACTTCCAGGGCGGCCGCTACACCTTCGCCATGGAGAAGGCCCCGGTGGAGGAGCGCGTCACATTCCCGGGCTTTGCCGACGTGGAGGCGGGCATCGTCCGCTGGCCCATGTCCGTCATCCGCATCCGCTGCGCCGACGATACGCGCCTGGTGGACCTGGCGGAGAAGATCCTCACCGCCTGGCGGGGCTACTCCGATCCCGACGCCTTCATCTTCGCCGAGACCGACGGCGAGCCCCACAACACCATCACCCCCATCGCCCGCAAGCGGGGAGATAAATATGAACTGGACCTGGTGCTGCGCAATAACATCACCACGGAGGAGTTCCCCCTGGGTGTGTTCCATCCCCATCCCGAGCTCCACCACATCAAAAAGGAGAACATCGGCCTCATCGAGGTCATGGGCCTTGCGGTACTGCCCTCCCGGCTGAAGAACGAGCTCAAGGAGCTGGCGGACGCCCTGGTGTCCGGCGCGGATCTCCGGGGTAGCGACGCCATCGCCAAGCACGCCGACTGGGCGGAGGAGCTCAAGACCCGGTACACCTTCACCGCCGACAATGTGGAGGGCATCCTCCAGGACGAGGTGGGCAAGGTCTTTGCCCGGGTGCTCCAGGACGCAGGCGTCTACAAGTGCACGCCCGAGGGCCGGGCGGCTTTCCAAAAGTTCATCGCGTCCGTGCAGTAAGCAAACCGGGGAACGCCCCGGAATATCCATAAAATCCCGCTCCGCTGCGGCGGAGCCCACAAGTGACATAAGGAGGAACCGTTATGAAAACAATTCTGGTTGCAGGCGGCGCCGGCTACATCGGCAGCCACATGGTGGCGCTGCTGGTGGAAAAGGGCTATGACGTCATCGTGGTGGACAATCTGCGCACCGGCCACTGGCAGGCGGTAAAGGGCGCCAAGAAGTTCTACGTGGGCGACCTGCGGGACGCCGCCTTCCTGGACACCGTGTTCAGCGAGAACCAGATCGACGGCGTCATCAACTTCGCCGCCTTCTCCCTGGTGGGCGAGAGCGTCACCAATCCCCTGAAGTATTACGGCAACAACGTGGCCGGCTCCCAGTCCATGCTGACGGCCATGAAGGACCACGGTGTGGATAAGATCGTCTTCTCCTCCACCGCCGCCACCTACGGCGAGCCGGAGAAGCAGCCCATTGAGGAGTGTGACCGCACGGATCCCACCAACCCCTACGGCGCCACCAAGCTGGCCATCGAGGGCATGCTCAAGTGGTGCGACCAGGCCTACGGCATCCACTATGTGGCTCTGCGGTACTTCAACGCCGCTGGCTCCAACCCCGACGTGGGCATCGGCGAGGACCACAACCCCGAGTCTCACCTGATCCCCCTGGTGATGAAGACCGCCCTGGGCCAGCGCAGCCACATCGGCATCTTCGGCGACGACTATCCCACCGCCGACGGCACCTGCATCCGGGACTACATCCACGTCCGTGACCTGGCGGAGGCCCACCTGCTGGCCCTCAAGCACCTGGAGGAGACCGGCGAGAGCGGCATCTTCAACCTGGGCAGCGGTGACGGCTACTCCGTCAAGGAGATCATCGACACCGCCCGCCGCATCACCGGCAAAGAGATCCCCGCCGTGGTGGAGCCCCGCCGGGCCGGCGATCCCTCCGTCCTCATCGCCTCCAACCACAAGGCCGCTGAGGTCCTGGGCTGGAAGCCCCAGCGGGGCCTGGAGGAGATCATCTCCGATGCCTGGACCTGGCACTCCACCCATCCCAATGGCTACGAGGGGTGAGAGAAATGGTCAGCGTGCGTTCCTTTGAGGCTCTGCCCTGCGGCAGCGTCCACCTGGTGACCCTCACCGATGAGACTGGGTGCGCCGCGGAATTTTTGAGCCTGGGCGCCACCGTCCGGGCGGTGCGGGTGCCGGACCGGGAGGGCCGCCCCACCGACGTGGTGCTGGGCTATGAGACCGCCGGGGAGTACCTGGCGCGCAACGCCCATCTGGGCAACTGCATCGGCCGGTACGCCAACCGCATCGGCGGCGCCCGGTTTGAATTGAACGGCAAAGAGTACCGCCTGACTCCCAACGAGGGGGAAAACCTCCTCCACGGCGGTGCGGAGGGCTTTGACCGCAGGCTCTGGGGCTTTACCACGGGAGAGGACTCCGTCACCTTCCGCCGCACCTCCCCCGACGGGGAGGAGGGCTTCCCGGGGAAGCTGGAGGTCAGCGTCACCTATACCCTTAAAGAGGGCTGCCTCACCATGGACTACCGGGCCACCACTGACGCCGACACCGTGGTGAGCCTCACCAACCACAGCTATTTCAACCTGGCGGGTCAGAAGGGCGGCCCTGTGACGGATCACGTCCTGACGGTCCGGGCGGACCGGTACACCCCCTGCGGGGCGGGCAACATCCCCACCGGGGAAATTTTGCCGGTGGCAGGCACGGCCCTGGATCTGCGGCAGCCTACGGTGCTGGGAGATATATTCTCCCGGCCGGAGCTGGAGGCCACCCGGGGCCTGGATCACAACCTGGTGCTCTCCGGCGGCGAGGGCCCCGACGCCACCCTCTACTGTCCCCGCACCGGCATCGCCATGGAGGTGACCACCTCCATGGAGGGCATGCAGGTGTACACCGCGGGCTTTTTGACGGAGCGGCCCGGCAAGGACGGCGCCGTCTACGGGCCCCACCACGCCGTGTGCCTGGAGACCCAGCGCTTCCCCGACGCCATGAATCACGCGGCCTTCCCCTCCCCCATCCTCCGGGCGGGGGCGGAGTACCACGAGACCACCCGCTACCGCTTCTTTGTGAAGTAAACATAAATCCCCCGGGACAGCAGTCCCGGGGGATTTTGTTGGCTATTGGGGCGGAAAACCGTCAGGAGGCGGCGTCGGCTTGATCCGGCCACGTATTGTCCGCGTACAGCTGCCAGCAGATGGCGTCCAGACGCTGGAGGGCAATGGGCGATTGGGCATAGTCTTTCACGCTCTCCAGCACCAGCCAGTCTGTGCCGTTGGCGGCGTTGTAGGCGGCAGCCAGCTCCGGCAGCTGAGCGTCAACTTCCTCCAGGGTGATGGTGCGGGTCTGGGTATTTCCGTCGGCGTCCTGATAGGTCCAGGAGACGGTGCCCAGGTTCCCCACCACCGCCAGCATCTGGGGCGCCAGATAGGACATCATGATGTCTGTCTGTCCCCCCACCATTTCCCGGCCGAACTCCAACGTCCAGCCGTAGGGCTCCGCAGCGGTCTGCAGGGAAAACGTATAGTTTCCCAGAAGAGACTCCAAGTACAGGGCCTGGGCGATCCGGTTCAGGGCGGAGGGATCCCCCACATACGGCGTTTGGGCTTCATACAGCGTTTCAAATTTCTGCAAGGCCACGGTAATGAGTCCCTCCTGCCAGATGAGGCGGCCGCACAGGTACACTTCCTCCACCCCCTCCAACGGCACGCTGAACTTGGCGGAAGCAGTTCGATGGAGGGGGGACACCAGTCCCTCCCGGGCGGTGATGGTGACGATGCCGTCCGCCGTCTCCGTATTCCAGTCCCAGTAGGCCTTGGCGGAGGCCGCGGAGGAGACCTCCACCTGCAGCGCCCCGTCGTCGGTCCACAGGCCCATGGACATAGCCTCAGCATCGGCGGGAGAGCCGATGACAAAGAGCTTGGCCGCCAGGGCGCCCAGGAGCACCAGCACCGTCAGCAGCACCGCCAGCGTCACCCGCTTCCAGCCCCGGCGCTTCACCTTTTTCAGATAGTCCACCTCTTTGGCGGTCTCTTCCCGCTCCTGCTCCGGCTCCGGGGCGCGCATGGCGGCAAGCTTTGCGCTGCACCCTTTGCACCCGGCCAGGTGGCGCTCCACGGCGCCGTTGGTCTCCGGGGACGTGAGGCCCTCGGCGTAGGAGGGCAGCAGATCCTCCACCACGGCGCAGGTCAGATCATTTTTCATGGTATTCACCTCCGGTTTTCAGATGCTCCTTGCAGCGGTAGAAGGTCACCCGGGCCCAGGTCTCGGTTCGTCCCAGCACCTCCCCGATCTCCCGGAAGCTGAGAGAGCCGAAGACCCGCAGGTACACCACCTCCCGCCCCGGCTCCGGCAGGTCATGGACCCGGCGGAGAAGGTCCAGCTGTCCCGCCCGGCCCAGGGCCTCCGCCTCGGCGGAGGGCAGGGGCTCCAGGATGCCCTCCTCCTCCGGCAATGGCTCCTCCCGCTTCTGCCTGCGCAGGTGCTGGTAGAAAAGGTGCTTGGCGATCTGGCACAGCCAGGTGGAGACCTTGCAGCCCCCGTCAAAGCGATCCGACGACCGCACCGCCTGGTAGAAGGTCTCCTGGGTCAGCTCCTCCGCCAGAGCATCGTCATGGCACTGGGAGAGGAGAAACTTGTACACCGTCCGGGCATGGGCCCGGTAAATTTCCTCCATGTCCTCCACGGCTTCTCCCCTCCTCTCTTTGTCCATACATCCCCGGCGGGGGCGGTTCGTTACACCCCGGGAAAAAATATTTTTCCCGGACAGCAGAAAAGGGACCCCGGCGGGGATCCCTTTTTTGACGGCGCAGCGTCTTAGTCCAAAGAAGTGGTGTCGAACATCTCCTCAAAGGAGCGGATGTAGTAGTCTGCCAGAGAGCGGATCTCCTCCTGGTCGTCCTCGGCGGAGGCGTCGTACACCGCCGCTACCCGGAACCCCGCCGCCTTGGCGGTGCGGATGGCGTGGAGGGCGTCCTCAAAAATGACGGTGTCCCGCTTGTTGGACTGGAGCCGGGTCATGGCCCGCTCGTAGATCTCCGGGCTCTCGTCCTTGCCCTTGGAGACGTCGGCGGTGGTGACGATGCCGCGGAAATACCCGTCGATGCCGGCGCACCGCAGGGCGGCCTGGGCCAGGTGGCGGTCCGTGGCGGTGGCCACGTACATCCACACCCCCTCCATCTTCAGCAGGGAGAGAAATTTCTCCACCCCCGGCTTGGCCCGGACTTCATGGTGGTAGAAGTCGTCCACCTGTGCCTCGATCTCATCCATGATCTCGTCCACCGTCTCCGTCAGGTGGTATTCCTCCCGGCACAGCGCCGCCCCCTGCCGGGCGGAGAGCACCTTGAGCCGCTGGTCCAGATCCGCCGCGGGCTCGATGCCGTGGCGGCGCAGCAGGTCGCTGCCCAGGTGGTTCCAGGCGGGCATGGAGTCCAGCAGCGTGCCGTCCATATCAAAAATCGCGCTTTGCAGTCTCATGGGAACATTCCTCGCTTTATAAAAAAAGAAAATACAGATATCGGTATGGATAAGATTGTAACACCGTGATAGGATGGAAAACAAGAAACAAAGTGTGAAAGGTGTGGAAAAACATGCGGCTGTTTGCGGCCATTGGGCTTTCCCCGGCGGCGGAGAACGCCTTGGTATATGCCCAGGACATCCTGCGCCGGGCGGGCCGGGGCAGCTTTCCCCGGCGGGAGATGCTGCACCTGACCCTGGCTTTTTTGGGCGAAGTGGAGGATATCGCCCCGGCGGAGGCGGCAGTAGCGGCCCTCCGGGGAACCGGGCCCTTTCCCCTGACGCTGGAGGGTGTGGGCCGCTTCGGGGACACCTGGTGGGCGGGCATCCGGGAAAACCCGGCCCTGGAGGCCCTGGCCCTGGGGCTCCAGGCGGATCTGCGGCGCCGGGGCTTTTTTCTGGAGACACGGCCCTGGCGGCCCCACATCACCCTGGTGCGCCGCTACCGACCCAAGGGGGAGCCTCCCGCGCTGACGCTGCCTCCGGTGACCATGGAGGTGCGCCAAGTGGCGCTGTTGGAGTCCCTCCGGCGGGAGGGCCGGGCGGTGTATGAGACCCGGTATGCAGTAAAGCTGTAAGACAGAGGAGAGGGAGCATCGCTCCCTCTCCTTTCTTGTTACTGCCAGCGGAACTGCCGGGCGGTATACTGGTCCGCGCAGCGGAAAAACAGCTCCCGGCTGCGGAATTCCAGCTGGGGACAACCCTCCAGGGGATGGAAGGACACCACCCGCCGCTGACGGTCCACCCAGATGCGGAAGACCTGGGCGGTGCCGGGAGGCTCCGCCGTCATGAGAGGTCCTCTCCTGCCGCCACAGCCGCCTTGGCCTCCTCGATGGTCATGCCGCCGGAGAAATGGCCGCCGCAGCTCATGCCAAATTCCCCGATGACGTTGTGCTCGCTGTCGTACAGGGGGATCATGAATTCGTGAGGGCACTCTGCCGCAGGCAGGTTGTGGGGGATAAATTGTTCATCCTCGTAGCAGATATATCCCCGCTCCCCATTTGTCCCCCTGGCGGACACCAGATCCGGCTCATATCCCACATAGGCAGCCAGCACAGTGGAACCGTAGGATTCTCCCAGGCTGTTGGTGGGAAATACCCCGTCCACCAGGGCGTCCAGCAGGGATAGCTTGGATTCACGCAAAGCATCCCGGTTTCCCACCATATACTCCTTTTGATACATGCCGTTTTTGTCCACATATCTTTTGTAGTACACATCGCCCACCCGGCAGTAGGACTCCCGGTCATCGTCCGGCAGCAGCGTGCCTCCCCGGCTGACGATCAGCGCCGTGTCTCCCCGGAGCGCTGTCTCCATGATGGCCTGGAGCTCCTGGGAGATGGCGGGTTCCTTCGGTTGGGAAGCCGGGGCGGATTCCTCCGTCTCAGAGACGGTCTCCTCCGTCTGGGCCGGGGCGGTTTCCGTCGCAACCTCCTGAGGGGAGGCGGGTTCCTCCGGCGGTAGGGGCTCCTCCTGAGGCTGCTCCGTTTTCTGGGAAGTGGTGGCGTCCGGGGTGTCCTGCCGCTCCGGCTGGGGGGCGGATTGGACGGAGGCGGGGCCTTCCGGCGGGGCGGTAACCAGAGGGGCGTTGACGGACAGGGCCGCCGCCGTACCGCAGGCCAGGACCGCCGCTGCGGCCAGCAGGGCCAGCAGGCGCCTGCGGCCTTTTATCGGCGCAGTGTGCAACATTTGATTCAGTCTCCTTTCCAGGGCCTCCCGGGAGGTGAGACAAAGGGCCCAGGGGCCCGCCTGACCCGGACTCCCGGCGGCCATTTGCAGTAAGATTCGTCCGTACCGGAGCCGCTCCCGGCGGTCCAGGAGCTGCGCCACGTCCTCATCGCAGCGCTCCTCCCCCACCTCCCGGACGGTCCGGTCCAGCATGTGAAAAAGCGGGTTGTACCAGTGGATGACCAGAGCCGCCATAGAGCAAAGGCGTACCCACAGATCTCTCCGGCGGACATGGTTCAGCTCGTGGAGCAGCAGGCATCTGAGGGCTTGGGGCTCCAGGGCCGTCTCCGGCAGCAGGATCACCGGCCGTACCAGACCCGTCACCAGCGGGGAGAATACCGCCGCCGAGGCCCGCAGCGTCACCGGCTGCCGCAATCCCAGCTGCTCCCGGCAGCGCCGGAGGGTCTCCAGCACGGTCTCCTCCGTCACCGGGCGGGCGGAGCGCACCAGACGCCCCAGAGCCCGCCGAGCCCGCAGTTTCCGGGCCAGCATCCAAAGGGCTCCCAGGCCCCACACCCCCGCCGCCAGGGCCAGCACCCAGTGGGGCAGCACCAGCGGGGCCGGAGATGCCGGAGCGGCGGTGATTGCCGGGGGCACCAGGGGCACCGTCCCGGCTGTGCCGCTTTGCAGGGGGAGTTGTACCGCTGCCGGCACCACGGCACTCTCCGCTCCCAGGGAATCCAGCAGCGCCTCTGCCCGGGAGAACAGCTGACCCAGCGGCGCCAGGGCAAATACCAGGCTCAGCTTTACCATCCGGTACTCCCACCGGGCGCTGAGGCGTCCCCGGGCCGCTTTGCGCACCAGCAGGCAGGCTGCCGCTGCTACGCTGCCGGATACAGCCAGGCCCGTGAGCAAGTCAATCAGCATGTTCCGCCTCCTGTTCAAACCAGCGGCGCAGGGTGTCCAGTTCCTCCTTCTTCAGGCGCTCTCCTCCGTAAAAGGCGGCCAGAAAGTCCAAGAGGTCGCCGTGGTAGTGCTCGTCCACCAGACGCCGGGCCTCCAGCTTTTGATAGCCCTGCTCCGTGACGGCAGGGGTATAGAAATTGGACCGGCCCCGGCGCTCCACGGACAAGACGCCCTTTTCCACCAGACGGCTCAAAAATGTGGACACCGTCTGGATCTTCCAGCCCTTGTGGGCAAAGACCTCCAGCAGCCACGCGGCGGTCACGGGTTCCCCGGCGTCCCAGATCACCCGCATGATCTCCATTTCGGATTCCGACAGACTTTGAAATTGACCCATGTTCAGACACCTCCAAAAACTACACCGGTGTAGTATATCTTCTTTATACTACACGCTTGTAGTATATGTCAAGGGGGGTGGTGAGCCATTTTCACAAAAAAATACCGTCCCGTGGGAAACGGGACGGTATTTTCGATATCCGATTGTGTTTTCGCCGATATCATCAGCAGAGCTTGGCGCCTGCGGGAATACTGTCGTCCAGCATCAGCAGGTGGAGCTTCTCCTCCCCGTGCTCGGTGTGGACGGCGGAGATCAGCATGCCGTTGGACTCCAGGCCCATCATCTTCCGGGGCGGCAGGTTCACGATGGCCACCAACGTCTTGCCGATGAGATCCTCGGGCTCATAGAACTTGTGGATGCCGGAGAGGATCTGGCGGTCGGTGCCGGTGCCGTCGTCCAGGGTAAATTTCAGCAGCTTTTCGCTCTTTTTTACCGCCTGGCAGTCCTTTACCTTCACCACCCGGAAGTCGGACTTGCAGAAGGTGTCGAAGTCCACCTTCTCGGTGAGCTGGGGCTCCACCTCCACGGCGGGCAGGGCGGCCTTCCGGGCCGCGGCCTCCAGGGCTTCCAGCTCCTCCAGGGCCTTGTCCAGGTCGATGCGGGGGAAGAGGTTTTCACCCTTGGTGACGGCGGCGGTCTCACTGAGGCTGCCCCAGGCCGCGGCGTCCCAGGTGCGGACGGCTTCATCGGCGCCGATCTGGGCAAAGAGCTTGTCACAGCTCTCCGGCATGAAGGGAGAGAGGAGGATGCCGCAGATGCGGGTGGTCTCCAGCAGGTTATAGAGGACGTGGGCCAGGCGCGCCCCGTTGCTCTCCATGTCCTTGGCCAGGGCCCAGGGGGCGTTCTCGTCGATATACTTGTTGGCCCGCTGGATGACCTTGAAGACCTCGTCCAATGCCTTGTGGGGGGCGAAGGTATCCATGGCGGCCTGGTACCGGTTCCGCAGGCCGGCAGCCAGGCCGATGAGCTCACCGTCGAACTGAGCGCCCTCGCCGGACAGGGCACCGGAATCCCCGGTCGCGCCTGCACAGGCGGCTGCCAGCTTCTTTTCTTCCTCAGTGGCGCCGCAGCCCTCCGGCAGTGTGCCGCCGAAGTATTTGCCCACCATGGCGGTGGTGCGGCTGACCAAATTGCCCAGGTCGTTGGCAAGATCGGTGTTGATGGTCTGGATCAGCAGCTCGTTGCTAAAGTTGCCGTCGGAGCCGAAGGGGAAGGTGCGCATCAGGAAGAAGCGCAGGGCGTCCACGCCGAACTTCTCCGCCAGGATATAGGGATCCACCACGTTGCCCTTGGACTTACTCATCTTGCCGCCGTCCAGCAGCAGCCAGCCGTGGCCGAAGACGTGCTTGGGCAACGGCATTTCCATGCTCATGAGCATGGCGGGCCAGATGATGGAGTGGAACCGGACGATCTCCTTGCCCACGATGTGGACGTCGGCGGGCCAGTACTTGTCGTAATCGTGGTACTTGTCGTTGAAGAGGCCCAGAGCAGTGGTGTAGTTGAAGAGGGCGTCCACCCACACGTACACCACGTGGCCGGGGTCAAAGTCCACGGGCACGCCCCAGGTGAAGGAGGTACGGGAGACGCACAGATCCTCCAGGCCGGGATCGATGAAGTTTTTCACCATCTCGTTGACGCGGCTGCGGGGCTGGAGGAAGTCGGTGTTCTCCAGCAGGTCCCGGATCCGGTCGGCGTACTTGGACAGGCGGAAGAAATAAGCTTCCTCCTCGGCGTCCTGGACCTCCCGGCCGCAGTCGGGGCACTTGCCGTCCACCAGCTGGCTCTCCGTCCAGAAGGACTCGCAGGGCTTGCAGTACTTGCCCTTGTAGGTGCCCTTGTAGATATCGCCCTTTTCGTACATCTTCCGGAAGATCTTCTGAATGGAGGCGACATGGTAATCGTCGGTGGTGCGGATGAAGCGGTCGTTGGAGATGTTCATCAGCTTCCACAGGTCCTTGACGCCCTGGGGACCCTCCACGATGCGGTCCACGAATTCCTTGGGGGTGACGCCGGCCTCGGTGGCCTTGTCCTCGATCTTCTGGCCGTGCTCGTCGGTGCCGGTGAGGAACATGACGTCATAGCCCTGCAGGCGCTTGTAGCGGGCCAGGGCGTCGGTGGCCACGGTGCAGTAGGTGTGGCCGATGTGGAGCTTGTCGGAGGGGTAGTAAATAGGGGTTGTGATATAGAATTTCTGCTGTTCCATGAGGTTTCTCCTTTTTCACGGCGGCTCCGAATGGAAGAGCGCCGGTATTGACACAACTATTCATTATAATCGACCTTTTATCCGATTACAATGCGCCGGAGGAAAAAATCCGCAAAATACGGCCTTATTCCTGCTGTTTTTCCTCCGCCAGGGATCCGTGGCGCAGCCAGCGGCCGGAGAGATAGTAGGCCACCGTGGCGGCAAAGCCCACCGCCCAGCCCACGCCGAAGCCGTAGTACATGTACATGGGGCCGAAGTACGCTGCCATCAGGTATACGGAGGGCACCCGCAGCAAGATCAAAGACAGGATGGTGTTCACCATGGGAAAGACGCTCTCCCCCGCCCCCCGCATGGCGTTGTTGAGGGTGAAGAACACGGCAAAGAGGGCGTAGAAGGGCATGATGCCCTGCAAGTACGCCGCCCCGGCGTCGATGACGGCGGGGGTCTGGGAGAAGATGGAGATGAAGAACGGTCCGCAGGGGATCAGAAGGGCCGTCATGGCCAACGACCACACCTCCGCCGATCCCACCGTCACCCGGACGCCCCGCCGGGCCCGGTCCAGGCGTTTGGCGCCGATGTTCTGGCCCACGAAGGCGGTGACGGCGTTGGAGAGGCTCTGCACCGGCAAAAAGGCCAGCTGATCCAGCCGGTAGCCCACGTTGTACCCGGCGGTATAGGCCTCCCCGTAGGAGTTGACCTTGCTCATGATGACCATGGACCCCACCGCCACCAGGGACATCTGGATGCCCGCCGGGAGGCCGATGCCCATGATCTGGCGGAAGAGTTCCCGGTCGAACCGGCGGCAGAAGGGGCGGATGCGGATCTGGGGATAGCGGTGGTTGATGAAAAAGATGCCGAAGAGCCAGGAAAAGGCCTGGGAGATGATGGTGCCCAGAGCCACCCCCAGCACCCCCATGTCCGCCCACAGCACCAGGGCAAAATCCAGGAAAATATTCATGACGGCGGCGATGGAGAGGAAGAGCAGCGTGGAGCGGCTGTTGCCAAGGCCTCCCAGAATGCCGGCGTTGAGGTTGTAGCCGATGGTGCCCATGAGTCCCGCGCATACCACCATGAGATACACCCAGGCCTCGTGGTAGGCGCTCTCGTCCACCCGCAGCAGCCACAATATGGGCTTCACCGCCAGCAGGGCTACCAGCGTCACGGGAACGGCGGCGCAGACGAAGGAGGTGTAGATGGTGTCCACCGCGTCCCGGACCCGGTCCATGCGCCCGGCGCCGTAAAACTGGGCGATGACCACGGTGCCGCCGTTGGAGAGGCCCATGAAGAGGGACGTGAACATGAAAATCACCGGGAAGCCCACGCCCACCGCCGCCAGGGCAGAGTCCCCCACGTACTTGCCCACCACAAAGCTGTCCACCATGTTGTAGAGCTGCTGCAAAAAGCTCCCCGCCAGCAGCGGCAGGGCAAAATAGAAGATGTGTCCGGCGGGAGAACCCACGGTCATGTTCCGCAGTCCGCCCCTTCCGTGGGCCATGTCCACCGCCTCCTTTTCTGCCGGAATCCGGCGCCCCGCGCCTCTTACCTCTTACTGTACACGCTTTTGGGCCCGGGGGCAATCTTGTTTTTCCCGGGAAAATCGGATAAAATCAAAAAAGAAACCCAACCGCCTGCGGGCGGAGACTATTTTTCAAAGGAGAACCACCCATGAAACTGGTGTCCTGGAACGTCAACGGCCTGCGGGCCTGCCTGGGGAAGGGCTTTCTGGATTTCTGCGCCCAGGCGGACGCGGATATCATCTGCCTGCAGGAGACGAAGATGCGCCCGGAACAGGCGGATTTCGACCTGCCGGGCTATCACCGCTACTGGAACAGCGCCGACAAGGCCGGCTACTCCGGCACGGCGGTCTTTACCAAGACGGAGCCCCTGGCTGTCACCTACGACTTCGGGGACGATGAGCACCGCCACGAGGGCCGCATCATCACCGCCGAGTACCCGGCGTTCTACCTGGTGTGCTGCTACACCCCCAACTCCCAGGAGGGCCTCAAGCGCCTGGATTACCGGATGCGCTGGGAGGACGACCTGCGCGCCTACCTCAAGGAGCTGGACGCCAAAAAGCCCGTGGTGTACTGCGGGGATCTGAACGTGGCCCATGAGGAGATCGACATCAAAAACCCCAAGACCAACCGCCGCAACGCCGGCTTTACCGACGAGGAGCGTGCCAAGATGACGGAGCTCCTGGGGAGCGGCTTTGTGGATACCTTCCGGGCATTGTACCCGGAGGTCACCGGGGTGTACTCCTGGTGGAGCTACCGCTTCAACGCCCGGAAGAACAACGCCGGGTGGCGCATCGACTATTTTATTGTCTCCGAGCGCCTGCGGGACAAGGTGGCGGAGGCTGGGATCCTCACGGACGTGCTGGGGTCCGACCACTGCCCGGTGACGCTGGAGCTGGATATCTGAGCAGCATCCGGGATCCACAACTATGAAAAAAGAGACGGCAGACGCCGTCTCTTTTATTATTTTTTGGAGGAAAACCGGTCATTCCTCTTCTTCCTTGGGACACAGCACCGGCCGGGCCAGCCAAACCTTCACCGCCGCCGCCAGGGAGAAGCCGAAGAGGGCCCACAGCCCGCAGGCAGTGACAGACCGGGAGAGGGCGCACCATGCAAAGGCCAGCAGACAGGCTCCGTCCGCCGCCGCCATCACCGCCGAGCGCCACAGCTCCCCCAGGCCCAGCAGCGCCGCGTCCCGGAAAGTCTCGGTCCAGGAGCCGCCCCGGATGCACAGCACCGGGAGGAGCCACTGGGCCACAATGGCCCACACCGCCGTCACCAGCAGCAGCGGCCCCGTTGGGAAAAAGGCGTTGGTGAGTTGCTCCGTCACCACGATGCGCCAGGCGCCGCCCAGCACCGCGCCTACCGCCAGCACCGGCAGCCACACGGTGGTGGCAGTCTTCCAGCGCTGCCGCCAGCCCCGGAAAAAGGCGCCCGGAGCCTGGTCAAAGGTGACGCGGTCAAAGAGCACGGTGTAAAGCCCCGCCGCTGCGGCCCCTGCCGTCACCACCGGAAGAGAGCACACCAGCCACAAAAGGTTCCCCACCGCCAGCAGGGCGATCCGCCCTGCCGTCTGCATCACCGGCGAGGTGTCCGCCGCCGTGTCCACCACTTTTTTCCAAAGGCTTCCCCGTTTTTTCAAGGCGACGCCCTCCTTTGCCGGGGATGCGCCCCGGTTCCTGAATTTCTTCCAGTATAGGAGACGCCGGGGGCCCTTGTCAACGCGGAAGTGTGGGAAATAAGATGTAAACGGTTACATAAATTGTCGAAATATATAAAATCTATGTTAAGTTTATGGGAGAATATAATAAAATTGCCAAAAAGCCCTTGATTTCTTTCGCTACAAATGGTACCGTTAATTTATACACAGGCAGGGTGATCAGGCCCTGCCCCGTTTGTGGAAGATTTTTTGTAAGCGCTTACATCGGGCTGTAAAGGGGAGGCTCATATGAACCCCACCATTTATGATGTATCCCGGCTCTCCGGGGTATCCACCGCTACCATCTCCCGGGCGTTTTCCGAGCCGGAGAAGGTGCGGGAGGGCACCCGGCGCAAGGTCTATGAGGCGGCGGCCGCCCTGCACTACTCCCCCAACGCCATCGCCCGGGCTATGGCCCGGCAGCGGACGGACAAGATCGCCTTTCTCATCTGCAAGAAGGGCGCCACCATTCTCGACGAGTTCTACGCCAGCATCTGCGAGGGCATCATGCGGGAGACCAACGGCTCGGACTACCTGCTGCTGATCTCCACGGCGGAGGACTGGAGCCAGGCCTCCGCTACCGCCCAGAGCAAACAGGTGGAGGGCGTGATCCTGGGCGGCGACGCCCAGGCGGAGCTGGTAAGCGAGTTCCAGAGCAAGAATGTGGCGGTGGTGCTGGTGAACAACCGCATGGCGGGATTTGACCTTCCCTGCGTGGTCTCCGACGAGCGGGGCGGCGTGCGCCAGGCGGTGGAGCACCTGATGGAGCGGGGACACCGGCGCATCGGGATGCTGGCGGGCCGGTTTGCTCCCTATATTACCGGAGAGCGGTACAGCGCGTTTCTGGAGGTCATGGAGGACCACGGGCTGCCGGTGCGGGACGAGGACATCAAGCTGTGCAATCCCAATGTTTCGGATGCCACCCAGACAGCCCTGGAGCTGCTGGACCGGCCGGACCGGCCCTCGGCCGTCTTTGCGGCCAACGACATCATCGCCGCTGCTACGCTCAAAGCCGCTGCCCGGCTGCACCTGCGGGTGCCGGAGGATCTGGCGGTGGTGGGATACGACGATTCCACCGCCTGTGCCCTGACGGAGCCGGAGCTCACCAGCGTCCATATCGACTGCCGCCAAATGGGACTGCTTTGTGTGGAGCGGCTCAAGGCGGTGCTCTGCGGGGAGGAGCACGTCCCCCGGCTGACGGTGGTGCCCACCCGGCTGGTGGTGCGGCGCTCCAGTTGAGATCCCGATTTTACAAAATTTTACATGGTTTTTTCCGGGACACGATGGTCCCTTTTACAGAAGACCGTTATACTCAGCAGGTCGGAATTCGGCTTTTTAGGAGGATGTTCGCATGAAAAGAAAGAGGATCTTGAGTACGGCGGCAAAAGGGGTAGGCTGCGCGGTGCTGCTCTTTATCTCCCTTTTCCCCATCTACTGGCTGGTGGCCATGGCCATCCGTCCTACGGAGGAAATGCAGGGACACATTTCCCTCATTCCCGGCTCTCTGACGCTGGAGCATTTTGTTTCCCTCTTTACGGATAAGGGCTTTGGGCAGGCTACCATCAACAGCCTTCAGACCACCAGTGCCTCGCTGGTGATCTCCCTGATTGTGGGCATCTGCGCGGCGTATATCATTGCCCGCCAGCGCTTTCGCTTCGGGCTCAAGCGTCCCATGACCTACTGGGTGTTGCTGGTGCGTGTGCTGCCCCCCGTGGCCTTCACCATCCCGCTGTACACCATGTTCAGCAAGATCGGCATTCTCAACACGAAGCTGCCGGTGGTCCTGGCCTGCGTGCTCATCAATGTGCCCCTGATCATCTGGTTCCTCATCAGCTTCTTCCGGGATCTGCCGGAGGAAATTGAGGAGAGCGCCAAGGTGGACGGCGCCACAGAGTGGCAGCTGTTCTGCCGGATTGTGCTGCCCCTGGTGGCCCCCGGCATCGCGGCGGTGGCCATGCTCTCGTTCATGTATGCCTGGAACGAGTACACTTATACCGTCATCTTCACCCGCAGCCCCTCCAACTACACGGTGCCCCTGGCCCTGTCTGTCCTCAACACGGAGGATAACCTCACCAACTTCGGCCTGGTGGCCGCCGGCGGCGTTATTTCCGTGATCCCCATTACCCTGTTTGTGATCTTTGCACAGAACTACTTGATCTCCGGTTTGTCAAGCGGCGCTGTCAAAGAGTAACAAAATAGATTCCCGGCGATTTCGGCATCCCTGAAGGAAAGAAGAGTTCCCACAAAAAAAGACTAGGAGGAAATGAAAATGAAGAAACTGCTTGCACTGCTCCTGGCCCTTGGCATGACGCTGTCCCTGGCTGCCTGCGGCGGCGGTGATTCCACGGATACCGGTGGTGAAGGAGGCGGCGGCTCCGGCGAACCCACCAAGATGACGCTGATTCTGCGTGGCGGCGCCTACGGCGAGGTCCTGGAAAAATGCCTGCCTGCCTTCGAAGAGGAGCACAATGTGGATATCGAAGTGCTGCTGATGTCTTTCGATGATCTGCACACCGGCATTGCGCTGGACGCCGTGAACGCTGAGGGTACCTATGACCTGTGCATGGTGGACGGCTCCTGGATGGCTGAGTTCACCGCCAACGGCGTCCTGGCCAACCTCACCGAGATGGGCTACAGCTTTGACGAGGACATTATCCCCGCCACCACCACCATCTGCAAGGTGGGCGAGGACGTGTACCTGGCTCCCTACTACGGCAACGTCACCGTCATGATGTACAACAAGCAGCTGCTCTCCGATGCCGGCTACGCTCCCGAGGATATCGACAGCTTTGCCGACATCATGGACGTGGCTCAGAAGACCAAGGCTGCCGATTCCAGCAAGAACGGCTTCCTGATCCGCGGCGGCAGCGCCGACAACATCCTCTCCGACTTCCTGCCTCACCTGGTGGTTCATGGCGGCTGGGTCGTGGATGAAAACAACCAGCCCACCGTGGATACCCCCGAGTTCAAGGCCGCCATGGAGGAATACCTGGCCCTGTACGAGCTGGGCAGCACTCTGGACAAGGACGACATCGTGGCTTCCGTCACCGCCGGCGAGACCGCCATGGCCCAGATCTGGCCCGGCTGGTACGTGCCCACCGCCGACGGCCCCGCCAACTACACCACCATCCCCACCAAGCTCACCGACGACTCTGAGCCTGTGGACGCCGTGGCCCTGCAGGGCGTGTGGTGCATCGGCATCCCCAACAACGCTCCCCACAAGGACCTGGCCCTGGAGCTGCTGGAATACGTGATGAGCCCCGAGGTCCAGAAGGCTTCCATTGAAAACGGCGGCGTGCCCTGCCGTTACTCCAGCCTGCTGGATGAGACTGTCCTGCAGACCTATCCTCACCTGGAGACCGTCTGCGGCGCTCTGGAGACCGGCGTATACCGTCCTGTCATTGAGGAGTGGACCGAGTTCACCAACATCCTGGGCACTGAGATGGATAACATCATCCAGGGTACCAAGACCATCGATGAGGGCCTTGCTTATGCCCAGAGCCAGCTGGAGGATCTGATGGCCGGCTGACGCGATTTTTCCCAGCGATAACTCAGCATATTGGGCGGCCGGGACGCCGCATGGCGTCCCGGCCCCATTCCAAAGCGGCCCGGACCTCCGGGTGAAACCTCTCCAAATTGTGAGGTCGTCATCATGAAGAATAATGGCATTGTAAAATTGAATAGCGCCCAGGCGGCTACCAAACGCTTCGGGATCGGCATGCTCACTCCCACCCTGGTGGTGCTGCTGGTCATGACTGCCTATCCCCTGATTTTCACATTTGTATACAGCTTTACCGACTACAACTATCTAAAGGGAGCGGAGAAAGCCACTTTCGTTCTCTTTGAGAATTATGTTTCCCTCTTTAAAAACGGATATTTTCAGCAGGCGGTTTGGAACACCATCCTGTTCACCATTTTGGCGGTGATTTTCGAGATGGGGTTCGGACTCGTGGTAGCGATCTTTGTCAACAGTCTCAAGCGCGGCCAGAAGGCCATGCGCACGCTGCTGCTTTTGCCCTATCTGCTGCCTGCTGTGACAGTGGCCCTCAGCTGGCGCATGATGCTCTCCGCCAACTACGGCATTATCAACCAGGTGCTCAAGGCGCTGAACCTGCCGGTGTACAACTGGTTCATGGATACCAAGACTGCTTTCGGGACCATCCTGCTCATTGACGTATGGCAGAATGTGCCCTTTGTCTTCCTCCTGCTGTATGCGGCGCTGCAATCTGTCTCCGCTACCCAGTATGAAGCTGCCCGCATCGACGGCGCAGGCTTTATGCAGCAGTTCTGGTATATCACCATCCCCAACATCAAGAATTCTCTGGCCCTGTGCGCCCTGCTGCGGACCATCGACACCTTCCGCCTGTTCGAGAAGGTCAACGTCCTCACCGGCGGCGGCCCTGCAGGCACCACGTCCACCATCACCCAGTTCCTCTATAATTACGGCATCAAATCCCTGGACTTTGGTTTCGGCAGTGCCGGCGCCATCGTCATGACGGTTTTGGTCCTGATCCTGTCCAGTTTCTACATCAAACGGGCCATGGGTTAAGCGTATGGAGAATATGAACCTCACCTTTGTCAATGTGGGCTATGGCGAGGCCATTTTGGTGAGCTGCCCCGATGCTTCCGCTCCTGACGGCGTGTTCACCATGCTGATCGACGGTGGCTCCGGCTTGCCGGAAGAATATCAGAACCAGCCCTCCGGGCGCCTTCCGGTGACGGAATTTGTCCGCCGGTCCGGCCTGGGCCATTTGGACGCCATGGTGTCCACACATATCCACGAAGACCACCTGTGCGGTCTGGCGGCTCTGCCGGACACACTGATGCCAAAGGTTCTCTGGCAGTCTTTGCCCCTGGACTTCTGCCGCCGGGTGATGCACCCCCTGCCGAAGCGGGGCGGCACTGTTTCCCGGGATAATTTCCTGCGTTCCCTCAATGACGCGCTGCCCCTGATGGAGCGGGTATGCGCCGCCAGCGGTTCCGTGGAGGATTTGGGCGCCGGGATGGAGCGTACCCTCTGCCCTGGGCTGACACTCCGGGTGCTCTCCCCTGCGCCTGAGGCCAGGCGGGAGCTGATGGAGCGGATGGAAGCCCTGTATGCACCCCAGCCGGAGGAGGAGTTTTTCCGCAAGCTGGACGCCCTGGACGCCCGGATGAACAACTTCAGCCTGATGCTGCTGCTGGATTACCGGGGTACCCGGGTGCTGCTGCCCGGCGATACCAACGTGGCCGGCTACGGCCATGTGGACCCGGCGGACCTCCGGGCGGACATCTTCAAGGTGGGCCACCACGGGCAAAAGGACGGCGCCGACGAAGCGCTGCTCCGGGCTGTGAGCCCCAAGGCCGTGGTGTGCTGTGCCTCCAGTGACCGGCGCTACAACAGCGCCCATCCGGACCTGATGCGTACCATCACCGCCGGCGGCGCGGCGCTGTACTTTTCCGACTGCCCCTCCCTCCCCGAGGAAATG
This sequence comes from uncultured Oscillibacter sp., assembly GCA_905200545.1. GTDB lineage: Bacteria > Bacillota > Clostridia > Oscillospirales > Oscillospiraceae > Oscillibacter. The sequence goes on from CAJKKQ010000006.1 coordinate 71,791, forward strand.
GAGCCGGCGCCCCCCCACGGGGCCCTGACCTTCACCCTGGAACCGGAGGGTGTCTTCACCGCCTGCTATGAGCCTCCCGCTATGGAGGGCTGAGGCGGATCCATCAAACACAAGGAGGAATCTCCATGGCGGAACGCTATGACGTGCTGGTCATCGGACCGGTCTCTCTGGATCACAACATCGACTATCAGGGCAACGAGCGCAAGGAAGTAGGCGGCGCCGTGGTGGCCTCCGGTTTCGCGGCGGCCAAGTCCGGCAACCGTACCGCCGTCTTCACCAAGCTCAACCCTGCCGACGCCAACGTGGAGGAGCGGTTTGCCGGCTCCGGCGCGGACGTGTACTGGAAGCCCTCCAAGGCCACCTGTTCCATCCGCAACCAGTATTTCACCGCCGACAAGGAAAAGCGGGCGTGCACCTCCATGGGTGTGTGCGACCCCTTCCGGTTCGACGAACTGCCGGACATCGAGACGGGCATCTATCACTTTGCGGGTCTGGTGTACGGGGACTTTGACGGCACTCTCTTTGCCGAGGCCGCCAAGCACGGTAAGGTGGCAGTGGACGTCCAGTGCCTGCTGCGCCACGTGGAGGCGGACAAGACCATGGCCTTCCACGACTGGGCGGAGAAGAAGCAATATCTGCCCGTCATCGACTATCTCAAGACCGACGCCGCCGAGGCGGAGATCCTGACGGGTCTCACGGACCGGGCGGAGGCCGCCAAGCTCCTGCACAGCTGGGGGGCCAAGGAGGTTCTCATCACCCACAACACCGAGGTGCTGGCCTATGACGGCAAGGAGATCTACACCTGCCCCATCAAGGCCCGGAACCTCTCCGGCCGCACCGGCCGGGGGGACACCACCTTTGCCGGCTACATCACCGAGCGCCAGCGGGCCGATATCAAAGAGGCCCTGCTGTACTGCACGGCCCTGGTCTCCTTGAAAATGGAGACCCCCGGCCCCTTCCAGGGGAGCCGCCAGGATGTGCTGAACTACATCAAGGAATTCTATTGAGCGCAGGCGCCCCAGGGCGCCCTTCCCCAATTCCCATCCGGCCCGGGCACTCCACTTTCTGCCCGCTCCGGATCAAAAAAAGGAGGAAAAATACCCGCCCGGCTCGCGGTGCGGCAGTGTGGAGACCTGCCGTAAAGCGGCGCGGCCCAGAGCGGCCGGCCGTGAGGGACCAGCATGCGGATGCACTGGGCCCGGAGCCTCAATGCTATGGCAGAAGTGATCCTGAAAAACATCAAGAAAGTCTATCCCCACAGTGAGCCCAAGAAAAAGAAGAAGGGCGAGCAGGAGAAGAAGACCAATCTCCAGATCACCGACGAGGGCGTTCTGGCGGTGCAGGACTTCAACCTGGAGATCAAGGACAAGGAGTTTATCGTGCTGGTGGGCCCCTCCGGCTGCGGCAAGTCCACCACGCTGCGGATGATCGCCGGACTGGAGGAGATCAGCGGCGGCGAGCTGTACATCGACGGCAAGCTCATGAACGACGTGGCCTCCAAGGATCGTGACATCGCCATGGTGTTCCAGAACTACGCCCTGTATCCCCACATGACCGTGCGGGAGAACATGGAGTTCCCCCTGAAGCTGCGGAAGTACCCCAAGGATCAGATCAAGACCCGGGTGGATCAGGCGGCGGAGATCCTGGGCATCACCGAGTACCTGGACCGCAAGCCCAAGGCCCTCTCCGGCGGCCAGCGCCAGCGTGTGGCCATCGGCCGTGCCATTGTCCGGGAGCCTAAGGTACTGCTGATGGACGAGCCTCTGTCCAACCTGGACGCCAAGCTGCGCAACCAGATGCGCGCCGAGCTCATCAAGCTCCGCTCCCGCATCGATACCACTTTCGTCTACGTCACCCACGACCAGACGGAGGCCATGACCTTGGGAGACCGCATCGTCATCATGAAGGACGGCGTCATCCAGCAGATCGGCACCCCCCAGGAGCTCTTCGACCACCCGGCCAACCTCTTCGTGGCAGGCTTCATCGGCATGCCCCAGATGAACTTCTACGACGCCCAGCTGGTGAAGGACGCCGACGGCAAATACGCCGTGGATCTGGAGAACGCCCACGTGGTGCTCTCGGAGGATAAGCAGGAGCGCCTTTCCAAGAAGGGTGTGGAGCCCCAGGCCATCACCCTGGGCGTCCGGCCGGAGCACATCACCCTGGAGGGCGATCCCGACAAGATGGTGAAGGGCACCGTGGACGTCAGCGAGATGATGGGCAGCGCCGTGCATCTGCACATCACCGCCTGCGGCCGGGACATGATCATCATTGTCCAGACCATGGACCTGAAGAACGGCGCCAACTTCTCCATCGGAAGCCCCATTTCCTTTACCTTTGACGGCAAAGTGGCCCATGTCTTCGCCCGGGAGACCGGCGTCAACCTGGAGGCCTGATGACCTCCGCTTTCACGGCACAGTTCAGATGAAAAGAGATCCTGCCCTGGAGGCAGGATCTCTTTTTTGCGGCCCGCAGCTGCAAAGGACCGGAAGCGGTACGGCGCCGCTTCCGGTCTTTTCTGTAATGACGGCAGCTGTTATGCGCAATCTGCCGGCGCGGTTGGCACCGGTTTTCCCTTCCGCTTCCGCCGCACCAGCGCAACGGCTCCGGCTGCCAGAGCCGCGGCGGCCAGCGCCGCCAGCAGCACCCAGGGCACTCCTGCCCGCTGGGTGGCCAGCAGGGTAAAGGAGGCGGCCTCCGGGGAAAAGACGCAGCAGCTGCCCTCCTGCTGCCAATTCACGGTCCGGGTACCGGACTCCGTGACGATCTGCAAGGATACGTTCTCCCAGTCCTCCGGCGGCGTGAAGCGGATCAGCGTGGGCATTGCGTCCGTGCCCTCCAGGGCAACGGACCAGCGCTCGGCGCTGCTGCCGGTCTCCTCCTGCCGGGCCGTCAGGCTGGCATCGGGGCCGAAATCCCCCTCCGCCAGGAACACCGACCGGGCCTCGTCCCGGCGGGCGGTGCTGGCCAGGGTGGTGACATAGGGGGTATACACCGCCTGGAGGATGTGGTCAAAGGTGATGGCCTCCTCCCCCAGCTCCTCCCAGGCGCCGAAGCACCCCTCTTTTTCCGGCACGGGGGGCACCGGCTCGGCGGTCAGATCCGCGCCGTAGGAATAGGTGCGGCGCTGGACGGTCTCCCCCTCCGCCACATAGGAGACGGTGAACGTACGGAATCCCTCCGGCAGGTTTTCCCGGGCCAGGGTGGGATAGTCCACCGGTTCCGCCGCCCCGGCATAGCTGACGCCGTCCACAGCGGCCAGGTTCCCATGGGGCACATAGCGGTTGCCGGAGAGGACACCGCCCTCTGCCTGCTCACCAGCCACGGCGCCCACGCAGCCGCCCTCCGCCTGGGCGGATACCAGGGCGGTGCAGTCGTAGAGCCGATAGGCGGAGCCGGCGATGCCGCCGGTGCTGCTCTTTCCGGTGAGGGTACACTTGGCCCAGCAGTCCCGGATGACGGAGGCGGAGGAGCCGGCGATGCCCCCCACATATTCCCCGTCGGTGCTCTCCACGGCCCCGTAGTTCTCGCACCCCAGCACGTATCCCAGGTCCATGCGGCCCACCACGCCGCCCACATCGTCCTTTTTGGCGGTGACGGCACCGTCGTTGACACAGTTTTGCAGCACCGCCCGGGTCTCATAGCGGAACTGGAGGGATTCCGTCCCCACCCGGGTGACGTCGTCTTCCGGGTCCAGGTCGTATTCCACCGCCATGGAGCCGGCGATACCTCCCACGCAGAGGTCTCCCTCCACGGTGCCGTGGTTGCGGCACGCCTGGGCCTTGCCCAGGGTGGTGGACTGGATCTCCTCCTCGGATACGTCCTCCCACAGCCCCGTCACATCCGGCGTGCGGCTGTCGGTGAGGGCGGAGAGCAGCAGATCCGTCACCGTGCGGAAGCGGGATTCCAGATCCCGCAGATCCTCCGTCAGGGTGTCGGCGGCGCCGGAGGCGTTCTGGCGCAGCAGATCCAGCTGTTCTCCCATGCCGGAGACGGCCCCGTGAAGGGTGTCCCCCAGGGCCTGGTATTGAGCCCCCGGGGTCTCAAAGGAGATGCTTCCGCCCTCCGCCAGGTCCGAGAGGATCCGGCGCAGCGTCCCGGCGTCCCCGGACAGCCCCTTTGCGGTGTCTCCCAGCAGATCCAGAGCTTTGCTCAGATCTCCGGCGGCGTCGGAAAAGTCGTGGCCGGTAAGGGCCTTGGCCAGATCAGCGGCGCCCTTTGCCAGAGTATCGGCGGCGCTGCCCAGCGTCCCGGCGGCCTGGGCCGCCTGTTGGAAAGCGGCGTGCACCGTATCCGGATCCAGAGTCAGGGAGGTAAGGGCACCCCGCAGAGCGTTCAGCCCCTCTCCCGCCGCTCCGGCGGCGCTGCCCAGTCCGGCGGCCAGATCCTCCAGGGATTGCCGGGTGTCGTCACGATCCGTGGCCTGGGCCAGATTTTCCAGGGCGGTTTTGGCCAGGTTCAAAGATGCCGTCAGGTCTGCCCGGGCATCATCCAACTGCTCCAGGGCCGCCGACAGCGCGGCGGGATCCCGGGCCACCAGGGCGCTGCCCAGCGTCTTCAGAGCCCCCCGCAGCTGGGAGAGGGCGGTTTTCCCCTGGGACTGGGCCTGTTCCAGCTGCGTCAGGGCCTCCCGCAGGGCGGCCGCCTGGGGGCCGGAGAGACTGTCCGCCCCGGAGCGCAGCAGCTTCAGGGCCCTGGAGATGTCATCGAGCATATCCTCCCCTCCGGCGGTGAGATCCGCCAGGGAGTCCAGGGCATCGGCGGTGGCCTCCGCCAGGTCGTTGACCTGCTGGAGGCTGTCGTCTCCCCAGTTTGCGGTGAGATCCAGCAGATCCGACGCGGCGTCTGCGGCGGTGTCCGTGTAGCCGGAGAGGCCCTCCAGCTGGCCGGAGATCTCCCGGCTGCTTGCCTGGGCGTCGTCCAACGTCCGCAGGATGGCGGTGTCCAGGCTGTCCAGGGCGGTGTCCAGCTGGCCGATGGTGTCCTGGGAGAAGATCAGCAGGATGTTGGGGGCCATCTGCCCCACCACCCCGCCTACGTCCTTGCGGCCCAGGACGGTGCCTGTGTTGGTGCAGCCGGTGAGGTATCCCGAGGAGCGCCCGGCGATGCCTCCCACGTTGTAGCCCACGTGGGGGTAGCCGACGTCCCACTCGTTGCGGCACCCCCGCAGGATGCCGGTGGAGCAGCCTGCGATGCCGCCGGTATCGGTGGTGGTGTCCAGCAGCTCCGTGGCCTCATCCGCCACTGTGTCCCGCAGATCCAGGGACTCCAGCCCTCCGGGGACGTTCAAGGAGTCCTCCAGGCTCACCTGGGGGTCGTAGGCGGCGGTGTTCACCGATGCGCGGTTGACGCAGCTGGTGACGGTGCCGGCGTTTTCGCCGGTGATGCCGCCGGTGAAGCGCTCTCCGGTCAGGGAACCCTCTGCGGTGCAGCGGTAGATGGAGCCGGTGGTATCGTTGAAGCCGGCGATGCCGCCTGCATGCTCCCGGGCGGAGACGGCGCCGGAAAAGGTGCAGTCCACAATGGTGCCGGCGTTGGTGCCGGCGATGCCCCCCAGGCAGGTCTCCCCGTTCCGGGCGGTGACATCCCCCTGGACGGTGAGGTTTTTCACCACGCCGCCCTCCTGGATGTAGCGGAAGAGGCCCTGGGAGGAGAGCCCCTCCGCCGCCCGCAGGCCGGAGAGGGTGTGGCCGCCTCCATCAAAGATGCCGCCGAAGGTGGGGATCGGGGCAAAGTTTGCGTCCAGGGTCAGGTCTGCCTCCAGCACCACGGTCTTGCCCTGGGACCAGGTGTTCAGGGCGCACTGCTGCGCCAGCCGGGTCAGGTCCCCGGCAGTGCGGATATGGATGACGTCCGGCTCCGCGGCCAGGGCGGGGGCCGCCGCGGCCAGGGCCAGCACTGCGGCCAGCACCGCCGCCGTCAGCCGGGCGGGGATGGAGTGTTTAGGATTCTTCTTCATGTTCTGCCTCCTGCTCTTGCCGGATGGGATTGGACTGCCGGACGGAGACCACGGCGGTGACATCCCCCTCCACCACGCCGTGGACCTCCGCGTCGATGCGCCCGGAGATGGTGCCCCGGACCCGGCCGTCCAGATGGACCCGTCCGGCGGCGCTGGTGGTCTGGATCAGCGCCGGGTACTTGATGTTGAATGCGGTCTTTTCGATGATGACGTCTCCCAGCAGCAAAATCTCCGGCAGCACACACATCACCAGGAACATGGAGATAATGGTGCCCCGCCCGATGCACAGGCCCACGCCGTAGATGGCCGGGTCGGAGGTCAGCTGGCCGATGAGGGTTCCGGCAGAGGCCAGGATGGTACCGGAGGTGAACACCGTGGGGAACGCCAGGTTCAGCGTTTCGATCATGGCCTCCCGGGGAGCCATGGTGGCCTTGAGCTCCTGGTACCGGGAGGATATGACGATGGCGTAGTCGATGTTGGCGCCCATCTGGATGGAGCTGACGATCAGGTAGCTGAGGAAGAAGATGGGGCTCTTTTCCAGGGTGGGGAAGGCGAAGTTGATCCATACGCTCCCCTGGATCACCAGGATCAGCAGAATGGGCATGCCCACCGACTGGAAGGTGAAGAGCAGTACGATCACCACGAACAGCGCCGAGAGGACGCTGATGAGGATGTTGTCGTGGCTGAAGGAGGAGGCCAGGTCGTAGTCGCTGGTGGAGTTGCCCACCAGGTAGAAGCTGCCGGGGGCGTAGTACCGGCCCACTAGGGTGTGGAGGTCGTCCAGGAAAGCGAAGGTCTCCTCCCCCTCCTCCGGCAGATCCAGATTCAGCAGCAGCCGGGTGTAGTCCGGCCCCTGGAGCTGGGCCTGGGCGTCGGTGATCTGCTGGTGGAGGTCCTCCAGCTCCCCCATGAGATCGTCGTCCAGGGTCACATACCCCTCCTGTACCCGGTCATAGAGGAAGAGAAACATGTCGATGAGGGGCACGCCGTAGTTGTCGATGTTGTTGAGGAGACGGCCGTACTCCTGGTGGTCGGCGGCATAGGCGGTGTAGAGCAGCCGCCCCGCCTCGATATCCAGGTCCGTCAGCTCCGCGAACTGCCGGGGGGTCAGCTGGTCCGTCAGCACGTAGCCGTCCTTCACCTCCACATTGGCAAGGCCCAGGGCGTAGTCCACCTGGGGCAGGGCCGACAGGGCGTCCAGCAGGCGGCCCTCCCGGTCGTAATCCCCGGCGGGTACCACCACTGCCAGCACGTTCTGGGTGCCGAAGGTATCGTTGACCCGTTTTTCTGCTGCGGAGGCCTCACTCTGGGTCTTGGTCTCCAGCAGCGTGTAGCCGTAGGCGTAGGGGCACTGGTTGGAGAGGAAGAAGGCTCCCACCAGCGCCACCACGAACACCGGCGGCACCACGAATTTCAGCCGGGTCACCAGCCGCCCCAGGGGGGTGATTTTGGGGATAAAGCTGCGGTGGGCGGTCTTTTCGATGAGACGGCTGAAGACCATCAGCAGCCCCGGCATCAGGGTGAACACCGAGAGAATGCTGAAGAGGATGGCCTTCACCAGTACGATGCCCAGGTCCAGGCCGATGCGAAACTGCATGAACATCATGGCGATGAGGCCCGCCAGGGTGGTCAGGCAGCTGGAGGAGATCTCCGGAATGGACTTGCTCAGTGCCAGGATGCAGGCCTCCCGGGCCCCGGAGCGCGCCCGCTCCTCGCTGAAACGGTGGCAGAGGATGATGGCGTAGTCGATGGCCAGGGCCAGCTGCAGCACCACGGCGATGGAGTCGGAGACGAAGGAGATCTCCCCGCACAGGAAGTTGGTGCCCTTGTTGAGGATGGCCGCCGCCACGAAGGTCAGCAGCAGCACCGGGATCTCCCCGTAGGTGCGGGAGGTCAGCAGCAGCACCGTCACGATGATGACGGCGGCGATCACCAGAATGGTGCGCATCTCCGCGGCCAGGGTGGCGGACTCGTCCTGCCCCACCTCCGAGGCGATGGACACGTCGTAGCCCGTCAGGGCCTCCCGGACGGCGTCCATGGCGGCAAGGCTCACAGGGTCTGTTGCCTCGCCGGAAAAGGTCACGTCAAAGAGGGCGGAGGAGGCGCGGAAGTGCTCCTCCCGGCTCTCCGGGTCGGCGCTGTCGCCGAAATCCACGGTGGTGACCCCCTGGATGTTCCGCAGCCGCTCCGCCAAGCCCTCCGCCTGGTCATAGGTGATGTTGGAGACCATCACCCGGGCGGTTCCTAGGGTGGTGAACTGCTCCTCCATGAGCCCCAGGCCCTGACGGGTTTCCGTCTCCTCCGGCAGGTAGTCGGTGATGTCGTTGTTCACCTGTACCCAGCCGCTGGAAAAGAGGCTGAAAATAATGCCCACCACGTAGATGAGGAAAAACAGGTTCCGCTTATCCACGATCACCGTGGCCAGGCGCACGAAAAAGCTGGGTTTTTGCTTGTTTTGCTCCATGGCGATGTACTCCTTGCTCACTTGAGATCCCGGCCGTCCCAGGCGGGTATGCCCGTCAGGGGGAAGCTGCGCTCCTCCGTCCGGAGCACCGCATCCACCCCCTCCGGGGCAAAGCGGCCCTGGAGGACGCAGGGCACGCTGCCCAGGGCAGTGTGCAGCATGCCCTCCAGGCACTCGCCGCTGCCGGTGAACCGGTGCCGCCGGCCGAACAGCTCCAGCTCCGCTGTGATGCGCCCGGCCTCCCGGGCGATGGCTGCCAGGCCCCGCTTGGTGCCCATGGGGGTCTGGAGCCGGATTTCATAGACGCTGCGTTCCATGATGCCGCCTCCTGTGGTTTCGTTCTTACGGCCACATGATATGCTCCCCCTGCACAGAATCCCACCCACAGATCCTATCATATGTTGGGTTTTACACAGATGTCGAATATTGTGGTACGGCGCCCTCTTTGACAAACACCCGTCATCTGTCTAATGTTTTTCCCAACCGGGCGTGGTATCATGGAATCAACGACGGAGGCGAGGATATGAAACAGGAAGAACTCTCCCGGCGGCGCAAGGAGCAGATGGCCGCCTCACTGAAAAGGCTGATGGCCCGCAAGCCCCTCCACAAGATCACCATTCAGGAGATCGCCGACGACTGCGGCATCAACCGCTATACCTTTTATTATCACTTCCAGGATATCTACGACCTGCTCTCCTGGACGTTCCGGCAGGAGGCGCTGTCCCTGATCCACCAGAGCGACAGCTGTCTGACCTGGGAGGACGGCATCCGGCTTTTCCTGCGGTACGTACGGGACAATGCCGCCGTGTGCCGCAGCGCCATCAACTCCCTGGGGCAGGAGTCCCTGCGGCGGATGTTCCATGAGGAGGCGGCGTATCTCATGCGCGCCTACCTGCTGGAGATCAAGGGGGAGCGGCAGGTGCCGGAGGGATACCTGGACTTTTTGACGGACTTTTACATGGAGGCCCTCAGCGGCCTGGTGATGCAGTGGCTCCAGCGGGGCATGGATGTGCCGGAGGAGACGCTGCTGCACTATCTGCACCTGACGCTGGAGGGCACCTTCGACCAGGCCTTCCGCCGGGTTCAGGAGGAGGAGCGGGGAGCCGCCGCCTCCAACGCATGACCGGAAAGAGAACCCAACAGGGCACGGACGCGCGGCGCGTCCGTGCCCTGTTTTCCCGGGCGGTTGATTTCCCCGGCGGGATGGAGTACAATGGGGGCTGTCAATTTTTGCCGGAGAGGCTCCGGCCGATTCCGGGAGGTCCTATATGAATGGTATATTCTCCCTGTTCACGGATATCACTGTGAACGGGTTTCCCCTTTGGGTGGTGCTGCTGATCTGCGTGGGCGTGTTTCTGGCCTCCTTTATGGATGCCATTGCCGGAGGCGGCGGCATCATCTCCGTGCCCACCTACCTCATCGCTTTTACGGGCCTGCCCACCCACTTCGCCCTGGGCACCAACAAGCTCTCTTCCGCCATCGGCACGGTGTTTTCCACCGGCCGCTTTATCCGGCAGGGGTATGTGGACTGGCGGCTCTTCGCCCCGGCGGCGGTCTTTTCCCTGCTGGGCTCCGTGGGAGGTACCTGGCTGCAGCTGCACACGCCGGATGTGGTGCTGAAGTATCTGCTGCTGGTGGTGCTGCCGGTGGTGGCGGTGGTGACGCTGCGCAACCATAACTGGCCCGATGAGCCCACGCCCATGGACTTCCGTCGCCGGGCGGCGGTGGTGTGGGCAGCCTCGTTGGTGATCGGCGCCTACGACGGCTATTACGGCCCCGGTACCGGCACCTTTTTGATGCTGATCTTCATCCGCCTGGGGAAGATGGACACCCGCCACGCCGCCGGAGGCGTGAAGGTCATCAATCTGGCCTCCAACATCGGCAGCCTCTGCACCGCCCTGACGGCGGGCACCGTGTATATCGCGGTGGGCCTCATTGCCGCCATTGCCTCGGTGCTGGGCCACTACCTGGGAGCGGGCCTTGCCATCAAGAACGGCAGCCGCATCGTCCGGCCCACCGTCATCATCGTGCTGATCCTGCTGACCGTCAAGGTGGGCAGCGAACTCCTCTTCCCGGAGTTCTGGAGCTGAAAAAGCAGAAAACCGCGCCGTCTCACTGACGGCGCGGTTTTGATGTACTGGGTCTCACAGCCGCTGCACGGCGTCCATGGCCAGGGCGGAGCGCTCACACTCCTCCGCCGAGAGGGTCAGCTGCCAGCAAAGGGGGCTGCCCTTCATGCACTTGGCGGCGTAGCTCAGGCCGTTGGTGCGCTCATCCAGAAAGGGTCGGTCGATCTGCCGGGGATCGCCCAGCAAAATGATCTTGGTGTCCTGGCCCGCCCGGGTGATGATGCCCTTCACCTGGTTGGGGGTCATGTTCTGGGCCTCGTCGATGATGAGATAGGTCTTGACGATGGAACGGCCCCGGATGAAGTTCATGGCCTCCGCCTGGATGACGCCCCGCTGGAACACTTCCGACACCCGGTCACTGAGGGCACCCTCGTCCTCATAGCGGTCCTCATCGGCGTCCAGCAGCTGCTCCAGATTGTCCACGATGGGCCGCATCAGGGGGGCGATCTTCTCCTGCTCGTCTCCGGGCAGGAAGCCGATATCGTCGTCGAACTGGGCATTGGGACGGCTGACGATGATGCGCCGGTACTCCCCGTTGGGGTTGTTGTACACCTTCTCCAGCCCCACCGCCAGGGCGTAGAAGGTCTTGGCGGTGCCCGCCATGCCCTGGACGATCACCAGCGGCGCCTTGTCCGCCCCGGTCATCAGGGCCTCCTGGAGGAAGTACTGGCCCACGTTCCGGGGGCTCACCCCGTAGGGCTTGCTCTTCTTGTAGGCCAGGGGCACCACCCGTCCCTCCTCCACCCGGCCCAGCAGGGTCTTGCGGGTGGACTGGTCCAGCTTCAGCACCAGAAACTCATTTTCCGTGAGAGCCGGGCAGCGCCGCTCCCCATTTTCGTCCGCGATGTAGACGGCGGAGGCGTCCACGCCGCTTTTTTTGAACTCCTTGGCCAGCTCCTCGGGGAGGTACACCGTCTGGCGCCCGGTATAGGCGGCGTCGTCGGCGCTGATCTGTTCGGTGGTGAAGTCCTCCGCCGGAATCCCCAGGATCTGGGCCTTCACCCGCAGCAGAAGGTCCTTGGTCACCAGGATTACCTGCTCTGTCCCGGCCTCCCGCAGGCCCTTGCACACCATGAGGATGCGGTTGTCCATCCGGTCTTCCGGCAGGTCCGGCGGCAGCGTCACGTGGATGAAGTTCTGCTCGATCCGGACGGTGCCGCCCTCCGGCAGCGGGACGCCGGAGAGGAGGTCGCCCCCGCAGCGCAGCTCCTCCAGGGCCCGGATGGCCGCCCGGGCGCTGCGGCCCCGCTCACCCTCCGCCCGCTTGAGGCCGTCCAGCTCCTCCACCACCGCCAGGGGGATCACCACCTGGTTTTTCTGAAAGCAGTGCAGGGCGTAAGGGGCCTGAATGAGGATATTGGTGTCCAGTACATAGGTCTTTTTCATAGCATTTCCCCGGCAGGTTCAAAATTTTGATGGTCCGCCGAGCCTATGGTACCCCCGCCCCGCCCGGAAGCGCCACCGCCTCCGGGTCAAATCTCTGTGAAGTTTTCGCGCCTAGCCCAGCAGGGCCGTCATCTCCGCAATCTCCAGATCCTGCAGGGCCCAGTTGATGCCGTAGCCCAGCACCTTGGAGAGTTCCCGCACCTGCTGGTCGATGTCCCGGGGGGTCACCATAAACTGCTCCCGCTCCCCCCGCAGCCGCTCCTCGTCCAGGGAATCCTCCCCTGCCTCTTCCAGCAGGTCTGCCGCCAGCGTCACGGCGTCCACCACCGTGGGCACCCCAAGGGCGTACACCGGCACGCCCAGCGTCTCCCGGTTCAATGCCGAGCGGTGGTTTCCCACTCCGGATCCCGGGACGATGCCGGTGTCCGAGAGCTGCACCGTGGCGCACACCCGGCCCGTCCGCCGGGAGGCCAGGGCGTCCACGGCGATGACGAAGGCGGGGTGCACCTCCTCCACCAGCCCCCGCACCGCCTCGGCGGACTCCACTCCGGTGGAGCCCAGCACCCCGGTGCCGAAGGCCGCCACCGGCCGAAAGCCCGCAAACTGCCGGGGCATGGCGGCAAGGAGGTGCCGGGTCACCAGCACGCTCTCCAGGGTCAGGGGGCCCACGGCGTCGGGAGTCATGGCCCGGTTTCCCAGGCCCACCACCAACGCCGGCCCGTCCGGCAACGACAGATCCTTCAAGTGGCTGCCCACCGCCCGGACGGCCCGGTCGAAATAGTCCTCCTTCCGCTTCCAGTAGGCGGTCAGGTCGATGGTGAGGTAGCTCCCCTGAGGCTTGCCCAGAGCCTCCTCTCCCCGCTCGTCCAGAATGTCCACCCGGGTGATGGGATAGCCCTCCCGTTTCGTTTTCGTGGCCTTGACCCCGGACAGGCGGGTGGTCCGCTGGGCGGATTCCTGCCACAATTCCCGGGCCTCCAGGGCCAGGTCTGTGCGTTTTGTCAACAATGCCGTTGCCTCCCAGACACAAAATCTTGTGGTTTTGCTCCTAGGTTTTGCGCCAACTCACACAATATTCAAAAAAAGAACAGAAATTATAAAAAAAGTCTTGCTTTTCGGAAACTTCCCTGCTAAAATATCATTCTGCACGGTGGAAAATCTGTCCGCCGGGTGATTTTGCCTAAGGAGGTGTTTGGTTTGCCGAATATCAAGTCTGCCAAGAAGCGCGTGCTGATCGCTGAGGTGCGCAATGCCCGCAACAAGGCCACGAAGTCCGAGGTGAAGACCGCCATCAAGAAGTTCGAGGCGGCTGCCGCAGAAGGCAATCGCACCGAGGCCGATGGCGCTTACAAGGTTGCAGTGAAGAAAGTCGATCAGGCGGTTGCCAAGGGCGTTCTGCACAAGAACACGGCTGCTCACAGAAAGAGCGCCATGACCCTGAAGCTCAACAAGATCGGCTGATGGTCGAACCGAAAGGACATCCCTCGGGGTGTCCTTTTTTGTTTATCCCGGGACGGCTGCCGTCCCCTGTACGTGAGGTGCTCCATGCCTATTTTTGATACCCACGCCCACTATGATTCCTCCGCCTTCCACGCCGACCGGGAGGCGGTGCTCGCTGCCCTGCCGGAAGCAGGGGTCGCCCTGGTGGTGGATCCCGGGTGCGACCTGCCCACCTCCCGGGCCGCCCTGGCCCTGGCGGAGCAGTTCCCCCACGTCTACGCCGCCGTGGGCATCCACCCGGAGGACTGCGCCGGGTATACCGACGCGGATCTGGATGCCCTCCGGCAGCTGTGCCGCCATGACAAGGCGGTGGCCGTCGGGGAGATCGGCCTGGACTACTACTGGGCGGAGAACCCGCCCCGGGAATTCCAGCAGCAGGTGTTCCGGCGGCAGCTGGAGCTGGCGCTGGAGCTGGACATGCCCGTCATCATCCACGACCGGGAGGCCCATGGGGATTCCCTGGCCATCGTGAAAGAGTATCCGGGCCTCCGGGGGGTGTTCCACTGCTTTTCCGGCAGCCCGGAGATGGCCGCGGAGCTTCTCAAGCGGGGCTGGTACCTGGGCTTTGACGGGCCCATCACCTATAAAAACGCCAAGCGGGCGCCGGAGGTGGCGGCCATTACCCCCCTGGACCGCATCCTGGTGGAGACGGACAGCCCCTACATGACCCCGGTACCCTTCCGGGGCAAGCGCAACGACAGCCGCTACCTCCCCTATGTCTTGGAGAAGCTGGCGGAGTGGAAGGGCGTCACAACCGAGGAGATGACGGACATCACCTTTGCCAACGGAAAACGGCTCTTTGGAATTGGGGGATCGGTATGAAAACAAGACTGTGTCCCCTGCTGGCGGCACTGATGCTCACCGGCTGCGGGGCCTCCGGCGCATCCGGCCTGCCGGAGACGGAGCCGTTGGAGCCCCTCTCCGCCCCCGCCGTGGTGACGGAGGGGCGGACACCGGAGGAGGATTACCAGCTGCCCACTCAGGTGGTGGGCCTGCGGGACTGGATGGGAAACAGCCGCTGGAATCTGGATCCCGTGGGCCTGCTCTCCCAGCTGCCGGATCAGGAGGTGGCACTGTACGGTGTGACAAAGTATTCCGGCAGCACGGCCCTGCTCCGCTGGGGGGACGCTCTGGCGGAGTTTGACTGGTCCTTCGGCGGTCCCCAGGTGGTGGAGCCCCGGCTCCAGTGCTGGGACGCGGACGGCGACGGTCAGGAAGAAGTGGTGCTTATCAACCTCCTGGGCAGCGGGACAGGGGTTTCTATCGAGGAACTCCACATCGTGGAGAAAAATCAGGACGGCACCCTCACCGATCACTGTTTCCCGGAGACCCTGTGGCGGGACGCCCTCTCCGGGCAGCTGTCCGTGGTGACAGCGGAGGACAGGACGTATGCGGTGCTGGGGCGGGAGCTGGTGGATCTCACGGATGTGCTGCTGGCGGAAAACATTGCCCCCGGTGCCGTCCAGGGCCTCACCACCGGTTCTCAGGCCTCCTTCTCCGCGTGGCCCCATGAGAAGGAGCCCGGCGGGAGCCTCCGGTTCCAGGGGGCCGTGATGCTGGAAGGGGAGGATATTCCATATTACTGGTACACAGCGGATCTCTCTGCTTCCGTCTCCTATCAGGACGGCGGCTTTACCCTCTCGGAGATTCATTTGGACAGTGTGCCGGAATCTTAAAAGGAAGCGGATACCATGGAAAAAGGCTTTACCATTACCTATGAATACGGGGATAACCTCTATGTGAACCCCACCAACCGCTGTGACTTCAACTGCGATTTCTGCCTGCGGCACAATCAAAGCTCCGGCGGCAGCATCTATACCCACAACCTGTGGCTCAAGCGGGAGCCCAGCCGTGAGGAGATGCTGGCCTCCATCGAGAGCCACGATTTATCCAAGTACCGCCAGCTGGTGTTCGTGGGCTTCGGGGAGCCCACCTACCGCTTTGACGACATCTGCTGGGTCATTGACCGGATGAAGGAAAAGGGAGAGAAGATCTTCACCCGCATGGACACCAACGGCACCGGCTCCCTCATCAACGGCCGGGATATCACGCCGGAGTTTGCCGGGCGGTTCGACATGGTGTCCGTCTCCCTGAATACCGACACGGCGGAAAAGTATGAGGCATTGTGCCATCCCCAGTTCCACGGGGCCTATGAGGCCATGCTGGACTTCACCCGCCGGGTGCGGCAGTTCGTTCCCCATGTGATGATGACGGTGGTGGACACCATCTCCCCGGAGGAGATCGAAGCCTGCCGGAAGATCTGCGAGGAGGACGTGGGGGCCGAGTACCGGGTGCGGGCCTACATCAAGGATTGAGCCGGTTTTCCCGGGAAAGGCACGGCCCTCCCGGGGACGGAGAAAAGAAAGGATTTTTGTTTATGTTTCGACTGTTAGGGACCCTGATCATGGGCGCCCTGGTGGGCTGGATCGCCGGAAAGGTGATGAACACCGACGGCGGATTGCTGCGCAACATCGTGGTGGGCATCGTGGGCTCCTTTGTGGGCAGCTTTGTTTTCGGACTGCTGGGCTTCTACGCCTACGGCTTTTTCGCCAACCTCCTGGTGAGCGTGGTGGGAGCATGCCTCTTCATCTGGCTGGGCCGGAAGCTTTTCCGGTAAGATTGCCGCAAAAAAGAGACGCCGTCAGGCGTCTCTTTTTTCAGCCGCTTTTTGATTAAAGCATTTTCATCAGCTCAATCTGCTCGCCGGAGGGGCCGGTGAAAAACCGGTTTTCCAGTCCGCCGAAGAGGGTGGGCAGCACCACCTTTTCCGGCGTGGTAAAGGTGTCCACCCCCAGGGCCTTCAATTCCGCGGCGGCGGCGTCCACGTCGTCCACATACACGGCGAAGTGGGGGATATTGCCCTCCGTCAGCGGGGCGGGGGTGGGAGACTGGATCAGCTCCAGCACGAAGCCGCCGAACTCCACCAGGGCCAGACCCTTGTCCCCTGCGGGGGTGGGCAGGGCGTCCTTCTGGCGGAGGGCGCCGCCGATCTTCTCATAAAAGGCGATGCTTGCATCCAGGTCGGGGGTGTGGATGGCGATGTGGGCAGGGCCCTGATAGTGTTCCTTCATAAAAACTCCTCCTGATTTGTAAAATATGAAACTCAGAAAATAGGCAGGGATTTGACGATGATGCTGACGCCCCCCAGGATAAAGAGGACGATGGCCGCGGGCCGCAGCCGCTGGCCGTCCAGCCGCCGGGTCACCAGGGCACTGATGACCATGGCCGCAATGGCCGCCGGCAGGCTGCAGAGGCTGAAGAGCAGCACCTCCCGGGTGTAGATGCCCTCCGCCAGATACACCAGCAGCCGGAAGGCGTTCTCCCCGAAGAACAAACAGCACATGCTGCCCTTGAACTCTTCATAGTTGGAGGAGGCCCGCTCCAGATAGGCCACGATGAACATGTTGATGCCGAAAAGCCCCGCGCACATGCCCGAGAAGAAGGATACCGCCAGCATGACTCCCCGCCGGTCCTTCTTTTTGGAGCCGTCGGTCTTGCCGCGGGTGGCCATCTCCACGCCCAGGGCTACCACCACCACGCCCAGGCAGGTCTTGAGGACCCAGGGCATGGAGTATTGCAGCAGCAGCGTCCCGGGAATGACGCCCAGGAGATTGGCCCCCAGCAGCGCCGCGATCCTCCGCCACTGGAAGCTGCGGCGGTTTTTCCAGGTGATCCAGGCGTTCACCGGACAGTCCAGCAGCAGCGTCCCCGGGGTGATGAGGACATTGTCCAGCCGCATGGACAAAAGGGGCCCGGAGATCAGGGGATTTCCAAAGCCGATGAGGCCCTTGATGGTGTAGGAGATCAGCTGCACCGCGAAGATGAATGCAATGATCCCCGGGGAAAATTCCATGGCCATCCCTCCTTCGGCCACCATCATACCACACAAGCGGGAAAAACAGGAGGATTTTTTGAAAAATCATGGATTTTTTCCTTGACATTTGCGCTCCATCCTATATAATAATAAGGCTCGCAGTCTGCGGGCATATCCTTGCTCTCATGCAATATGAGGGCCATTTGTCCAAAAGGAGGTGCAAACATGGCAAAGGTTTCTGCCAATTACGAGGTCGTGTATATCATCGACCCTGCACAGGGTGAGGAGGGTATCGCCGCTCTGGTGAACAACTTCAAGACCCTGGCTGAGCAGAATGGTTCCGCTGTGGAGGTTGAAGAGTGGGGCAGCCGCAAGCTGGCCTATCCCATCAACTACAAGAACGAAGGCTATTACGTTCTCATGAGCTTCACCAGCGCGCCCGAGTTCCCCCGTGAGCTGGACCGCAAGCTGCGCATTGCGGACGGCATCATGCGTTCTCTCATCGTCTGCAAGGGCGAATAAGGGGGGCGTTGAGGAAATGCTCAACAAAATCATCATTATGGGTCGTCTGACCCGGGATCCCGAGCTGCGCCGCACCGGAAGCGGCACCGCCGTCACGTCCTTCTCCCTGGCCGTGGACCGGGACTTCAAGTCCCAGAGCGGCGAAAAGGAGACGGATTTCATCGACGTGGTGGCCTGGCGCTCCACTGCTGAGTTCGTCAGCAAATACTTCACCAAGGGCCGCATGGCCGTGGTGGAGGGGCGGCTGCAGATCCGCGACTGGACCGACAAGGACGGCGGCAAGCGCCGCAGTGCCGAGGTGGTGGCGGACAACGTCTACTTCGGGGATTCCAAACGGGACGGTGCCGGCGATTACGGTGCCCCCGCCTACGGTGCGCCCTCCGGCGGCTACCGCTCCGCTCCTGCGGGCGGCCCGGCCCCCGTGTCCGACGGACGCTCCGCCTTCGCCGAGATCGGCGAAGAAGACGGCGAACTGCCGTTTTGATTTTGATAAAGGAGGAACCATTTCATGGCTTTTGATCGTGAAGCGAGACCCGCTCGCCCCATGCGCGGCAAGCGTCGTAAGGTCTGCCAGTTCTGCGCGGAAAAGTGCGAGTCCATCGATTACAAGGATGCCGCCAAGCTGCGCCGCTTTGTTTCCGAGCGTTCCAAGATTCTGCCCCGCAGAACCACCGGCACCTGCGCCATGCATCAGCGTCAGCTGACCGAGGCCATCAAGCGTGCCCGTCAGATCGCTCTGCTGCCCTACGTCACCGACTAATCAGGCAGTTCATGGCATGTGAAACCACCCCGTCCGCAGGACGGGGTGGTTTTTTGCGTCCCGGAGGCTAAAACAGCCCCCCTGCAACCGGAGGTTGCGGACTTGCTGCACAGATGGGCTTCCCTTTTTTGCCGGGATAGGTTACCATACAGGTAGAAACAGCAAGGAAAGGGGGCCTGGCTGGGGATGAAAAAGAAACGCTTTGCCGCCCTTCTGGCAGCGGCGGCGCTGGTGGGCTGCCTGGGGGCTGCCTGCCTCCTGGAGAGTCGGGCGCCGGATGTCCTTCTGGCCCCTGAGACCGCCCGGGACATCTTTTCCCGGTATGAGGAGGAGCTGCAGTACATCGCGCAGACCTACGGGGTAACCGTCACGGCGTTTACGGAGGAGACCAACGGCCTCTTGCAGCAGGCGGCCATGGACCAGTACCATACGGACCGATTCGCAGGCCTTTCCCGCCTGGTGACGGAGCTCACCATCGCCTGGAAAAACCAGGAGGCTGATCTTCCCCCGGACAACACCGCCGCCCAGCGGGAGACGGCGTATGAGGCGGCGGCGGACTTTGGCCCCATTACGGGAACCATATGGAAGGAAGTGCCCGTGGGGGCCACCGTGGAGGAAACGGTGAAAAAAACCATCGGGATCTCCCTGCCGGAACCCATTGAGGAACTGCTCCATTCTGACGGGTGGGGCACGTCCACCGAATTCAGCCGGACCCTGGCCGGGCCGAAAGACGGCACGGAGCTCTCCAATGGGAAAAGAGCTACCCACACCATCGGCGTGGACGTCCGGTTCGGGGTCATTGCCCGGCGCACGGAAACCGCCTATGACATCTGGACAGGGACCTGGCGGGAGAACAGCGAAGAGGTGGTCTGCAATGAGGCCTGGGGGTTCTACACCATCCTGGGGCTGCTGAACACGCCCATGTATGTGCAGCGGGGCTCCGACGGAGTAACGGTGCGCTGCGACAACTATCTCGTCTTTCAGAAAAAACTGGAGGAAGATCCCAGGCAGTTTATCTGACGGGCGGCGATTTTCCCTGCCTCTATCAAAACCATGATAAGCCTCCCGCCCTGTGGAAAACAGGGCGGGAGGCTTTTTCCGGGAGCTGCAGGCCGGGCCGCTTCCCTACTTGCTGCGGCCCTCCAGCACCTCCACCATCTTCTGGGCAAAGAGCCGCCCCGCCAGCTCTGCCTCGTCCGGGGAGTTTCCGGCGGCCCCCACCTCCACCAGCAGCGACCCGGTGGTGGCGTGCTGGTTGTAGCGGGAGTTGCGCAGCAGCACCGGCCGCATCAGCGTGGGATACTGCTGGAGGATGGTGTCCTGCAGGGCTACCGCCAGCTTCAGATTCTCCTTCCAGTTGGGGTGGCTGAGGCCGCCGCCGTCGCTGCCTACCACCAGCGTCAGCTGGGCAGCGGTGCCCTCCTCCACGGCGGAGACCACCTTGTACTGGTTGCCGTCGGCGTCCTCAATGGCGTCCCGGTGGACATCCAGAATGAAGCGGATGGAGGGATACTGGGCAAGATAGCTCTGGATGGCCGCCAGGGAGCGGTCATAGGCCTCGTTGTAGGAGGGGTAGTCGTAGAGGGTCCGGTCGTGGAGCACGGAGATCCCCGCCGCGCTGAACACCTCTGCCATGGCGTCCCCCACCCCCACCACATTGTAGCGGGAGTCGGTGGTGCGCAGATTTCCGGACCAGACCACCTCCTCCCCGGCGGGCGGCGTGTAGCCCTCGCTGCCGTGGGAGTGGAGGATCAGGATCTGGGGCCCCTCCCCGCTCATCTCCGCGTCGAAGGTCTCCGTCAGCTCCTGGGGATCCAGGGTATAGTCCGTGGAGTTGCTGATGTACACCCGGCCGCAGACGGTGTAGCCGCTGGGATCCGTGGGCACCAGGGTCCGGGCGGGAATGCCGTTGTCGGTGTGGCTCTCTGCCTGGAGGGGGGTCTCCTCCACCGGCTCCGTGACAGTGCCCTCCTCCGGGGGCTCCTGTGTGGCGGTCTCCTCCCGGTCCGCCGACCACAGCTCTGCCACCGCCGGGCGGGCGGAGAGCAGCAGGGGCGACTCCCCGATGGCCAGTACTGTGGCAGCGGAGAGGCCGTCCCGGGCCCACAGGTCCCCCAGTTCCCACCGCAGCACCCCCATGGGTACCGCCTTCCACAACGCCGCCGCCGCGTCGGAGACAGTGGCGCTGCCCGCGGTGACTGCCACGGCCCAGAGCACCCCCACCGCCAGCACGGCGGCGGTGAGCCGCCGCCCGATCCGGCGCAGCAGATCCATCTTTCGTTTCATACGCCCTCACCTCTGGGACAACCTATGATGGTGGGGGCGGAAATATGCGGTTCCGGGGCAAAAAATCCCGCGCCCGAAAGGGCGCGGGAGGGGATATACCGAAGGTTAGGGGATCTTTTCAGGAAAGGCAATGATTTTCTTTAAATATTGGAAAAACAAGAGGTAATATATGCCGTATACAGCCGCCATGAATATTGTGGCCAGCCAGTTTGCGGCGGCCAGGCCCAGGACAGCATCCCAGCAGTCGCCGGGCGGTACTTCCGACAAAAGAAAATAGGAGGCCATAATGAGGAGCGGCGCTGCCAGCCAACTGCCGGAGATGATATATCCCCGGAAAAACCGGGTGGTATTGAAAAAGCCGGTGCCGTCTTCCAGATCCTGAATCCAGTGTTCCCATTCTATGGATTTCCAGCCTCCCGGCCCTTGGGGTACCAGCGCATTGATCTTGTTTTCCAGACACTTGGTATAGCAGCCGAACCGGGTCCGGCGGTAGATCAGATCAATCCAGAGAAGTCCCAGAAACATCACCAGGCACGGCAGGGCCAAAAAGAAAAAGAAAATTTCGATATTCTTGGGGATTGCCGCGGAAAATGTAGCCGCGGCGGCAATCAGGGCTGCCAGAGCGGAGAAAGAGATCATCGCCAGCTCAATCTGATGGGTTTCATTGTGCTGCGCCTCAGCACGCAGGGTGGTATACTCCGTCAGAAGGACTTGCAGGAGTTCCTTGTGCTGCTGCTCCGTAAGCTCTACCGGCGGGGCGGGTGAAGGTGAAGACATGGGGCGGCCTCCTTCCGTGCAGGATTGTCTCCTAAAATTATACAAAAACTTCCATGAAAGAACAACCGTTTTTTCCCAATTCAAAAACAAGACCCGCTCTGCCTTTTGAGGAGAGCGGGTCTTATAAAAATATTCAAAAAGGGATTCTGCCTGGGGTTTTACGGCAGATCCACCTGCTCCGCCTGGGCCAGAGATGCGCACCGCTCCGGGGTCAGGGTGCCGGCGGCGTCCAGCAGCGCCGTGTGGAAGCTGCCGGGGCCCCGTCCGGCGGCTGCTGTCTCTGCCTGCCGGGAGCAGGCCTTCCAGAAAGCGGAGGCTGTGAGGGCGGCGGTGAGAGGGTCGGGAGCCACGGCGGCAAAGGCGCCGCAGAGCACCGAGAGCATGCATCCCGTCCCGGTGAGGCGGGACATGAGGTCGCTGCCCCCGCCCACCTGCCAGGCGGTGACGCCGTCCGTAATGAGATCCTGGGGGCCGGAGAGCAGAACCACGCATTGGCGCTGCCGGGCCAGGTTCACGGCGGCGGCCAGACGATCCGCCGGTGCGGCGGGCAGGGGGCTGTCCACCCCCACCTCCCGGCTGGCCTGGTGGAGCAGTGCCTGGGCCTCTCCCAAATTCACCCGCAAAATGGCCGGAGGAAACAGCCGGATGATCTCCTCCACCCGCTCCAGCCGCCAGGGGTTGCCCCCCACACCCACCGGATCCAGCACCGTGGGCTGTTTGGCGGCGGAGCAGGCCTTGGCGCACAGGAGGCAGGCGTCGAACCGGGCCTGGTCCGGTGTGCCGGTGTTGAGCACCGTGGCGGCGCTGGCGGCGGTGATGGTGGCCATCTCCTCCGGGGCCTGGGCCATGATGGGGCTGGCGCCCACCGCCAGCACCAGGTTGGCGCAGTCGTTGGCGGAGACGATGTTGGAGATGCAGTGGATCAGGGGACGCGTGCGCGCCACCCGGTCAAGGATGGAAAAATCCAGCATGGAAAACCTCCGGAATCAAGTTCTCAGTGCTGCAAAGAGGCCTGCATGGTGCGCAGGGCGCCGCTCTTCTTCAGGGCTCCCACCAGCACGCCGGCGATGATGGATCCGCCCACCGTGGATACCAGGAAGGGCACCACATAGGCGGTGTAGCCGATGCTACCGGCCACCACGCCCATAAAGGCAATGGCAATGGGATAGGACAGCAGCCCTCCGATAATGCCGGTGCCGAAGACCTCGGCGCAGAGAGTGGCAGGCAGGTTCTGGGTTTTCTTGTACATCAGGCCGCACAGCAGGGCGCCGCACATGCTGCCCGGAAAGGCCAGCAGGCTCCCCAGGCCCAGGAGGTTGCGCAGGACGCTGGCCACAAAGGCGGCGGCCAGGCCGTACCCCGGCCCCAGAAACACGGCGCACAGGATATTCACCATGTGCTGCACAGGAGCGCACTTGCTGGAGAACACCGGGAAAGAGAACATGCTGCCCACCACGGCCACGGCACACAGCATACCCGTCAGGGCCAGTTTCTTGACAAAACTGTGATTCATATAATTCGACTCCTTTGAAAAATGAGTGGCAGGGAGAAAACGAAAGACGCGCAGCGTTTTCCCCTTGCATGGCAAGGCGCAGACGGCCGCGCCGCCTGCTGTGGAAACTTCGGTCGAGGCTCCCTGGCCTCCTCTCACGCCGGAACACGGCTTCCCATCGCTGCGTTTTCGGCCCGGACACAGGGCGCTCCCCCTCTGTCCGCTCCCGGTTTCCCGGGACGCCGCTCTCTTCTCCCGCAACACGTCCTTTCCCATCAAAGTCATCATTTTGGCATCAAAAAAACCGCAGGACACAGGGCCCGCGGCGAAGCTCCGATGTCACTTCCTGTATCGGCATTGCCCGTATCAGGTTCGGAGGGTCGAAGCGGGACGCTTCCTCTCAGCCTTGCGGCTCCCCTGTGGTTTTCGGCCTCATTCTACATCCCCCGCCGGGGACGTGTCAAGGACCTTTTTGTGAAAAAATCCGCAAACCCTCTTGCAATGGCGGAGCCGGGGGAGTAAAATAACGGCAACTGAACAACGGGGAGTCCGTGTTGACGGGCTGAGAGTAAGCCGGAAAGGCTTTGACCCATGACCTGATTTGGATCATGCCAACGTAGGGAAATCATAAGGCAGTTTGCCGCGGACCACCGAATTTGGCGAGTCCGCGGATTTTTTTGTAGAAAATGCAGCGGCAGATCCGGCAAAAGGGCCGGATGCGCGGGAAAGGAACATCTATGAAGATCGAAGGAGTAAAGCTGCGGCTCTATGCCGTGACGGACCGGGCCTGGGCGGCGGACGAGGACGCCCTTATGGACCAGATCGCCGCCGCCATCGACGGCGGTGCAGGCATCGTGCAGCTGCGGGAAAAGCATTTGGATCACGACGCCTTTTTGAAAGAGGCGGAGCGCTTTGTGGCGCTGTGCCGGGAAAAGGGCGTCATCAGCATCATCAACGACGCGGTGGACATCGCCGCCGCCGTGGGCGCCGACGGAGTCCATGTGGGCCAGTCGGACCTGGCGGCAGGCCGGGCCCGGGAGGTCCTGGGACCGGACAAGCTCATCGGGGTCTCCGCCCACTCCGTGGAAGAGGCCCTGGCGGCCCAGGCCGCCGGCGCGGACTATCTGGGCGTTGGGGCCGCCTTTGTGACGGGCACCAAGGCCGACGCCGCTCCCATCTCCCGGGATACCATCCGGGCCATTACAGCGGCGGTGGACATCCCCGTGGTGGCCATCGGCGGCATCAGCCGGGACAACATCACGGAGCTTGCCGGCTGCGGATTGGACGGTGTGGCGGTGGTCTCCGCCCTCTTCGCCCAAAAGGATGTGAAGACGGCGGCCAAGGAGCTTTACGCCCTCTCGGAGTCCATCGCCCGGTAAGGGCTTTTTACATCGTCCTCACTCGGCGAAAGCCCCGCTTTCGCCGAAGAAGGAGGAAATTCCCCGTCCGGGGTCGCTTTCCGCGGCAGCGGGAAGCGGAGCGGTAAGGGAAAACGCAACTCCCGTCCCAACTCGGCGAAAGCCGTGCTTTCGCCGAAGAAGGAGGAAATTTCCCGTCTTGCGAAGCTTTCTGCGATAAGCGGGAAGCGGAGCGGTAAGGGAAATTTCCGACGTGCGGTACATTGGGGGCACCACCTTGTATCGCTTTATAAAATCAATGGCTGTGCACAAGAGAAAGGAGAACAACATGAAAACAGCATTGACAATCGCTGGAAGCGATTCCAGCGGAGGCGCCGGGATCCAGGCAGACATCAAGACCATGACGGCCAACGGCGTATTCGCCATGAGCGCTGTCACGGCCCTCACTGCCCAGAATACCACCGGCGTCACAGACATCCTGGAGGCTACGCCCTCCTTCCTGGCAGCGGAGCTGGACGCCGTGTTCACCGACATCTTCCCCGACGCGGTGAAGATCGGCATGGTCTCCTCGGCGGACCTCATTCGTGTGATTGCCCAGAAGCTGCGCCAGTACGGCGCGGGGCACATCGTGGTGGACCCGGTGATGGTGGCCACCTCCGGGGCAAAGCTTTTGAAGGACGATGCCCGGGAGACGCTGATGGAGGAGCTGCTGCCTCTTGCGGAGGTGGTGACGCCCAACATCCCGGAGGCAGAGCTCCTTGCCGGCATGACCATCACCTCTCCTGCGGACATGGAGACCGCCGCCCGCACCATCGGCGAGCGGTACGGCTGCGCCGTGCTCTGCAAGGGCGGCCACAATCTCAACGACGCCAACGACCTTTTGTGGAAGGACGGCACCCTCCGCTGGTTCAACGGACGGCGCATCGACAACCCCAACACCCACGGCACCGGCTGCACCCTCTCCAGCGCCATTGCCTCCAACCTGGCCAAGGGCTATGACCTGGAGACGGCAGTGGAGCGGGCAAAGGCCTTTCTCTCCGGCGCCCTGGCGGCCCAGCTGGATCTGGGCCACGGCTCCGGCCCCATGGACCACATGTTTGGGCTCAGAGGGGAGTTTGTGGAATGATCTCTTCTGTCATCACTGCCGTGTTCGCGGTGGCCTATTTGCTGGCTACGGTGATTTTGTGCAGAGGGGTGAAGCTCAACGCCAGGGCATTGTGCCTGGGAGGCGTGATCTGCGCATTGACGTTGGTGCTGGCCACCATCCGCATTCCCCTGCCCACGGGCTCCAATATCACCTGCGGATCCTGGATCCCCCTGATGCTGCTGGCGCTGGTGTATGACTACCGGCTCGCCATGCTGACGGGCTGGGTGTGCGGCATTCTTGCCATGATCCTGATCCCCGGCTGGCAGGCAGTCCACTGGGCACAGATTTTCGTCCAGCAGCTGGTGTGCTTCTCCTGCCTGGGCTACGCCGGCGTCTTCGGCAGCGACAAGCGCTGGAAGATCCTGTGCGGCATGGCCCTGGCGGTGGCCATCCGCTGCGTGGGCCACGTGCTCAGCGGCGTGATCTTTTACTCCCAGAACGCCTGGGACGGCTGGGGCGCCTGGGGTTACAGCCTGGCCTACAACTCCTCCCGTCTGGTGGAGGGGATCCTCAGTATCCTCATTGTGTCGCTGCTGCCCCTGAAACTCATGCGGCGGAGCATGCGCAAGGAAGGAGGCGTGGCATGAGCACGGTAGAAAGACTCTTGAAAGCAACGGAGGATATCTGGGCAGGGTATCATGAAAAGCCCTTTGTCCAGGGGCTTAAGGACGGCACCCTGGATGTGAAGAAGTTCCGCCGCTACATCATCCAGGACTACTGGTATCTCATGGACTATACCAAGGTGTTTGCCGTGGGCGTGGCCAAGAGCAAGAGTGTGGAGGTCATGAAGCTCTTCGCCAAGTACATCCAGGCCATCCTGGACGGCGAGGTCAACGTCCACAACGGCTATATGGCCGACTTCGGCATCACCCAGGAGGAGCTGGACCACACTCCCATCGCCCAGGATAACCGCTCCTATACCTCCTATATGCTCAGCGTAGCCTACAAAGGCGGCGAGGCCGAGGTGCTCACCGCCATCTTCTCCTGCGCCTACAGCTACGAGGTCATCGCCCGCCGGATCGTGGAAGAGCGCCCGGATGCCCCCAACCATCCCCTGTACGGCCGCTGGGTGCGGGGCTATATCACCGAGCGCTACACCGGGAATAATGTGATCCTCAAGGACATGCTGGAACGTCTGACGGCGGACTATACGGAAGCCCAGCTGCGGGAGCTGGAGGAGATCTTCACCGCCTGCTCCCGGTACGAGGCCTCCTTCTGGGACATGGCCTGGGAGGAGCGGGACTGAGCGCCCGCTGCTGCGCGAACAGGCTATCGTGAGAAAGGAGTAGATATGAAAAAGACCTCTACCTTCCAAAACAGTCTCATCTGGTTCGGCGCCGGTGTCTCCCTGGCGGAGATCCTCACCGGCACCTCCTTTGCCCCTCTGGGCATGGCCAAGGGCTTTGCCGCTATCGTCCTGGGACACATCATCGGCTGCGCCCTCTTTTTCCTGGCGGGCCTCATCGGCGGCCGCACCGGCCGCAGCGCCATGGAGACGGTGAAGATGTCCTTCGGCCACACCGGCGGCCTCCTCTTCGCCTTTTTGAACGTCCTCCAGCTGGTGGGCTGGACCGCCATCATGATCTATGACGGGGCCCTGGCCATCGGCGGCATCTTCGACGCCGGGCGCTGGATCTGGTGCCTGGTGATCGGCGGGCTCATCATCGTGTGGATCCTGGTGGGCATCACCAACCTGGGGCTCATCAACAAGATCTCCATGGCGGCCCTGTTTATTCTGACATTGGTGCTGTGCAAGGTGATCTTCTTCTCCGGCGCTCCCGCAGGGGGCGACCTGGGCGAGGCCATGAGCTTCGGCGCGGCGGTGGAGCTGGCGGTGGCCATGCCCCTTTCCTGGCTGCCGCTGATCTCCGACTACACCCGGGAGGCGGAAAAGCCCTTCCAGGCCACCCTGGCCAGCACCCTCACCTACGGGGTGGTCTCCTGCTGGATGTACGTCATCGGCATGGGCGCCGCCATCTACACCGGGGAGTACGACATTGCCCAGATCATGGTGAAGGCGGGCCTGGGTATCGCCGCGTTGGTGATCCTGGTGCTCTCCACCGTCACCACCACCTTTCTGGACGCCTGGTCCGCCGGCATCTCCGCCGAGTCCCTGAGCAGCAAGCTCAACGGAAAGTGGACGGCGGTGGTGGTCAGCGTGGTGGGCATCGCCGGGGCCGTTCTCTTCCCCATGGACGACATCACGGGCTTCCTCTACCTCATCGGTTCCGTGTTCGCCCCTATGATCGCCGTGCAGATCGCCGACCACTTCCTGCTGCGCCGGGATTCCTTCGGCGTGAGCTTCGATGTGCGCAACCTCATCATCTGGCTGGTGGGCTTCATCCTCTACCGGCTGCTGATGAATGTGGATATCGTGGTGGGCTACACCCTGGTGGACATGGTCATCACCGTGGCGCTGTGCCTCATCGTGGACCGCCTGGTCCCCAGGAAGGCCGCGGCCAGATAAACGGCATTCCCTTTCGCCCGGGACGGCATGCGCCGTCCTGGGCTCAGCCTGTCGAAAAAGTCTTTTCGACAGGCTGAGCAAGTTTTTTGAAACTTTTTTGAGTTTCAAAAAACGATTGATTCAAAACGAAAGGAACCCCTCCTGGGTTCCTCTCGTAACTCTCTTCCTTCCCGTCGCGCAAGATCTCCGGTTTGATCGACAGTCTCCGCCCGGGACGGCATGCGCCGTCCCGGGCTTTTTTCGCGTCCGGTGGACGGTTTTCGCCTGTGAACGTCACCATCCGTCCACTTCCTGCCGGAATTTCCAAAATCCATGAAAAATCTCCCCGCTGTCGACACGTTCAGACAGAATCCACCGCCCCAAATGTGTATGATACAGAGGAAACATCAATATCTTGTGGAGCCGGAGAGACTGCGCGCCCAAGATGACGCGCTGCCTTCCCAGAAAGGACGGACGAATATGGAACCCATCTCCAAGGAATACCTGCTGCTGTTCAATGCCATCACCGACGCCCAGGAGAGCCTGGACCGGATCCGCGCGGAGCTGCTGTGCGCCCAGCAGCGGGCGGAGGAGCTGTATCTGGCGCAGAGCGGAGAACGGGAAACGGCGTAAGAGCGGCGTGTTGCATTTGCCTGTGGCACCGGGGAAGCAAATATGGTATCCTTGAGAAAAAACACCGGAGGGACCTATGCTGCACATCGGATGCCACCTGTCCTCCTCCAAAGGCTTTGCGGCCATGGGCCGCCAGGCTCTGGAGCTGGGGGCGGATACCTTTCAGTTTTTCACCCGCAATCCCCGGGGAAGCCGGGCCAAGGACCTGGACGCGGATGACGCCGCCGCCCTGGTGACGCTGCTCCGGGAGCGGGGCTTTGCCCCCATCGTGGCCCACGCCCCCTACACGTTGAACCTCTGCGGCGCCAAGGAGGAAAACCGCGCCTTCGCCCAAGAGACCATGGCGGACGACCTCGTGCGGCTGGAGCACGTCCCCGGCCAGCTCTATAACTTCCACCCCGGCAGCCATGTGGGCCAGGGGATCGAGGCGGGCATCACCTTCATCGCCCAGGGCCTCAATGCAATCCTCCGCCCGGACCAGTCCACCACGGTGCTGCTGGAGACCATGGCGGGCAAGGGCAGCGAGGTGGGCGGCCGCTTTGAAGAGCTCCGGGCCATTTTGGACCGGGTGGACCTGGGAGAGAAGATGGGCGTGTGCCTGGATACCTGCCACGTCTGGGACGCCGGGTACGACATCGCGGGAGACCTGGACGGCGTGCTGACGGAGTTCGACCGCATTGTCGGCCTGGAGCGGCTCCGGGCCATCCACTTGAACGACAGCAAGAACCCCCTGGGCAGCCATAAGGACCGCCATGAGCGCATCGGCGAAGGCTGCATCGGCCTGGAGGCCTTGTCCCGGGTGGTGCGCCATCCGGCATTGCGGGAGCTGCCCTTCTGCCTGGAGACCCCCAACGACCTTGCCGGCTACGCCCGGGAGATCGCCCTCATGCGCACCCAGGCAGAGGCCTGAGCCAAAGAAAAAACGACCCCGCCCCTACGGATTCCTCCGTGGGGGCGGGGTTTTTCATGCAGAAATCCGGTTTTGAATCCGCTCAGGGTCTCTTGCGGTGCATAAGGCGGTACACCAGCCATCCCGGCAGCGCCCCGGCCAGGAGCCCGCCGCAGTAGATCATGGCATAGAGCAGGGAAAATCCCATGGCCTCCGGGTTATAGTGCCCGGTGATGCGGGAAAAGAATTTTGTCACCGGGTGCAGATCCTGGCCCATCAGGAACAGCGCGATGAGAAACAGGATCAGAATGCACACTGCTTTCCACAGCCGCAGCCCCCGGCGCTTGAGAAAAAACGCCATCAGGGCGGAACCTGCCAGCGGAAAGGTAAACAGCATCAGCAAGGAGAGCGGTGTATTTGCACTGAGCAGGTAGCCGATGACGGTCGCCAGGGCGAAGGTCAGGGCGGCGGTGAGCAGGTTGCCCAGCACCGCCAGAGCCAGGTCTTTCCACGTCCAGGACTTCATGATTCCCTCCTTTGGGCGGCGGCTGAGGGCTCAGGGCCGGGCGAGGTACTCCCGGCACACCCGGTTGGCTTCCTCCGAAACGGCCATCTCATCCACCGTGGTGAGGTGTCCCTCCCGGACCACGATCCGGCCCTCCACCACCGTGTAATCCACGGGGCCCCGGAGGCCCACGGTGCCCAGCACGTCGGCGGGACTTTCTCCGGCGCCGGCCAGCTCCAGGCGGCGGGCATCCACCAGGAAGAAGTCCGCCCGGCGGCCCACTTCCAATGCGCCGATGTCCTCCCGGCCCAGCAGCCGGGCGCTGCCCCGGGTGGCCAGTTTCAGCACCTGATACCCGGAGGGGGCCTTTTCGCTGGAGGTGAGCCGGTGGAGGAGGTACGCCACCCGCAGCTCCTCCATGAGAGAGGAACCGTCGTTGGAGGCGGAGCCGTCCACCGCCAGACCCACGGGGACCCCTAGGGAGAGCATTTCCGGCACCCGGGCCACGCCGGAGGCGAGCTTCATATTGGAGATGGGGCAGTGAGCAACGCCGGTGCCTGTCCGGGAGAGCTCCCGCAGCTCCTCATCGTTGAAGTGGATGCCGTGGGCGTACCAGACGTCGCTGCCGGTCCAGCCCAGAGAGGCCATATACTCCAACGGCCGGACGCCGAAGTGGGCCAGGGTGTAGCGCTCCTCGTCCTTCGTCTCGCACAGGTGGGTGTGGAGCCGCACCCCGTACTGCCGGGCCAGGATGGCGCTCTGGCGCAGCAGCTCGCCGCTGACGGAGAAGGGGGAGCAGGGGGCCAGCACGATCTGGCGCATGGAGCCGGGCCGGGGATCGTGGTAGGTTTCGATGATCCGGGCGGAGTCCGCCATGATTTCATCCACCGTCTGCACCACGCTGTCCGGGGGCAGTCCTCCGTCCTTCTGGGAGAGGTCCATGCTGCCCCGGGAGGATACCATCCGGATGCCCAGCTCCTCCGCGGCGGAGAGCTGCGCGCCGATGAGGTCCCCGGCCCCCGCCGGGAAGACGTAGTGGTGGTCAAAGCAGGTGGTGCATCCGTGCTTCAAGAGCTCCCCCATGCCGGTGAGGGCGCTGCAGCGCACCACCTGTTCATCCAGGTTCTTCCAGATCTCGTACAGGGCCGTCAGCCAGTCGAACAGCTCCAGGTTTTGCACCTGGGGCAGGTTCCGGGAGAACACCTGGTAGAGGTGGTGGTGGGTGTTGATGAGGCCCGGATAGCACCAGTAGTGGCTGCCGTCCAGGACGGTGTCCGCCTCGCAGGCAAGGTTCGGCCCCAGAGCCGCAATGACGCCGTCCCGGCACAGAAGGTCCACCTGCTGGAGCACCCGGTCGCCGTCGTCGCAGGTGACGGCGGTATGGAAGTTGCGAATCAGCAAAGACGCCATGGGGGATCACGCTCCTTTGTAACAATACGCCCGGTTTCCCGGAGATGACGGTTGATTTGAAAATGATCCTATCACCAGTGTACGGGAGATGGGACAAAAGGTCAAGGAGAGCTGAAAAAAGAAGTCCCAAACAGCCTTGCCAAATGACGAAAAGTATGGGAAACTGGTTTAAGAAACAGGTTATAACCAATTTGGGAGGCGGCTATGGAAAAGAAGAAAATTTCCATCATTGCCCTGGACCCCCGGGCGGGCCGGTCCTACGGGCGGGACGTGGAGAGCCTGTTCGGGGATGTGGCGGAGGTGTCGGTGTTCTCTGTCATGGACGGCTCCGCCATGGGCGTGCTGGAGCGGGCGGACCTCTTTGCCGCCTCCACCGATGCCTTCGGCTCGGCGGAGGAACTGGCCCGGCACGTGCCCATGGGGTGCCAGACCATGGCGGTGGAGGCCTCCTTCCGCTGGAGCGAGCTGCGCAAGCTCAAGGAGATCCCGGCGGGAAGCCGGGTGCTGTTTGTGAACATGACGGAGACCATGGCCCGGGAGGCCATCGCCCAGCTGGAGCAGCTGGGCGTCAACCACGTCCGGTGGATCCCCTTCTACCCCGGGGCGGAGCTGGAGGAGGACGTCCACATTGCCGTCACCCCCGACGAGATGCGCTATGTGCCCCCCTCCATCGAGACCAAGATCGACGTGGGCCAGCGGGCCTGCACCTCCGGCATGATGATCGAGATCGCCCTGCGTCTGGGGCTGGAGCATCTGCTGGAGACGGAGAAGTTCCGGCGCTACTTCCAGTCCATCGCCACCAGCAATTATAGCTTCGACCAGATGTTTGCCAAGTCCATCCGGTTGGAGAGCCAGTTCCACATCCTCATGGAGATCCTCTCCGACGGGGTCATCGGCGTCAACGAAAAGGACGAGATCTTCGCCTGCAACCGCCACGCCGAGGAGCTCACCCGGGTCAGCGCGCCCCTGGTGCAGGGAAAACTGGGGGACGAGGTGTTCCCCTACATCCCCTTTGGCCCGTGCCTGCGGGACCGGGAGCGGGTGGGGGCCCAGGTGGTGCGCATCCACGGCGCATTGGTCAGTGTGGAGGTGGTGCCGGTGATGCGCCAGGGGACGTGCATCGGCGCCTTTGCCCTGCTGCAGCGCTTCAACGATGTGGAGGTGCGCCAGAGCCGCCTGCGCACCCAGCTGCTCCACAAGGGCTATCAGGCCAAGTACAGCTTTGACGACGTGGTGGGTACCTCTCCCGCCATTTTGCGCACCAAGGAGGTTCTGACCCGCATGGCCGCCGGAGACAGCCCCGTGCTGCTGATGGGGGAGACGGGCACCGGCAAGGAGCTGCTGGCCCACGCCCTTCACCGGGCTTCCCTCCGGCGGGATGGGCCCTTTGTTGCCATCAACGTGGCGGCCTTTCCGGAGAACCTCCTGGAAAGCGAGCTCTTCGGCTACGAGGAGGGGGCTTTCACCGGCGCCCGGAAGGGCGGACGGCCCGGCCTTTTCGAGCTGGCCCACCAGGGCACGCTGTTTCTGGACGAGGTGGAGGGCATGAGCCCGGCCCTGCAGGTGAAAATGCTGCGGGTGCTCCAGGAGCGGGAGATTATGCGGGTGGGGGGCAGCCGCATCGTCAGCGTGGACGTGCGGATCGTGGCCGCCACCAACGAGGACTTATCCCGCCGGGTGGCGGAGGGGAGCTTCCGCCGGGACCTCTTCTACCGGCTCAACACCCTGCCGGTGGAGGTGCCGCCCCTGTCCTGCCGGGGGGACGACGTCTTTTTGCTGCTGGAGCACTTCCGCCGGGAGCTGGGGGGCACTTTCACCCTCTCGGAGCCGGTGCGGGACTTCTTCCGCCGCTATTCCTGGCCCGGCAACATTCGGGAGCTGCGCAACGTGGCGGAGTATTTCCTCTACACCGGCCACGACTGCATCACCCTGGAGGATCTGCCCTCCACCGTGCTGGAGGCCGCCGCCCCCTGCCCCCCGCCGGAGGAAGCCCCGGAGGACGACGGGGCCGCCTTCGTATTGGAGCAGCTCTACCGGGCCTCGGAGCGGGGAGAGTCTCTGGGGCGGGAGCGGCTGCTCTCCGCCGCCCGGGAGGCCCGCCTGCCCCTCACCCAGCCGGAGGTCCGGCGGATCCTGGCGGATCTGGCGGCCCGGGGACTGGTGCGGGTGAGCCGGGGCCGGGGCGGCAGCCGCCTGACGCCCCTGGGCCGGCAAGCATATGAAACTGGTAAAACTGTTTAACAATTATAAAAACTATAACCAATTAATTTGGCGCCGGCGGGAGAGAACCTCCCCATCCCGCCGGCTGTCCCATCCAACGCTCCCCCGGAACCTCCCGGCAGAACGCCGAAGGATTCCGGGGGAGCGTTGTTAATGCTGCATAAAAAATCAAGAATTTTTAGAAATCTGATCGTGAAAATCACGGAGAATTCGCGTGTTGGCATCATTATTGCTTTATAATTTGGCGTCAAAACATTCCGAAAACCACTGGCAGAAAGGAAGAGGCACTATGACATACGATTTTGACCAGGTCATCGACCGTTCCAACAACCACGCCGCCAAGTACGACGAGCGCAAGAAGAAATTCGGCACCGACGATGTGATCCCCCTGTGGATCGCGGACATGGACTTCAAGACCGCCCAGCCCATCATCGACGCCCTGACCGCTCGGGCCCAGGAGGGCATCTGGGGCTACACCGCCCGGCCCGCCAGCTATTTTGAGGCGATTCGGAACTGGCAGAAGCGCCGCAACGGCTGGGACATCGACACCAGCCTCATGAGCTGGAGCCTGGGCGTGGTCCAGACCCTCTCTGCGTGCGTGAAGCTCTTCACCCCGGAGGGGGGCAGCGTTCTGATCCAGACCCCGGTGTACTCGGAGTTCTACGACATGACGGAGGCCTGGAACCGCAAGGTGGTGGAGAACCCCTTCGTGGAGGTGGACGGCAAGTGGACCGTGGACTGGGCGGACTTTGAGACAAAGCTCCAGCAGGTGGATCTCTTTATGCTCTGCTCTCCCCACAACCCCCTGGGCATCGTCTGGGAGGAGGCGGAATTGCACCGGATGATGGAGCTGTGCCTGAAGTATCACGTGCTGGTGGTCTCCGACGAGATCCACTCCGACCTCATCTTCCACGGCAAAAAGCACATTCCCACCGCCACCCTCTCCCCGGAGATTGCCGCCAACGTGGTGACGGGCATCTCCGGCACCAAGACCTTCAACCTGGCGGGCCTCCAGGCCAGCGCCGTGGTGTTCCCCAACGCCCACATGAAGGAGGTCTACGACCACTACTGGCAGTGCATGGACATCCACCGCAACAATGCCTTCTCCCTCACCGCCATGGAGACGGCCTTCAACGAAGGCGAGGAGTGGCTGGAGCAGCTGCTGCCCTATCTCTCCGACAACTTCGACTTCGTGGTGGACTACTGCGACAAATACATCCCCAAGATCAAGACCTACGCCCCGGACGCCACCTATCTCATGTGGCTGGACTGCCGGGCCCTGGGCCTTACCAATGAACAGCTCCACGACTTTATGATTCAAAAGGCCAAGCTGGGCCTCAACGACGGGGTGTCCTTCGGCCGCCAGCTCCAGGGCTTCATGCGGCTCAACGCCGCCTGCCCCCGCTCCGTCCTCAAGACGGCCCTGGACCAGCTGAAGGCCGCCGTGGACAGCCTGTAAATCCCCAAACAGCGATTCCCCCAAAGACCCCTGACGACCACCCGATCGAAACGATAGCCAAAACAAAAAGAGAAAAAGGAGAAGTAAAAAATGGCTACCATCCAAAAGAAGTCTTTCTGGGAACAGTACAAAACCCCCATCCTGATGCTGGGCGGCATCGCCATCGGCGCCATCATCGGCGTGGTAGCCCCTGGCTTCGGCACCACCATCAAGCCCCTGGGCGATATCTTTTTGAACCTGCTCTTTACCATCGTGGTACCCCTGGTGTTCGTCTCCATTGCCTCCGCCGTGGGCGGCATGGCCAACATGAAGCGCCTGGGCAAGATCCTGGGCGGCACCATCGGCACCTTCGTCTTCACCGGCATCATCGCCTCTGCCTGCGTGCTGATCTGGGTAAACCTGTTCAGCCCCTCCGCCGGCAGCTCCATCGAGATGGCCGCCGCCGAGGTAGGGGAGGCCAAGACTGCCGGGGAGCTGCTGGTGAGCTCTCTCACCGTGTCCGACTTCTCCGACCTGTGGGATAAGTCCAACATGCTGCCCCTCATCATCTTTGCCATCATCTTCGGCTTCTGCGTCTCCGCCTGCGGCGGCGAGGAGAGCCCCATGGGCAAGCTCCTGGCAAACCTCAGCGCCATCATCATGAAATTCGTGGACGTCATTATGAAGGTGGCCCCCATCGGCCTGGGCGCGTACTTTGCCAACCTGGTGGCCACCTACGGCCCCGAGATCATCGGCAGCTACGGCCGGTCCATGGTGGTGTACTACCCCCTGTGCCTTTTGTACGTGGTGATCTTCTTCCCCCTCTACGCCTTCCTGGCCGGCGGCAAGCTGGGCGTGCGCACCATGCTCAAGTACATCTTCCCCCCTGCCGTCACCGCCTTTGCCACCCAGAGCTCCGCGGCCACCATCCCCGTCAACAAGGAGGCCTGTGACAACATCGGCGTGCCCAAGGACGTCAGTGATCTGGTGCTGCCCATGGGCTGCACCATGCACATGGACGGCTCCGTCCTCAGCTCCATCGTGAAGATCGCCTTCCTCTACGGCATCTTCGGGATGGACTTCACCGGCGTGAGCACCTACGCCATGGCCATCGTGGTGGCCATCCTCTCCGCCTTCGTCCTCTCCGGCGCCCCCGGCGGCGGCCTGGTGGGCGAGATGCTCATCGTCAACATGTTCGGCTTCCCCGCCGAGGCCTTCCCCATCATTGCCACCCTGGGCTTCCTCTTCGACCCCGCCGCCACCTGCCTCAACGCCTCCGGCGACACCATCGCTTCCATGATCGTCACCCGCCTGGTGGAGGGCAAGGACTGGCTGGTGTCCAAAGCCAAGCAGTGATTCCATTTTCCTGTTTTATCCCCGCAGACGGCCTGCGCTCCCATACCGGGAGCGCAGGCCCCTTTTTTCCCCTTGACAGAGGCGGCGCCAGGGTGTAGGATAGTCACATCAAAAAATCTTGATGTGAGGTGCGGCATGGAACAGACCCATCAGCAGCACGCGGCGGTGTTCAAGGCGCTGTGCGATCCCAAGCGGCTGGCCATTCTGGAGCAGCTGCGCTCCGGGGAGAAGTGCGCCTGCAAGCTGCTGGAGACCCAGGAGCTGAGCCAGTCGGGCCTTTCTTACCACATGAAGATTTTGTGTGAGTCCGGCCTGGTGAAAAGCCGCCAGGAGGGCAAGTGGACCCACTACCGGCTGGATCCCCAGGGGCGGGACTACGCGGCGGCGCTGCTGGTGCAGCTCACCACCCCGGACGCCGACGCGGATATCCCCTGTGGCTGCGGCGGGGATACCTGAAACGCCATCAGAACGGATGGCGTTTTTTGCCGAAGAACACATCAAAAAATCTTGATTTGACCGCCGGAGTCGGCGGGGGGAGGAACCATGGGTATTTGGACTTTTTTTCAAAATCAGATTCTGGGGATGCAGTGGCTCAACGCCGTGATCGGGGCTCTGCTGGAGGCCCTGGGCCTGGATGTGACGGGCCGTGTGGGAGGCAGCGTGCAGTTTTTCCTCTATGACGTGGTGAAGATCACCATTTTGCTCTGTGCGCTGATCTTTGTGATTTCGTACATCCAAAGCTACTTTCCGCCGGAGCGCAGCCGCCGGATCCTGGGGCGGTTCCGGGGCCTCTGGGCCAACACCGTCTCTGCCCTGCTGGGCACGGTGACGCCCTTTTGCTCCTGTTCCTCCATCCCGCTGTTCATGGGCTTTACCAGTGCGGGGCTGCCGGTGGGAGTGACGTTCTCCTTCCTGATTTCCTCCCCCATGGTGGATCTGGGGAGCCTGGTGCTGCTGACGGGGATCTTCGGTTTCCGGGTGGCGGCGGTGTATGTGCTGGTGGGACTGGTGCTGGCGGTGATGGGCGGTACCATCATCGAAAAGCTCCACATGGAGCGGTATGTGGAGGATTTCATCCTCTCCGCCGGCCGGGTGCTGAGCCCGGCAGAGGCCGCGGAGCTGATCCGGAAGGCCAGAGGGTGAGACCATAGAAGAGCGCAGTGTCCTTGGCCTGCATCCGCAGCCAAAGGAAGGGTATGCCGAAGGATACTAACTGGAAATAAGAGGAAATTATGAGGGCGCCGTGTCGAAAGATGCGGCGCTTTCTTTTTATTGTGCAGACTATCAAGAGAACTTAACAAAATTTTCATGGGAAAAACCTTGCAATTTATGGAAGCAAGGGGTACACTATGGTCGAGTACGAATGTACGGACAACTGGCAGGAATTGTCAGAATCTGTAAGGAGGAGAAATTATGAAGCGAAAACTTTTGGCAGGCTTTATGGCAGTATGCCTGATACTGACCTTACTGCCTGCGACGGCGCTAGCTGACGATACGTACACAGAGTGGACGACGGAAGACAATTTGCCTACCAGTGGTACGTATCGGCTTGAAACGGACGTAACCCTGACAAAGACCATTACCATCGGGGGCTGGGCCAGTTCTGTGCCTGCAGAACCTGCCCGGACGCTGGTGTTGGATCTGAACGGGCACACCGTTACCATGGATGGTGGGTACCTTTATGTCCAAACCAACGGTGGATTGACCATTGAAGACAGCGTTGGTACCGGAAAAATTACAAACGAAGGTGCCACAGGATATGGAGCTCAGTTGGTTATGGTTGCTGGAGCCTTCACCATGACCGGCGGCACGGTGGAAAATCACAGATCCAATTCCAATGCTGTTTTCCTCAACGGATCCGCTTATGGAACCCTTTCCGGAGGAACTATCTCCAATGTTGCTTCCAACGGAACGGCGCTGTTTGTAAATTCTGAAGCGGACTTTACCATGGAGGACGGTACTATTTCCAACAGTGTCGATGGCGGAGATTGCATTTATGTCAACACTGATGCCACTTTCGTTATGAACGACGGCCTTGTGGAGCAAAAGGGCTGCTATGGCAGCGATGCAGCCATTTACAATAATGGCAAAGGTGCTATTGAGATTACCGGCGGCGCGGTTACCTCCGACAGCATGGGTGTGTATGCGGCATCCGCACCGGTGGAGGTTACTGGCGGCACGTTTGAGACGGCTTCCTATGCCTTCCAGACCCGCTACACCACCATCGACCCCGATGCAGACGGTGATGTCTCCGTTAAGAGTGAAACGGGAGTCTTCTATTCTTTCCAGGGCTCTGAAAATGCCATTTCCGGCGGTCAATTCGATGCCCCTCAGCTGGTGAAGGAATATACCACTGAAGACCTCAGCACTCTGACCATTACCGGCGGCGTTTTTGAAAATCTTGATGACAGCGCTTCCGCGCCTAGTAATACAAAAATCGTAATTTCCAGCGGCAAGTTCACCAACCAAGACGGTGCTCCTGCCGAGAGCGTGAAGGACTATGTTTCCGACGGTATGGCACAGGACGAGAACGGCAACATCGTGGTTTCCGACGATGCTGTAGCCATGATCGACGGCACACCCTACCTGACTTTGCAGGATGCGGTAGACGCAGCAGTCAAGAGCAGTGGAGAGACCACCATCACCCTGCGCAAAAATGCCAGCGGCGATGGTGTAAAGGTTCCCAGCGGCAGCAACATCGTCTTTAATCTGAATACCTTCACCTATGATGTCAGTGGCCAGTTGGTCGGCTCCCCCAACACGGAGACCAACGGCTTCCAGCTGCTGAGGGATTCCACCATTACGTTCAAGAATGGTACCATCACCTCCAGTAAAGCCAAGATCCTGATTCAGAATTATTCCGACCTGACCTTGGATCATGTGAAGCTGGACAGTACCAATCCTGGCGCCACGAATTACACCCTGTCCAACAACTTCGGCGACGTAAAGATTGCAGACAGCACCATCATCGCCCCTGCCGGCGGCTACGCGTTTGATGTCTACTACTGGCCTAGCAACGGCTACACGGAAGGCGTTTCCGTCACCGTGGAAGGCGACAGCTACATTGACGGCAAGATCCAGTACGGCGGTGACAAGACCGCAACAAATGTTGCAGAGAAGGCCAAGCTCAGCATTACCGGCGGTACCTTTACTAACAACGACTTTGACATTGGCGAGCTTGGTGAAAGTCCTGTAGCCGGTATCGCCATTTCCGGCGGCAACTTTGCCCTGCCGGTGGATGAAGCCTACATCGTTCCCGGCATGATGCGGGATGAGAACGGCGACATCGTGGTGAATCCCAATGCCCCCACCAAAATCGCCGCCATGATCGACGGCACGACCTACAAAACCCTGCAGGCTGCTGTCGAAGCTGCCAAGAACGGCGATGTGGTGAAGGTGTTCCCCGGCAACCACAACCTTTCCTATGGTGACGATTATAGCGAGCACCTGCTGGAGATCGATCAGTCCATTACCCTCATGGGCGTGGATTACAACGGGGATCCCATTACCGACCCCACCCAGACCAAGGCCAACATCTACAGCACGGACTATGTCGCTAACGGCAGCTGGCCCACCCAGAACCTGATCACGGTGACCGCAGATGGCGTCACCATCCAGGGTCTGACCATCATGAACAAGATCGTCCCCAACAAGTCCATCGAAGTGGTGGGCAGTGATGCGCTGAAGACCTTTACCGTCCAGTACTGCAAGTTTGCCCCCATTTCCGAGGAGCTCCTGGAGGATTTGGATGCGGAGGATCTCGACAAATACCCGTATGAGAAATACAAGGAATACGGTGCCAGCCTCTATTTCAGCGAGGCCAATAAGTATCCCATGACTGCCACGGTGTCGGACAACTGGTTCTATTACTCCGGCATTACCCTGGGAGCTACCACGGAGGGCACCTATAATATCACCGGCAATGTCTTTGAGGGCGCCAAGAACTGGAATAAAGATCCCGACTATTATTACTCTACCATTGGTTATCAGGGCAAGTGGCTGTATCCTGACCCCGACTGCACGACTCTGGGCGCTGCGAAGGTCAACATCAGCAAGAACACCTTTGAGAACGCCGGTTCCATCAACTTCTCCCAGGTTACCGATCTCAAGTCCGGTATGCCTGTGTTCTCCAACAACACCGGCCTGGATGTGGAAAGCATCTCCGGCCCTGTGAAAGTGGACAATGAGACGCTGGTGGACTCCCAGAAGGCCCTGAAGGTCGCTCTGGAGAATGCCAAGGGCGGCGATACCATTGTCCTGGCGGACAGTTTCACCATCACCTCTGCCATTGAGGTCGACAAGAACATCACCATCGACGGCAACGGCAACACCATCACCGCTCAGGACTGCGCCGGTATCCAGATTGTGGATGATCTGGACAGCCTTACCGTGAAGGACCTGACCCTGGTGGGCCAGGTAGTCAGCAACAAATACAAAGTCGATGGTAAATATATTGCAACCGAGGCGATGGATGCGCCTTACATGGGCATTGGTACATACAATCAGCCTTACAGCGTTGGCGCATTGACGCTGACGGATGTAACGGTGCAGAATTTTGACTATGGCCTGTATTTCGGCGCGCAGGCGGAATCCCCCTCCGCGGTTTCTGTTGATGCTGACAACCTGGTAATTCAGGATTGCTACATCAAGGGTGCGTATTTCGAAAACCTCACAGACTCTTCTTTCACCAGTTGCAAGATCCTCAACAATGGCGACGATGATAGTGTCGTCAACGATGGCCAAAAGATTCCGGGCGGCGGCGACTTTGTTACCTGGATGTGCGGCGTGGACATCAACCTGAAGTACGGTGACTACAAGGATATCGAGTTCGTCGACTGCACCTTCACCGGCAACGGCGACAACAGCGGCACCGCCCTCCACATCAAGGCCCGCGATGACGGTGATAACTACGGTAAGAAACCTGCCACGCTGGGCGGCGTCACCGTCACCGGCTGCACCTTCCAGAACAACAACGCTGCGGTGGAAGCCCCCATTGTCCTGGGTGAGCCGGGCAAGAACAACAAGACCCCTGTCAACGTCTATATCCAGCCGGATGTGGACTATGTCGACAACCTGGATCAGGGTTCCGTGGTGACCGTCACCTTCAACAGCAACGGCGGCGATCCCGTGAATGATGAGATCGTGGAGAAGGGCACAGAGATCACTCTGCCCGGCTGCACCCACAGCAGCTATCACTACAAGTTCGACGGCTGGAAGTGCGGCAATGCCACCTACTATGCCGGTGATGAGGTGGAGGTCAACTCCGACATGACCTTTACCGCTCAGTGGAAGGAGCGCTTCCAGTCCTCCAACAGCGGTTCCAGCTCTGTTTCCGATAATGAGTATGCTGTGACGGTGGATGCCGGCAAGCACGGCGACGTCTCCGTCTCCCCCAAGTGGGCGGAAGAGGGTGACACCGTCACCATCACCGCGGATCCCGATAACGGCTATGTGGTGGACGAGGTCATCGTCACCGACAAGAACGGCGACGACATCCGCGTCCGCGACCGCGGCGACGGCGAGTACACCTTCACCATGCCCGACAGCAAGGTCACCGTGGAAGTCACCTTCGTGGAGGAAGGCGATGAGCTGTCCTTCGTGGACGTGGCCAAGAGCGATTACTACTATGACGCAGTGAAGTGGGCTGTGGAGAACGGCGTCACCACCGGCGTGACCGACACCATCTTCGCCCCCGGCAACCCCTGCACCCGTGCCCAGACCGTCACCTTCCTGTGGCGTGCGGCCGGTATGCCTCAGGCTGCCAACCGGGTGAATCCCTTCACCGATGTCAGCGAGAGCGACTACTACTATGAGGCGGTTCTGTGGGCTGTGGAGAACGGCATCACCGGCGGTACTACCGCTACCACCTTCTCCCCCAATGCTACCTGCACCCGCGCTCAGGTTGTGACCTTCCTGTGGCGCTACAGCAAGGAGGATGCCTCCATCCTGCCCATGTTCACGGATGTGGCTGAGAGCGACTACTACTACGGTGCCGTGGCCTGGGCCGTGGAGAACGGCGTCACCACCGGTGTGACGGACACCGCCTTCGCTCCCGGCAACCCCTGCACCCGCGGTCAGATCGTGACCTTCCTGTACCGTTACATGGGTAAATAAGCGTCTCCTTTTCCGCTCCGGCACTGCCGGGACGGATGCCAGCGGAGCCCGGATCAGAATTCTGATCCGGGCTCCTTTTTACAGCCACTCCGGAACAGGAAAACTGACCTTATTAAAAATAAGAAATGTGGATATTTCAATAGGCCAGTAAGGTTGCTATAATACGGGCAACGACACAGAAAAGGAAGTGCGGCTTTATGAAACGCATTGTCAGCATTCAGGATATCTCCTGTTTGGGTAAGTGCTCCCTGACGGTGGCTCTGCCCATTATTTCCGCCATGGGTGTGGAGTGCTCCATCGTCCCCACGGCGGTGCTCTCCACCCACACTATGTTCCAGAATTTTACCTTCAAGGACCTGACGGATCAGATCGCCCCCATCGCCGCCCACTGGCGCAGCGAGGGCTTCGGCTTCGACGCCATCTACACCGGGTACCTTGCCTCCAAGGAGCAGATCGGCGACATCTGCGCCTTCTTCGACGCGTTCAAGACGCCGGACAACCTCATCGTGGTGGATCCGGTGATGGCGGACAACGGCAAGCTCTATCCCGCCTTTGGGGAGGACTTCCCGGCGGAGATGGCCAAGGTCTGCGCCAAGGCGGATCTCATCGTCCCCAACCTGACGGAGGCCAGCCTGCTGACGGGACTTCCCTACCGGACGGAGTACGACGAAGCCTATATTAAGGAGATGCTCCAGGCCCTTTCCAAGCTGGGTCCCCGGTACGTGGCCCTCACCGGTGTCAGCTTCCAGCCGGGCAAGCTGGGCGTCATGTACTATGACCAAAAGACGGACACCTACGGCAGCTATTTCACCGAGCACCTGCCCGCCAGCTTCCACGGCACCGGAGACGTCTTCGCCTCCACCTGCGTGGGCGCCCTGATGCGGGGCAAGTCCGTGGGAGACGCCCTGGCCCTGGCGGCAGACTATACTGTCGAGAGCATCCGGGCCACCCTGGACGCCGGCAAGACCAACTGGTACGGCGTGGATTTCGAGACCGCCATCCCCTATCTGGTGGACCGGCTGCGCTGAGAACAAAAATGGCGTAACACAAGACCTTGCATTTTCTCCCGGAAAGATGTACAATATCATGCAGTACGAAGAGGGAGTGTGCATGCGGAATGGAGCTTCGGGAAGGAAAGAAGGACCTGTCAGCGGCCCGGGAAAAGCGGACGAGGGGTGTTGAAGCATCCAAGCTCCCGGAGCTGGATCGGAAGCAGCGGACGGAGTATTGGGAGATGCTCTCGGAAATGCGTCTTCGCTGACGAATCAAAGCCCGCGGCAAAAGCCGCGGGCTTTTTATATGATTGAGCCACCGGAGAAAAAGGGGGACAGGCATCGCCTGTCCCCCTTTTGTTCATTCTCCCTGCTGCTCCAGCTCCGCCCGCCAGGCCGCCAGCTCCGCCGCGTCCCGGTCGTCCAGGGCGTGGAGCCCGCCCCGGCCCTCCATATGGTGGGTGAGCTCGTGGGAGAGGGTGGTATAGAGCTCGTCCTCCCAGGTCTCCCGGTCCCAGTCCTCCCGCTCCGCCAGGGCGGCAAAGGAGCCGTAGTAGAGATTGATATACCGGCCCAGGAGATCATCGCAGTACTCCCCCAGAATATACATCTCCCCCTCGGGAAATTCCGGGTCCGGCACCGCCTCCTCCAGCAGGTTTACCCCGCCGTTGAGCTCGTCGAAGAGGACGGCGGGAAATTCCTCCGCCATCTCATCCAGGAGGTCGTTGACTTCATCGATGGTCAGGATCATAAGGGCTCCTTTCCCGATTCCCGATGCTTACTGTTTTCCG
Organism: uncultured Oscillibacter sp.; assembly: GCA_905200545.1. GTDB lineage: Bacteria > Bacillota > Clostridia > Oscillospirales > Oscillospiraceae > Oscillibacter. The sequence continues at coordinate 116,179 of CAJKKQ010000006.1, forward strand.
GCCTGGCGCATGGAGAGGCTGATGCGCTTTTTCTTCTCGTCCACCTCCAGCACCACCACCTTGACGATATCGCCCACGGACACCACCTCGGAAGGATGCCGGATAAACTTGTCCGCCACCTGAGAGATGTGGACCAGGCCGTCCTGGTGTACGCCGATGTCCACGAACACACCGAAGTCGATGACGTTGCGGACGGTGCCGGTAAGCACCATGCCGGGCTTGAGGTCCTTCATCTCCAGCACGTCGGTGCGCAGGATGGGCTTGGGCAGCTCGTCCCGGATGTCCCGGCCGGGCTTCATCAGCTCCCCCACCACGTCCCGCAACGTGGGCACGCCCACGCCGCACTGGGCCGCGGCCTTTTCCTCGCCATAGGCTTTCACCTGGGCGGGCAGGTCCCCCAGCTTCCCTGCCGCCACGTCGGAGAGGGTGTGGCCCGTGAGGGTCAGGAGGGCCTCCGCCGCGGCGTAGCTCTCCGGGTGGACGGCGGTATTGTCCAGGACGCTTTTGCTCTCCGGCACCCGCAAAAAGCCCGCGCACTGCTCAAAGGCCTTGGGCCCCAGCTTGGGGACCTTCAAAATCTGCTTGCGGGAGGTAAAGGGGCCGTTTTCCTCCCGGTAGGTCACCACGTTTTTGGCGGTGGCGGCGGTGAGGCCCGCAACATGCTGCAAGAGCGAGGGAGAAGCGGTGTTCACGTCCACCCCCACGGCATTGACGCAGTCCTCCACCACGCCGCCCAGGGCTTCGTCCAGCCGCTTGGGGGGCATGTCGTGCTGGTACTGGCCCACGCCGATGGCCTTGGGGTCGATCTTCACCAGCTCCGCCAGGGGGTCCTGGAGCCGCCGGGCAATGGACACGGCGCTGCGCAGGTTCACGTCGTACTCCGGGAACTCCTCCGCCGCCAGGGGACTGGCGGAGTACACGCTGGCCCCCGCCTCGGAGACGATCATATAGCTGACATGTGCCCCCGCCTCATTCACCTGACGGATCAGCTCCACCGCCATCTGCTCTGTCTCCCGGCTGGCGGTGCCGTTGCCGATGGCGATGTGCTCCACCCCGTGTTTGCGGATCATCCGGGCGAGGACGGCGATGGCCTCCTTCTTCTGCCGCTCGCCATGGGTGGGGTACACCACAGCGGTGGAGAGCACCTTGCCGGTGCCGTCCACCACCGCTACCTTGCAGCCCATGCGGTACCCTGGATCCAGGCCCATGGTGACCTTGCCCTTGACGGGAGGCTGCATCAAAAGGGGCTTGAGGTTCAGGGCAAACTGGCCGATGGCCCCCTCATTGGCCCTGTCGGTGAGGGTGGAGCGGGCTTCCCGCTCCAGGGAGGGGAAGATCAGGCGGTCGTAGGCATCCTCCGCTGCCGTCTTGAGAAAGTCCATGGCGGCGCTGCCGGGGATCACCACGCTGCGGCGCACGGTGCGCAGCGCCAGTTCCCGGTCCAGCTCCACACTGACCTTCAGCTTCTCCTCCTTTTCACCCCGGTTGATGGCCAGGATCTGGTGGCCCTGGAGACGTGGCAGGGCTTGGGAAAAGTCATAATAGAGGCGGTAGACGCTATCCTCTTCCGTGGCGGCCTGGGAGCGGAGCACACCGTTTTTCATCAGCAGCTCCCGGAGTTTTCCCCGGAGGCCGGCATCGTCGCTGACGGTCTCCGCCACGATGTCGCCGGCTCCCGCCAGGGCATCCTCCGCCGTCTCCACGCCCTTTTCCGCATCCACGTACTTGGCGGCCTCCGTCATGGGATCCGGGGCAACCGGGGCCATGAGGGCCTCGGCCAGAGGGGCCAGACCCTTTTCCCGGGCAATGGTGGCCCGGGTGCGGCGCTTTTGCTTGTAGGGACGGTAGAGATCCTCCACCTCCGCCAGCGTGGCGGCAGCGTCAATGGCGGCGGCAAGCTCCGCCGTCAGCTTGCCCTGGTCTTCAATGGCGGACTTCACCGCCTCCTTCCGCTCTGCAAGGCCCCGCAGGTAGTGGAGCCGCTCCTCCAGGGTGCGCAGGGACGTGTCGTCCATGGCGCCGTGGAGCTCCTTGCGGTAGCGGGCGATGAAGGGGATGGTGTTCCCCTCGTCCAAGAGCCGGACCACGTTTTCCACGTGTTCCGGCCGCTTGTTCAGTTCTGCGGCAATCTGTTGAATGATGGTGTCCATCGTGTTCCTTTCCGGTGCGCGCATGGGCGCAGATCAATCATTGGGATTTGCAGATATGATACCATATTTTCCGCCGGCGGTAAATCCTGTGAAAACATCTCGCAAAAAGGACCGTCTTCCGGTATACTATCCTTTGTTGACCAGACGCGGGAATTTCGTTGTATATTTGAAAATCCATCACAAGGAGGAAGCGGCATGGAGCTACAGGAAAAGCGCCGGGAGGAGACGCCCAAAAAGAGAGGCTGGCTCACGGGGCTGCTGTACTGGCATCTTTTGCCCCGGGTCCTGGGGATCCTGGTGGTCATTCTGCTGGCGGCGGCGGTGGCCCTGGGGGCGAAAACCGTGCTCTCAGCCGACGGCAGAACTGCCAGGCTGGGATTTGAGGATATCGGGGAGCTGGCCACTCAATCCGCCTACTGCACGGAGGTGGAGGTGACGGAGGCCTCCCGGGAGCTGTTCGGCGTCACCATCCCCTTTACCCAGAGCAAGTACATCTACAGCTATGATGTGGTCATCAAGGCGGGGCTGGACTTCACCGACGTCAGCTGGAGCCAGCAGGACGGCACCATCCGTGTCACGCTGCCGGAGATCCGGGTGCTGAGCAATGAGATCGACCTGGACTCCCTGAAGGTGTACCACGAGGACGAGAGCCTCTTCCGGAACATCACCCTGGAGGAGAACAACGCGGCTCTGGCGGATCTGAAGGTCCGGGCGGAACAGGACGCCATCGGCAACGGCCTTCTGGAGGAGGCCCGGGACAACGCCCAACAGATTTTAACCGCCTTTTTTGCCAATCAGTATGACCTGACGGAGTACCGGCTGGAATTCATCGGCGGATAAGAGAACACGCGCACAGGCAAGGTTCGCCTGTGCGCGTGTGTTTTGCGGCCGTTACTTGTGGTAGAGCTTCTTGGTTTCGTACCGGGCCTCGCAGCTGACGTTGATGCCCAGCCGCTTGAGGAGGCTCTCGTCCACCTCGCTGAGGATGACGGAGAAGTGGGCGTCGCAGCCCCGGAGCTTGGGCAGCTGCTGCTGGGCCAGCTCCGCCAGGGGGTTGGTGAGGGCGGAGATGGTGAGGGCCATGAGCACCTCGTCGGTGTGGAGCCGGGGGTTCTTGTGGCCCAGGTACTCCGTCTTCAAACGGCACACGGGCTCCAGAACCTGGGAGGAGATGAGCTCAAAGTGGTCGTCGATGCCGCCCATGGCTTTCAGGGCGTTGAGCAGCAGGGCGGAGGCAGCCCCCAGGGTGTCGGAAGTGCGTCCCGTCACCACCCGGCCGTCCGGCAGCACCATGGCGCCGGCGGGAGCGCCGGTGGCCTCCGCCTTCAGCAAAGAGGCGGACACTGCCGGGCAGATCTCCGGGGTTACGCCCGCCTGGTTCATCACCAGCTCCAGCTTGCGCACCGGCTCGTCCCCGGCCTTGCCCCGCTTGCGGTCCACGCAGGCGGTGTAGTACCGGCGCAGGATCTCCATGCGGCTGGCCTCGCAGCACACAGCGTCGTCCACAATGCAGTTGCCCGCCATGTTGACGCCCATGTCCGTGGGGGACTGGTAGGGGGACTTGCCCAGGATGCGCTCGAAAATGGCGCTGAGCACCGGGAAGATTTCCACGTCCCGGTTGTAGTTGACGGCGGTCTTGCCGTAGGCCTCCAGATGGAAGGGGTCGATCATGTTCACATCGTTGAGGTCTGCCGTGGCCGCCTCATAGGCCAGGTTCACCGGGTGCTTGAGGGGCAGGTTCCAGATGGGGAACGTCTCGAACTTGGCATAGCCGGAGGCGATGCCACGCTTGAAATCGTGGTAGAGCTGAGAGAGGCAGGTGGCCATCTTGCCGCTGCCGGGGCCGGGGGCCGTCACCACCACCAGGGAGTGGGTGGTCTCGATGTAGTCGTTTTTGCCCAGGCCCTCGTCACTGACGATGTGGGCCACGTCGGAGGGGTACCCGGCAATGGGATAGTGGCGGTAGCAGCGGATCCCCAGGGCGGTGAGCCGCTTCAAGAAGGCGTCCGCCGCCGCCTGGCCGGAGTACCGGGTCAGCACCACGCTGCCCACGTAGAGGCCCATGCCCCGGAAGATGTCGATGAGGCGCAGCACGTCGTCATCGTAGGTGATACCCAGGTCGCCCCGGATCTTGCTCTTTTCGATGTCGGCGGCATTGATGGCAATGACGATCTCCACATCGTCCTGAAGCTGCTGGAGCATGCGGATTTTGCTGTCCGGCTCAAAGCCCGGCAGCACCCGGGAGGCGTGATAGTCGTCGAAGAGCTTGCCGCCGAACTCCAGATACAGCTTGCCGCCGAACTGGGCAATGCGCTCCCGGATATGGGCGGACTGCATCTCCAGATATTTTTGATTGTCAAACCCGATGCCTGTCATGGTTGTTGACCCCTCTCATTTGTATTCAAAAATCATGTTCCAGTATATCACAGCCCGGTGGAGTTGAAAAGAAAAAACCGCAAAGGTCGACCTTTTATTAAGGGAATTTATATCGAATATTACGACTTTGTTCTTTACTTATGGGAAAACCGCCGATATAATAATTAAGGTTGGGCTATGTGCCGGAAAAAGGCGGCCCAGCGTGCGTTTTGAGAAAAACAAACCGGGAGGTTTTCAAGTATGTCTAATTGCGCCATTGTAGGCATCAACTGGGGTGACGAGGGCAAGGGCCGTATGGTGGACCTCATCACCCAGGACTATGACGTGGTAGTCCGTTATCAGGGCGGCGGCAACGCCGGCCACACCGTGGTCAACGAGTTCGGCAAGTTCGCCCTGCACCTGCTGCCCTCCGGCATTTTCCGCAAGGGCGTGGTGAATATCCTGGGCAACGGCGTGGCTCTGGACTGCGAGAGCCTGTGGACGGAGATGACCGACGTGATGGGCAAGGGCGTGGCCATCACCCCCGAGAATCTCAAGATCAGCGACCGGGCTTCTCTCCTGCTGCCCTGGCACCGGGATCTGGATGCCCTGGAGGAGGCCCGTCTCAAGGACAAGAAGTACGGCTCCACCAAGCAGGGCATCGCTCCTTTCTACTCTGACAAGTACCAGAAGAAGACCGTCATGGCCGGCGAGCTCCTCTATCCCGAGCATCTCAAGGCCCACCTCCAGGACATTCTGGAGTGGAAGAACCTGATCCTCACCAAGGTCTACGGGGCCGAGCCCTACACCATGGACCAGATGATGGCCTGGGTGGCGGACTTCGGCGAGAAGATACGCCCCTTTATCTGCGATACCGGCGCATTCCTGCGCAAGGCCCAGGCCGAGGGGAAGAACATCCTCTTTGAGGCCCAGCTGGGCGCCCTGCGGGATCTGGACTACGGCATCTATCCCTACACCACCTCCTCCAACGCTGTGGCGGCCTACGCCCCTGTGGGCTCCGGCCTGCCCTCCGCCAAGGTGGACGAGGTCATCGGTGTGGTGAAGGCCTACTCCTCCTGCGTGGGCGAGGGCCCCTTCACCTGCGAGTGGTTTGGCGAGGAGGCCGAGCAGCTGCGGGAGGCCGGCGGCGAATACGGCGCCAAGACGGGCCGTCCCCGCCGGGTGGGCCCCATCGACATCGTGGCCACCCGCTACGGTGTCCAGTGCCAGGCGGCTACCAACATCGCCCTGACCAAGCTGGATGTCCTCAGCTATATGGACAAGATCCCTGTCTGCGCCCACTATACCCTGGACGGCAAGCAGATCGACGAGTTCCCCTTCCCTGCCGTGCTGCCTGAGGCCAAGCCCGTGGTGGAGTACATGGACGGCTGGAAGTGCGACATCTCCGGCGTGCGCAAGTGGGAGGACCTGCCTGAGGCCGCCCGCAAGTATGTGGAATATGTGGAGCGCCAGATCGGCTGCCACATCGGCTATGTGTCCGTGGGCCCCGAGCGGGATTCCATCATCATCCGGTGATTATTCGAGGGGGAGCAGGCTTACACCGTTGCGGCATTGCGATCCCCGTCCCCGTTGGGGCCGCCGATCGCGCCGCTGCCTCGAAAGCGGCTTGCTTCTCCCGCCACCGGCGGCGCATCGCCGCTTTCCCCTCGATCTCCCAATCAAATCGCTTCGCCTCCGGCGAAACAGACTGTACTCTCTGGAGGCACCCTGACGGGTGCCTCCTAACTTTTAAATGAAAGAAAGGTGGACCTCCTTATGTCCAAAGACCGTTACGAATCCCCTCTGGCGTCCCGGTACGCCTCGGAGTTTATGCTGCACCTCTTCTCCCCGGATATGCGCATCCAGACCTGGCGGCGGCTGTGGGTGGCCCTGGCCCGGGCGGAGCACAACCTGGGGCTCCCCATCACGGCGGAGCAGGTGGCGGAGCTGGAGGCCCACATCACCGACATCGACTATGACACCGCAGCCGCCCGGGAAAAGGAAGTCCGCCACGACGTGATGGCCCACGTCTATACCTACGGCAAGGCGGCCCCCTCCGCCGCCGGCATCATTCACCTGGGCGCCACATCCTGCTATGTCACCGACAACGCCGACCTCATCCTCTACCGGGAGGGCCTCAAGTACCTGCGGGGCGAGCTTCTGGCGGTGTTGCGGAACCTCAGCGCCTTTGCCGACAAGTACAAGGCCACCCCCACTCTGGGCTACACCCACTATCAGCCCGCCCAGCTGGTGACCATCGGCAAGCGGGCCACCCTCTGGATGCAGGACCTCCTCTCCGATCTGGAGGAGCTGGACTTCGTCACCGACAACCTGCGCTTTTTGGGCTGCCGGGGCACCACCGGCACCGAGGCCAGCTTCCTGGACCTCTTTGACGGAGACGGCGCCAAGGTGGACGAGATGAACCGCCAGATCAGCGCCGAGTTCGGCTTTGCCAAGTGCTTCGACGTCTGCGGCCAGACCTATCCCCGGAAGGTGGACAGCCGGATTTTGAACGTCCTCTCCTCCATTGCCCAGAGCTGCTACCGCATGGCAAACGACCTGCGGCTCCTCCAGCACGACCGGCAGGTGGAAGAGCCCTTCGAGAAAAACCAGATCGGCTCCTCCGCTATGGCCTACAAGCGCAACCCCATGCGCTCCGAGCGCATCTGCTCCCTTTCCCGCTACCTGATGGCGGACGCCATGAACGCGCCCATGACCGCCTCCGTCCAGTGGCTGGAGCGGACGCTGGACGACTCCGCCAACCGCCGCATCTCCATGCCGGAGGGCTTCCTCTGCGCCGACGCCATTTTGCGCCTGGCCCAGAACGTCACCGACGGGCTCCACGTCAACGAGAAGGTGGTGGAGGCCACGGTGCGGGAGTACCTGCCCTTCATCGCCACGGAGAATCTGATGATGGAGGCGGTGAAGCGGGGCGGCAACCGCCAGGAGCTCCACGAGATCATCCGCAAATGCTCCATGGCCGCCACCGCCCGGATGAAGGAGGGCGAAAAGTGCGACCTCCTGGCCCGTCTGGCGGCGGAGCCCGCCTTCGGCATGACGGAAGCGGAGATGGAAGAGCTCCTGACCCCCGGTGCCTATATCGGCCGCTGCCAGAGCCAGGTGGAGGCCTTCCTCTCCCGGGTGCAGCCGCTGCTCTCCGGCGCCACCAGGGAAAAAGCGGAGATCAATCTGTAAGGACAATCTCTGAGGATGGCCGCCGTACACGGCGGCCATCCCTGTTTCCCCGGCTTTTTGGCGATCTAACGCACCGGAAAAAAGGCGGGAACAATGAAAACTGGAAGTATTACCTATTGCGTTTTCCCAATTTTCTGATAGGATAGCCTATAAGGGCTTGCTGGAAAATGGGCGGAGCAGTCCGCCTGGTTTCGAGCAAGTCCCACAAGAAGGAGGAGGACCCCTATGAGCACCAATCTGAAACTTACCGAGCTGTTCGGCAGCATGGTCTTTAACGAGGAGACCATGAAGGAGCGGCTCTCTTCCGCATCCTATAAAACCTGGAAGCAGTGCGTCACCGACGGCTCGCCCCTGGATCTCTCCACCGCCAACGAGATCGCCGAGGCCATGAAGCAGTGGGCGGTGGAGAAGGGCGCCACCCACTATACCCACTGGTTCCAGCCCATGACCGGCGTCACCGCGGAAAAACACGACAGCTTCATTGTCCCTGCCGGCGGCGGCAAGATCATTATGGAGTTCTCGGGCAAGGAGCTGGTCCGGGGTGAGTCCGATGCTTCCTCCTTCCCCTCCGGCGGCCTGCGGGCCACCTTTGAGGCCCGGGGCTACACCGCCTGGGACCCCACCTCCTTTGCCTTCATCAAGGAGGGATCCCTCTGCATCCCCACCATTTTCTGCTCCTACTCCGGTGCGGCCCTGGACAAGAAGACGCCCCTGCTGCGGTCCATAGACGAGGTCTCCCGCCAGGCGGTTCGCATTCTGCGGCTCTTCGGTGACATGGAGACCAAGCGGGTGGTGGCCCAGGTGGGCCCCGAGCAGGAGTACTTCCTCATTGACAAGAAGCTCTACAACCAGCGGGAGGACCTGCGCATGTGCGGCCGCACCCTCTTCGGTGCCCGCCCGCCTCGGGGCCAGGAGCTGGAGGACCACTACTACGGTGCCATCCGTCCCCGGGTGGCCGCCTACATGAAAGACCTGGATGAGGAGCTGTGGAAGCTTGGCATCTACAGCAAAACCAAGCACAACGAGGTGGCACCCTCCCAGCATGAGATGGCCCCCATCTACACCGACGCCAACAGCGCCTGCGACCAGAACCAGTTGACCATGGAGGTCATGAAGAAGGTGGCCGAGCGCCACGACCTGGTGTGCCTGCTCCACGAAAAGCCCTTTGCCGGCGTCAACGGCTCCGGCAAGCACGACAACTGGTCGTTGTCCACCGACAGCGGCAAGAACCTCTTCAAGCCCGGCTCCACCCCCAGCCAGAATGCCCAGTTTTTGCTGTTCCTGGCGGCCTTTGTCAAGGGCGTGGACGAGTATCAGGACTTCCTGCGGGCCACGGTGGCCTTCCCCGGCAATGACCACCGCCTGGGTGCCCAGGAGGCGCCGCCCGCCATCCTCTCCATCTTCCTGGGCGACGAGCTCAGCGCCGTGGTGGACGCCATTATCAACGGCACGGAGTATCAGGACTCCGGCAAGCGCACGCTGCAGATCGGCGTGGACGTGATGCCCCCCATCCCCCAGGACAACACCGACCGCAATCGCACCTCCCCCATGGCTTTCACCGGCAACAAGTTCGAGTTCCGGATGCTGGGCTCCTCCCAGTCCATTTCCGGCCCCAACATCGCCCTGAACACCATTATGGCCGAGGAACTCCAGCAGTTTGCCGACGAGCTGGAGGGCTCCAAAGATTTCCGGCGGGATCTGTCCGCCCTGATCCGCCGGGTGTTCACCGAGCACCGGCGCATCATCTTCGACGGCAACGGCTATGACGACGGCTGGGTGGCCGAGGCCGCCCGTCGGGGGCTCAGCAACCTGGTCTCCACCGCCGATGCCCTGCCCATGTACACCGCGCCCAAGAACGTGGATCTGTTTGTCAAGCACGGCATCTACACCCTGGGTGAGATCGAGGCCCGGGCGGAGATCCACATTGAGAACTACAGCGCCGTCATCTCCATCGAGGCCAAGACCATGGCGGATATGATCCGCCACCAGATCCTCCCTGCCGTCTCCGGCTACGCCGATGAACTGTGCCAGCGGGCGTACCACAAGGATTCCATGGGCGTTCCCTGCCGGTATGAAAAGCAGGTGGCCGGGAAGATCAGCGCTCTGACGGACCTCTTGATGGACCAGTGCCTGGCGCTGGAGGCGGACATTGCCGCCATCCCCACCGGCAGCCGGGAGGCCATGGACTACTGCCACACGGTCATCGTGCCCGCCATGGCCGCCGCCCGGGAGACCGCCGATCAGCTGGAGGAGCTCACCGCCGACGAGGCCTGGCCTTTCCCGGTGTATTCCGATCTGCTCTTCTCCGTGTAATCATCGTTCCATACAAAAGGAGCCGGACCCCTGCGGGGTCCGGCTCCGAATTTATGCTGTTTGGCCTGATATTCAAACGAAGAACTGGAAAAACAGGGCGAAAATGGTGGTGATGATGCCGCAAAGGCCGATGGCCAGGCCGCTCATGGCACCCTCCGTCTCCCCCAGTTCCAGGGCCTTGGCAGTGCCTACGGCGTGGCTGCAGGCGCCGATGGCCAATCCCGCTGCCACCGGATCCTTCACCCGGAAGAGTTTCATCAGCAGCGGCGCGCAGAGGTTGCCCATGATGCCGGTGAAACACACCGCCGCCACCGTTACCGCCGTGATGCCGCCCTGCCCCTGGGAGATGGCGGTGGCAATGGGGGTGGTGACGGACTTGGGCAGCAGGGAGATGGTCAGCTGGCTGTCCAGGCCGAAGAGGCGGCACATGCCCAGGATGCTGAACACAGCGGTGGCGGTTCCGGCCACGCAGCCTGCCAGGATGGGCAGCAGGTTCTTTTTCAGAAGGTCTATCTGGGAGTAGATGGTCACCGCCAGACAGGCGGTGGCAGGCCCCAGGAAGAGGTTGATGATGGCACCCCCCTGGTTGTAATCCTCATAGGGGATGTCAAAGACTACCAGCAGCGCGATAATCAGCAGCGTGGCGATGACCAGGGGATTGCACACCACCAGGCGGGTCTTGCGCTGGATGGCGACGCCCAGGGCGTACGCCGCCACAGAGACCGCCACGCCGAAAAAGGGAGAGGCAAAGGCTTCGCTCACGGTTTTTTCCTCCTATTCAAAAGCCGGTTGGTGAGGGTCACGGTGGCTGCGGTGACGGCAAAGGTGGCGATGGTGGACACGATGCAGATCACCGGCAGCACCACCAGATTCTCCCGCAGTACATCCACATAGTTCATAATGCCCACGGTGGCGGGGATGAAGAAGAACTGGAGATTCCCCAGGAGAAAATCCGATTTTTCCTGTACGTGCCTGGGATGGAGCACCCGCACCAGCAACAGCACCAGCAAAATCAGCATGGCGATGACGCTGGCAGGCAGGGGGAAGGGCAGTACCGCCTCAATGAGGGTCCCCAGCCAGCAGATTGCAAACACGATTCCAATTTGACTGAGCAGTTTCAATGTTTTGCGCCTCACTTTTTGATCCGGCTCGGAAAAGCCGTTTTTATCCATCGGGGGAAAGAAAACAAAGGAGCCTTGACGGCCAGGATCGTCAAGGCTCCTTTGCTGCACAATGGAACATATTCTACTGGACAACCGCCGGAATGTAAAGAGGCAAGGTGGATAATTTTCCGCCCTCAGACGGCATATTTTTCCTCAGAACAGCTGTCCCTCCGCCCAGCGGCGAAGCTCGCCCCGGAAATCCGGGTGGGCGATGGCCACAAGGGCGTGGGCCCGCTGCCGGAGGCTCTTGTATTTCAGGTCCGCCACGCCGTATTCCGTCACCACGTACTGCACCCAGGTGCGGGGGGTGGTGACCACGGCGCCGGGGGAGAGTTGGGGCAGGATCTTGGAGCGGAGCTGCCCGCTTTTGTCCGTATAGCTGGAGCGCAGGGCCAGGATGCTCTTGCCGCCGGGAGACCACTGGGAGCCGATGACCCACTCCAGCTGGCCGCCGGTGCCGGAATACTGGCGGCTGCCCGCCGTCTCGGCGTTCACCTGGCCGGTGAGGTCCACCTCCATGGCATTGTTGATGGATACCACGTTGCGGTTCTGGGCGATGACCCGGGAGTCGTTGACAAAGTCGATCTCCTTCTGGCAGAAGGCGGGGTTTTCCCGGGCAAAGTCCCACAGGGACTGCCCGCCCACCAAGTGGGCGCAGACGGTGCGGCCGGTGCACACCTGCTTGCAGCTGTTGTTCACCACACCCTGCTTCATCAGCTCCATGATGCCGGTGCTCAGCACCTCCGTCTGGACCCCCAGGTCCCGCTTTCCGGCGTAGACCAGGTTTTCCCCGATGGCGTTGGCCAGGCCTCCCAGCCCCAGCTGGATGCAGGAGCCGTTATCCACTATGTCGGCGATGTACCCGGCGATGCGCCGGTCCGCGTCGTTTCCGGGGACGGTGGCAGTCTCCACCAGGGGACCGGAGGTTTCGATGATGCCGTCCACCTCCGAGACGTGGAGCTTGGTGTGGAAGGGGCCGTCGCTTTCGATGTAGGGCATGTCCGGATGGACCTCCACCAGTACCAGCTCACACTGCTCCAAAAGCCGGCGGTTGAGCACCGTGCCCCAGATGGAGCGGCTCATCCAGCCGTTCTCATCCGGCGGCGAGCAGGTGAGCACCGCCACCCGTGGATGCCGGGAAATCAGCCAGTCCGGCGTCTGGCTCAGATGGGTGGGCACATAGTGGACGTTGCCCATGGGGGCCAGGGTCCGCTCCACGCCGAAAAAGTTGGAGTTGTAGGTCACATGTCCGGCGCACTCCGGCGTCAGCAGCCGGGTGCCGAAGGGAATGAAGTGGGAGTCCACCTCAATGTGTCCCCCCTGGGCCTGCAGCCGCTGCGCCAGGGCGATGTCCATCTCCCGGGGCCAGTTGGACATGGCGGAAAAGGCCAGCACGTCCCCGTCCCGGATCCAGGTGAGAGCCTCCTGGGGCGTCATATGCAGCGCCCGGTACTGGGCGCGCCAATCGCCGGTCCCCGCCAGGCGGCCCCGGCGGACAGGCGTCAAAAGTTCCATATGGGATCCCTCCGTTTCTTCTGCCCCATTGTACCCCATGAGACAGCCAAAAGGCAAGCGGCGGGGCCCAGGCGGCGGAAATTTCCTAAGACGGGACAAATTGTCGGGCTCTCGGCGGGAAAAAAGCGGGTTTTTCCTCAACCTTAACATTTTTTTAGAGTTTTTTCTCTTGCAACCGGGGAAACCGCTGTGCTATACTTGCGGTGTTGTGAAATATGAACTTTGGAGGTGCCACATTTGCAAAAACGCAGCCATAAGCTCCTGGCGTCCACCCTGCTGGCCGGTGAGAACGGCTTTTCCGCAAAGCGGTATGAGCTGGCGTTCCTGTTCGGCTCGTTCCAGCCGGACTGCAATCCCCTGACGTATCTCAAGGGCTCTCTGCGGGCCTACAAGTTCCGGGGACATAACTACTCCAATTCCCAGTATTACATCCAGCGCCACATCCGCAGCCTCCAGCGCCGCAAGCGCTGGAACCTGTGGCAGTACTATACCCTGGGCAAGCTCACCCACTACCTGGCCGATGCCTTTACCTTCCCCCACAATGAACACTATCCCGACTCCCTGCTGGCCCATCACCAGTACGAGACGGATCTGCGGGCATACCTGGAGGCCTATCTGGAAAAGCGCACCATGCGCCGCAAGCAGTTCCGGGAGGACGTGGCGGGGGCCATTGCCCAGCTCCACGACTACTATGAAAGCGCCGCCGCCGATCAGCGGATGGACGTCCAGTTCATTCTGGAGGCCACGGCCATGCTGATGGCCGGCTGCCGCCCCCAGACCGCCGGTGCCACCACCTGAATCAAGCGGTTTTTACAAAGGAAGATGGTTGTAAATGGGAATTGTTTGTCAGAATTGTCAATTTCCATTTGCACGGCGAAGTGCTATGCTTTAAACATCTAAAGAGTCAGGAGAATTTGACCACCATGACCAACTGCATCCGTTCTGCCGAATACCGTTACTTTAGCTTTACCTACTTTTATGGTAAGGCTTATTTCGGTTTGGCTGAATCCGTGTGCGGTCGATAACGGTGCTGTCAGAAACTGTCAGTGAACCCAAGGATCCGCAGCCAGACCGGCTGCGGATCCTTTTTTTCATTCCCGGCACCATACAACCAAACTCTGAGATTCCGTTTTTAGGAGGAAGAAACCATGATCGTCATTCTCAAACACAACCCCAACAAGGACCAGCTGGAAAGCCTCATCTCCTGGCTGCAGGAAAAGGGCATCATCATCCACACCAGCATCGGCGAGGCACACACCATTCTGGGCCTGGTGGGCGACACCTCCAAGCTGGACATCGACCTCATCGCCGCGTTGGACATCGTGGAGGATGTCAAGCGGGTCCAGGAGCCCTACAAGAATGCCAACCGCAAGTTCCATCCTGAGGACACCGTGGTGAAGGTGGGCAATACCCAGATCGGTGGCGGCAACCTGACCCTCATGGCGGGCCCCTGCTCCGTGGAGAGCGAGGAGCAGGTGGTGGCCATCGCCAAGGCCGTCAAGGCCAGCGGTGCCACCATGCTGCGGGGCGGCGCATTCAAGCCCCGCACCTCCCCCTACTCCTTCCAGGGCCTGGGCGCCACGGGCCTGGAGTATTTGAAGGTGGCCAAGCAGGAGACGGGCCTGCCCATCGTCACGGAGCTGATGGACCTGAGTCAGCTGCCCCTCTTCAAGGATGTGGACGTCATCCAGATCGGCGCCCGGAACATGCAGAACTTCGACCTTTTGAAAGCCGTGGGCCATCAGGACAAACCCGTTATGATCAAGCGCGGCATGTCCGCCACCTATGAGGAGTGGCTCATGAGCGCCGAGTACGTCATGGCCGGCGGCAACGAGAACGTCATCCTCTGCGAGCGGGGCATCCGCACCTTCGAGTCCTACACCCGCAATACCCTGGATCTGGCGGCCATCCCTGTGCTGCGCAAGCTCACCCACCTGCCCATCATCATCGATCCCAGCCACGCCACCGGAAAGAGCTGGCTGGTGGCGCCCCTGGCCATGGGCGCTGTGGCTACCGGCTGCGACGGCCTCCAGATCGAGGTCCACAACGACCCCGCCCACGCCCTGTGCGACGGTCCCCAGTCCCTCAAGCCCGAGGCATTTGACGACCTGGCAAAGAAGCTCTTGAAGCTCCACGCCGCCGTCAAGGAACTGGAGGCGTAAGATGATCGTCGGCATCGTGGGCCTGGGCCTCATCGGCGGTTCCATGGCCAAGAGCATCAAAAACCGTACCGCCCACACGGTCTACGGCGCGGATCTGAACGCCGAGACCATGACCATGGCCCGCATGTGCGGTGCCATGGATGCCCCCCTGACGGCGGAGAACCTGCCGCAGTGCGACCTGGTGCTGGTGGCCATCCGCCCCGGCGCCGCCGTGGAGTGGGTGCGGAAGAACGCGGAGCATATTTCCAAAAGCGCCATCCTGGTGGATCTTTGCGGCGTCAAGCGCACGGTGGTGAAGGCCATCACCCCCATCGCCGCGGAGCATGGCTTTGCTTACATCGGCGGCCACCCCATGGCAGGTCGGGAGCGGGGAGGCTTCACCGCCGCCACCGACGACCTCTATGTGGGTGCCTCCATGATCCTCACCCCCGATGAGCGGACGGATATGCAGCTGCTGGAGACGCTGAAGGCCTTCTTCCTGGATCTGGGCTTTGCGGGCCTCACCTTCTCCACCCCTGAAGAGCACGACCGCATCATCGCCTTTACCTCCCAGCTGGCCCATATCACCTCCAGCGCCTATGTCAAGTCGCCGGAGGCCCAGAAGCGCCGGGGCTTCTCCGCCGGCAGCTTCCAGGATATGACCCGCGTGGCCCGGCTGGACGAGGACATGTGGACGGAGCTGTTCCTGGACGACGCCGACTATCTCACGGGCGAGCTGGAAGTGCTGGTGGGCCACCTCACCGAGTATCTGGACGCCCTGAAGGCCGGGGACGCCGACACCCTCCGCGCCCTGCTGCGGGACGGCCGGGAGAAGAAGGCCACCGCCGGCGGCAACTGAGCCCGCCTTACCTTATTTGATAAAGGAGTTTTCCCAATGTCCGACTCCATCCGAACCATTCCTGTGGGTGTCGCCCCCGCCTATGAAGTTTCCATCGGCCCGGGGCTGCTGGAAACGTGTGGCCAGCGATTGAAGCCGCTGCTGGGGGAGTGCCGCGTGGCGGTGATTACCGACTCCACCGTGGCGCCCCTGTACCTGGAGACCGTGCTCCAAAGCCTGGAGCAGGCGGGCTTTGCCACCTGCTCCCACGTCTTCCCTGCCGGGGAGGGGCACAAGACCCTCTCCACCCTCTCCGACCTTCTGGAGTTCCTGGCCTCGCAGCACCTGACCCGTACCGACTGCGTGGCGGCCCTGGGGGGCGGCGTCACCGGGGATATGGCGGGCTTTGCCGCCGCCGTGTACCTCAGAGGCATCCGCTGCGTGCAGCTGCCTACCACCCTTCTGGCCGCCGTGGACTCCTCCGTGGGCGGCAAGACTGCCGTGGACCTGACCGCCGGAAAGAACTTGGCAGGGGCCTTTTCCCAGCCCGCCGCAGTGCTCTGCGACACGGACTGTTTAAAGAGCCTCCCTGCCGATGTCTTTGCCGACGGCGCCGCCGAGGCCATCAAGACCGGTGTCCTCTGTGATGAGTCCCTCTTCGCCCTCTTTGCCGACGGCACCCTCACCGCCGACCCGGGAGAGGTCATCGCCCGGTGCGTTGCCTACAAGGCCGGCGTGGTGGAGCGGGACGAGAAGGAGCAGGGGGAGCGGAAGCTCTTGAACCTGGGCCACACCGTGGGCCACGCCATTGAAAAGTGCAGCGGCTTCACCATCCCCCACGGCCACGCCGTAGCGGCGGGCCTTGCCATCATGGCCCGGGCTGCGGAGGCCCTGGGCTGGACGGAGGCGCCCCTGGCCGGGCGCATCGCCGCCTGCCTTGCGAAAAACGGCCTTCCCACCGGCACCGGCTACACTGCGGAGGCTCTGGCCCAGGCGGCCCTGTCCGACAAGAAGCGGGCGGGAGACACCATCACCGTGGTGGTGCCCCGGCGCATCGGAGCATGTGAACTCCGCAAGCTGCCGGTGAGCGAGCTGCTGCCTTTGATCGCCGCGGGACTGGAGGGGTGAGATGGACGTTCGCATCACGCCGAAAAAACTCTCCGGCACCGTGACCCCGCCTCCCAGCAAGTCCCAGGCCCACCGGCTGCTGATCGCCGCCGCCCTGGGGACGGGGGTCAGCACCGTCCGGGGCGTGGCCATGTCCCAGGACGTGGAGGCCACCCTCCGGTGCCTGACGGCTCTGGGGGGCCAGTGGAAGGAGACCGCTCCCGGTGCCCTGGAGATCACCGGCATCGGCGGCCGCCCCTTTTCCGGGGAGGAACTGCCCCGGCTGGACTGCGGGGAGAGCGGGTCCACCCTGCGCTTCTTCCTCCCCATCGCTCTGGCGGTGGCAGGCGGCGGCATCTTCACCGGACACGGCCGCCTGATGGAGCGGCCCCAGGGGCCCTACTGCCACCTTTTCCGGGACAAGGGCATCGCCTGGGAACAGAGGGACGGTGTTCTCACCGTCCGGGGGAAGCTGACGCCGGGGGAGTACCGCCTGCCGGGCAACGTCTCCAGCCAGTTTTTCACCGGATTGCTCTTTGCCCTGCCCCTGCTGGCAGGGCCCAGCACCATCGTTCCCACCACGGCTGTGGAGAGCTGGGACTATATCCGCATGACCCTGGACGCCCTGGCAGGCGCCGGGGTGGCGGTGCCGGAGCCCCGGCGCGGCGGCGCGTTTTCCATTTCCCCGCATCCTTACCGCTCCTTTGACCGCCGCGTGGAGGCGGACTGGTCCCAGGCGGGGTTCTGGTACGCCGCTATTGCCTTGGGCTCCCAGGTGGAGCTGGAGGGGCTCAACGCCTTTTCCGTCCAGGGGGACATGGCGGTGGTGCCCAACTTTCTGCGCCTGACCCATCCCGGAGATCTGGACATCGACGTCTCCGGTATCCCGGACCTGCTGCCGCCCCTGGCGGTGATGGCGGCGGTCCGCTCCGGTACCACCCGCTTTGTAAACGCTGCCCGGCTGCGGATGAAGGAAAGCGACCGGCTCTCCACTGTCTGTGCTATGCTGGAGGCGTTGGGGGGCACCTGCCAGGAGGGGCCGGACAGCCTCTCTGTCACCGGCGGCACCCTTACCGGCGGCACCGTGGACGGGGCCAACGACCACCGCATCGTCATGGCGGCGGCCATTGCCGCCACCGCCTGCACCGGTCCCGTCACCATTCTGGGGGCCGAGTGCGTGAAAAAGTCCTACCCGGATTTCTGGGAGGTCTACAAAAACCTGGGAGGTGAGGTCCATGTCCTCTGAATTCGGACATCTGTTGAAGATCAGCGTCTTCGGCCAGTCCCACGGCAAGGCCATCGGCGTGGTGGTAGACGGCCTGCCTGCCGGGGAGGCCATCGACCTTGATGAACTGCAAGCCTTCCTGGACCGCCGCAAGCCCGGAAAAAACCGCCTCTCCACCGCCCGGAAGGAATCGGACGCTCCCACCTTTTTATCGGGCCTGGAAAACGGCAAGACCTGCGGGGCTCCCCTGTGCGCCGTCATGGAAAACGGCGACCAGCACTCCGGAGACTACGCCGGGCTGACAGATACCCCCCGCCCCGGCCACGCGGATTATACCGCTGCCGTCAAATGGGGCGGCCAGGCGGACATGCGGGGCGGCGGCCACTTCTCCGGCCGGTTGACGGCGCCGCTGTGCATCGCCGGTGGCATCGCCAAGCAGATCCTGGCCCGCCGGGGCATCCATGTGGGAGCCCATCTTTCCGAGGTGGCGGGCAACGCCGACGATCCCTTCCCCCTGCACCCCACGGCGGAGCTTTTTGAAAAGCTGGCCGCCAAGGACTTTCCGGTGCTTGACGACGGCGCCGGGGAGCGGATGCAGCAGGCCATCCTGGCCGCCCGGGAGGCTCTGGACTCCGTGGGCGGCATCGTGGAGTGTGCCGCCATCGGCCTTTCCGCCGGACTGGGAGACCCCATGTTTGACGGGGTGGAGAACCGCCTGGCGGCGGCCCTCTTCGGCATTCCCGCCGTCAAGGGTGTGGAGTTCGGGGCGGGCTTTGCCGCCGCCCGGAGCCGGGGGTCGGAGAACAACGACGCCTTCTCCGTTGCCGACGGCGCCGTGGTGACGGACACCAACCACGCCGGGGGCATCCTGGGGGGCATCACCAACGGTATGCCCATCTTGCTGCGCACAGCCATGAAGCCCACGCCGTCCATTGCCAGAGCCCAGAAGACTGTGCGCCTCTCCCAAATGGAGGAGATCCCCCTTGAAATCCGGGGCCGTCACGACCCCTGCATTGCCCATCGGGCTGTTCCTGTGGTAGAGGCGGTCACTGCCGCCGTGTTGTTAGACTTACTGTTGGAGGGAAATCATGGAACTTTCTGAAATCCGCGAAAAAATCGACACTGTTGACGATCAGCTTTTGAAGCTGTTCCTGGAGCGCATGGATCTGGCGGAGGAAGTGGCCGCCTACAAAAACGAGCACCACCTCCCCATCCTCAACAAGGAGCGGGAGCGGGCGGTTTTGGCCCGGGTGACGGAGCAGTCCGGGGAGAAGGAGCGCTACGCCTATCACCTCTTCTCCACCCTCTTTGAGCTGGCCCGGTCCCGGCAGGCGGAGCTGATCTCCGCCCCCACCAAGGTGGCCGCCCAGGTGAAGGCCTCCATCGCCGCCGGCAGCGAGGTCTTCCCCCAGACGGGGCTGGTTGCCTGCCAGGGCATGGAGGGCGCCAATTCCCAGGCGGCCTGCGACCGCCTGATCCCCCGGGGCAACATCGTCTATGTCAAGAGCTTCGAGGCGGTGTTTTCCGCCGTGGAGTCCGGATTGTGCAAGTTTGGCGTGGTGCCCATTGAAAACAGCGCCAACGGCTCCGTCCGGGCCATCTACGACCTGATCCAGCGCAAGAAGTTCTCCATCGTCCGCTCCACCCGCCTGTGCATCCGCCACGAGCTGCTGGCCCTGCCCGGCGTGAAGCTGGACGATATCACGGAGGTCTACTCCCACGAGCAGGCCATCGGCCAGTGCAGCAAGTTCCTGGGAAGCCTGAACGGCGTGCGGGTGATCCCCTGCGACAACACCGCCACCGCTGCCAAGATGGTCGCCGAGAGCGGTTCTCGCCACGCGGCCGCCATCTCCTCCCACCCCTGCGCCGCGCTGTATGGCCTGGATACCGTCCGGGACGACATCCAGGACAGCGACAACAACTACACCCGTTTCATCTGCATCACCCGGGATCCGGTGATCTACGCCGGCGCCAACCGCATCAGCCTGGTCATCGCCTGCGACAACAAGCCCGGCGCCCTGTATGAGATTCTCTCCAAGCTGGCGGCCCTGGGTATCAACATGACCAAGCTGGAGTCCTGCCCCGTTACCGGCCGCAACTTCGAGTTCATCTTCTTCCTGGAGCTGGAGGCCTCCGTCCACGAGCCCGGCGTCCTGCCCATGCTGGAGGAGCTGGAGCGCAGCTGCCAGAGCTTCCAGTTCCTGGGCAACTACGCAGAGATCTGAGCCATGGGGGAGAAGATCTACGGCCTCCTGGGCCGCAAGCTGGGCCACAGCTGGTCGGTCCCCATCCATGAGGAGCTGGGCCGCAAAGGCTACCGGCTCATCGAGCTGGAGCCTGAGGAGCTGGCTCCCTTCCTGGCCCGGGAGGATATCGGCGGCCTCAACGTTACCATCCCCTACAAGCGGGATGTGATGCCCCTGTGCGATGAGATCGATGAGGCGGCCCGGGCCATCGGCAGCGTCAATACCCTGGTGCGCCGGGATGGCAAGCTTCTGGCCTTCAATACCGACGCAGCGGGCTTTTGCTTCATGGCCCGCCGGGCGGGCATCGATTTTGCCGGCACCAAGACGGTGGTGCTGGGCAGCGGAGGCGCCTCCCATACGGTGGTGGCCTGCGCCCGGCAGCTGGGGGCACGGGAAGTGGTGGTCATCTCCCGCTCCGGGGAGAACAACTATGGGAATCTCTCCCGCCACGCCGATGCGGACATCCTGGTGAACGCCACCCCGGTGGGCATGTTCCCGGACAACGGGGCATCTCCGGTGGATCTCACCGCCTTCCCCAAGTGCCGGGGCGTGCTGGATCTCATTTACAACCCACGGCGCACAGCCCTGATCCTCCAGGCCCATGTCTTGGGGATCCCCTGCTCCGACGGACTTCCCATGCTGGTGGCCCAGGCCACGGTGGCAGAGGAGCATTTCGGATGCACCCAGATCCCGGAGGGGGAGAACGAGCGGATTTTGCGGCTGCTGCGCCAGGAGACGGAGAATATCGTCCTCATCGGCATGCCCGGCTGTGGGAAGAGCACCATCGGCGCCCTGCTGGCCCAAAAGACCGGCCGGGAGGCCGTGGATATTGACCAGCGCATCGCGGAGCGGGCAGGCTGCTCTATCCCGGAGATCTTTGCCCGGGGCGGGGAGGCGGAATTCCGCGCCCTGGAGCGGGAGGAGACGGCCAGGGCCGGGGCCCTCACCGGCAAGATCCTCCTCACCGGCGGCGGTGTGGTAAAGACCCCGGAAAACTACAACGCCCTGCACCAGAACGGCCGGGTCTACCACCTGCTGCGGGCGCTGGACGCGCTGCCCACCGACGGGCGCCCCCTCTCCCAGGGGGCGGATCTTGCGGCCATGTGGCAGCAGCGGGAGCCCCTGTACCGGCGCTTCCGGGACGTGACGGTGGACAACAACGGTACGCCGGAGGAAACGGCGGATCAGATCTGGAGGGATTATTGTGCACATTCTGGTGATGAATGGACCGAACATGAACATGCTGGGCATCCGGCAGCCGGAGATCTACGGCCATGAGACCTATGAGGACCTGTGCGCCATGATCCGGGCCGAAGCGCAGACGTTGGGCGCGGAGGTTTCCTTCTTCCAGTCCAACCACGAGGGGGCCCTGGTGGACGCCATCCACCAGGCCTACTTCGACCATGTGGACGGCATCATCCTCAATCCCGCGGCTTACACCCACACCAGTGTGGCGCTGCTGGACGCCCTGAAAGCGGTGGGGATCCCCACGGTGGAGGTCCATGTCTCCGACCCCGACAAGCGGGAGGCTTTCCGGCATGTGTCCTATGTCCGCTCCGCCTGCGTGGCCACCATTAAGGGCCACGGCCTCACGGGTTATCTGGAGGCCCTGCGGCTGCTGTGCGGCAAGTAAATGAAAAAACGTGCCCCCGGAACGCATCAAGCGTTCCGGGGGCTTTTTCACCGTTGGGGATGGGAAAAAAGAGACTGGCTCTGCCGCGTTTTACCGCGGCAGAGCCAATAAGGAAGGGATGATGGAAGAAGATCAGTGCGCGATCAGACGGCTGGCGCGCTTCTTGCCGTAGACGATGATGGCGGCAACATAAGCAACAGCAGCCACAACGCCCACCACGTAGGCAATGTTCCAGGGGATGTGGAAGCCGATCTGGGCGTTGGCGATGTAAGTGACAGTCACGAACGCATACCAGGCGCCGGGGATCAGGGGGATCCAAACCCATTTGGCCTTGTTGTTCTCAAACATCCAGATGGAGATGGCCAGGAAAGCGAACAGGGACAGGGTCTGGTTGGACCAGGCGAAGTAACGCCACAGGGTGTTGAAACCGGTGGGATCGCTCTTGGCGTACACCAGGATCACAGCCACCAGCGCGAAGATGATGGCGGAGAGGCCCAGGCGCTTGGCCTTGGAGCTCTGATCCAGATGGAAGGCGTCGGCGATGCCCAGACGCAGGGCACGCAGAGCCGTATCACCGGAGGTAATGGGCAGGACGATAACACCGATCAGAGCGATGGTGCCGCCCACGGAGCCCAGCAGGTTCTTGCAGATGACGCCCACGGTACCGGTGGCCAGGGAGGCGTTGACCTCCTGCAGGCCCAGGTTGTAAACGCCCATAGCGCCGGCAGCCCAAACCATGGCGATGAAGCCTTCCAGGATCATCATGTTGTAGAAGGTCATGCGGCCCTGACGCTCGCTCTTCATGGTACGGGAGATGATAGCGGTCTGGGTGGAGTGGAAGCCGGAGAGGATGCCACAGGCCACGGTGATGAAGAAGATGGGGATGAAGTGGTTGGCGTCAAAATAGTCACCATAGCTGAACGCATTCTGAGCCCCGGAAGCAGCGTCCACGGTGAAGGCGTTCATGAAGGGGGTCTGCCAGTCATCCCACAGGTTCAGCAGAGGATAGCCCTGCACGAAGATGCCGACAAACACACCCACGGCGGAGAGCAGAAGGATGGCGCCGAAGATGGGATAGATGCGGCCGATGATGGCGTCGATGGGGAACACGGTGGCGATCAGATAATAGACAAAGATGACACCGTAGATGATCCAGGTGGTAGGATCCGTGGCCAGGCCGCTGAAGTTGAAGACCTGGGTGGCGGCGATGTCGCCGGGGGTGTAGATAAACACGGCGCCCACCAGCAGCAGCAGCACGCTCAGGAACACCTGGTACACGCCGTAGATACCCTTGTTGGAGTACTTGCGGACCATGTCGGGCATCTGGGTGCCGCCGTCACGCAGGCAGATCATGCCGGAGAAATAG
>CAJKKQ010000007.1 GCA_905200545.1 uncultured Oscillibacter sp.
TCTCAGTGGCCCCAGCGCCATGGTGTGGGAGTAGTGTCCACTCTCTCGCTGCGGCGGAGCCTGGCAGTGGAGCTGGTACGCCGGATCACGGCGGAGCGGGGACTGCCGCCGGGCAGTGTCCGGATCGCAGTCACCGCCGGACAGATGACCGGGGAGCTGGTGAAGACGGTGACGGAACTGACTCTTGGGTACCGGTATGTGATGCTGGATGTTCCCTACGGCGGGGAGGAGCTTTGCCGGAGGCTGCGGCGGGAGTACGGCGTGTCGCTGCTGCTCCAGCCATCCCGGGAGCAGCTGGAGGAAGCCCAGGTGTTGGTGTCTTTCGACCAGCGGACGGATCTCACCGGAAACAATGAGGAGGTAGTGGCCCTCTATGAAGGCGCGGAGAGCGCGTTCCCGCCTTTGACGGTGCCTCCGTCTGTGGAGACGCAGCTGCCTGCCGGGGCGGACCGGCTGCAGCTTCTGGCGGCTTTGCGGGGGGCAGGGGCCCTGGCGCCGGGGCAGATCAGCCTCAGCGTTCCCGCGCTTGACATTCTCAAATCCAGCAACTATAATACTACTCTATGATAATATAGAATAGGTATGTTCGGGGGTTGAGGACGCTTCCCCATACTATAAAGAGAACGAGAAAGGACTTGCCAAAATGGAAAAAGAATACAAAATGAGCGCGGCCCGCGCCCAGGAACTGCAGGAAGAACTCAACTACCTGAAGACCACCCGCTCCGATGAGGTGGCCGAGCAGATCAAAGTGGCCCGCGGCTTCGGCGACCTGAGCGAGAACAGCGAGTACGACGAGGCCAAAAACGAGCAGGGCAAGCTCTACTCCCGCATCGCCGAGCTGGAGGAGATCCTCCAGCACGTGGTGATCGTGGACGAGAGCAACGCCCCCACCAACGTGGTGACCATCGGCTGCAAGGTGACCGTGGTGGACAAGAACGGCAAGGCCATGCCCGCCTATAAGATCGTGGGCTCTCAGGAGGCCGATCCCATGCACGGCATCATCTCCGAGGAGTCTCCCTTCGGCAAGGCTCTGCTGGGCGCCAAGGAGGGAGACACCGTGACGGTGGAGGCTCCCCAGGGCGCCATCACCTATACGGTGCAGAAGATCGAGCGGTAAAGGAGAAGCATGATGTCTGAACAGAAGAACAACCAGCAGGCCCTGGGTGCCGAGCAGGATCTCTCCCAGCAGCGGATCGTCCGCCGGGAGAAGCTGGCGGCACTGCAGGCGGCAGGTGAGGATCCCTTCCAGGAGACCCGGTTTGACTGGGACACCACCTCCGCTCAGATCAAGGAGAACTTTGACGCCATGGAAGGCAAGGCCGTGAAGGTGGCCGGCCGTCTCATGAGCAAGCGCGGCATGGGCAAGGTCAGCTTCTGCGACCTCCAGGACCGGGACGGCCGGATCCAGCTCTACGCCCGTCAGGACGAGATGGACGAGGCGGTCTACAAGAAGTTTAAAAAGTTCGATATCGGTGATATCGTGGGTGTGGACGGCGAGGTTTTCCGCACCCAGCGGGGCGAGATGAGCGTCCGGGCCAAGAACATCACCCTGCTCTCCAAGTCCCTGCTGCCCCTGCCGGAGAAGTTCCACGGCCTGCAGGACCGGGAACTGCGGTACCGTCAGCGGTATGTGGACCTGATCGTCAATCCCGATGTCAAGCGCAACTTCGTCATTCGCTCCAAGTTCATCAAGCATGTCCGTGATTTCCTGGACGGCCGGGGCTTCATGGAAGTGGAGACGCCGGTGCTCAACACCATTTCCGGCGGCGCCACTGCCCGGCCTTTCATCACCCATCACAATACCCTGGATATCGACATGTATATGCGCATCGCCACGGAGCTGCCCCTGAAGCGGCTTATTGTAGGCGGGCTGGACCGGGTGTATGAGATCGGCCGCATCTTCCGCAACGAGGGCATGGACCCCAAGCACAATCCGGAGTTCACCTCCGTGGAGCTGTACCAGGCCTACGCGGATTTCAACGATATGATGGACCTCTTCGAGGAGCTGCTCTCCTCCGCCGCTAAGAATATCCTGGGTTCCTACCAGGTGGAGTGGCAGGGCGAGCAGATCGACCTGACTCCCGGCTGGCCCCGGATGACTATGGCCGATGCCGTTAAGCAGTATGTGGGCATCGACTTCATGTCCATTGACGGCGATGAGGCCGCCTGGGCCGCCGCCAGAGCGGCCGGGGTGGAGCTGCCGGAGGGCAAGGACGCCACTTGGGGCAATGCCCTGTACGAGTGCTTCGATCAGAAGGTAGAGGAGAAGTTGGTACAGCCCACCTTCATCACTATGCACCCTGTGGACGTTTCTCCCCTGGCCAAGCGCAGCCCCAAGGATCCCCGGCTCACCGAGCGGTTCGAACTGTTCATCTGCCGCAGCGAGATGGGCAACGCCTTCTCCGAGCTCAATGACCCCATTGACCAGAAGCAGCGCTTTCAGAAGGAAGTAGAGGCCCGGGCCAAGGGCGACAGCGAGGCCGGGATGATGGACGACGACTATATCAACGCCCTGGAGTATGGCCTACCTCCCACGGGCGGTCTGGGCATCGGTATCGACCGGTGCGTCATGCTCCTGACCAATTCCGACACCATCCGGGAGGTCATTCTCTTC
The DNA here is from genome assembly GCA_905200545.1 of uncultured Oscillibacter sp. Lineage (GTDB taxonomy): Bacteria > Bacillota > Clostridia > Oscillospirales > Oscillospiraceae > Oscillibacter. The sequence goes on from CAJKKQ010000007.1 coordinate 2,615, forward strand.
CCGACCATGAAGCCCCTGGATAAGCAGGACGCCGCCAAAAAGGAGGAGTGCCCCGCCCAGGCTGCTCCGGTGTCCGCCAGTGAGCCCATCGATTTTTCCAAGGTGGAGATCGAGCCCCTGTTTGCGGACTTCGTGGATTTCGAAACCTTCTCCAAGTCCGACTTCCGGGCGGTGAAGGTGAAGGAATGCACGGCTGTCCCCAAGTCCAAAAAGCTTTTGAAGTTTGTCCTCAACGACGGCACAGATACAGACCGGGTGATCCTGAGCGGGATCCACGAGTATTATGAGCCCGAGGAACTGGTTGGGAAGACCCTGATCGCCATTACCAATCTGCCTCCCCGGAAAATGATGGGCATTGATTCCTGCGGCATGATTATCAGCGCCGTGCATCACGAAGAGGGTGCGGAAAAGCTTCACCTTCTGATGGTGGACGACCACATCCCGGCCGGTGCCAAGCTGTATTAACAAATTCACGTTCAGACCCTGAACCCCCACACCCTGCGCGGCAGCCAATGGTACCGGGCCTGGCTGCTGCGGGGCACCGGGTGGTCTGCTGGCAGGATGGGAGAGAGATCCCCGGCCCTGCTGTTTCAAAAAACCAACGAAGGAGGCACCAGCCATGGAGAGCATCACCAGCCGCGCAAACGGGCTGTGTACCCATCTCCGGAAGCTGGCGGCCTCCTCCTCTTATCGCCGCCGCTGCGGGGAATTCCTGTGCGACAATCCCAAGCTGCTGGAGGAGGCCCTGCTGTGGGGCGGTGATTTGCACACGGTGGTGTGTACGCACCCGGAGACGCTGCCCGCCCTGCCGGAGGGCGTCCGAAGAGTGCAGGTGCCGGCGGATGTGATGAAATCCATCTCCCCCACGGAGATGCCCCAAGGGGTTTTAGCTGTGTGCGGCCTGCTCTCCCGGCCTCTGCCGGAAAAGCTGGAGGGGCGGCGCTACGTGGTGCTGGACGGAGTGCAGGATCCCGGCAATGTGGGTACCATCCTCCGTACCGCCGACGCCTTCCATACTGATGGGCTCTTCCTGGTGAACGGCTGCGCAGATCTCTACAACCCCAAGACGGTCCGGGCCACCATGGGCGCGGTGTTCCGCTGCCCGGTGTGGTCCTGCAAACCGGAGGAGGTTCTGGAGCTGCTGGAGCGCAGCGGCCTTCCTTTGTACGGGGCCGCCCTGCAGGACGATACCGCAGACGTTCGGGACGTGGATTACCGCCGGTGTGCCGTGGCCATCGGCAGTGAGGGCCGTGGCCTCTCGGCCCAAATGCTCCAGGGCTGTACCCGGACGGTGCGCATTCCCATGAGTGCGCACTGCGAATCCCTGAACGCGGCGGCAGCCGCTGCAGTGCTGCTGTGGGAGGCTGCCCGGGGCGATTGAGAAGGGGGAATGTTCCGTGTCCGCGCTGAAATACTGGCTGTGGCTGACGGAGCTGCGGGGCCTGCGCAATCAGACCCGGCTGGCCCTGCTGCGCCATTTCGGCTCCCCGGAGGATATTTTTTACGCCGATGAGGGGGAGATCCTCCTGACGGAGGGGATCACCCGGGATCAGGCCTCCCTTCTGAAAGACCACAGTCTGGATGGGGCGGATCAGATCCTGGCAGAGTGCCAGCGCCTGGGCTATCAGATTCTCACGCTGCACGACGCTGCCTATCCCGGGCGGCTGGAAAACATTTATGACCCGCCCTGCGTCCTGTATGTACGGGGACAGATGCCCGCCTTTGACGAGGAGTGCGCCGTGGCGGTGGTGGGCACCCGGGACTGCACGCCCTACGGTGTCTCGGTGGCGGAGAAGTTTGGCTACGGATTAGCCGCGGGCGGGGCCCTGGTGGTCAGCGGCCTGGCCCGGGGTATTGACTCCGCGGCTCTGAGAGGCGCGCTGCGGGCCGGGGGACGGACCGCGGCGGTGCTGGGCAATGGACTGGACGTGGTCTATCCCAAAGAAAACCGCTATCTTTATGAAGATGTGGCCGCCGCAGGAGCCCTGATTTCCGAGTATCCCCCTGGAACAGAGCCGTCCCGGGGACATTTCCCGGTGCGAAACCGGATCCTCTCGGGACTGTGTGCCGCCACGCTGGTGGTGGAAGCGCCGGAGCGCAGCGGCGCCCTCATCACCGCCAACACCGCCCTGGAACAGGGGCGGGACGTCTACGCGGTGCCCGGGCCCATTGATGCTCCTGCCAGCCGGGGGTGCAATCAGTTTATCCGGGAGGGCGGTGTCTTGGTGACGGAGCCCTGGGACATTCTGGAGGAGTATGTGGGCCGCTTTCCGGACAAGCTGCGTCAGGAGGGAGCCCGGAAGAAGCCGGAGGTCCTGGGTTACCAGGCCCGGCAGAAGGAGGAACCCCGGGCGGTGCCGCCCACCTTGGATCTGGCCAAGAGCGAAGTGGAACTGACGGATGACCAGATTACCCTGCTGCGGGCCATGGGGGAGGAGCCTGCCCTGGTGGACGACCTTATTGAGGCCACCGGCATTCCCACCCGGCGGGTGCTCTCGGCACTGACCATGCTGGAGATCGACAGCCTGGTGACCCAGCATCCCGGCAAACGGTATGCCCGGGCGGTGACGCTCAGCGGCCTTCCAGGGGAGCCGGAACAAAACGGTAAGGAATAATCGCGCCCTGCGGGGCGCTTGGAGGTAACTATGGCAAAACACAGCCTGGTCATCGTGGAGTCTCCCGCGAAGGCCAAGACCATCGGAAAGTATCTGGGCAAGGACTTTGAGGTCAAGGCCTGCATGGGCCACCTGCGGGATCTGCCCAAGAGCACCCTGGGCGTGGATCTGGAGCATGACTTCGAGCCGGTCTACAAGCCCATCAAGGGAAAAGAAGACATCATCAGCGATCTGAAGAAATCTGCCAAGGCGGCGGACATGGTATATCTTGCCACCGACCCGGATCGAGAGGGAGAGGCCATTTCCTGGCATTTGAAGCAGCTTTTGGATCTGCCTGACGAGAAGACCCGGCGGGTGACCTTCAACGAGATCACCAAGAAGGTGGTGCAGGAGAGCATCCGGGAGCCCCGGGATATCGACCAGGATCTGGTGGATGCCCAGCAGGCCCGCCGCATCCTGGATCGCATCGTGGGCTATGAGCTCAGCCCACTGCTGTGGAAGAAGATCCGCCGGGGGCTCTCCGCCGGCCGGGTGCAGTCTGTTGCTACCCGTATGGTGGATGACCGGGACCGGGAGATCGAGGAGTTCCAGCCGGAGGAGTATTGGACGCTGGACGCCAACCTCCTGGGCAATGACGTCAAGAAGATCCCCTTTGCCGCCCGCTATCACGGGAAGAACGGCAAAAAGGCGGAGCTCAAGTCCGCCTCCGAGGTGGACGCCGTGGTGCATGAGACGGAGAATGCCGCCTTTGTGGTGAAGTCCGTCAAGCGCACCGACAAGCAGCGCAGTCCCTCTCCGCCCTTTACCACCTCCACCATGCAGCAGGAGGCGTCCCGGAAGCTCTCCATGACACCCCGGCGCACCATGGCGATTGCCCAGCAGCTCTATGAGGGCGTGGACATCGAGGGGGAGGGAACCGTGGGCCTGATCACCTATATGCGTACCGACTCCCTGCGGATTTCTGAGGAGGCCCTGGCCTCCGTGAAGGAGTTTATCCTGGGCCGGTACGGAGCAGCCTACTATCCCCCTCAGACCCACCGCTACAAGGCCAAGGCCAATGCCCAGGACGCCCATGAGGCTATCCGCCCCAGCAATGTCAACTGGACGCCGGAGATGCTGAAAAAGGATCTCACCGGCGAGCAGTACCGCCTCTACCGGCTGATTTGGAGCCGGTATGTGGCCTGCCAGATGGCCAACGCCGTCTACGACAGTGTGGCGGTGGAAATTGAGGCCAACGGCCACAGCTTCCGCTCCAGCTCCTCCAGCCTGAAATTCTCCGGCTACACCGCGGTGTACGAGGAGGGCAAGGACGAGGAGAAGGAGGAGAAGGCATCCCCCCTGCCTGCTCTGCAGGAGGGGGAGACCCTGGCTCTCAAGGATTTCTCCCGTGACCAGCACTTCACCCAGCCCCCCGCCCATTATACCGACGCATCCCTCATCCGGGCCATGGAAGAGCAGGGCATCGGCCGCCCCTCCACCTATGCGCCCACCGTGTCCACCATCCTGGACCGGGAGTACGTGGTAAAAGAGGGCAAGTACCTGCACATCACCAATCTGGGCCGGGTGGTGACAGCCTTGATGAAAGAGCGCTTCAGCGACATTGCGGATCTGAAATTTACCGCCAATATGGAGCAGAAGCTGGACGCCGTGGAAGAGGGGAGAGAACCCTGGCGGGAGGTCCTGCGGGACTTCTACGGGGAGTTTGACCAGGATCTCAAGCAGGCGGAAAAGGACCTGGAGGGCGTGCGCATCAAGGTGCCCGACGAGGTCAGCGAGGAGATCTGCCCGGAATGCGGGCGGAACCTGGTGGTCAAATCCGGCCGCTTCGGCCGCTTCCTGGCCTGCCCGGGATATCCGGAGTGCAATTTCACCATGCCTCTGGTGGTGGAGATGCCGGGGCGCTGTCCCAAGTGCGGCGGACGCCTTTTGAAGCGCACCGGCACCAGCAAAAAGACCAACAAGCAGTACACCTATTACTGCTGTGAGCATTTGAACAGCAAGGACGAGGCCGCCAAGTGCGACTTCATGACCTGGGACGTGCCGGTGAAGGACGACTGTCCCGTGTGCGGCCAGACCATGTTCAAAAAGTCCGGCCGGGGCTTCAAGCGTCCCTTCTGCATCAACCCCGCCTGCAGCAACTTCCTGCCGGAGGAGAAACGGGGTTACCCCAAGAAAAAGACCGAGGGAGAGGCTCCGGCAGCGGAGACGGTGGAGACTGAGGAAAAGGCACCTGCCAAGAAGACGGTGAAGTCCACAGCCAAGAAAACCACGGCAACCAAGAAAACAGCCGCCAAGTCCACGGCAAAAAAGACTGCCGCCGCCAAAACGACGGGAACCAAGACCACCACGGCCAAAAAGGCCACAGTGAAAAAGACGACTTCCAAGAAGACTGCCGAAAATCAGGCGGAGTGATGCCATGACGCGGCGGGAGGGATCAAAGAGATATGGATATGAATGTAACAGTGATTGGGGCGGGGCTGGCCGGCAGCGAGTGTGCCTGGCAGCTGGCCCAGCGGGGCGTCCATGTGACGCTCCTGGAAATGAAGCCCCTTAAGCGTACCCCCGCCCATGTAACGAATCAGTTTGCGGAGCTGTGCTGCTCCAACTCCCTGCGCTCCGACCAGCTGGAAAACGCGGTGGGCCTCTTGAAAGAGGAGATGCGGCGCCTGGGCTCGTTGATCCTCTCTTGTGCCGATGCCACCCGAGTGGAGGCCGGCGGTGCCCTGGCGGTGGATCGGGAGGGCTTTGCCGCCCTGGTAACGGAGCGGATCCGCTCCCATCCCAACATCACCGTGGAGGCCCGGGAGGTCACAGAGATCCCGGAGGGGGAGGTAGTCATCGCCTCCGGCCCCCTGACATCCGACACCCTGGCGCAGCGGCTGCAGACACTGCTGGGGGAGGAGAGCGCCCTGCACTTTTTCGACGCGGCGGCACCGTTGGTGTCCGCCGAGAGCGTGGATATGGACAAGGCCTGGTTTGGCTCCCGGTACGACCGGGGGACTGCAGATTATGTCAACTGCCCCATGACGGAGGAGGAGTACGATGCCTTCTGGCAGGCCCTCACCACCGCCCAGGAGGCGGAGGTCCACGGCTTTGAGGACAAGATGGTCTTTGAGGGCTGCATGCCGGTGGAGGTCATGGCCCGCCGGGGACATGATACCTTGTGCTATGGGCCCTTGAAGCCCCGGGGACTGAAAGATCCCCGCACCGGGAAGGAGCCCTATGCCGTGGTGCAGCTGCGGCGGGACAACGCCGAGGGAAGCGTCTACAACCTGGTGGGCTTCCAGACCCATCTGCGCTTTCCGGAACAGCGGCGGGTGTTTTCCATGATCCCCGCCCTTCATGATGCGGAGTTTCTGCGCTACGGCGTCATGCACCGCAACACGTTCCTGAATTCCCCCCAGCTGCTGGATCGGTATTACCGGCTTAAAAGTGAGCCCCGGATCTCCTTTGCCGGACAGATGACCGGCGTGGAGGGGTATGTGGAATCCGCCGCTTCCGGCTTTTTGGTGGGGGTGGAGACTGCCCGGCGGCTGCAGGGCCTTCCGCCGGTGGATTTTCCCCGGGAGACGGCCATCGGTGCCCTGGGGCTGTACATTTCCAATCAGTCTATTGCGGCGTTCCAGCCCATGAACATCAATTTCGGCATCATGCCGCCCCTGGACCATCGGGTCAAGGGCAAGCGCAACAAGAACGCGGAACTGTCGGCGCGGTCCCTGGCCATTATTGAGGAACTGAAAGCGGAGGTATGTCCATGAAGATCATTGTAGACGCTATGGGCGGGGACAACGCTCCCCTGGAGATCGTGCGTGGAGCGCTGGATGCCCACCGGACCCACGGTGTGGATATTTTGCTGGTGGGAAGGGCCGGAGAGGTACTCCGGGCCCTGGAGGAGTGCGGGGAGAAGACCCTGCCCGCAGGCGTGGAGATCAAGGACGCCGCGGAAGTGGTGGAGATCGCCGATGATCCTGCCACTGCATTTAAAATGAAGCCCAATTCCTCCCTGACGGTGGGACTCAAGCTCCTGCGGGACGGGGTGGGCGACGCCTTCGTCTCCGCCGGATCCACCGGTGCCATCCTGGCGGGAGCCACCCTGGTGGTCAAGCGCATCCGGGGCATCCGCCGGGCTGCCATGGGCCCCAGCGTCCCCGTGCTGGGGGGACAGGCCATCTTGTGCGACTGCGGCGCCAACGCCGAGTGCACGGCGGAGTATCTGCTGCAGTTTGCGTTCCTGGGCAGCTTCTACGCTCAGAAGGTGTGCGGTGTGGAGAATCCCCGTGTGGGTCTTTTGAACATCGGCGCCGAGGAGGAAAAGGGCGATGCCCTGCGCCATGAGGCCTACGCCCTGCTGAAAGAGGCAGGGGAGGCGGGCCGGCTGAACTTTGTGGGCAATGTGGAGGCCAACGATGCCATGCTGGGCGCCGTGGACGTCATTGTCACCGACGGTTTCACCGGCAATGTCCTGCTCAAATCCATGGAGGGTGTGGGAAAGTTCTTGCTGACGGAGCTCAAGAGCGTGTTCCTGACCAACACCCGCACCAAGATCGCGGCAGGGCTGGTGAAAGGGGACCTGGCGGGGCTGAAAAAGCAGATGGATCCCAGCGAGGTGGGCGGTACGCCCTTCCTGGGGATCACCAAGCCTGTCATCAAGGCTCATGGCTCCTCCAACGCCCGGGCCATCTCCAACGCCATCCTCCGGGCCAAGGAATATGCCCAGAGCGGCTTCATCGGAGAGATCGAGGCCAACATCGAACACATGCGGGTGCAGACCCGGGTGGAAAAAAGCTGAATCCCCCCTTGACAGCGGCGCGGCATATGCCGTATGATTACCCCAGCAAGGATGACCATAATTCCTAAGGAGTGAACAGCATGTCAGTGGAAGATATTTTTCAAACGATGAGAGAGCTGGTTGCCGAGCAGTTTTCCCTGGAGCCGGAAGAAGTCTCCATGGAGACCTCTTTTGAGGATGATCTGGGAGCGGATTCTGTGGACGTGGTGGAGCTGGTCATGGCCATGGAAGAGGAGTTCGAACTGGGCGTGACCCAGGAAGAGGATCTCAAGGGCCTGAAGACTGTCGGCGACGTGGTGAACTATGTCGCGGGCAAGGTGAATAAGTAATCTTATGACACGGAAAAGCCCCGCTCCGGCGGGGCTTCCTTATGGAGAGGACCGCCATGCAGGAACTGGAGAAAAAACTGAATTATACGTTCCGGGATCCGTCGCTGCTCAGCGAGGCGCTGTGCCACAGCTCCTACGCCAACGAGCACCGTTCCGCCCACTTGAACAGCAACGAGCGGCTGGAGTTTCTGGGAGATTCCGTACTGGGCTTCGTGACGGCGGAGTTTCTCTTTATCCACCATCCGGATCTGCCGGAGGGAGATCTCACCCGGATCCGGGCGGCACTGGTATGTGAGCAGAGCCTCCATGAGGTGGCCCAGAAGCTGGATCTGGGGAGCTATCTGAAGCTGGGCCGGGGCGAGGAGGCCGGAGGCGGCCGCCACCGCACCTCCATCCTGGCGGATGCAACAGAGGCGGTCTTCGCCGCCGTGTACCTGGACGGCGGCATTGGGGCGGCCTCTGCGCTGATCCACCGGCTGCTGCTGGACGCAGAGCGGGAGGAGGCCGTGGAGGAGCGGCGCCGGGACTACAAGACCGCCCTGCAGGAGTTGGTGCAGCGGCAGGCGGATCAGGTGCTCACCTACCGGATGGCAGGGGAACAGGGCCCGGATCACGACAAGACCTTCCTGGCGGAGGTGCTGCTCAACGGCACCCCGGTGGGAACCGGTTCCGGACACAGCAAGAAAGAGGCTGAGCAGGCCGCCGCCAAGGCGGCGCTGACGGCCATGGGCGCGGAGTAAGCGCCGGAGAAAACCCATCAGGGGGAGGGGAGCCCGCCGGGCGCCCCTCCCTCCCTTTGTCCCGGCGGCACGGCGGAAATATGACTGGAATTTGCCCTGCCGGCATGGTATACTATCTCAATATGGAGTGAGGGGGTTCCCTCCCGCCGGCGGCAGCCCGGAGGCTGCGCCGGAAGCAGGTCTGGTTGGGCCTGCCGGTTACATAAGATCTTACCGTCAACAAGCGTACCACTTGGATAAATCGTGAAGGAGAGTGAGCCGATTGTCGCTTTTATCTGCCATCCTGCTGGGCCTGATCCAGGGCGTAGCGGAGTTTTTGCCCATTTCCAGCTCCGGCCATCTGGCCATTGCGGAGCATCTGCTGTCCACGGGTTCCATCGATGTGCCGGATTTTTACGATGTGCTGCTGCACCTGGGCACCCTCATCGCCGTGTTTGTTGCCTACTGGCAGGATATCCGGGAGATGGTGGTGGAGTTTTTCTCCGGGGTCCGGGATCTGACCCGGGGGACCACCCCCAATCCCGTGCCCCCTGCCCGACGTCTGATTCTGCTGATCATCGTGGGCACGCTGCCCCTCTTTGCGGTGCTGCCGGTGAAAGATCTGGTGGAGAGCCTGGGGGATAACCTCTACTTCGTGGCAGGCGCCCTGGTGTTTACCGGACTGCTGCTCTTTGCCAGCGACCGGGTCCGCAAAGGCCGCAAGACGGAGAAGAACGCCACGCTGGTGGATGTGCTGCTGGTGGGCGTTGGGCAGGCCATCGCCACCTGTCCCGGCATCTCCCGTTCCGGCACCACCATCACCGCCGGGTGCTTTGTGGGCTTTGAGCGGAAATTTGCCGTGCGGTTTTCCTTCCTGCTGTCCATCCCCGCCATCCTGGGGGCCAATATCCTCAGCTTGAAGGATGCTCTGGAGGGTGAGATCATCTGGGCCGACGTGCCGGTTTATCTGGTGGGTGTGGTCGTGGCGGCAGTGGTGGGGTATCTTTGCATCCGCCTGCTGCGGATGATCGCCGACAAGGGCCGTTTCGGCTGGTTTGCCTATTACTGCTGGGCCGCCGGCGCGCTGACCCTGGTGCTGGCCGTGATGGGCAAGTGATGGGTCAAAACAATCCAGGAAAGGGGGGAGGTTGACCATGGCATCCTCCGCACAAAAGAAGACCACCACAACCAGAAAAAGCACCGCATCCAAAAGCACAACCCGGGGGAAAAAGCGCACGCCGCCTCCTCCGCCCAAGCAGCCGGTGCGCCGGGAGGTCTGGGGAATCGTGCTGCTGGTGCTGGCACTGTGTGTGTTTGTCAGCTACTGCGGCATCTCCGCCATTTTCATTGATTGGTTTGCGGCGCTGCTCAAGGGCCTTTTCGGCTATGGCTACTGGCTGGCATGTCCGGCCTTGGTGCTCTCGGCGCTGATTTTGCTCTTCCACAAGGGCCGCCCTGTGGTGCTGCGGGTGACCTGTGCTCTGCTGACACCCCTGCTGCTGGGCAGCATCCTCCACATGATTTTGTGTAAGGTGGAATTTGAATCCTCTCTGGGAATTTTGAAGAACCTCTGGGCCACCGGGCAGAGTCTTACCTCCGGCGGCGCCGTTTCCGGCTCCCTGGCGGTGGGCTTTGTGGCGGTGTTCTCTAAGTACGCTTCTTTGCCCATTTTTATCCTGCTGCTGGTGATTGCCCTGATGATCGCCTTGCGGCTGACTCCGGCAGTCCTGTGGGAAAAGCTGCGGGAGCGGCCTCAGTATGAGCCGGAACCGGAAGAGGAGCCGGTCAAGACCCCGCCTGTCCGGGCGGCGGTTCCGGAGCCGGTGCGGATGAGTGCACCGGAGCGCAGCAGACCCCAGATCGATTTCCCGTTGGACGATGTCCCCGCCCGGGCGGAGAAAGCTCCGGCGGAGCCGGAGGAGAAGGAGGGGCGTTTCACCAGCTTCTTCCGACACAAGTCCGACCGGCAGAAGACGCCGGATCAGGTACTCTCCGGGGAGGAGAGTGCCAAGACCGAAGAGGCGGCATCTTCCCAGCCGGTTCGTACCCCTGCCATTCCGGAGATGGCCCCCCAGACCGGAACGAAGCCTGCTCCGGTACCCATGACGGCAGAACCTGCTGTGGAACCTGCGGCCCCCACTGCCTCCGGCGGCTCCGGCAAAAAGGCTGCGGCGGCAGAGCTGGCGGCGGCCACCGCTCAGGTCAGCGCGGAGATCGAAGAGAAGCTCTCCGCCGAGGGGGAGACGTACCGCTTTCCGCCCATTACCCTGCTCCATGAGAACACCGGGGGCAACATCTCCGCCGCCGGGGCGGAGCTGCGCAACAATTCCCGCCGCCTGGCGGAAACCCTTACCAGCTTCGGCGTGGACGCTACTGCCGGCGATGTGGTTCACGGGCCCTCCGTCACCCGGTATGAGTTTGTGCTGGAGCAGGGCGTCAAGCTCTCCAAGATCACCAACCTGGCGGATGACATTGCGCTGGCTCTGGGCGCCACCGGCGTCCGGATCGCCCCCATTCCCGACAAGATCTCTGTGGTGGGCATCGAGGTGCCCAACAAGTCCGTGACGCCGGTGCTGATCCGGGATGTCATCGAGTCCCGGGAGTTTACGGAGCACAAGTCTAAGACCGCCTTTGCCCTGGGCCGGGACATCGGCGGCCGGAACATCGTGGGCGACATTGAAAAGCTGCCCCATGTGCTGATCGCCGGTACCACCGGTTCCGGTAAATCCGTGTGTACCAACTCCCTCATCATCAGCCTGCTCTATAAGTCCACCCCTGATGAGGTGCGCTTTATCATGGTGGATCCCAAAATGGTGGAGCTGGCCCCCTACAACGGCATTCCCCATCTGCTGATCCCGGTGGTGACGGATCCCAAGAAGGCCGCCGGCGCTTTGCAGTGGGCGGTGTTTGAGATGATGAAGCGGTACAAGACCTTCTCCGAATGCGGTGTCAAGAAGCTGGAGGAGTACAATAAGCTGGCCCAGGCCACGGAGGGGATGGAGACCATGCCCAGCGTGGTGGTGGTCATCGACGAGTTGGCGGATCTGATGCTGGTGGCGGCCAAGGAGGTGGAGGAATCCATCTGCCGGGTGGCCCAGATGGGCCGTGCCGCCGGTATGCACCTGGTGATCGCCACCCAGCGGCCCTCCGCCGACGTCATCACCGGCCTTATGAAGGCCAACATCCCCAGCCGTATCGCCTTTGCGGTGGCCTCCTCTCTGGAGTCCCGCATCATCCTGGACACCACCGGTGCGGAAAAGCTGGTGGGCAAGGGCGACATGCTCTACGCCCCCCTGGGGGCCGGAAAGCCCACCCGGGTGCAGGGCTGCTTCATCACCCCCGAGGAGATCGACCAGGTGGTGACCTTTGTCAAGCAGACCGGTGAGGCCCAGTACTCCGACGAGGTCATGGCCAAGATCGAGGAGTCCATGCAGGAGCGGGAGAAGGGCGGAAAGTCCGCCCCCGCCGCCGACAGCGGCGCCGCAGAGGACTCCGACGAACTGCTGCCCGCTGCCGTGGATGTGGTGCTGGAGACGGGACAAGCCTCTGTTTCCATGCTGCAGCGGCGGCTGAAGCTGGGCTATTCCCGGGCCGCCCGCCTGGTGGACCAGATGGAGGAGCGGGGAATTGTGGGTCCCTTCGAGGGCTCCAAGCCCCGGCAGCTGCTCATCACCAAAGCCCAGTGGCAGGAGATGCAGCTGGGCGGCGCATCTGCGGGTACCCAGGAGGACGAACCTCCCTTCCCAGTGGAAGAGGAATAAGGCTGTGGCTTGACAAATCCGCGGAAAGACGTATAATGAAACAATAAAAGCGATGACAAAGCCAACTCTGTGAAACCGGCTTTCAGCGAGAGGGAACTGGTGCAAGCCCTCAGCCCACGCCGCAGAGCAGCCACTTTGGAGCGGCCCGCGAGGAGCGGGACGGATCATCTCCGTTACCGGATGACATGAGATGCCTCTTTCAATGGAGGGGGCAGATCAGGGTGGTACCGTGGAAGTATTTTCGCCCCTGACAGTTGTCAGGGGCGATTTTTTATCCAGATCAGACATGTTTCCCCGGCTAATCTTGAAAAATCAGGACCAAGGAGGTCATTTCCATGAAATTTTCCAGTAAGATCCAGGCCTGCGAGCTCTCTCCCATCCGGAAATTCCATCCCTATGTGCTGGCGGCGGAGGCCAAGGGCCGCAAGGTTCATCACCTGAACATCGGTCAGCCGGATATCGAGACGCCCAAGGCGTTTTTTGATGCGGTGAGCAACTTCGGAAAGGCTGTTTTGGAGTATGCTCCTTCCACCGGCGTGGAGTGCTATCTGGAAGCGGTGCGGGATTACTATACCAATCTGGGCTTCCCCATCACCTGCGACGATATCATGGCCACCCACGGCGGCAGCGAGGCGTTGGAGATCATCATGTCCTGCATCCTGGAGGACGGGGACGAGATCCTGATCCCGGAGCCCTTCTATCCCAATTACTCCACCTTCGTGGAGATTACCGGTGCCTCCATCCGGCCCATTCCCACGGATCCGGAAAAGGGATACCGCTATGCCACCCGGGAGCAGATTGAGCCTCTCATCAATGCCCACACCCGGGCTATTCTGGTGACCAACCCCGGCAACCCCACCGGCGTGGTGCTCAACCACCAGGAGATGCGCCTGCTGGCGGACATTGCCAAGGAGCACGAGATCTTCCTCATCAGTGACGAGGTGTATCGTGAGATCGTCTACACCGGCGAAAAACTCAGCTCCATGCTGGAGTTCCAGGATGCCGCGGAAAATGTGATCGTGGTGGACTCCGTGTCCAAGCGCTTTTCCTCCTGCGGTGCCCGGGTGGGTGCCCTCATCTCCCGCAACCAGGAGCTGATGGCCCAGGCTATGAAGATCTGCCAGGGCCGTCTGTGCGCCGCCACGCTGGATCAGGTGGGCGCCGCCGCCATGTACCGGGAGCTGCCCGCGGAGTATTACACCTCCGTCCGGGAGGAGTACCAGCGCCGTCGGGACACGGTGGTGGAGAGCCTTTCCAAGATCCCCGGTATCCGCTTCAGCCATCCGGATGGGGCCTTCTACGTGATGGCCACGCTGCCGGTAGACGATGCGGAGAAGTTGCAGTACTTCCTGCTGGAGGAGTTCGAGGATCACGGCGAAACCGTCATGTACACCCCGGCGGAGTCCTTCTACGCTACTCCCGGCAAGGGCCGCAACGAGATCCGCATCGCCTACGTCACCAATCCTGCGGAACTCTCCCGCTCCATTGAGCTGCTGGGCCTGGGCATTGCCGCCTATAACGCCCAGGGAGAGAAGGCATGATCCACCATATCGTCATGTGGAAGTTCCGGCCCGGTACGGAGACGGAGCAGAAACAGTTTCTGGACGGCCTGCGGAGCTTGCAGGGGGTGATCCCCCAGCTGCTGCACAGCGAGGTGGCAGTCAACGTAGGGGAGGGCAATTATGATGCCGTCCTGGTCAGCGAGTTCCGGGATCTGGACGCGCTGGAGGCCTACAAAAACGACCCCCGGCACAAGGCGGTGTCCGCCCTGTGTAAGTCCATCCGCACGGATCGGGTGGCGGTGGACTACGAGTTTTGAAAAAAGGAGCTTGAGACAGTTGGCTGTCTCAGGCTCCTTTTGGATATCAGGTTATAGGCCGTTCCACAGGCTTGCGTTCAGATCCGCCCTGCCGTCCGGCCTAAAGGGGACGCCTTCCGCTTCCAGCAGAGCCCGCTGGGTACCGGGAGCCAGGGTATCGAAGGCCGCTTTGGTGCCGCCCAAGCGATCCACCACCCGGTGGCAGGGCACCGATGGGTCGGTACAGGCAGCCATGGCATAACCCACCGTCCGGGCACAACGGGGCATCCCCGCCAGGCGGGCGATCTGACCGTAGGTGGCGACTTTTCCCGCAGGGATGCGGCGCACCACCGCGTAAAAGGCGGCAAAGACCGGACCGCTCATTTCTCCCGCACCTCATAGAGGTCCGTCCGTCGGGCGGAGAGAATGGGCAGCTGGGCCCGAACGGCTTCCAGCCGCCCCATATCCAGATCCGCGTAGAGGATGGCCTCTTCTGCTCCCGCACGGCAGAGCACGGTGCCCCAGGGATCCACCGCCAGGGAGTTTCCATAGGCAACGTAGGAGGCCGTCTCGTCCCGGGCGGGGGAGACTCCTACGGTGAAGCACTGGTTGTCCACCGCCCGCTGGCGGAAGAGCAGCTCCCAGTGGGCGGGGCCGGTGGTCATGTTGAAGGCTGCCGGGACGAAGAGTACCTTGGCACCCCGCAGACACATACACCGGGCCAGATCCTCAAAGCGCAGGTCAAAGCAGATGCAAAGGCCGCAGGTGCCGAATTCCGTCTCAAAGGTGGTGATTGCATTTCCCGGGGAAAGGGTGTCGGATTCCATGAACCGCTGGCCGCCTGCTACATTGATGTCGAAAAGGTGGACTTTCCGGTGTTTGGCCAGCAGCTCCCCCTTCCGGCCGTAGACATAGCTGGTATTGTAGACCTTGTCCCCTTCCAGCTCCGGGATGGAGCCGCCCACAATGTAGAGCCCCAGTTCCCCTGCCAGGGCGGAGAGGGCCTGCTGAGCGGGGCCGCCCGCCTCCTCGCCGTAGACGCGAAAGCAGCTGTTCTCATAGGGGCAGCAGAACATCTCCGGCAGCACAGCAACATCGGCGCCGTTGCATGCTGCCGTTCGGATGGCGCGGCAGGCGCAGGAGATGTTTTCCTGTTTGTCCGGTGTAACAGGCATTTGAATGAGTGCAACGCGCATAGGAGAGCCTCCTTCTTAAACATATTCCCGCAGCACCAGTTCCGTGGTGCCGCCGTCAGGGGAGAGGATCAGCCGTTTCACCCGGGGGTGGCGGGCATAAGTCCGTTCCAGAAAGTCCCGCAGGGCTGTCCCGGCATGGCAGCCGTGGATCAGACGCAGCCGGTAGGTACTGCTCCCCGCCCGGCGCAGCAAGGCATCCACGGTGATCCGGGCCTGATAGGTGGTTTTCCCGTGGAGATCTACGGTGATGATGCCGGGGGACATGGGCTCACTTCCTCTGTCAGGAGGCGGTGCGCCTCCCGGTGATTTGCCCATATTGTATCACGGGACAAAGTGTGTTACAATGCGGAAAAAGCAAGGAGGGATCGGATATGGCGGTTTACACCCAGACCAAGACGTATCACACCAAGGCCCACATGGGCATGATCGACGTGACAGAGGATTTCCAGCAGGCGGTGACAGAGGCCTGCAAAACATGCGGCATCTCCGCAGGAACCGTCACCGGTTTCACCACCGGCGGCGTGGCGGGCCTGACGACGCTGGAGTTTGAGCCCGGCATGGTGAACCACGACCTCAAAGCGGCGCTGGATGTGTTCTCCCCCTATTTGGATGAGCAGGGGCATGTGGTGCCCTACTGGCACCACGAGACCTGGCACGATGATAACGGATCTTCCCACATCAAGGCGGCGCTGCTCTCCCCCTTTATCACGGTGCCCTTTGTAAACGGGCGGATCACCGTGGGCCCCTGGCAGAATCTGACGTTGGTGGAGTGCGATACCCGGGACCGGGTGCGGGATATCGTATTCCAGGTGATGGGAGAATAAGTCGGAGGGACGGACAGGCTTCTGTCCGTCTCTTTGCATGTATAGAACGATGTAATTTGGGGAAATAGATTGCAATTTGCACAAAGGTATGGTATGATGCTCACGCTGCCCTGGAGACTGTACCGGTTTAAAGGAATGCGGCTTTAAATACAAAAAACAGGACCTGCGGGTCCGGGGAGAAGAACATGGAAAACCAACTGGAAAAGAAATACGGCCTTGTGACCGCCGTGTGTATGGTGGTGGGCATCGTCATCGGCTCCGGCGTGTTTTTCAAGGCGGAGACGGTGCTCAACAAGACCGGCGGCAATATGCCTCTGGGCATTTTGGCCTGGGCCATTGTGGGCGCCATCATGATCATCTGCTCTTATGTCTTTGCGATTATGGCCACCCGGTATGAAAAGGTCAACGGCCTGGTGGACTACGCGGAGGCCACGGTGGGCCGCCGATACGCCTACAACGTGGGCTGGTTCATGGCCACCCTCTATACACCGGCCCTGGTGTCCGTGCTCTCCTGGATCTCCGCCCGGTATTTCTGCGTGCTGCTGGGGTGGGACATCACCGGCGGTGCCTGCATGACCATAGCGGGCTTTCTCCTGTGCGCTGTCCACATGCTCAACGCTCTGGCTCCCCGGCTCTCCGGCAAATTCCAGGTTTCCACAACCTTTATTAAGATGGTGCCCCTGGCACTGATGGCGGTGGTGGGAACCATCGTAGGCATCGGCAACGGGCGCATGGCGGAGAACATTGCCACCATGACCACCGCTACCATCTCAGCGGGAGAGGGCCTCATGGCCTCCACCGTGGCAGTGGCCTTTGCCTATGAGGGCTGGATTCTGGCCACTACCATCAACGCCGAGCTGAAGGATGCCAAGAAGAATCTGCCCCGGGCTCTGGTGATCGGATCCTTCATCGTGGTGGGAACGTATATTTTGTACTATATCGGCCTCAACGGTGCCGTCACCACGGAAGAACTCATGGCCAGCGGCGAGGCCGCCGCCAAGATGGCGTTCCAGCGGGTATTCGGCCAGGCGGCCGGCACCGTGGTGTTCGTGCTGATCGTGATCTCCTGCCTGGGGACGCTCAATGGCCTGACGCTCTCGTGCAGCCGGGGATTTTACGCCCTGGCAGTCCGGAACGAGGGCCCCTGCCCGGCGATGTTCAGCCGGGTGGATCCCGTCACCAACATGTCCACCAACTCTGCGGTGGCCAGCCTGGGCCTGTCCGCCTTCTGGCTGCTGTATTTCTACGGGGCCAATCTGGGGGGCGGCTGGTTCGGGCCCTTCTGCTTCGACTCCTCGGAGCTGCCCATCATCACCCTCTACGGCATGTACGTGCCCATGTTCATCCAGCTGATGCGCAAGGAGCGGGATCTGCCCGTTTTCAAGCGGTTCGTCATGCCGTGCCTGGGCCTTTGCGGCTGTGCTTTTATGGTATACGCCGCTTTTGCGGGCTATGGAATGACGGTGTGCTACTATCTGATCGTCTATGTGGTATTCATGGTGGTGGGGAATTTCTTCTATCACCAGCCTGCAGGAAAGAAAAAAATTTAAAACCCTATGATAAGCCTTGACTTCTGGGGGAAAATGGTGTATAGTGCCCCAATGTAAAAAGGGAGTAGCTGGCACAGTTTTGTGTACCCACGGCGTCAGTACGGGCATCTGCCCCGCTTAGGGTTGAAACGGCGAGACTTTTGCATCAATGCAGCGGCATTGGCGCGAAAGTCTCGCTTTTTGCGTCTGCCGGAAAGGGAGAGTTATCATGAAACAAGAAAAAGCGATTTGGCAAAAAAGCCGGATGGAGCTGTTCCGGGATCTGGACTGCTCTGAGGAGGGCCTGTCGGCCCAGGAGGCGGAGCGCCGTCAGAAGCAGTACGGCCCCAATGAGCTGCGCTCGGAGGATCAAAAGAGCACCCTGCGGATCTTCCTGGAGCAGTTTGCAGATTTCCTGGTGATCATCCTGATCCTGGCGGCGGTGGTTTCCGCATTGCTGGGAGACGTGGAGAGCACCATCGTCATTCTGGCGGTCATCACCATGAACGCCATCCTGGGCACGGTGCAGACTAAGAAGGCCGCCGCGTCCCTGGACAGCCTCAAACAGATGGCGGCGCCCACCGCTAAAGTAGTCCGGGACGGCAAGACCATCCAGATCCCCGGCCGGGAGGTCACTGTGGGCGACGTGGTGGTGCTGGAGGCCGGCGACTCCGTCTGCGCCGACGGCCGGCTGCTGGAGTGCGCCAGCCTGAAGACCGCGGAGAGCGCCCTCACCGGCGAGAGCCTGCCGGTGGAAAAGGAGCTGGACGAGATCCCCGGAGACGCGCCCCTGGGCGACCGGAAGAACATGGTCTTCTCCGGCAGCTTCGTCACCTACGGCCGGGCCAAGTTCCTGGTGACGGCCATCGGCATGGATACGGAGATGGGCAAGATCGCCACGCTCCTGAAGAATACCCAGGAGAAGAAGACCCCCCTGCAGGTGAGCCTGGACCAGTTTGGCCGCAAACTCTCCATCGGCATCCTGGTGATCTGCGCCCTGCTGTTTTGCGTCAGCGTCTTTTTGCGGGGCGAGAACGTGATGAACGCCTTCCTCTTCGCCGTGGCCCTGGCCGTGGCCGCCATCCCCGAGGCGCTCAGCTCCATCGTCACCATCGTGCTCTCCTTCGGCACCCAGAAAATGGCCCGGGAGAACGCCATCATCCGCAAGCTCCAGGCAGTGGAGGGCCTGGGCAGCGTGTCTGTGATCTGCTCCGATAAGACGGGTACTCTGACCCAGAACAAGATGACCGTCAAGAAGCTCTACGCCGGCGGAAAGATCATCTCCGTGGAGGATGCGGATTTCAGCGATCCCGTCCAGGAGCCCCTGCTGCGTACAGCCCTGCTGTGCAGTGACGCTACCGTCAACGAATCCGGTGAGGTGGGTGATCCCACGGAGACCGCCCTGGTGCGCCTGGGTGAGAAATTCGGCTTTGACGAGGAAGATACCCGCCGGAAGTTCCCCCGCCTGACGGAGATCCCCTTTGACTCCGACCGCAAGCTCATGAGCACCGTCCATGAGTTCGCCGGCGGCTATACCATGGTTACCAAAGGCGCTGTGGACGTGCTGCTGGACCGGGCGGTGATCTCTCCTGCGGAGCGGACGGAGATCGAGGCCGCCAATGAGCAGTTTTCCAGCGAGGGATTGCGGGTCCTGGCCTTTGCCTGCCGTAAGGTGGACAGCGTGGCCGTCAGTCTGGAGGACGAGAACAATCTGGACTTCCTGGGCCTCATCGCCATGATGGACCCGCCCCGGGAGGAGTCCAAGGCGGCTGTGGCGGAGTGTATTGCCGCCGGCATCCGTCCCATCATGATCACCGGCGACCACAAGGTCACCGCCGCTGCCATCGCCAAGGAGATCGGGATTCTGACCCCCGGCACCGAGGCGGTGGAGGGCTCCGTCATCGAGTCCATGAGCGACGAGGAGCTGCGGGCGTTTGTTCCCAAGGTCAGCGTCTATGCCCGGGTGTCCCCGGAGCATAAGATCCGCATCGTCCGGGCCTGGCAGGATCTGGGGAACCTGGTGGCCATGACCGGTGACGGTGTCAACGACGCCCCCGCCCTCAAGCAGGCGGATATCGGTGTGGCCATGGGCATCACCGGCACCGAGGTGGCCAAGGATGCCGCCGGTATGGTGCTGGCGGACGACAACTTTGCCACCATCGTCAAGGCGGTGAAGAACGGCCGGAACGTGTATGCCAACATCAAAAAGGCCATCCAGTTCCTGCTCTCCGGCAACGCCGCCGGGATTTTGACGGTGCTCTACGCCTCCTTGCTGGGACTGCCGGTGCCCTTTGCTGCGGTGCATCTGCTTTTCATCAACCTGCTGACGGATTCCCTGCCTGCCATCGCCTTGGGCCTGGAGCCCCACTCCGATGAGGTGATGCACCAGAAGCCCCGGCCCCGGACGGAGGGGATCCTTACCAGGGAGTTCCTCACCAACGTGGTGGTGGAGGGCCTGGTGATCGCTGCAGCCACCATTGCCGCTTTCCACATCGGCCTCTCCCATGGCGGTGCCGCCGTGGGCAGCACCATGGCCTTTGCCACGCTGTGCCTGAGCCGTTTGTTCCACGGCTTCAACTGCAAGGCTGCCGTGCCTGTGATCTTCAAGCGGCGCTTCTGGGACAACAAGTATCTGCTGGGCGCCTTTGTCATTGGCGCGGCGCTGCTGGGCGCGGTGCTGCTGGTGCCGCCGCTGGAGCCTTTGTTCCAGGTGGCGGAGCTGTCCGCGGCTCTGGTAGGCGCCATCGTGGGCCTGGCCTTTGGCAGCATGGTGGTGATCCAGATCCTCAAGGCCATCCGTAATTTCGGGAAATAAGTTTCCTTTAACTGCCAAAAACCCAAGCAGCCCGTGGAAATTGCTTCCATGGGCTGCTTGTTTGTGGAAAAATCACAATACTTTCAAAAAAAGAGGTTTCCTTTTGAAGCATTTTTGATTATAATAGCAAAAAGAGTTTGTGACACATGGGCGCCGGAGGTGGATTCTCGGTTCCCAGGAAAGAGGAGGCATCCATGATCAACACGACCCTTTGTTATCTGGAGCGGGGAGACGAGTACCTGATGCTCCACCGGGTCAAGAAGAAAAACGATCTCAACCACGACAAATGGATTGGTGTGGGAGGAAAGTTCCTGGACAAGGAGAGCCCGGAAGACTGTTTGCTGCGGGAGACCCGGGAGGAGACCGGCCTCACTCTGACAGATTACCGATACCGGGGACTGGTGACGTTTATTTCTGACCAGTGGCCCACGGAGTACATGCACCTGTTTACCGCTACCGGCTGGACCGGCACCCCCATTGCGTGCGATGAGGGGGAGCTGGCCTGGATCAAAAAGGCGGAGCTGCTGTCCCTTCCCCTGTGGGAGGGAGACAAGATCTTTTTGCATCTGCTGGACACGGATGCGCCTTTTTTCTCCCTGAAGCTGCAATATGAGGGGGAGAAGCTGGTGCTGGCAGTGCTGGACGGCAAACGGATCGTGTGAGCGGCGGGAAATACCGGAAGAGGAGGAAATGTGATGGCTGCGAAATTATTGTTGTTTGGATTTGAGGATCTGCCATCCATTTTGCGGGTTGAAACTGCTGCCGAGTCCTGCGGCGCGGCGGTGGTGCCGGTGGGACGCCGGGATTACAATACGCCCCTGGGAATTCTGGCGGGGCTGGATACGGAGCGAAGCGGCGGTCAGCCGCCCTATGCCGGCGGTGCTCTGGGCGGGCGGATGATGGTTCTTTGCGGCGTAGAGGATCAGATGGATACGCTGCTCTCAGCGCTGCGGCTGGCCGGTGTGGGAACAGAGTGCCTGAAGGCGGTGCTGACAGCCCACAACCGCAACTGGGACGCTGTGCGGCTTTACAGTGAGCTGATGCGTGAACACCAGGCCATGCTGGGGAGGTAAGAGCGTGCGGATTTTGATCTCAGCCTGCCTTTTGGGGTGCCGCTGCCGCTACGATGGGGCATCCAAACCCCACCCTCTGGCGGGCGTGTTGGCCCGGCACCATACTTTGATTCCGGTATGTCCGGAGCAGTTGGGGGGATTGTCTACCCCCCGGCCGCCTGCGGAGCGGCGGGGAGACCGGGTGGTCACCCGAGAAGGACAGGATGTGACGGAACAGTACCGCCGGGGAGCGGAGGAGGCCTTGCGCCTTTGCCACCTTATGGGATGTGAAGCTGCGATTCTGAAAGAGCGCAGCCCCTCCTGCGGTTGTGGCAGTATTTATGATGGTACTTTTTCTGGGAGGATTCACCCTGGTGATGGGGTCACAGCTGAGCTGCTGGCTCGATGCGGCATCCCGGTCTATGGAGAGACCAAACTGGAAAAATTTTTAAAATGACGGGAGTAATCCCGTCATTTTTTACAATTTTCAAGTTTTTTTTTGGATGCTCCTCATGGAAATCCGGCCTTGTCAAAGAGCATTCCATTTTGTATAATAGGGCAAAATAGCAGGGGAGGGGACAGACATGTTGCATCAGTTTGGTACGGCGTCCTTTTCCCAGCTTCTTTTTTCTCTTTGACCGGCATTGGTGCCGGTATTTTTTTTGCCCCGCTGGGGGCGGTGTGTGTCAAAAAAGAAAGGAGATTTTCATGAACGAAAATCAGAGCAAAAATGCCCAGGCGCCCATCCGGGACGCTCGAACCCTGGGTACGCCCAAGATGCTGATTCTGGGATTGCAGCACATGTTCGCCATGTTCGGCGCCACAGTGCTGGTGCCCATCCTGGTACAGGGCTACGGCCTGCCCCTGTCCATCCAGTCCACGCTGTTTTTCGCCGGCTTCGGCACGCTGTTCTTCCATGTGTGCACCCGGATGAAAGTGCCTGCCTTCCTGGGCTCCTCCTTCGCTTTCCTGGGCGGTTTCCAGGCCATGGCGGCTATGGACAGCGGCATCTAC
The DNA here is from genome assembly GCA_905200545.1 of uncultured Oscillibacter sp. Classification (GTDB taxonomy): domain Bacteria; phylum Bacillota; class Clostridia; order Oscillospirales; family Oscillospiraceae; genus Oscillibacter. The sequence continues at coordinate 25,056 of CAJKKQ010000007.1, forward strand.
GCCGGGATGGATCCGGCGGTAAAGCTGCAGTACACCTGCGGCGGCATCGTGGTGGCTGGCCTTTTGTATGTGGTGCTGGCTATCATCATCAAGGCGGTGGGTGTCCATAAGGTGATGCGCTTCCTGCCCCCGGTGGTCACCGGCCCCATCATCATCCTCATCGGACTGAACCTGGCTCCTTCCGCCGTGTCCAACGCCTCCACCTGCTGGTGGCTGGCCCTGGTGGCCATGGCCATCATCATCGTGGCCAACATCTGGGGCAAGGGCATGATCAAGATCATCCCCATCCTGCTGGGTGTGGTGGGCTCCTATATTGTGGCGCTTGTGGCCGGTAAGGTGGATTTCTCCAGCCTGGCCGGTACCAGCATCATCGGTTTCCAGCCCTTTATCACCAATTTCTCCGGCAGTATCGCCAAGTTCGACGTCTCCGCCATTTTGGTGATGGCTCCCATCGCCATCGCCTCCATGATGGAGCACATCGGTGATATGTCCGCCATCTCTGCCACCGTGGGCGAGAACTTCATCGAGGATCCCGGCCTCCACCGCACCCTGGTGGGCGACGGCATCGCCACGGCTCTGGCGGGCCTCTTCGGCGCTCCCGCCAATACTACCTACGGCGAGAACACCGGCGTGCTGGTGCTCTCCCGGGTCCATGATCCCCGGGTGATCCGGCTGGCTGCCATCTATGCCATCGTCCTTTCCTTCAGCCCCATGTTTGCCGCGTTTGTCAGCTCCATCCCCTCTGCCATCATCGGCGGTGTCAGCTTTATCCTCTATGGCATGATCTCCGCCATCGGTGTGCGGAATGTGGTGGAGAACCAGGTGGACTTCACCAATTCCCGCAACCTCATCATTGCCGCCGTCATCCTGGTGTGCGGCCTGGGCTTCACCGGCGGATTGACCTTCCACATCGGCGAGGTCTCCATTACCCTCACCTCCCTGGCCATCGCCGCCATTGCAGGTATTGCCCTCAACGCCATTCTGCCCGGCAACGACTTCCACTTCGGTAAGACCGCAAACTCCGATACCGCTGCCTCTCTGGGCCGGTATTAAGCGGACAAGTTTACAGCTGCTGCGCCCGCCCCGGAGCCCCGGGACGGGCGCTTGCTCGTTTCACACATCGCAAAAAACACAAAAAATACGGGAAATGGTTGACTTTTTGGGGATATCTTATATAATGAACAGGCAACTAGACCCATGATAGAGGCGCGGGCTTCAAGAGTACCCCTCTCCGACGGCAGGACACCGGGGGAGACGGGAAAGGGGAGACCGCCGAGGCGCTACTCCGCTGCCTGGCGGGGAAGAGCCGGGCCGTCGGAGAACATCCGGCGGACTGTCACCCCCAAGGTGGAGCGCTGTCATGACCCATGGGGCTTTCCCCGGTGCCTGTATGAAGTCATGATGGATATCATGGCTTTATTTTTTTGCGTGAGGAGAGAGTATCATGAGAAAGAACCTGCGCCGCTTGCTGCCTCTGCTGGCACTGGTGGTTCTGCTGGCCACGGCCATGTCCGTGACCGCCTTCGCCGCCGGAGATCCTACGGAGGAAGCCGGCACCAAGATGATTGAATGTCCCGACTGCGGCGGCAGCACCGCCTGTATGGAGTGCTACGGCCTGGATTCGGAGTGCGCCGCCTGCGGCGGCAGCAATGTCTGCGCCACCTGCGGTGGTACCGGCTATGTGGAGTCTCTCAGCCATTTTTTCAACACGGCCCTGAGCCTGCTGCCTCCGGTGATCGCCATTGCCCTGGCCCTGATCACCAAGGAGGTATACTCCTCGCTGTTCATCGGCATTGTGGTGGGCGGACTGCTGTATTCCAACTTCTCCTTTGAGGGGACAGTCCTCCATGTATTCGAGAGCGGCATCGTCTCCGTGCTGTCCGACAGCTATAATGTGGGTATCCTGGTGTTTTTGGTGATCCTGGGCGCCATGGTGTGCCTGATGAACAAGGCGGGCGGCTCCGCGGCCTTCGGGCGTTGGGCCCAGGGACACATCAAGTCCCGGGTGGGAGCCCAGCTGGCCACCATCGTCCTGGGCTGCCTGATCTTCATCGACGACTATTTCAACTGTCTGACGGTAGGCAGTGTCATGCGGCCTGTTACCGACAAGTACAAGGTTTCCCGGGCAAAGCTTGCCTACATCATCGACGCCACCGCCGCCCCCATCTGCATCATCGCCCCCATCTCCTCCTGGGCTGCCGCTGTGGCGGGCTTTGCTGAGGACGGCCAGGGCCTAAACCTCTTCATCCGGGCCATTCCCTTCAATTTCTACGCCATCTTGACGGTGGTGATGATGGTGGGCATGGTGCTCATGAAAACGGAATTCGGCCTCATGGGCAAGTTTGAGGAGAACGCCGTGGAAAACGGCGACCTCTTCTCCGGCTCCAACCCCTACGCCATGATGGATGACGAGGTGGTGGAGGACAAGGGCCGGGTGATGGATCTGGTGGTGCCCATCGTGGTGCTGGTGATTTTCTGCGTCATCGGCATGATCTACTCCGGCGGATTCTTCTCCGGCGCCAGCTTTGTGGATGCCTTCTCCAGCTCTGACGCCTCTGTGGGCTTGATGCTGGGCTCCGCCTTTGCCCTGGTGGTGGCCTTTGTCTACTATCTCATCCGTAAGTCCATGTCCTTCCGGGATATGATGAACTGCATCCCCGAGGGCTTCAAGGCCATGGTTCCCGCCATTATGATCCTGACCTTTGCCTGGAGCCTGAAGGCCATGACCGACTCTCTGGGCGCCAAGTATTTTGTCCGGGATTTCGTCCGCAGCTCCGCTGACGGCATGCAGATGTTCCTGCCGGCCATCGTGTTTGTGGTGGGCTGCCTGCTGGCCTTTGCCACCGGCACCTCCTGGGGTACCTTCGGCATCCTGATCCCCATTGTGCAGAATGTCTTCCCCATGGATAACCCGCTTTCCATTGTGTGTATCTCCGCCTGCATGGCCGGCGCCGTGTGCGGCGACCATTGCTCTCCCATCTCCGACACTACCATCATGGCCTCCGCCGGTGCCCAGTGCGACCACGTCAACCACGTGTCCACCCAGCTGCCCTATGCCATTACCGCAGCGGTGGTGAGCTGTGTCAGCTACATCGTGGCAGGCTTTATCCCCAACGCATTCATCGCCCTGCCTATCGCTATTGTGCTGATGATCGGCACTCTGCTGGTCATCAAGACCCTCCATGCCAACAAGCGCATTTGAACCAGCAGACCCACAAGCGGATCCATGGAATCTCCATGGATCCGCTTTTTGGGAAAAGCTGCCGGCGGGATGGGACAGTCGGGTTTACAAAAGGTAAAGATCGTGTTAAACTAATCCGGTATGCGTCAGGGGGGGGGGACTGCCATGAGCCGTCAAGCTGTTTTGGATTTTTTGCGCAGCCAGCAGGGGAGTTTTTCCTCCGGAGAGGAGCTCAGCCGCCGCTTGGGCCTCAGCCGGGCCGCGGTTTGGAAGGCGGTGGAAGCCCTCCGGCGGGATGGTTACACCATTGAGGCCCGGACCGGGCTGGGTTACCGCCTGGCAGGGACGCCGGACGCCCTGACGGAAGCCGAGATCCGGGGCCTGCTGGGAAAGACGGAAGTGGTGGGCAGAACCCTGTACTGCCTGGATCAGGTGGATTCCACCAACACCTACGCCAAGCAGCTGGCTATGGCGGGGGCGGCGGACGGCACCGTGGTAGTGGCTGACTGCCAGACGGCTGGCCGTGGGCGCATGGAGCGCCGCTTTGAATCGCCTGCCGGACAAGGTATTTACCTGACCGCCCTGCTGCGCCCGGAGTTGCCGCCGGAGCGGCTGATGCCTGTGACAGCGTTGGCCGGTGTGGCGGTGTGCGAAGCCGTGGAGAAAGTATGCGGCGTGCGTCCCATGCTCAAATGGCCCAACGACCCGGTCCTCAACGGCAAGAAGCTCTCCGGCATCCTGACGGAGCTTTCCCTGGAGGCGGAGACCGGTCGGATGCAGTATCTGGTGGTGGGCATCGGCCTTAACGTGGGGCAGGGAGAGAAGGATTTTCCGCCGGAGCTGCGGCAGGTGGCTACATCGCTGCGTCAGGAGCTGGGAACGGCCGTGTCCCGGCCGGCGCTGGCGGCGGCGGAGATCCGGGCTCTGGATCGGTTGTATAAGGCCCTGCGGACAGGCGATCTTCAGGCATACCTGGAGGTCTATCGCCGGGACTGCGTGAACCTGGGAAGAACTGTCCGGCTGCAGGGGCCTGCCGGAGAGGCGACCGCCACCGCCGTGGGGATCGATGACGAGTTCGGTCTGGTGGTGGAAGACGGCACCGGAAACCGGAAGACCATCCGCTCCGGGGAGGTCTCTGTCCGGGGATTGTACGGATATGTGTGAAACCAAAGTCCGCAAGGAGACTTTGGCCAGGCAGCCTCTGAAAGGGGGCTGCCGCTATTTGCTGCGCGGTGAGGCGCGGGGGAGGATGCTATGAATATTTACTTGCAGTTGTTTTTGACATTCGCCAAGATCGGCGTGGTGACCTTCGGCGGCGGCGCGGCCATGCTTCCCATTTTGCAGCGGGAAGTGGTGGAGAACAAGCACTGGGCCACGGAGGAGGAGCTGGTGGACTACTACGCCATCGGCCAGTGCACTCCCGGCATCATCGCGGTAAACACAGCCACGTTTGTGGGCCAGAAGCTCAAGGGCCTCTCCGGCGGTATCTTTGCCACGCTGGGCATGGTATTTCCCTCCCTGGTGATCATCTCCATCCTGGCGGGCCTTATCACCAACTTTGCGGATCTTGCGTGGGTGCAGAATGCCTTTGCCGGCATCCGGGCCTGCGTGTGCGTGCTGATCTTCAACGCCACAGTGCGTCTGATGAAAAAATCCGTGGTGGATAAGCGCACGGCGGTGATCTTTGTAGTGGTGCTGCTGGGCAGTGTGTTTCTGGATATCTCCCCGGTGTGGTTCGTGCTGTGCTCGGCGCTGCTGGGGATTATTCTCAAGGGATTGGAGGCCAAACGGGCATGATTTTCATTCGGCTGTATTGGGAATTTTTCAAGACAGGCCTCTTTGCCGTAGGCGGCGGCATGGCCACCCTGCCCTTTTTGCAGGACATCGGGGAGTCCACCGGCTGGTATACTTACGCGGATCTTATGAACATGCTGGCGGTGTCGGAGTCCACTCCCGGCCCCATCGGCATCAACATGGCCACTTACGTGGGCTTCACCATCGGGGGTGTCCCCGGGGCGGTGATCGCCACCATCGGTGAAGTGACACCCTCCATCATCGTGATCCTGATTGTGGCGGCCCTGCTCAAGAGCTTCCGGGAGAACCGCTACGTCAACAACGGGTTCTATGGCCTGCGTCCGGCTTCCACCGGGCTCATCGGCGCCGCAGGCGTCACCATCATTCTGGAAGTGCTGACCCACATTGAATCCCTGGGTTCCGGTGACGGGATCATCAACCATTTCGCGCTGGAGAGCGGCATGGGCCTGGCGGATATCCTCAACTGGCCGGCTCTGGCCCTGGCGGCGGTGATTCTGGTGCTGACCAACTGGGTCAAGCCCACCAAGAATCTGCATCCCATTATTTTCATCGTCATTTCCGCAGTGGTGGGTGTGGTATTCCACTTTGGCGGAGTCTAACAAGCCCCTGTGCGCCGGACACCGTGTGTCCGGCGCATTCGTTTTTTCAATCTGCGGTTTTTCCCGGAAAATCGACATGCGGACTTGACGGGGCGGGAAAAAGCCGATATTATGTAAATTGTAAAATTGTTGACATCCGGGAGGAGGAATCCCTTTGGCTATGAAACGCTGCCCCATCTGTGGGGAGAAATATTCGGAGACTTATAAAAAGTGTCCGTTCTGTGAGGAGGAAGAGGCTCTGCAAAGCGGCGGCCGGATCCAGCGGGGCGGCCACCGGGCCGGTAAGCGGGCCGCGTCCCGGGGACAGCAGCCCAATCTGCTCAGCCCCATTCTGGTAGTGCTGATTATCATTATGGCTGTTCTGCTGGTCTATCTGCTCTTTGGCGACAAGATCCAGGACAAGCTTGCTGGGGAGGGGGATACCTCCCAGCAGACGGAGGAGATCACCCCTGTGGAGCCGGATATCACAGATGAAGGGGAGACAGAGGGCGTGATGCCCGACGACGAGGATCCCTCCGGCCAGACGGATTCCCAGACCGGTGAGGAAGATACAGACCAGGAGACTACCACTACGCCCTCGGATGTGGACAGCCTCCCGGAGACGCTGACCATGTCCTATCTGGGTACCCCCAAGACGGAGTTTACCATGTCCGTGGGCGACGCCCCCATTCCGCTGACGGCCTCCGGCGGCAACGGCAAGTATACCTGGAGCAGCAGCGATGAAAAGGTGGCCACCGTCTCCTCCGACGGCAAGGTATCCGCCGTGGCGGCGGGCCGGGCCACCATCACCCTGACGGACGGTTCCGCCAAGGGCACCTGCGTGGTGATCGTCAAGGGCGGCTCCACCGGTACCTCCACGTCTGCCGGCACTTCCACCGGCTCTTCCACGGGCGGCGCCTTGAAAGCCGGCGCCGCGGTGGTGGTCAACGGCGGCAACGGCGTGTTCGTGCGCTCCGGCCCCGGTACCAGCTATGAGGCCCTGGCCACCGTTTCCAACGGAGCCAGCGTCCAGATCGTGAAAAGCGCCGGAGACGGCTGGTATCAGATCACCTTCGCAGGCAGCGGCGGTGCCGATACCACCGGATACATGAAGGGCGACTATCTGGCCAACTCGTAAAGATGTGTGCAATCTCCCCGGATGTTACGGCATCCGGGGAGATTTGTTGCGCCGGGGACGGAAGTATGCTATGATAAAGCGGCAAACCAATACCGAAAAACAAGGAGACAGTCATGACCACCCAAGAGTTCCAGGAACGCTCCCATTTCCGGATCTTCCTGTCCTATTTCATGCCTCACCGGCGGCTTTTCCTGCTGGATATGTTCTGCGCCCTGCTGATCGCCCTGATCGATCTGGCGTTTCCCTATGTGTCCCGCTGGTGCATGTATGAGCTGCTGCCCCAGAGTGCCTACGCCACCTTTTTCGCCGTCATGGCGGTGGTATTCTGCGCCTTTGCCCTGCGGGCGCTGCTGACTTACGTGATCTGCTACTGGGGCCATACCTTCGGCATCCTGGTGGAGGCGGATATCCGCCGGGACCTGTTCCGCCACATGCAGGAGCTGAGCTTTGACTATTATGACCGCAACCGCACGGGCCAGCTGATGAGCCGCCTCACCGCAGACCTCTTCGATATCACAGAGTTGGCGCACCACGGTCCGGAGGACATCTTCATCTCCGGCGTCACCATCGTGGGTGCCTTGGCGGTCATGTTCACCATCCAGTGGCGTCTGGCGCTGGTGATCGCGCTAATTCTGCCCGTTTTCTTCCTGGTGGTCTGGCGCTGCCGCCGCTCCATGAGCGAGGCATCCCGCCGGGTGAAGCAGCGCACCGCCACCATCAACGCCGACATCGAATCCGGCCTCTCCGGCATCCGCACCGCCAAGGCCTTCGCCAATGAGGAGGCGGAGATGGAGAAGTTCGATGTCTCCAACAACAGCTTTAAGACCTCCAAACGCCAGTTTCACAAGGCCATGGGCCGGTTCAACGCATCCATGGAGTTCTTTTTGACCATCCTCTCTGTGGCGGTCATCGCCGCCGGCGGCTTTTTCATCATGCAGGGGCAGATGGACACCGTGGACCTCATTACCTTCAGCCTCTATATCACCACCTTTGTCAACCCCATTCGGAAACTCTCCAACTTTGCCGAGCTCTTTGCCAACGGTACGGCGGGCCTGGGCCGGTTCGTGGAGCTGATGCGGGAGGAGCCCGCTCTCAAGGATGCTCCGGATGCCAGGGTGCTGACCAACGTGGCCGGCCAGGTGGACGTGGACCATGTGAGCTTTGCCTATCAGGATGATCTGGCGGTGCTCCACGATGTGGACCTCCACATCCGCCCCGGCGAGACCGTGGCCCTGGTGGGGCCCTCCGGCGGCGGAAAGTCCACCTTGTGCCAGTTGATTCCCCGGTTCTATGACGTCACCTCCGGCGCCATCCGCATTGACGGACAGGATGTGCGGCAGGTGACCCAGGAATCCCTGCGCCAGAACGTGGGCGTGGTGCAGCAGGAGGTGTTCCTCTTTGCTGCCAGCATTCTGGAGAACATCCGCTACGGCCGCCCCGGCGCCACGGAGGAAGAGGTTGCCCATGCCGCCAAGCTGGCGGAGATTTATGACGACATTGTGGCCATGCCCGAGGGCTTCAACACCTATGTGGGAGAGCGGGGCACCCTCCTCTCCGGCGGGCAGAAGCAGCGGATCTCCATCGCCCGGATCTTTTTGAAAAATCCCCCGGTGCTGATCCTGGACGAGGCCACCTCCGCCCTGGACTCCGTCACCGAGGCCCGGATCCAGCAGACCTTTGAAAAGCTGGCCAAGGGCCGTACCACCATCATCATCGCCCACCGGCTCTCCACCGTGCGCAACGCTGACCGCATCGCTGTCATCGAGGACGGCCGCATTGCGGAGCTGGGCTCCCACCAGGAGCTGATGGACAAAAACGGCGCTTACGCGGAGTTGGTGCGCACGCAGGAGCTGGGACATGGAGAAGAGTAAGCTGTTGGACCGCTGCGGCGCCCTGGGGGAGGACCGGCTGCTGCTGGCCAAGATCCTGGACCGGGCGGAGCAGGCCCGCAGCCGCAATATCCCCGCCCGCACCGACTTCCTCAGCCCCCAGCAGCGGCTTCAGGCGCTGGACCTCCTGCGTCTGGCAGGTATAGGAGAAAACGCCTTCGTCTCCCTAGGCGGGTATCCGGAGGCGGAGCGAAACGTTTTGCTGTTCCTGCCGGATTGGCTGGAGGCGGAGGACGCGGAGAGCCAGAGCCCCCTGCGCTGCCTGCGGGCGGCCTTCCGGGAGGAGGACGGCCTCACCCACCGGGATATCCTGGGCAGCCTCATGGGCATGGGCATCGTCCGGGAGAAGGTGGGGGATATTCTGGTGAGCCCCGGGAGCTGCGACCTTATCGTGCTGGAGAGCGTGGCGGAGTTTCTGCTGCAAAGCTGGGACTCCGCCGGCCGGGCCCGGCTGCACGTCACGGAGATCACGGCTGGAGAACTGCACATCCCCCAGGCCCGGTTTGAGGAGGTGCGGGACACGGTTTCCTCCCTGCGGCTGGACGCCGTGGCCTCCACAGGGTTCCGCATGGCCCGGGGTAAGGCAGCGGAGCTGATTGCCGGCGGCCGTGTCCAGGTGAACTGGCGGGAGTGTACGAAAGGGGACAAGCTGCTCTCGGAGGGGGACACCGTCTCCGCCCGGGGCTTTGGAAAATTTCAGCTGGCCCAGGTGGGCGGCGTCACCAAAAAGGGGCGCATCTCCATCGTGGTCAAGCGATACGTGTGACAGGAGGATCGTATGGATCAAAAGCAGATCGACCGGATCAATGAGCTCTCCCGGAAAGCCCGGTCTCCCGAGGGACTGACGCAGTGGGAGGAACAGGAGCGGGCCGCCCTGCGCCGGGAATATATCGATTCCGTGCTGGGGAACCTGCAGGGCCAGCTGGACCACACCTATGTGATGGATGAACAGGGCAACAAGCACAAGCTGAAGAAAAAGGGGGAGTGAGCTGTGGCGGCGAAGAGAAACAAGAAAAACAGCGACGCGGGAAGCTGGGTGCTCATTGTCATCCTTTTTGCCATTGGCCTGTGGCCCATTGCGCTGATTTTGCTGTTTTTCAAGCTCTTTGGCAAGGACGAGAAGAAAAAGCGGGTGGCGCCGCCGCCATTGAACACCCAGATCCCTTATCAGCCGGATTCTGGAGAAGCCTCGGAGAATGCCCAGCCCAGCAAGGCCCGCCGGGCTGCCCGCAAGGTCACAAAGTCCCCCTCGGAGAAGACCTCCACCGCCCGCTGGCTGAAGATCGCCGGTGTAGTAGTGGCGGCGGTGGGCCTTATCGCCTGCTGGGAGCCCCTGGATATGATGATCTGGTTGGGGGAGATCGACACCTGGTATATGGAAGATCTGCTGGCGGCGCTGGCTATGGCGGTGGCAGGCATTGCCATGCTGGTGGGCGGTGTCTCCATGGACCGGAGCCTCCGGCGCTACAGCAAGTATCTGGCGGTGCTGGGAGGCCGGGAGGCCATGGCCATGGAGGAGCCCGTCCGTACCCTGGGCTATTCTGCAGGCCAGGTGGAAAAGGATCTGCAGAAGATGATCGAACAGGGTTACTTCGGTGAGAGTGCCTATCTCAATCTGGAACTGGGATACCTCTTCTGCAGCCGCAAGGGCGCGGAGGAAGTGAAGAAAGAGCGGGTGAAGCAGGAAGAGGCTGCCAAGACGGAAGCGCCGGAGCAGGAGGAGACCTGGTACGCAGACATCCTGCGGAATATCCGCCGGGCCAACGACGATATCGACGACCCGGTGCTCTCCGCCAAGATCGACCGGCTGGAGGAGATTGCACGGAAGATCTTCCAGGCGGTGGAGGAGGATCCCCGCAAGCGCAGCCGTATCGATACCTTCCTGAACTACTACCTGCCCACAACCCAGAAGCTGCTGGACTCTTACGCCCAGTTTGAGGATGCCGGTGTGGAGGGTGAGAACCTGCGCCAGGCCAAAAGCCGCATCGAGGGCACCATGGACGCCATTGTGGAGGGCTTTGAGCATCAGCTGGATCAGCTGTACAAGGCGGACGCCCTGGATGTGGACAGCGATATCCGGGTGATGGAGACTATGCTCCACCGGGATACCGCCAGCGTGGAAAAGGACTTCGGCCTCCATGTGCAGCCGGGAGAAAAAAGCGAATAACGGGCCGGCAGGAGTGCGGTAAAAAAAGAGGAGCGGGATGTCCCGCTCCTCTTTTATGCTTCGGATTTCGTCCGGGACACCAGATCTCGGTAGGCTTGGATATACACCAGGGTGTCCAGCCCCATGGCGGCGCTGTGGAAGCCCTGCTTCCAGTAGCTGCGGGTGGCCTCCGGCGAGCCGGAGAACACCATGGCAAGCTTTCCATTTTCCCGGCAGGCATTCACGACCCGCTCCGTGGCCTTGCGCATGACGGGAGTATCAAACTGTCCCGGGCAGCCCAGAGCGATGGACAGGTCAAAGGGCCCCAGGAAAATGCCGTCCACACCTTCCATGGCGGCGATCTCCTCAATGCGGGCAAGGCACCCGGCAGTCTCGCACTGGGGCAGCAGCAGTGTCTTCCGATTGCTCTCGTCCATATACGTCTCCAGTGTGGGGGCAGCGCCGGGGGCAAAGCCCCAGCCGTCGTCCCGGGTCATGCAGTAGCCCCGGTTTCCGGTGGGGGCAAACTTGGCCCACTGCACCAGCTGGCGCACCTGTTCCACCGTCTCCACGCAGGGCACCACCAGACCCATGGCCCCGGCGTCCAGGGGTTGGAGCACGGCGCTGCGGGAGATCTCCCGGGCCCGGACCAGAGGCGTGATGCCGCTGCCCCGGGCGGCGGCAATCAGCTCTCCGGCGGATTGGGCGCTCAAAGGGGCGTGCTCCATGTCGATGAGGACAAAATCCAGACCGGTATAGCCCAAAATCTCCGCGGCGATGGGACTGAGCATCTGGGTAAAGGTTCCCAGAGAGGGTTCCCCCCGGTGAAATTTTTCCAGAACTGTATTGGTCATGCTGCCACATCCTTTCTATATGATTTCAGAGTAGGATAATTGGGGGGCTTTGTCAATCCGCACCGGCCAGCTCTGCCCGGATTACGGCAATGACCCGCTGCATCCCGGCGGTGAGATACTTGCGCCGGTGGCGAACCAGATGATACTGCCGGAAAAACCGGGCATCTTCCAGGCCAATCTCCCGCAAAGAACCCCGGGCCAGGGATCCGGCTGCCAGGGAGCGGGGGAGAACGGCGATGCCCAGTCCCGCCTCCGCACAAGCAGTGAGGGCCTGGGTGCTGACGCTCTCCAGAAGAGGTTCAACGGAGAGGTTGGCGGCCTGCACCACGGCGTCGAAACTGGTGCGGGTGCCGCTGCCGGATTCCCGCAGCAGCAGGGGTTGGTCTACCAGTTCTGCTAAGGTCAGACATTCCGGAGCCGGGAAGGCGGGGGCGCATACGGCACACAGATCCTCCGTGCACAGGTGCTGGGCAAGGCAGGCAGGGGAGAGGGTGACGTGGTCCGTTACGGCAAAGTCCAGCCGGTTTTCCAGGATCATCTGCTCCGTCCTGGCGGAGTTAAACACGCAGGAGCGGATCTGGACCTCCGGCACCTGCCGGCGCAGGGTAGTGAGGATGGCAGCCAGGCGGGTTTCTCCCAAGGTCACATGGACGCCGAAGCGGCAGCTGCCCCCGGCCTCCGCGTCCCGCAGCACATGCACCGACTCCTCCAGCTGGGAGAGGATGGTGTCGGCGTACTGCTGGAGGCTGCGGCCTGCGTCGGTGATGTAGAGGCGGCGGTTCATCCGCTGAAACAGCTTGACCCCGTAGAATACCTCCAGTTCCCGGATAGCCTGGCTGACGGCAGGCTGGGTCATGTTCAGGGCCTCCGCCGCCTGGGTCACGCTGCCCCTGGCGCATACCGCGCTGAAGATCTCCAGATGGCGAATGGTCATACGGCACCTTCTTTCATAAGTAAAATATTATGTTTTCTATTTTAACATATGAATTGATGGATGTCATCACCGGGATTATCCTGGATGCAGAAAGAAAAGCCACGGAGGAGGCCGGTGGGGATGAAAGAGCAGTTGAGCCGGGCGGGAAGCCTGTTTGGGACGTTTTTCAAGATCGGAGCCTTTACCTTTGGCGGCGGCTACGCCATGATCCCGCTGATCCAGCGGGAGGTGGTGGAAAAGCGGCACTGGATGGAGCAAAGCGATATTTTGGACATCGTGGCCATCGCGGAGTCCACCCCGGGGCCCATTGCCATCAACACCGCCACCTTTGTGGGGTACCGTACCGGAGGCTTTCTAGGAGCGGCCTGTGCCACGTTGGGGGTGGTGCTGCCGTCCTTTGCCATCATCTTTGCCCTGTCCTTTGTCCTGCGGCAGTTCCAGGCCCTCAAAGCCGTGCAGTACGCCTTCTGGGGTATCCGGGCAGGGGTGCTGGCTCTGTTGGTGAAGGCGTTGCTCTCCATGTACCGCCAGTGTCCCAAGGGGGGCTTTGCCTGGACACTGATGGCTCTTGCGTTGCTGCTGGCGGCATTCAGCGGCATCGGCGTCATATACATCCTGATCGGCTGTGCTGCGGCCGGTCTGGTGCGGCTGTATTGGAAAAAAGGGAGGAGTGCCCAATGATCTGCCTGGAATTGTTTGCAACCTTCTTCCGCATCGGCCTCTTTACCATTGGCGGAGGCTATGCCATGCTGCCCCTGATCCAGCAGGAGGTGCAAATCCGGGGCTGGATGACGGCGGAGGCTCTGGTGAATTTCGTGGCCGTCAGTGAGAGTACGCCGGGGCCTTTCGCGGTGAACATCTCCACCTATGTGGGGGCAGAGCTGGCGGGATTCCCCGGGGCGGTGTGCGCCACATTGGGTGTGGTAATGCCCTCGTTTTTGATTATCCTTCTGGTGGCCCGGTGCTTTGCGGCATTCCAGCACAGTGCCCTGGTGCGGGGCGCTATGGACGGACTGCGGCCTGCGGTCATCGGCCTCATCGGTGCTTCCGTGCTCTCTGTGGGCCAGGAAGTCCTGTTTCCCCAGGGAATCGCGTGGGCAACGGCGTTGTCTGTTCCTTTCTGGGGTTCTGTGGCGATTTTTGCACTGATGATGGTGCTCTCCCGCAAGGGGGTGCATCCCATCGGACTCATCGCCCTCTCCGCCGTGCTGGGCCTGGGAGCAGGCTGGGCAGGGCTGCTATAAACTGGATGAAACGGCACAGGGGGTTTTACTTGCTTTTTGAAGGACGCTGTGGTATAGTTTCAATTTGAAAAAAGTTCTCAAATTGAAAAGGAGCGTTTGCAACTTGAAAAGATGGATTGCCCTGTGCTGCTCTGCCCTGTCTCTTTGCCTGCTGCTGGCGGGCTGCGGCACCGGAGGGGAGCAGAGCCCGACGGAGGGAGAGAACGCATCGCTGCGGATTGTCACCACCGTGTTCCCGGCCTATGATTTTGCCCGGGCGGTGGCGGGTGAGCACGCGGATGTGACACTGCTGCTGCCTCCGGGAACGGAGAGCCACTCCTATGAGCCCACACCTGTGGATATCGTCTCTGTGGAGGAGTGCGACTTGTTTATCTACCTGGGCGGAGAGTCCGACGCCTGGGTGGATACGATCCTGGACTCTGTGGGTGCCTCAGACAAGGCCATGCGGATGATCGACTGTGTGGACTTGCTGGAAGAGGAGACCGTGGAAGGGATGGAGGCCGAACACGAGGATCATGACCATGACCTGGGAGCGGTAGTGGGCTATGACGAGCACGTGTGGACCTCTCCCAGGAACGCCGCCGCCATCACCCGTGCCATCGGGGCGCGGCTGGAGGAGCTGGATGCCGCCCATGCCCAGGACTACGCTGCCGGCGCGGAGGCGTACGCCGGACAGCTGGAGACCCTGGACGGGGAGTTCCGTACTTTCTTTGACGGCGTGACGGATAAGACCATGGTCTTTGGCGACCGGTTCCCCCTGCGTTATTTTGCCGAGGAGTACGGCATCAACTACTACGCGGCCTTCCCCGGCTGCAGCACCCAGACGGAGCCCTCTGCCGCCACCGTGGCCTTTCTGACGGACAAGGTGCGGGAGGAGGGAATCTCCACCGTCTGGTATATTGAGTTTTCCAACCATCTGGTGGCGGACAGCATCGCCGAGGCGGCGGAGGCGGACACAGCCCTGTTTCACACCTGCCACAATGTCTCGGCGGAGGATCTGGAAAACGGCGCAACCTATATTTCCCTGATGGAGGGGAACCTGGAGCGGCTGCGCCAGCATATGCATTGAAACAGACGGCGCCCTGCTCTCCGGCGGGGCGCTTTTGCTGCCGGAGGCGTTTACAAAAGGCGTAGAAGCGTATACAATGGTGCAAGTAAAGCGCCCGGTGTGGGGTGCCATTTCAACAGCGGAGGCGTTTTTTCATGTATGACGAATTGACTGAGGTGGATATCCGGAAGATGCAGGAGGAGATCGACCACCGGGTGCGGGTGCTGCGGCCCCAGCTCATCGAAGAGGTGCAGACTGCCCGGGCCTTTGGCGACCTCAGTGAGAATTACGAGTATAAGTGCGCCAAGCAGGCAAAAAACCG
The DNA here is from genome assembly GCA_905200545.1 of uncultured Oscillibacter sp. Taxonomy (GTDB): domain Bacteria; phylum Bacillota; class Clostridia; order Oscillospirales; family Oscillospiraceae; genus Oscillibacter. The sequence continues at coordinate 40,205 of CAJKKQ010000007.1, forward strand.
CAACGAGAGCCGCATCCGCTATCTGGAGCGGATGATCCGCACTGCCAAGGTCATTGCGCCGGAGTCCGGTGATGATACGGTAGGGCTTTTCGACAAGGTGACCATGTTCAATGAGATGATCAAACGGGAAATGACCATCCAGATCGTCACCACGTTGCGCCAGGATGCCCTGAAAAACCGCATCAGCAAGGAGTCTCCGGTGGGCAAGGCCCTGCTGGGACGCCGGGTAGGGGACCGGGTCCATGTGACGGTGAGTCCGGAACTGGGCTATGATGTGGAGATCCGAGCCATCGAAAAGGGGCAGGATGACGATTCCCTGGAAATCAGTGCCTATTGAATGCGCAAGCCCCGGAGAGCAGCTGCTTTCCGGGGCGTTTTCGGACTTGATGGAGCGGTCCCGGTTTGTTATACTGGCAAGCGGAAATCATAACACATTGTAAAGGAGAAAACGGCCATGCTGTTTCTTTGCTATCCCAAGTGCACCACCTGCCGGAAGGCCAAAAAATGGCTGGAGGAGCACGGTGTTTCCTTCACCCTGCGGGACATTAAGGAGGAGAATCCCACCGAAGAGGAACTGCAATCCTGGTGGCAGCGCAGCGGACTGCCCCTGCGGAAATTTTTCAATACCAGCGGCTTGCAGTACAAGGCCCTGGGCCTCAAGGACAAGCTCCCCACTATGACGGAGGCGGAGCAGATCGCCTTGCTTTCCACTGACGGGATGCTGGTCAAGCGCCCCCTGCTGGTGGGAGAGGACTTCGTGCTGGTGGGCTTCCGTCCGGCGGAATGGGAAGAGAAGCTGGTATGATCGAGCGCTACGACGTGGCCCCGCTGGACGGCATCACCCGGGCGGTATTCCGCCGGGTGCATCACCGGATGTTCGGCGGGGCAGACCGGTACTTTATCCCCTTTTTCTCGCCTACCGATCAGCATATCATCACCCGCCGGGACCTGCGGGAGCTGGATCCGGCCAACAACGTGGGGCTGCCCCTGGTGCCCCAGATCATGACCCGCCGGGCTCCGGATTTTCTCTGGGGCGCTCAGGTGATGGAGGAGATGGGCTACGGTGAGGTGAATCTGAACCTGGGCTGTCCCTCCGGCACCGTTACCGCAAAGGGAAAGGGCTCCGGCTTTCTGGCCAAGCCGGAGGAGCTGGACCACTTTTTTGAGGAGGTGTTTGCCTCTGTCCGCCTGCCGGTCTCCGTCAAAACCCGGCTGGGCATCCGGGAAGCGGAGGAATTCCCCCGCCTGCTGGAGATTTTCAACCGCTATCCCATCAAGACCCTCACCATCCATCCCCGGGTGCAGAAGGAGTTCTACAAGGGCCCTATCCACCGGGACGTGTTCGCGGCGGCCGCTGTCGGGAGCCGCAATCCCGTGTGCTACAACGGCGACCTTTTGACGGTGGAGGACTGCCGGGCTTTTGAACAGGAATTTCCCCAGGTGGATGCTGTGATGATCGGGCGGGCGGTGGTGGCGGACCCGGCCCTGCTGCGCAAGATCCGGGGCGGCGCCCCTGCCACCCGGGAGGAGCTCCAGCGCTTCACGGCAGAGCTCTACCGGGAGTATCAGGAGTTCTACGGCCAGGTGGGTACTGCCGCCCAGCGGATGAAGGAGGTCTGGTTCTACCTGATCCATCTCTTTGAGGGCGGAGAGCGCATCGACAAGAAGATGCGCCGCTCCCGCAGCCCCGGGGAGTATGAGTCCCTGGAGGCCCAGATCTTCGCCGAGCTTCCCCTCCGGGATCACGCGGAGGGCCCGCTGATTTAAGCGTGCCCGGAGAGTGGCGCGAAATAGCGGTTGCAACTTCCGGGAAAACTCGATATACTGATGAAAGCAAAAAATCCGCCAGAGAAAGGATGGTTTTACCATGAAAGCATACGCGCAGATGTCCGTTCAGGAGCGGCAGGAGGAGTATCGGAGCCTCCAGCGGGAGTTTGAGGATCTCAAGGCCCGCGGTTTGAAGCTGAATATGGCTCGCGGCAAGCCCGGCAAGGAGCAGCTGGATCTGGTGAGCGATATTTTCGGTTTGATGCAGAAGCCTGAGGACTATGTTTCCGATGGTGTGGACGTGCGCAACTACGGTGAGCTCTGCGGCCTGCCTGCCGCCCGGAAGCTGTTTGCGGACATCCTGGGCTGCAAGCCCGAGCAGGTGTTTGCCGGCGGCAACGCCAGTTTGCAGCTGATGTACGATACCATTGCCAAGGCCTATACCCACGGCCTGCTGCACAGCGAGCGCCCCTGGTGCAAGGAGCCGGTGGTGAAGTGGCTGTGCCCCGCCCCCGGCTATGACCGCCACTTCAAGGTGACGGAGTCCTTCGGCTTCGAGCTCATCACCGTCCCTATGACCGATGAGGGGCCGGATATGGACGTGGTGGAGCGCTACATCGCCGATCCGGCGGTGAAGGGCATGTGGAACGTGCCCAAGTACTCCAACCCCGACGGCATCATCTACTCCGCGGAGACCATCCGCCGCATCGCCTCCATGAAGCCCGCCGCCCCGGATTTCCTGCTGATGTGGGACAATGCCTACTGCATCCATGAGTTCGAGGGGGACTACGTGCCCTTCCCGGACATTTTGAGCGAGTGCGAAAAGTACGGCAACGCCGACATGGTCTTTGAGTTCGCCTCCACCTCCAAGGTGACGCTGCCCGGCGCGGGCATCTCCTGCTTCGCCTGCTCCGAGGCTAACATGGCCTATATGGAAAAGCTCCTGACCGTCCAGGTCATCAGCTTCGACAAGGTCAACCAGCAGCGCCATGTCCTCTATCTCAAGGACAAGGCCCACACCCTGGAGCTGATGAAGAAGCACGCCGCTATCCTGGGCCCCAAGTTCCGCTGCGTGGTGGACGCCCTGGACCGGGAGATCGCCCCCCTGGAGATCGCCTCCTGGCGTCGTCCCAAGGGCGGCTACTTCGTCTCTGTCAACGCCATGCCTGGTACCGCCAAACGGACCCTGGCATTGTGCAAGGAGGCGGGTGTCACCATGACCGGCGCCGGCGCCACCTTCCCCTACGGCAAGGATCCCCAGGATTCCAATATCCGCATTGCCCCCTCCCTGCCCCCTGTTGAGGAACTGGAGCAGGCCGTGGCGGTGTTCTGCACCTGCCTGCGCATGGCGGCCCTGGAGAAGCTGGGCGTATGAGATACTACGGCAGCGTTTACCGTCCCCCCTCTGAGGCCCGCAGTCTCATCGTCCAGGTGACCTACGGGTGCAGCCACAATACCTGCGCCTTTTGCAGCATGTACAAGGAAAAGCGCTTTTCCCTGCGTCCCCTGGATGAGGTGCTGGAGGACTTCCGCATGGCCCGGCAGGTCTATCCGTATGTGGATAAGATCTTCCTGGCGGATGGCGACGCCCTGGTGCGCCGGGCGGCGGAGCTCTACACCATCCTCGATACCATTCGGGAGCTGTTCCCGGAGTGTCAGCGGGTCACCAGCTATGCCTCTCCCGCCAGCATCCGCATCCGGACGGATGAGGAACTGCGCACCTTGCGGGAGAAAGGACTCACCATGGTCTACATGGGCCTGGAGTCCGGCTGCGATCAGGTGCTGGAGCTGATGAACAAGGGACACAAGGCCGCGGAGATCGTGGAGATGGGGCAGAAGGTCCGCAAAAACGGCATGGCCCTCTCCGTCACCGCCATCACCGGCCTGGGCGGCCCGGAACTGCTGGAGTCCCACGCTGTGGAGACTGCCAAAGCCTTCAACGCCATGAATCCGGAGTATATCGGCATGCTGACGCTGATGGTGGAGCCGGAGACCCCCCTCTATGACTGGGTCCATACCGGAAAGTTCCAACTGCTCACTCAGCCTCAGGTCCTGGAGGAGACCCGCCTCCTGGTGGAGAACCTGGACAGCCCCGGCAGTGTGTTCCGTATGAACCATGCCAGCAACTACCTGGTGCTCAAGGGGACCCTCAATCAGGACCAGGAGGCCATGTTGCGCACCATCGACGCGGCGGAGCACGACCTCAGCCGCCTGCGGCCGGAGGCCTGGCGGGGCCTTTGAGAATCAGGCCGCTTCCGAAAACTGAAAACGGCCCCGGCGTATGCAGCGCATGCGCCGGGGCTTTTTCCTTCTTAATAAAAATTCCAGTTTGTGGAACGGAAATTGCAAAACTTTTTCCGTGGCTGATGCGTCTAATAGACAGAATGAGAAGAAAGGATCCTCATTGTGGCACGAATTCCGGAAGATCAATTAACTGCTTTCCTTGTGGAAAACCAGGCGCGGTTTTACCGTCTGGCTTACAGCTATCTCAAAGACAGGGAAGAGGCTCTGGACGCGGTACAGACTGCTGTCTGCAGGGCACTGGAAAAACAAGATAGCCTGCATGAGCCGGAGGCCCTTCGCACTTGGTTTTACCGCATTTTGGTAAATACTTGTACAGACCTGCTGCGCCAGCGTAAGCGGGTGACCTTTGTGCCCCCCGATGCCCTGGACTGCGGCAGCTATGAAGATCCGCTGCCGGCAGACGATACGCTCTCCCGCAGGGTGGATGCCCTGCCGCCGGAGATCCAGACCATTGTGAAACTGCGGTTTTACGAGGAACTGTCTCTCAAGGAGATCAGCGCCGTCACCGGCTGGAACCTGAGTACGGTCAAGACTCGCTTGTATACGGGTTTGAAGAAGCTCAGGGTGTCTATGGAAGGAGTGGAAATTTTATGAATAAGTGGACCAGCGCGAAAAATGATTATGAGCAGATTCCCATCCCCGAAGAATTGGCGGACCGTGTCCAGGCCGGGATCCGGCAGGGAAAGGCAGCACACCGCCGGAGCGTGGGTGCCCGCCGGGCGTGGCGCTCTGTGGGTACCGTGGCAGCCTGCTTTGCCCTGCTGCTGGGCGGACTGAATTTGTCCCCGACGTTTGCAGCCGCTGCTGCCGACGTGCCGGTGCTGGGCGGAGTGTTTCAGGTACTGACCGTCCGCAGCTATGAGACCACCCAGGGTCAGACCAATTACCAGGTCTCCGTGCCGGAGATCGAGGCGGACAGTGATCTGGCGGACAAGGTGAATGCCGAGATCCAGGAGCGGGTGGATCAGCATCTGGCCGAGACCAAGGAACTCTTCGCGGAATATAAGGAGGCATTCCTGGCCACCGGCGGCACCGAGGAGGAATGGGAACAGCGGCAGATGGATGTCATCGTGGACTATGAGATCAAGAGTCAGACGGACACCACCGTATCCTTTGTGGTGGATCTGTTCCAGGGTTCCTTCAATGCCTATAACCAGCAGTATTTCTACAACCTGGATCTGGAGAACGACCGGGATATCACCCTGAAAGATCTCCTGGGCGAGGATTGGGTGAATATCTGCAACCAGTCCATCCAGGCGCAGATTGATGCCAGCGTGGATGAAAATGGCTTCACCTATTTCTTCCCCGCAGACCAAGGCGGTTTCACCACTGTGGATGAGAACACCTCGTTCTATATCCGGGACGATGGTGTGCCTGTGGTGGTGTTCCCCCGCTATTCCATCGCCGCCGGTGCTGCCGGCGCGGTGGAGTTCCCCATCGAGAAATAATTCAACATCAAAACATTGCCGAATTGCCAGCTGAACGAGGCGGACGCATTGCGTCCGCCTCGTTTGATTCTGTGAAAAATACCGGTGCCCCTTAGGGGCACCGGTATCCATGGATGTATGACAGAGAGTCCTATTATCCCATCCGGTGTCGGCTGCCCGGGAGCATAGCCGTCTGCCTCCTGGCCAGTTGATCCGGCAGAAGCTGGGCGGGGGTATCGTAAGGGAGGTGTTCCTTTTCGTAAATGCCTCTGAGCAGGGCTCCCATAGCCTCCAGGCTCCGGCTCCGGGCCGTTTGCAGGCCCGCTTCGGCCAGGGAGGGGAGAGAGCCGTCCAGCAAACCCGACACTTCCCGGAGAACCTGGGCGTCGTCTCCGGCCTTGTAGACCTGTACGCCGTGGGTCAGCCATCCCTCATAGACGGGGATGTCCCGCAGCACCACCGGGATGCCGCAGGCCAGAGCTTCCAGTACCACGATGCCCTCCGTCTCCTCGTGGGACAAGAAGGCAAAGACGTCGCAGCCGCAGTAGGCATCCCGCAGTTCCTCCCGCTCCACAAAGCCCGGAAAGCAGAGGTTTTCCGGAGCATTGTCCATGGCTTCCCGAATGTTCCGGGGAATCAGCTCCGGGGGCGTGTGACCGAACCAGAAAAAGCGCACATCCGGCAGGGAGCGAGCCAGCTGGACAAACTCCGGCAGGCCCTTGCGGGCAATGGTGTGTCCTACGGACATAACCACCTTGTCCTCTTCCCGCAGGCCATACCGGGCCCGGAAGGCCTGGCAGCGCTCCTGAGAGGGGGCAAAGAACCCGGTGTCCACACCATTGCTCAGGGCATAGACCGGGCGGCGGACCCCGTAGTCCGTCAGCAGGCGGCGGGAGTACTCGGTGGGGGTGATGACCACATCACCCCGGTTGTAGCAGAGCATGATCCAGCGCCGGAACAGCGGCGCCAGGAAATTGGAGCCCCGGAAGGAATCCCGGAAATCCTCCATGGTGGAGTGGCCGTAGAAAACCACCTTTTTTCCCCGCAGCTTCGCCCACAGGGCGGCGGCCAGGGAATCGGGGAACACGGTGTTGCAGTGAACCACCCGGGCGTCCGGAGACGGACGGACGGTCACGTCGATGCCGCTGCGGCGCAGCATCTCTCTCTGGTGCTCCACGGCCCGTCCCACGCCGCTTTTGCGCACCAGGGACAGCGAGCCGGTATACAGCTGTACGCTCATAATATGCCTCCAATCTCCGCGCTCAGGCGGAAAACAAGCCGGAGATCCACCGAAAGATCACGTTGAGGCCGATGCTGTACAACGCGATAGAGGCGGGTTTTCCCAGCAGGATGATGGCGGAAAACCGCCGCAGGGTCATACGGGTGGTGCCGGCCAGCCAGCACAGGAAATCGTCCGGTGCCACCGGGAAGAAGATGGCGGCGGCAAACCAGCGGTCAAAGTGACGGTCTGTCCAGGCCTCGTATTTCTGAATGGTTTCCTGGCGGAACAACACGGATAAAACGGGCTTTCCGTAGAGGCGCGCCAGGGCAAAGGCGGCCAGGGACCCCAGGCAGATGCCGGTATAGTTATAGGCAAAGCCCATCCAGGGACCGAAGAGTACCACGCCGGCAAGGCAGCCCAGCCCGCCGGGCAGAATGGGGATCACCACCTGCACCGCCTGAAAGAGAATGAAGGCGGCAATGCCCAGCACGCCCCAGGCCCCCACGAACTGGCGCAGGGCGTCCTGGGAGGTGAAAAGCTGATGCTTCAGGCCGTAGGCAACAAACAGCACGCACAAAACGACGCCCACGGCTGAGCAGATATTGATGGTGGTCTTGTTGATGAATTTGGGCATGGCTTGGTCTCCTTATGCTTGGAATCAGGCAGCTCCGGCAGAGCGGGGATGGGCGCCCAATACCTGTTCATAGACGGCGGCTACCCGGGAGGCAAAGGCCTGATAGGAAAACGACTGCTGGGCCAGTTCCGCGGCGCTGCGTCCCATCTGGACACCAAGCGCGGGATCTTCCATGAGTTTTTGCAGGTGCTTGCGGAACTGGGCGCTGTCCTGATACTGCCAGCCGTTGAGCCCGTCCCGGATGATACCCTCCAGGCATTCATCCCGGCGGCACAGGGCCGGTACGCCGGAGGAGAGGGCTTCCAGATAGGTCAGCCCCTGGGTCTCGCTGGAGGAGGCACTGACGAACACATTGCCCAGCCGGTAATAGTCCGCCACCTGATCCGGGGGGATCATTCCAGTGAAAATCACCTGTTCCGTAAGACCCAGCGCCTGCACCTGGGATTCCAGGGAGGTGCGGTAGGGGCCGTCTCCCACCAGCAGCAGCCGGACGCTGGGATCGGAAAGGGCGGCAGTCTGGTGGAGCAGTTCACTGATGTTCTTCTCCTCGGCCAGACGGCCCACATATACCATCACAAAGGCCTCTGCGGGGATACCCAGGCTGCGGCGCAGCACATTCAGCTGGATCTCATCCACCGGGCGGCAGAAGCGGCTCAGATCGATGCCGGTGGGAATCACATGGATAGGGCGGTTCACCTGATAACCCTCCAGCAGACGGCGCACTTTCACGGTGGGGGCAATGACACAGGCGGTCTGGTTCACCACCCACCGGGAGAAGACGGACACGGCCTTGCGGCCCCACCGGCGGCTGGGGGAAAAGTAGTGGGTATAGTCCTCGTACATGGTGTGGTAGGTATGCACCATGGGAGCGCCGGTGAGAGCGGAGAGCTTGCGGGCCATCAAAAACGTGGAGAACTCACACTGGGTATGGATGATATCCGGCTTCCAAGCCGCCAGCTCCTGTAAGAGCTCCGTCCCGGGAGCGGCGCGCAGACGGGCACCGGGATAGATGCGCCCGGCGCCGATGGCGCCGATGGCCGTAACCGGACCCTCTGTGCGGGAGTGGGCGGTTTCGGACAAGGTCAGAATCCGAACCTCGTGGCCCATAGCCTCCAGCCCACGCTGCAGGTTTAAGACAGATGTCACCACCCCATTGACGGTGGGGGCATACCAGTCTGATGTAATCAGAATTTTCATACACTCTCTCCTTGCCGCTCCTGGACGGCACACAACAACTGTATCAACCGTATTAGTTCATCTAGTACGGTTATAGCATACAGAATCCATGTTTGCTTGTCAATCGTCCTCCTGTAAAATTCATGGTTTTGCAACATTTTCCGTCTCCTTTACAAATAAGAGCGGGAAATGCACGGGATGTTACGGTTGTCTTGCTCATTGATACGAGGCGGAATACCTGATTTCTTCAAAAGTCCGCAAAAAAACCGGCGCACGATTTCGTGCGCCGGTCATTCATCAGATCAGGCCCTGAGCCAGCATAACGCCGGCAACTTTCAGGAAGCCTGCAATGTTCGCGCCCACCACCAGGTCGCCGGGGACGCCGCATTCCACAGAGGCATCGTAGATGTTGTGGAAGATATTGGTCATAATGGTCTTGAGCTTGCTGTCCACTTCCTCGAAGGTCCAGGAGAAGCGCATGCTGTTCTGGCTCATCTCCAGACCGCTGGTGGCCACGCCGCCGGCGTTGGCCGCCTTGGCGGGAGCAAACAGCAACCCGGCGTCCTGGAACACCCGGATGGCCTCGGGACGGCAGGGCATGTTGGCGCCCTCTGCCACAGCGATGCAGCCGTTCTTCACGATGGTCTGGGCCATATCGCCATCGATCTCGTTCTGTGTGGCACAGGGCAGAGCCACGTCGCAGGGGATGGTCCAGATTCCCCGGAAGCCCTCGTGATACACACTGCCGGGAACACGCTCCGCATATTCCTTGATGCGGCCGCGGTGGCCCAGCTTGATGTCCTTCACCACATCCAGCCGGATGCCGTGGGGATCATGGATATAGCCGTTAGAGTCGCTGAGGGCCACCACCTTGGCGCCCAGCTGCATGGCCTTCTCCGTGGCGAAGATGGCCACATTGCCGGAGCCGGAGATCACCACGGTCTTGCCGGCCAGGCTGTCGCCCTTCATGCACTTGAGCATCTCCTCAGTCAGGTAGCAAAGGCCGTAACCGGTGGCCTCAGTCCGGGCCAGGGAGCCGCCGAAGGCCAGGCCCTTGCCGGTGAGGACGCCGGCGTCATAGCTGCCGCGGATCCGGCGGTACTGACCGAACAGGAAACCGATTTCCCGGGCGCCCACGCCGATGTCACCGGCGGGCACATCCACGAACTGGCCGATGTGGCGGTTGAGCTCCGTCATGAAGCTCTGGCAAAAACGCATGACCTCGTCGTCGCTGCGGCCCTTGGGGTCGAAGTCGGCGCCGCCCTTGGCGCCGCCCATGGGCAGGCCGGTCAGGCTGTTTTTGAGAATCTGCTCAAAGCCCAGGAATTTCAGAATAGACAGGTTTACCGTGGGATGGAACCGCAGGCCGCCCTTATAGGGGCCGATGGCGGAACTGAACTGGATGCGGTAGCCGCGGTTGATATGTACATGGCCCTCATCATCCATCCAGGGCACCCGGAAGGAAATCATGCGCTCCGGCTCCACAAAGGCTTCGATGATACCGTGCTGCTCGTACTCGGGGTGCTTGTCAACGATCAGATCCAGGCTTTCCAGCACTTCCAGAACCGCCTGATGGAATTCCCGCTGGTCGGGATCCCGGGTAACTACCTGGGAGTAGACCCGCTGCAGATATTCGCTTTTTAACATACCAGTATCCCTCATTTCCAATTTGGTTTCCCAGAAACCTTTTACACAGTATAATAAGGATACCGAACTTCACTGCTTTAGCGCAATGTTAAATCTTTCCCAAATTCGCCCCACAAAGACATTCGTTTTCGTGTAGAAATCACAAACAGCCGGTAAAATGCAGGTTTTCCACATTTTACCGGCTGCTTTATGCAGGAAATTATGCGTAATTATACGGGATCCAGGGCTTCCCGCAGGGTATCCGTAATGGCTCCCTCAAACACCCGGTCCGCGTGGCCGTGGAGGGTTTCCAGGGCGCCTGCCGCCAGGGTGCAGGGGGTGTTTCCGCCCATGGACAGATCCATGTCCAGGATAAACTTAACTTCCGGATCCTGAGGCGCGTCAGGCCGGTTGCTCTTAATCCGGCCGGGACCGGCGTGGATCTTGGCCTGGCAGCTGGAATCCAGCTTGATCTGCAGATCACAGCCCAGGTTCAAAACCTGATCTTCCCGCACATCCGGCTCCCTTAAAGGCCCCACGTAGGCGGGAGCAATGAGTTCCGACCAGGGGGTACCCTCCAGATTCAGCGCCTGCCTGGAAAAGAGATTCACATACCGCAGTCCCACCCGCTGGAAAAAGGCGGGCTTATAAAGCCGGATGAACTCCGCCAGGGGGCGGTCCAGCTGGCGGGCAAATTCCTCCCAGCCGGGATAGCCCAGTGTGGACAGGGCAATGAAGTTTTCCGTCAGGTTCAGCTTCCACTGCCCATCGGCGGAGAGAAAGTGATAGTTGGTGATGGGAGCTTGCTGCTCCACCCGGGGAGAGGGGCCACCCAGTCCGGTGACTTTTGGGGCGGGCTGATCCTGCCGGCGGGCGTACTGGGGGAACTGATCCCGGATCGCCTCCTGAAAGTCGGCGGGCTCCACATTGTTGATGGAGAGAATGGTAGGGAAACGCAGCTGGCAGATGACCTCACGGGCCGGTGCAGCGCGGTAATGGATTCTGGGTCGCTGATCAAAGAGCATGGGTAGGACTCCTTTATCTTCAGATGCACGGCTTGCACCGTGCGAATAAACCGCGAAACGGTTTATTCCGTATCCATTATTGTAACTGCTGGCCTGGGAAAAGTCAAATTCCCTGGTTTACAGATAGAAGCGGTGACCGCCGATGGTGGTGTAATAGACCCGGTTGGCGGTGATCCAGGCTCCTTGGGAAAGGGCGGGGGCGTAAAAGTATAAAGATTCACCCACCGGCTTTACACCATTCAAAGCCTGCCGGGCAGCATCCAGGGATTTTTCCGAAGGTGTGTTGAAGATGGCACCGTTGGCAGTGGGCTGAAACTGCACGCCGTTTACCCGGTCAAAAATTACCCCGGGGATTGTGGAGGGGAAGTCTGTGCTCTCCACCCGATTCATTACCACATTGCCCACGGCCGTTTTGCCGGTGAGGGGCTCACCCTGTGCCTCGGCGTGGATGATGCGGCTGAGCCAGTAGAGATCCGAGGCGTCATGCTCCGCCCCCGGGGAGGTGACAGCCGCGCCGCTCATGTAGCGGTCCCAGGCCACCTGGCCGCCCAGGGCGGTGATGACAATGCGCAGGGGGATGTACGTCCGGCCGTTTTCCACCCAGACCTTCCCGGTATAAGATTTGCCCCGGATGGTGACGGTATCCGCTGCCGGATCGGCCCGGAGGGAGGTGGAGCCGGAGACCGCCGCCGCCTCTCCGGCGCCGGAGTCCCACCAGATGCTCCAATCCCCCAGGGACTCCAAAAAGGTGCGCATAGGGACATAGGTGACGCCACGCTCCAGGTAGGAGACTGCCTGGAGCCGTTCCCCGTCGATTTGAACGGGGACAGTGGTTCTGGCGGCTTGGGCAGGCATTGTACACGCAAGCAGGGCGGCGGACAACAGTCCGCATAGGATTCGCTTTTTCATGTAATTCGTCCTCTCTTGTGAAGTGTCACAAAAAATAATACAGAAAACCGGCAAAAGAGACAACCCACAAAACCTGTCAGCAGAGGAAACTGCTGCTTTGGAAGAAAGTGCTTGACAATATCGAGACACGATATTACTCTGTAATCAGAGAATATCGTGTCTCGATATTGGGAGGTGAAGGCCGTGGCCAAGGAGCCGCTGAAGGTGCTGACGGAGAGCATGTTTTACGTGCTGCTTTCTCTGCTGCATCAGGAGCGATGCGGCGCGGAAATCGTGCAGTACGTGGATGATACCACGGTGGGCCGGGTACCTCTGGGCCCAGGGACCCTATATACGATCCTGGCCAAGTTCCAGGAGGAAGGACTCATTGTGGAAACAGCAGTGGAGGGCCGCAAGCGCACCTACGCCATCACGGACCGGGGCCGGGCCCTGTTCCGGCAGGAACTCAGCCGGCTGCGCCTTTGCGTGGCGGATGGCGAACGGGAGGGGGAGTGAGGCATGAAAAACCGTATTCGGCGTCTGATCCCGGACAATCGCTGGGACATGGGCATGATGGAGAACTGGCTGGAGGATATGGCGGCGGAGGGCTGGCTTCTGGAAAAGTGCGGCGGACATTTTGCAACCTTTGAGCGCTGGGAGCCCCGGCCCTGCCGGTTCCGGCTGGAACCTCTGGGGGGCCGGAGGCAAGATCAGCAGGAGGCGGCGGAGGAGCTCTATGCCCAGCTGGGCTGGCGGCGCCTGTGCCCTATGGGAGAGTTTGTGATCCTTTACTGCCTGGATCCGGATGCCCCGGAGCTGCAGACGGATCCGGTGGCGGAGAACTGGCTGGTGGAAAAGCTGCTGAAAAGGACCCGGCGGGGGCTGGTGCTCAGCTGGCTGTTTCTGCTGGGTTGCGCAGGGCTGTTTGCCCTCCGGCTGTTCCGGTCGGAGACCCCGGTGGAGGATCTGGTCCTGGGAACTGACGCGGAGATCGTGTTTGCCGCTGTGCTGCTGCCTTGGCTGGCGTGGGAGACGGTGCGGGCGCTGGGTGGCTTGCGCCGCATGCGCCGCCAGATGGCGGCGGGATTCCCCCGGACTCACACAGGAGATTGGAAGAAGAACCGCCGCCGGGCCGCGGTGGGCACCGCGCTCCTGATAATTTTCTATGTCCTTTGGGTGGGATATCCCTTCTGGCAGCTGGGGACTTCCAGCGCGCAGCATGATACGGAGCCGCCCCGCCTGATGGGCTATCAGCTGGACCCCGCGTTGGATGAGAGCCGGCAAAGCTCGGATGTCCACCTGGAGAATCCCTCGTTTTTATCCCCAATCCACAGCGATCTCTGGGAGACCTACAGCGGCAGCGGGGAGCCCCGGGTCCTCAGTGCGTATTACTCGCTGAGATTTTCCGCCCTGGCGGAGCCCCTCTACGTTGAGCAGGTGGAACAGGTCCGGGCGGCCTGGCCGGAGGCAGAGTTTACAGAGCCGGAGGTCCCGGGTATGGACTATGTGACATTGGCCCGGACGCAGTACAATACCTTCCTCATTGCCTGCCGGGGAAAAGCGGTGATCTATGTGGGGGCCTTCGGCGTAAAAGGGGTGGCGGACCATCTGGACGACTACGCCGCTGTGCTGGCGGAGCTGCAGTAGAGAGGAGGGGCCTGTATGAACAGCGGAACAAGACTGCACCTGGCGGTATTCCCCTATGATATCCCGGCTGTCCAGGCGTGGCTGGAGGATCAGACTGCCAAAGGAGAATTCCTCTCGGAGTATACCATTTTGCCGGTATTTGACCGGGGCGAGCCCAAAGCGGTCCGGTACCGGTTGGAGCCCATGATCCAAAAAGAGAAAGCCCCGGATCAGCACCGGCGGGAGCTGTATGAGGAACTGGGCTGGCAGTACGTCTGCACAATCCGGCAGAGTTTCCACATCTGGCGCTGCGACGATCCGGAGACCCCGGAGCTGTTCACGGAGGCGGAGACAGAGGGAGGAGCCTATCACTTCCTGCTGCGGATGGAGCGCAGGGGCTTTCGCATCTGGGCCATCCTGCTGGCATATATTCTGGCGCTTCTGGCGTGGACGTTCTGTTCCGGGACCTCTTTGCTCCGTGAGGTGGACCACTGGACGCCCTGGTGGTCTACCCTCCTTGGCTGGGCGGCCGTGGCAGCCGTTGTGCCTGCGGCGGTTTATACGGAGTGGTGCCTGCGGCGGTATATTCGGGCTCTGCGGATCGGCGTACCCCAACCCCACCGCAGACCCTACCGGGGGGCCAGGGCACTTTCCACTTTGGTCCTGGCAGTATGGGCGGTGTTCTTCCTGTCCCGGGTGATACTGTTGTTCCAGCCCTCGTCTCATCCCTTTGAGCCCGTGGAGACCTTCGACCAGCCGGTGCCCTATGTGTCCCTGGCGGAGTTGGGAGACCAACCGCCCTGCCGGGAAGCAGAGGCTCTGCGCATCCAGAACTTTGCCGCCCGGGAATCCTGGTGGAGCAGTGAGGGGGACTTTGACCAGCCGCCCTTTGTCTTGACGAAGTATTACCGCATGTGGCTGCCCTTCCAGGCGGAGCGGATGGCAGCGGCCTGGGTGGAGCAGTCAGCGGAGTGGGAGGGCCAGCTGGAGATGCTTTCCCACCCGGCCCTGGACGGGGCGTGGCTGTTCCGATTCGACGGTGGCGTGCAGCTTCTGCTCCTCCGCAGCGGGGCACAGCTGCTGGAGTTTCAATATGACGGAAGCCTGGATCTACGCCAAAAGTTGGATGTGTTTGCCGATGCCCTGGAGCGATTTGGAGAGGTGCCGCAGTCATGACGGAAGAACGCTTTGTAAAGGATGCGCAATATAAAGAACTGCGGCCCGCCAACGTTTATGATGTGGCGGCCAACGAGACCTGGCTGGAGGACATGGCCCGTCAGGGATACCGTCTGGTGGGTATGACAGGGTGGAGCGGCGTTTTTGAAAAGGCGGAGCCTTTCACCTGTCGGTACCGGATGCAGCCTCTTTCCAAGAAGGAGAAGCGGCCGCCGGAGGAGATGGTGGAGGCCTACCGGGAGCTGGGCTGGGAATACGCCGGGACCATCCCGGAGACCTTCCACGTCTGGTGCTGCCAGGACCCCGCCGTCCCGGAGCTGGATACGGACCCGGTAGTCCAGGGGATGGGGTACTGGTATCTCCGGCGGAAGATGCGCAAGGACCTCATTTCCAGTGTGTTGCTGCTGGTGGTGCTGGCGGCGCTGTGCGTGTTTCTTTCCGGGATTACCACGACTCCCTTGCTGGATACCCTGGAGCATTTTGCACCGGGCCAGCTGACCGTGGGGACGCTGGCGGCGATCTTGCTGGTGGTGCTCATGACCTGCCAGATGCGCAGTATGCGCCGGCTGCTGCGGTTTCTTGATGCCGGGATCCCGCTGGAGCGGCCCCGGCCCTACCGGCACCAGAAGTGGCTGGCCCGGGCCCTGGCAGCGGTGCTGGGACTGAGCCTCATTCTGCATTTTTTAGGAGCAGTCACCGCCATAGACGGCGGTAGCTTGAAAGAGGGCTGGGACGCCGGGGACAGCTACCATGACCCGGGACCCGGCGCGGTCTATGTGGACCTTGCAGCACTGGAGGGAGCGGCGGAGACAGAATTCTGGGGCTGCCGCACCAAGGTCCAGGAGCTGTGTCCCCGGATGTACAGAATCACCCAGCTGTCTCTGGAGAAAGGGGAAAAGACGTCCCGCCAGGTGCTTTCCTCCGTGGAGACCTCCTACTACCGCCTGTTGACGGAGGGCCTGGCCCGGCAGCTGGCAAAGGAGCTGATCCAGGATCGCCCCGGTTCTATGGGGACCTCTGCCCATGAAGCTCTGGTCCCGGTGGAGGGGGCGGCGCTGGATGGCTTCTGGTGGCTGCAAAAGGATGACGGAACCCAGTATGCCGTGGCCCGGCTGGGACGGCAGGTGCTGCTGGTGGAGTATGAGGGACAAACCGACCTGCGCACCGCCGGGGACTATTTGGCCGGGCTCCTGGAGCGGTAGAGAGGAGGGATGGGACGTGTCAGAGCTGCGGAAAAAGCAGGAATATAAGGAACTGCGTCCTGTGGGGACGTATGACGTGGCGGCGCTGGAATCCTGGCTGGAGGAGCGGGCCCGGGAGGGGTACCGCCTGATCCGGTTTAAAGGCCTTTATGGCCTCTTCCATTGGGAGGGAGCGGCCCCCTGCCGCTATCGGCTCCAGCCTCTGCTGCGGGAAGAGGGACGGCCAAAGAGGGAGATGATGGAGACCTATCAGGAGATGGGGTGGGAGTATGTCTGTACCCTGGCAGGGACATTTCACGTCTGGCAGTGCGACGACCCCACCGCCCCGGAGCTGGATACGGACCCCGTGGTTCAGGGGATGGGGTATGGCTATCTTCGTCGGAAGATGCGCCTCCGCCTGCTGCGCTTGCCGGGAATCCTGCTTTTGCTTGTGGTGATCTTCCTCTATCCCTGGATTTGGGGCGCCGGAGACACGCCGTTAATCAATCAGCTGCAGCGTGCCCTGCCGGGGGAGTGGATCCTCTTGGTAATCGTTTTGGGGTACGGGCTCTTTTTGGAAGTGCTGGATGTGCGGCAGATGCGCCGGCTGCTGCGATCCCTGCACGCCGGGATTCCCCTGGAGCGTCCACGCCCCTGGAAGCTGAAAAAATATGTGACGCAGAGCGTCAAGATCCTGTCGATCGTGATTTATGTGGCAGTTTATTTCCTGCATAGCGGCACTAGCCTGCGCTTTACCACCCCTGCCATGGAAGAGGGCGGTCAGGCCGTCCTGCCGGAGGTGGTGTATGCGGACCTGCGGGAACTGGACGGTCTGGAAGAGCTGCGTTCTTTTTCTGCAGAGGGCAAGTCCCTGTGGCCGGCGCCGCAGATGTACTGGACCAATCAGTCGGCTTGCCTGCCGGATGAACGCTGGATATCTGCCAGCACGGATTATTACTGTATGCGTACGGAGAAGTTGGCGGAGCGGGTCGAAGAGGAGCTTTTGTATACCCTGAAACGGTATGGAAGGGAAGATCGGGTGGCCCAGATGGAGGTTCCCGGATTGGACGACTTCTGGTGGAGCGCCGGCGGAGGGGATTTTACCGGGGAGAATGGCTTTCAGTTTGTGGTGGCCCGGCGGGGGAACTGCGTGTTGCTGCTCGGCTATCAAGGACAAACCGACCTGCGCACAGTCAGCGACTATTTTGCCGCGCTTCTGGCGGAAAAGTGAGCAAGCCGGCCCCCTCCTGCGCATAGACTGTCCTAAAGAGGGGAGGGATGGCCGTGGACGCGCTGGAACAGAGCGCTGCCATTGAGGCGCTGGCGCTGTCCATAGCCCGAAGCCTTTCGGCAGAGGAATTGGCCCGGGCGGCGCTTCTGCTGACCCAGCTGGGAACCACCCTGGGTACCATCTCCGCCCTGCGGGAGCTGGACGAGACGGGTACCACCTCTACGGGAGCGGAGACGTGATAGGGAAAAAACCAGGGCCGCAGGCAAATGCCTGCGGCCCTGGTTTTTTGATTATAAATTTGAAAATTCTCAGCCCTTGACGATGGCGGCGGTGTCCATGGCGATCATGAGCTCCTCGTTGGTCGGAATCAGCAGGACCTTCACCTTGGAGTCGGCGGCGGAGATGACAGCTTCCTTACCCCGGGTGTTGTTGGCCTCAGCGTCCATCTTCACGCCCATGAATTCCAGACCGGAGGCAATGGCCATCCGCTGAGAGGCGGAGTTCTCGCCCACGCCGGCAGTGAAGATGATGGCATCCACACCGCCCATGGCAGCGGCATAGGCGCCGATGAGCTTCTTGACGCCGTAGTTGAACATGTCTACAGCCAGGCCGGCCCGCTCGTTGCCCTCCTTGTGGGCATTCTCCAGATCGCGGAAGTCAGAGGAGACGCCGGAGACGCCCTGAACGCCGGACTTCTTGTTGAGGATGTTGAGCATCTCATCGATATTCATGTTGTACTTGTTCATGATATACTGCAGGATGCCGGCATCCAGATCGCCGGAGCGGGTGCCCATGGGGAGACCGGCCAGAGGAGTGAAGCCCATGGAGGTGTCCACGCTCTTGCCGCCGTCGATGGCGGTGACGGAGGAGCCGTTGCCCAGGTGGCAGGAGATCAGCTTAAGCTCCTCGGGCTTCTTGCCCAGCATAACGGCGGCACGGCCGGCCACATACTTGTGGGAGGTGCCGTGGAAGCCGTAGCGACGGACCTTGTCGTTCTCGTAATACTCATAGGGCAGAGCATACATGTAGGCCTTGGCGGGCATGGTCTGATGGAAAGCAGTGTCGAACACAGCCACCTGAGGCACATCCTTGCCCATGACGGCGGTGCAGGCGTTGATGCCGGTAATATTGGCAGGGTTGTGGAGAGGAGCCAGAGGGATGCAGTCCTCCAGAGCCTTCATGACCTCGTCGGTGATGAGGACGGACTTGTTGAAGGCCTCACCGCCGTGCACCACGCGGTGACCCACTGCGTCGATCTCGGCCATGGAGCCGATGACGCCGTTGTCCTTGTCCACCAGGGCGTCCAGCACTGCCTGGATGGCCTCGGAATGGGTGGGCATAGCCACGTCTACGGCGTCCAGCACCTTCTTGCCCTCCACCTGGGGCTTATAGGTGAACTTGCCGTCGATGCCGATGCGCTCGCACAGACCCTTGGCCAGCAGCACGCCGGTCTCGGGATTGAGCAGCTGGTACTTCAGGGAAGAACTGCCTGCGTTGATGACGAGAATGTTCATGGTTTCAGACTCCTCTTTCTTCTTTTGGGAAAAACCTTGCGGCGCTCCCGGTATTAAGATAAAATGTAAAGAAAACGTGTTTCCGTATGTTTACGGAAACTCACAGTTTAATTATATCAGAGATTTCCCAGGTTACAACTACCATTTTTACCGAAATGTCATTTTTTTGTCACTGCTTAGGGGTGAACTATGTGCAAACTGCAGGTATTATAATAGAGTATAACCCTATGCACAGCGGCCATCTGTATCTTTTGGAACAGGTGCGCGCCCGTCTGGGGGCGGATACCGCTGTGATCTGCGCCATGAGCGGCAACTTTGTCCAGAGGGGAGATTTTGCCCTGCTGCGCAAGCACCAGCGAGCCAGGGCCGCTGTGGAGAGCGGTGTGGATCTGGTGCTGGAGATTCCCTTGCCCTGGGCTGCCGCTCCGGCGGAGCGGTTTGCCGACGGGGGGGTGCAGGTACTCCAGGCTACGGGCCTGGTGGATTGCCTGGCCTTTGGCAGCGAGTGCGGCGATGCTGTGGCTTTGCGGCAGGTGGCCGGGGCGCTGATGAGCCGGGAGTTTCCCGCCCTGCTGCGGCGGGAGCTGACAGCGGGGGACAGTTTTGCCGCCGCCCGGCAGCGGGCGGTATCGGCCCTGCTGGGGCCGGAAACTGGGAACCTTTTGGCTTCTCCCAACAACATTTTAGGTGTGGAATACTGTAAGGCACTACTCCGGCACAAGAGCGCCATGCACGTTTTGACGGTGTCCCGGAGGGGGGCCGCCCACGACGGTGCCCTGCTTTCCGGGGAGCATCCCTCCGCCTCCGCCCTGAGGGCGCTGCTGACGGGCGGGGAACGGGAGCGGGCGCTGAAGCTGCTGCCGCCTGCCATGGGACAGGCCTATCTGGAAGAGGAGGCCGCCGGGCGGGCACCGGTACTGGCCTCAGCCTGTGAGCGGGCAGTTCTGGCCCGGCTGCGGAGCATGACGGAGGCAGACTTTGCGGCATTGGATCCGGGGCGGGAGGGCCTTTGCAATCGCCTGTATCAAGCGGCGCGCACTGCCTCGACCCTGGAAGAACTTCTGCGCACCGCCAAGACCCGGCGCTATCCCTATGCCCGATTGCGCCGGATGGTGCTGTGGGCCTATCTGGGCTTGACGCCCGCAAAGCTGCCGGAGCGGATGGCATATCTGCGGGTGCTGGCGGCCAATACCCGGGGCCGGGAGTTGCTGGGGAGAATGCGGCACACGGCGTCTCTCCCGGTGCTCACCAAGCCCGCAGATGTCCGGCGCCTTTCCACGGATGCGCAGCAGCTGCTGGAGCTGGAGGCGCGATCTACTGACCTTTATACGCTGGCATATCCGAACCTTGCGGCCGCTTCCGGCGGAGCGGAGTGGCGGGAAGGGCCGGTGATCTGCTGATTTCCCGGGAAATCCCCAAAAGGAGCGTTTTTATGGTGAATATTTTTGCACTGCTGCTGACATTGAGCATTCTGGCCGCCTGTTCCAGCGGAAGTATGACCAATGTGAAAAATGCAGCGGCGGATCCATTGCCCCCGAGGGAATCCAAAGTGGAATACCGCCTGGAGGACAGCTATGTCTCCGGCATCTATCAGGCGGAGGACGGCACAAAGCTGGCCACCTACGACTATGAACTCCCCGTTTTGCGCTGCTACCGGGAGGATGGAACGGAGGTGACGGAGGCTGCCACACCGGAAGAGACGCGCGCCATGGAAATTGCAGAGACTTTTAATAAAAAGTTTGATTCCTGGCGGGGCGAAGACGAAAATTTGATGGAGTCCGCCCAGGCAGACTATGCGTGGAAGCAGGAAGAGGGCCTTTCCTGGGACAGTCCTTATTGGCAGGAACTGGAGTATACAGCGTACCGGACGGGATCCCTCATCAGTATCGGGGCCACCAGCGCGGCCTATTGGGGCGGCGTCCATCCCAACAGCTATCTGATGAGTTGGAATTTTGACTTGGACAGCGGGACATTTCTGACGCCGGACGCGCTGTCCGCCGACAGCAAGGCCTTTATGGAGGCCGTGCGGGATGAGATCATCCGCCAGGCTGAAGAGCGGATTGCTCCCGGGGCTGAACTGGAGGGAGCCTACTGGGACAACTATCCGGAAGTTGTGGCCTCCTGGGACGATTACGCCGTTACGTTTGGAAAAGATGGCATGAGCGTAGGGTTTTCACCCTATGAGCTGGCCTATTATGCGGCAGGATCCCAGGTCTTTCTGATCTCTTATGATACCCTGGATCCTTACTTGAGCGATTACGGCCGCCAGCTTCTGGAAATGAGCGTACCAGCAACGGAAAGTCACGAATCCTGAGGAAAAACAGACCGCTTGGACGGTCTGTTTTTTTGCCCTTGACTCACCTAGAACCTCTATGTATAATGAGCATAGAGATTCTAGGTAATTTTTGCCCAGGAGGTGCCATATGCAAAAGAAGAAAGCCATTGAACATACCCAGCTGCTGGTGCTCTCGCTGCTGGCGGGAGAGGACATGTACGGCTATCAGATGATTGTGGAGCTGGCCCGGCGGTCAGACCGCACCTTCGAGATGAAGGAGGGAACCCTCTACCCGGTGCTCCATGGTCTGGAGCGGGAGGGCCTGGTGGAGGCCTATCAGCAGGAGGCCCCCACAGGGCGGATGCGGAAGTATTATCATCTCACCCGGAAGGGGGGCGCGGCCCTGAAGACGGAGGCGGAGGCCTGGAAGACCTATTCCGGAGCTGTCAACGCGGTGCTTCGTTCCAGCCCGGGGCTGAATCTGGCCTGAGCCTATGACCCGAAAGGAGTATACAGAGTCGGTGCTCTCCGCCCTGCGCCATGTGACGCAGCGGGAGCGGGAGGCCATCCGGGCGGAGATCGACGGCCATATCGAGGACCACATGGCGGACCTGCTGGAGCTGGACTATCCGCCGGAACTGGCGGAGGAGCGGACCCTCTCCGCCATGGGCGACCCTGCTGAGGTGGGCCGGGAGCTGAATAAACAGTATCCCCTTCAGTGGTTGACGGTTCGCTGGATTGCGCGTTTGCTGTCAGCTTGGACCATTCTGGCTGTTTTGCTCCTGCTGCTCAGCGCCGGAGGTGCGGAAGCGTCCCCTTTGACCGCCGCCCTGGAGCGGATCGATCCAGATCTGTCCCACCACTTTGATCCCTCCGGGACCGTTGTGGCAGAGGAATCGCTGGATATTGCGTTTCCCGTTGGAAACGACGTGGTGCGTGTGCTGCGGATATGCACCTACCGCGATATTCCCTGGGGAGAACTTAGGGCTTTTGTGAATGTGGACACCTATGACCGGTGGCCGCTGGGGGTAGTAAGCGACAAGACACTGCTCCTGGAAAGCCAAAATGGTGGTCAGGAAGAGATCAGGGTCAGCGGACTCAACCGCTGGTGGCACCTGGGGGACGGCTCGGTACGTATCCAGCCGGGGGATACCTATGTGACCCTTCGATACGGGGGTTACGGGGAGTCCGGCGTGATTCAGATTCCTCTTCCGGAAGGAGGCGCACGATGACCAGGATCAAACAGCCCACCCGCAAACGTCTGGCGCTGCGGTCCTTGGGCTTGGCGGCTGTGTTGCTGCTTTTGGCCAATTATGTGTTCGGCATCGGTCTGCTGCTGCCCATTCAGGCGATCCGCCAGGCTGAGGAATCTGCGGGGATCGGCCGTACGGATCTTGTGACCTGGATCCGGGAACCGGACATTGGAAAGACCATGCGGGTATATATGGCTGCCAACGAGAATGCCGTCATGCTGGCTCCTGTTTATCTCAGTGTCTGCGGCTGGAGGGACGGAGGAGGGCTGTCCCTGGATTGTTCCGGACAGGCCCCTTTTTATGTGGGCTGGAGAAAGCTGACCTGGCAGGATACAGACAGCGTGTACTATGTGTTTGGACGGGTGGATCAGCCGGATATCACAAGACTTCATGTGGGTTTGATGGATACCTTCCAGGGCGGAGAGACCGGGGAAGAGCAGGTTGAACGATTGGGCGTGGATACGGAAAAGGCATCATGGCTGGAGTGGGAGGGAACGTGGTATTTTCTCCTGCGCATACCGGACAGCGATTTGCCGTTTTTCTGGGTGGGGCGGGACGATCCTTTCTCTGTGGATATTACCGCCTATGACCAGTTGGGGCAACAGGTTGCGCATGTGGAACGGATTGCAGATACGGCTTCCAGTGTATATGGGATTCGGTTTCCCTGACAGTCAAGAAACGTGTAACTGCCCGTTGCGGGGGACTGGAAGAGAGGAGGCACCATGGACCGGAAAACCTACATAGAGACGGTGCTCTCCGCCCTGCGCCACGTGACGCGGCGGGAGCGGGAGGCCATCCGTGCCGAGATCGACGGCCATATCGAGGACCACATGGCGGATCTCCTGGAACTGGACTACCCGCCGGAACTGGCGGAGGAGCGGACCCTTTCCGCCATGGGGGATCCCGTAGAGGTGGGCCGGGAGCTGAATGAACAGTACACCGGCTGGGGTTGGGTGATTTTGAGCCGGGTGCTGCTGGCGGCGCTTGTAGCTGTGTGCGCGGTGGTGCTGTGCTCGAACCCCTCCCTGTATGGACTGAGGCAGAATCTGGAGGCCCGGAAACCGCTGGAGTGGCGGCTGGAGGAAATGGGCCCCGGCGGGCAGATCCTGGACATCCGGGTCCCTATGGGAGATGATATTTGGTATATCTATGCCGCCGAAGCAAAAAAGGATCCAAATGGGAATCCCGAGGTCTCCGTCTGGATGAGCTGGTACGACAAGAACCCTTTCCGCTCCGCTGCCGGAGGCACCGTTACGGCGGTGGATTATCGCGGGGAGGTCCAGGAGATTTTGGGCGGCGGGGGAAGTGAGGCGGGCGGTGTCGCCGAGTATCGGTATTTCATTCCCGTGCAGGCTGGGGATCCCTATGTGACGCTGTGCTGTGAGCGGTATGGAGAGGTCTTCCAGGCGCAGGTCCCCATCCGCTGGGAGGTGGTGACATGAAAAAACGCCTTCATAACAGCCGCAGAGGCCGAGCCCTGCTGTATGCCCTGCTGCTGGTGGTGGTCATTCTGGTATCATCGACTGCAGGATTTTACCGAATTCTTCCCCAACAGGCGATTCTGGAAAGAGCAGAGGAGCAGGGCATCGAGACGCTGGAACCGGTCATGTGGATCCGGGGGGAGAATCCGATAGGGACGGGACCGGCTAGGCTTACGCTTTCCGTTGGGGAGCGGACGCTTTTCTTCTGCCCTGTGAAGTTCTACCTGTGGGGCGGATGGAGTACCGGAGCATGGGGCATTGTGGAGACCTGGGAGGGAGAAGACCCCTATTTTGGTGTTTGGCAGCACGTGAAAACGAGTGCAACCTATGTGTTCGGCCAGGTGGATGACCCTGCGGTGAAAACGCTGACCATTCACGCCCGGGCGGACAATGGGACGACCTGGAGCCAGGAGGTTGCGCCGGATTGGCAGGAGAAAGACGGAGAGCGTTACTTTATCACGGAATTGAAAAATGCGCCTCTGGATTGGGCGTATTCCGTCACTGCAGAGGACGGGAATACCGTGGAGATTGAAGATGTATTTTGTTGGTGGTAAAAACAAGGACGCACGGTATGCCGTGCGTCCTCTTTTCTTATATCCCCAGCTGCTGCCAGATATTTTCTGCAAATCGCGCTACCCGTTCCTCAATCCCCGGCAGCCGCTCCGCCTCACCCTTGTCGTTGGCGGTTTCCAGCAGGCAGAACTGCGGCGGCAGCCAGAAGCCCTTGTTCATGTTCAGGGCGGAGACGATCTGGGAAGCCACGATGTCTCCCCCGGAGTAGCCGGAGACTACCAGGGCGAACACCGCCTTTTGGGCAAAGGAGGTGGTGCGGTAGAGGGCCGTCAGGCGGTTGACGGCGGCGGTGAGGTTGGCGGAGAGGGCATCGTTGTAGTTGGGACAAAGCAGCACCACGGCATCGGCGTCCCGGATGGCAGGGTATACCTCCTGCACCATGACGCCGCCGTAAAAGCAGCTGCCCCGCTCGCCGAAGTGGAGGCAGGTGGTGTAGGGGCACCCGGCGCAGTCCTCCAGAGTGCCGTTGCGCAGGCCGATCTCCGTGATGTCGCAGCGGCCCTCCAAAATCGCCCGGGCCCGGCTCCACAGGGCCAGGGTGTTGGAAGTGGCCCGGCTGGAGGCGTGGAGCACCAGGAGCCTGGGCCGGTTCCGCCGGGGCGGGGCAAAGGAGAGTACTCGCACAGTCAGATCTGACGCCGCCAGATGATAGGCTTCCAGCAGACCGCAGCCGGCGTTTTTGGCTTGGACGGTAAAGTTGCGCAGCCCTCCCACCCCCTCCACCAGGGGCCGTCCCGGAAAGGTGCACCCAGCCAGGGAGGCGGAGAGCACCAGTTCCCGGGCAACGGATTTGGTGTACAGGTCTCCCGGCCCATCCACCAAAATGCCGCCCACACTGCCGGCCAGACAGCTCGGATGGGCCCTGAGAAAGGCCAGCAGCTGATAAAAGGCGGGATTTACGCCGCTATCAGGCAGGGGTACAGCAAAGAGAAGCCGCCGTCCCTGCATAGGATCCGTCAGCCAGGAGATGCACTGGTGGGCCCGGCCCCGCACCGCGGCGGAGAGGGCATCATCAAACCGAGACTCTCCCTGGCCCAGGACGATGACGGTCAAATCATCTCCCATTCCAGCGCCTCCTTTCCTACTGAATGCTTTGCAGCAGTGTTTCCGTCTCCCGCAGGCGGGCAAACAGGGTGTCCGGCAGCTCCAAGGCTTCCACTTCCAGTCCGGTGGGGGTAAAGCGGTTGCGCACGCCGAACCATATGCCGCCTAGGCACACGGAGCCGCAGTGCCACTGTCCCCGCAGGGTCAGCAGCAGCTGCATGGCTCCGGAGGATACCGCCGGAGCCACGTAGGGCTTGAAGCCCAGCTCCCGGATGCGCAGATTGGCGGAGAGCACCTGCTCCGTCAGCTCCCGGGAGAGGGCGTCATCATAGTGCTCCACAGAGTTGGCAATGACCAGCCCCTTGCCATGAGGGCCGAAGCTGCGCCCCTCCGTAAGGAATGAGGCAAAGCGGGGATCTTCCCTGGCAAAATACGCCGCCCGGGCGTTCATGACTCCCAGGCCGAAGCCCTGGATCTGCTCCGGCAGGAGGCCCAGGCCGTCCCAGTGGCCGTCGGGCCCTGCGTTGGAAGCCTGGTAGGCTGCCCGACACAGGGGATCCACCGGATCCGAGAGGACGATGAAGAGGCCGGAAAAGCCCACCTCCCGGGCCTGTCGGGCAAAGGAGGCTACCAGAGGACGGTTGGCCTCGTACTGGGCCATGCGCACATCCGTGACCCCGCTGCCCACCGCCGGAATGGACTTGGTGGCGGCGAAAATAAAGACATCGCAGTCAAAGAGGCGTTCCGAAGAGACGGCTTCCACCTCCGGCAGGACGTCATAGTCCCAGGGCCAGGAGATCTGCCCCATTTCTGCCCGCCAGCGCGCCACAGTCTTTTCATTGAGATCGCAGATGCCGATGGCGGAGATACAGTCCCCGCCCAGCAGCTTCAAGGCTGTCAGCAGCGTGCCGCCCACGTCTCCCACTGCCAGCAGATGTACCTGTTTTTTCCCTGGCCGGGGCCGGGTGAAATCCAAGGCCTCCCGCCAGCGGGGGTGGCGGAGATTCACCGCCTGAAGCGTCCCCGCGTCCAGAGCCTGGATGGCTGTATGGGGGAGATCCTGCTCCGGGACATCTATTCGCCGGGGATCCAGCCAGGAGACGTCGCTGCTGCAGATGCTCAGCTGCCGGGGATGGGTGGGACGGCAGGAGGCCCAGGTGTTCTCCGGAGGCCGCTCCGTGAGATACAGCTCCGGTATACCCGGCTCCGCAGCCGGAAGCGGCAGGTCCGGAAAGGGCGAGATGGCCCGCTGTCCGTGAAAATCATAGTAATTCAAAACTTCTTTCCCTTCTTTCTCAGAAGCCTTGCCAGAATGCTGCCCCCGCCGTATCCCGCCAGGGCAAGTACGGCCAGAATGGCGAACCACCCGGCCACAAATGCGTTCCAGCCAATGAAGAAGCCCGGGTCAGACAAGTAAGCCGCTCCCGCCAGGATGAGAAGCCCCGCTGGATAGACCAGCAGCAAAAACCGGAGGGAGGCAGCTTTCCCAGGAAGCCAGGCTGCCGCAGTCCGCAGCAAAAGCGGCGGGAAAAAAGCTGCGAGACAATAGAAAATCAATTCTTTCACGGGGAAACGCCCCTCTCTTATTCCAGCAGATCCCGCATTCTGAGGAGCATCTGCAGATCGTTTTCCAGACACGCGGAGGCGGAGAGGTTGGGATCGTAACGCAGGCAGCTGCCCTTGTCCGGGGAAAGGGGCAGAATTACCGCCTCACTGAGACGGGAGAGCGTGAGATTGCGGGCGTAGCGCTCCCGATAGGAGCCCTCCAGGGCCAGCAGGATGTCCCGGGCGTTTTCCTGGCATGCCCTGGAGAAGCGGAACACCGCCTCCCGGTCGCACTCCTTGTAAAAGCGTGGGAACGCGTAGGGCAGGATCAGGTTCACAGAGGGGGTCAGGCCCGGGACGGAGGCCTCCGCGCCGCTGACGGTGTCGCCGCCGATGAAGGGGTACATGGTGGATTCCACAAACCAGGCCCGCATGTTGGGGACGAAATAGACGCTGTCCACTGCACGGCCCTTGGCAGCCATCAGATCCCGTCCCCGACCGGAGAGCAGACCCACCAGCACCTGGTCGATCTCCACCCCCTCCTCCCGGAACAGGGGATCCAGGGCGTTGACCCGGTTGCCGGAGTGGAGTAGGTCGTCCACCAGGATCACCGGGCGGCGGAAGGACTTGACGGTGCGGATCTGGCTGCGCAGCGGCGCGTAGCCCGGGAAGGGCTGGATGGTAAAGGAGCGCAGATCCGGGGCGAAGACCTTGTCGGTGTGGATGGTTTTGGTAACGGTGTTGGGAATGGCGTTGCCCCGGAGGATTTTGCCGAAGGGGACGCACATTTTGGGGCCCAGTACCCGGGGGACCGTGGGCTCGGCGGGCACGCCCCCGGCTTCCACGATCTTGCGTACCAAGCGGTGGTAGATGACTTCCGCGTTCAGCGAGAGCACCAGGGTGCCGGGGTAGAGCCCTGCCACCGCCTCCTGAAAGCGCAGATGCGCCTGTTGGGCGGCGGAGAGAACCTGGCGGTCATCGGAGAAGGGCTGCTTGAGCGTCGTGGGGATATTCTGCACCAGTACCGCCGGGGAACGCATATCCACCAGCAGCAGCGGAGCGGAAGAGCCAACCAGAGTGGGGAGAAAGCCGTGGCGCAGGAGCAGGGACTCCAGCTCCCCGGTGAGGGGACTGCCGGAATACCAGACGGCATAGCCGCAGTCCTCCGCCATGGCCCGGGACAGCGCCTCCGTCAGCAGCAGCTGGCCAACGTCGTAATTGCCGGTGGGGGTGTGGAAGACTTGCAGCCCGGTCAGCAGCAGGATGCGTCCGGCAGTGTGCTGGCGGACGTAGTTGGCGGAAGCCTGGCTGCCCAGGGCCTCATAGAGCCCCCCGGAGTTGATGGTGCGCAGCGTCAGGCAGCCCAGCACTCTGGGATGGGGCCCTGCCTCCCGCAACACCATCACGCCGTCCCGCAGATCCGAACGGATCTCGGGGTGCTGGGCCGCCAGCTGCGAGAGCAGCTGCGGATCCGGTGTGCTCTCCCAGAGAAACTCCAGATAGCTGGCCCGCACCAGCTGCTTGTACTGGGGTTCCCGCAGGTACAGGCTGTTGCGGTAGATGAAGTCCTGAACCACCGGGTCGATGAGGTTGGAAATATCCCGGCCCAGGTCGATGTTTTCCCGGATACGGGTGGAGCTGATATCCTCCAGATGGGTGGGCAGGGTCAACTCGATGACCTGCCCGGTGATGCAGCTCAAGTCCGCATCAATCTCGTGGCCCTCTGCGTCGCTGGAACGGCGGAAGACGATGTGCCCCAGGGAGTGGACGGAGCCGGGAGACGGGGGCGCCTTGTAGGACGAGGCGTTGGCAACCACATCGGATCCCACAGTGAGGTAAATTTTTCGGCCGGAGAAGACCTGCCGCAGGCGGCTGAGGTCTCCCGGATTGGCCAGATTCACCGGGATGTCATGGGGGAAAAGGTACACGTCGAACTCATCCGCCACGGACATGCTGACGATCTGGCGGCGCATCAGGGAGGGTTGGGCCTTTTTCGACCAGGAGAATTCATCCACGGCCAGATAGACCTCCATCCCCAGATTCCGGATCTCCTGTACGATGCCCTTGTGGCTCAGGGAGAAGGGGTCGAAGGTACCGGGGAAGAACGCCACCTGGTCGGGCGTTTCAAACTGGAAGGGGCCGGACTCAATACGGTGGGCGATGATGAAACGGTAGATGTGGGAGAGGGCGGCGGCGGTATAGAAGAAGGTCAGCTCCCGCTCCGGCTGCTCGCCGATGAGGAAGAGGATCTTTTTGGCGGTGAGGGTAAAGAGATCCGTCTTATCCTGGAAGGAGAGGACGGAGGAGGCGAACAGCCCCTCACCCAGGATCCGCAGGGCCTCCTGCCGCACGGACTCCCGGAAGGAGGCAAGGCCCTTGAGCAGCAGCCCCGCCATCCGGCGCCGGCGTTTTTCCAGCACCGCAGCACTTTCCCCGAACCGCTGGCGGTAGACAGCGTAGTGTTCCAGCATGGAACCCACGGTGGCCAGTGCGGCGTTCACCACCCCGCTGTTGGCGGAGGAGAGGAGAGAGAGCATCTGGTCCAGCACCTCGTCCAGCTCCCGGGGAGTCAGCCACAGGGCGAATTGTCCCAGGTACAGCGGGATGTACTGGGAGATCTCCGCCTGGCCGGTCTCCAGCGCCTTGGAGAGCTCCACGGCGATCTCGTTGCGGTGATCCGGGGTGAGCATGGGGGCCAGGGACAGCAGGGCCGCGCCTGCCATACGCCGCACCACCACGTTTTCACTGACCTTCATGAGGTTTGAAAAGTGGGTGGCAATGTGGAGTACATTGGCGTGGTCGCTGTGCGCTACCAGCTCCTGCAGATACTCCACGCCGATGGCCTTGAGGATCCAGGGCGTGGCGGTTTTCAGATTGTCCAGGAACACGGTGCTGACGGCGCCGGGTTGATCCAGCAGTCCCTGTTGGCTGGACATGTCCAGATAGAGATATTTTCCCAGCCGCACCTGCAAAAATACCAGGGGGATGCTCTCAGAGCAGTCTGCCGCCGCCACGGCGTCGGCAATGTCCTGAAATTCCTGACCGTCCGGGGACAGGACGGTGAGCAGATGGCGGAACAGGCGCAGGGCAGCAGCCTTCTGAGGGGCATCTCCGTGGAGCAGCCACCAGATGGAAAAGTCCACCAGCAGCCGCCGCTCGGATCCGGTGATCCGGTTCAAAGGCAGATTCAAAACCGCGTCCAGCAGGGCAAAGGCAGCGTCCGGCTCCACCTGGGCGGGAGTGCGGTAGTGGAGGAAGAGCTGCTTTGCAAACCGGGAGGCGTCCGCGTCGGAGCAGGCTTCCAACAGGGCGTCCGCCACCGTCTTGGCCTGGTAGCGGATCATACTGGTCTGACGGATGGTCAGGCGGCGGTCAGGATGGATCATCCGGCTGAGGTATTCCTCCCATAGCTGGAAGGGCCGCGCCTCCTGAGGATCCGGCGCAGTGCCGGAGGGCAGCTCCTTCTTGTAGCCGGACTGGAAGCCCGCCAGGATCCGGCCGATCAGTGCCGCTGCCTGGCGGCGGATGTCGCCGTCGGGAGTCAGCAGCAGCTCATAGAGAAAGTCCAGAGTCTGCTCTTTCTGAGTGGCGCTGAGGTAGGTGAAATACTCTTCAAAGATGGAGACATAGGCTCGCAGGCGGGCGGGGTTCTTCTCCCCCCGGGCAGCCTCCAGGGTCTGGGCAAAGAGCTGCTCATGGCCCAGACGGTGCATCAGGCGGATATTGTGATCCACGGCGGTGCGCCGCAGGGCACAGACCACCTCGTCCGGCGTCATCAGGGCGGCATCCTTTCGGGGCGGCGGGATCAGACGCTGGGCCGAGAGGGTGGTGTCCACCCCGAAGGAGACCATGTAGTCCTCAAAATCCCGCAGCTTGGCATAGACATACTGATAGCGGCGGTGCTTGGCGCTGTCCACGTTGTCCAGCTTGCTGAGAATCACGTCGAAGGCATCCTGCAGGGTAAAGAGCTGCGCGGTCTCGCTGCCGTCGCCATTGCGGGCCTGCTTGACCCGGAAGTCGGCGTATACCAGAACCAGGGACTCCGAGGAGAGGTTTTCGATCTCCAGGTCCCAGACGGAATGGTTGGCAGCGATATGGCCCAGAATGTTCAGCTGGCGCTGGGTGAACCACTGGTCGGTGTAGTAGTAGTGGAGGTAGGGGACCCGCTCGCCGGGCTTGCAGCCGAATTTTCCCAGGTCATGCCCAGCAGCGGCGGCGGAGACCAGAGCCAGGTCGATGAGCCCTCCACCGGCAGAGAAGGCCCGGGAGACCGTCATGGCCACATGATGGACGCCGGCAATGTGCTCCAGGGTGTGGAAAGGCGTTACCTCCCGGCCCAGGCGCAGCATTTCATAGATGTACTCCTCCTGCCAGCGGTACAGGAACTGGCGGTAGGGCTCCGCCACAGCGCTGGCGGAGAGTTCTTCCCGGGAGCAGAAGGCAAAGTCCAGCCAGGGGTCAAAGGGAAGGGCCTGCCGCTCTGCCGTAAAGACCGCCTGCAGAAACTGCAAAAAGCAAAAGGCACCGTCCCACTGGGCGGAGGTGTGGGTGCGGTCTGCTTCCGGATAGAGCATGCACCGGGCCACCTGGTAGGTGTAAGGCAGCCAGCCCTCAGCCGGCTCCAGGGCGATGGTGTCCAGCAGGGGACGGAAGGCATCCAGGGCCCGGGCACAGGAGATCCGGCCGGTAATGGGCTCCAGGGGGGCGGTGAGCTGTGTCCAGGGGACGCTGCCCAAAAGCCGCCCCGAGGCCTCCCGGCGGATACCCAGCTTTTTCAGGAATGATTCTTTCAGCAGCAGTTCTCTGGCCAGATCGGACAGCGGTGTCATGCGTTGCGCTTCCATGGGGGCCTCCGTTTCTCCGCCGGGGCGGTGGTGTTTTTTCCAGTATACCGCACCGGAAATGGAGAGAAAAGGGCGTTATCAAGGAAAAATACCCTGTGGGCTATTGCTTTGTAGGATCCCACAGGATCCAGCTAAAATTTTGGGGAAAAACACAAGCCGCGGGCGCCTGGATTCAGGCGCCCGCGGTCAGGTCATTCGGTAAAGTGGGTGTGGTTGAAGATGTGATCCTGGCAGAAACAGTGGTATCCGGCACAGCGGGAGCAGTAGCGGAACTGCAGGTCCGGATACTCCGTATCCGTCCGGCCGCAGATCTCACAGCGGTGGCGGTAGCCCTGTTCCTTGGCTTTCTTTTGCTGCTGCTTGACGGCGGATTTAAAGTGGATGGTCTGTTTGGAGTTCTGGCGGCGGACTGCAAAGCCGAATTCCGCCAGGAGGTCCGCAATGCGGTCCCAGAAGAACACAGCGTAGACGAACCACAGTCCCACCAGAGGCGGCAGGGTCATAGCCATCATGGCAAGTCCCATCCGGGACAGGTCGTAGACGGTGAGGATCACGTACAAAGCGGCCAGCCACTTGGCCTTGATGGGCAAAATCAGATAGAAGCGGATCAGTGCGTCGGGGTACAGCGTAGCAAAGGCCAGAAACAGTACCCGGTTGAGATCATAGCTGGAAACAATGGAAAACGGAACAAACAGGCAGGAGAGCATGGCCAGAGCCACCATGAAGACCGCCCCGGTGAGGTAGAACAACGTGAATTTGGCCGGGCCCCAGTAGCTCTCCACCGCTGTGCCGATGAAATAGTAGAAGGACAGGCTGATGACCACCCAGAAGACGGAGGTGTTGCTGGGGGTAAACAGCCAGGTGACCAGCCGCCACAACTCGCCCTGGAGAATGAGGTTCGCGTCAAAATACAGCATGTTGGTGGCGGCGCCGCTGGAGAACAGATCCAGAATGAATACGGCGCCCATGATGAAGACCACATAGCGCATCAGGTTAGGGATCCCAAAGCGGGGATGGTACAGACAGAAGCGGTCAATGGCGTCACAGAGCTTCCTCAAAATCAAAACCTCCAGTTGGCGGAATTCAAAAATTAAAGATATTATATCCGCTCTGGCAGAAAAAGTCATGTATAATTTTTGAACAACCATGAGATTTGGGGGCAATCAGGGCAGTTCCTCAGCAGAAATTTGAAAGAAAATTTCGGAAATGGGAGGAAATACGCCATTCATACCTTGACAATCCGCCAAAACCTGCTATGATTTGATATGAAAATTGAATCCCTTATCAAGAGTGGCGGAGGGAACGGCCCGATGAAACCACGGCAACCTGTCTTTTCAAGGTGCCAAATCCGGCGGATACCGACAGATGAGGAGCGAAAAAGTGACCTTTTGCGCGTTTCGTCGTCGAAACGCGCATGTTTTTTGTCTTCGTCACTTGGCAAGGGAACAAACAAAAGGAGACGAATTCTATGGCAAGACACTACCTGTTTACCTCGGAATCTGTGACGGAAGGACATCCCGACAAGGTCTGCGATCAGATTTCCGACGCCGTCCTGGATGCCATCCTGGCCCAGGATCCCATGGGCCGCGTGGCCTGCGAGACCACAGCCTGCACCGGCCTCATCCATGTGATGGGCGAGATCACCACCACCTGCTATGTGGATATCGCCAAGATCGCCCGGGAAGTGGTGCGGGAGATCGGCTATGACCGTGGCAAGTACGGCTTTGACTGCGATACCTGCGGCGTCATCACCTCCATCGACGAACAGTCCCCGGACATCGCCCTGGGCGTGGACAAATCTCTGGAGAGCAAGTCCGGCGCAGACAGCGAGTTGTCCAACGGCGCGGGAGACCAGGGCATGATGTTCGGTTACGCCTGCGACGAGACGCCGGAGCTGATGCCCCTGCCGCTGTCCCTGGCCCAGAAGCTGTGCCTGCGCATGGCGGAGGTTCGCAAGAGCGGCCTGCTGCCCTACATGCGTCCCGACGGCAAGAGCCAAGTCACCGTGGAGTATGACGAGAACAACCGCCCCGTCCGGGTGGATACCGTGGTCATCTCCACCCAGCACAACCCTGATGTCACCCTGGAGCAGATTCGCAAGGATATGATCGAGCAGGTGGCTAAGGTAGTCATCCCCGCCAATATGCTGGATGAGAATACCAAGTATTACGTGAACCCCACCGGACGCTTCGTCAAGGGCGGCCCCGCCGCGGACTCCGGCCTCACCGGCCGCAAGATCATCGTGGATACTTACGGCGGCAGCGCCCCCCACGGCGGCGGCTGCTTCTCCGGCAAGGATCCCACCAAGGTGGACCGCAGCGCGGCTTATGCCGCCCGGTGGGTGGCCAAGAACATCGTGGCCGCCGGCCTTGCCCGCCGCTGCCAGGTGGAACTGGCCTACGCCATCGGTGTTGCCCAGCCTGTGAGCA
Organism: uncultured Oscillibacter sp.; assembly: GCA_905200545.1. Classification (GTDB taxonomy): domain Bacteria; phylum Bacillota; class Clostridia; order Oscillospirales; family Oscillospiraceae; genus Oscillibacter. Next base: position 74,446 of record CAJKKQ010000007.1, read on the forward strand.
TCCTGGTGGACACTTTCGGTACCGGCACGGTGTCTGATGACCGGCTGGAGGCTGCCGTCCGCAAGGTGTTCGATCTGCGGCCCACCGCCATCATTCGGGACCTGGATCTGCGTAAGCCCATTTACCGCAAGCTGGCGGCGTATGGACACATGGGCCGGGAAGACCTGGGGGTTTCCTGGGAGAAGACCGACCGCGTGGAGCAGCTGAAAGCTGCCCTGGAGGCATAAAAAATCTGGCTGATGGGAGGCCGCTGCTGTCAGCAGCGGCCTCTTTTGTAAAGAAATGTGATGGAAAAACCTTTTAATTGCTTAGAAGGCGGAAAATTGCGCCTGAAAAATCGTAGAAATAATTTTGAAGAAATTGCTTGACAAACCGGGAAATATCTGTATAATAATATCTGTTCGCTGCGGGCGAACGCACTATAGCGGGTTTGTGTAAGGGTAGCACAGCAGACTCTGACTCTGTATGTGAGGGTTCGAATCCTTCACCCGCTGCCATAACCGGAAGCATCTTTATGCTTCCGGTTTTTTTTGCCCGCAGTTTGGATGAGCTGCCCTTATCCACGCTTCTTTCGGCAGAGTGTTACAGGGGATGGAGCGGATATCCCGGCCGATAGCGGTCTATCCATCAATCGCGAAAAAAGTACCGGGCAGGAACTGATTTCCTGCCCGGTATGTTTCGTATAAGGCACATGCTGCTTTGCAGGTACGTGATCCGGGCTTGCCGCCCGGGAAAAACGTCAGCCCCCGGCCTTTTCCTGCAGGGACTCCACCAGGGCGTCTGCCAGCTTGTCCAGCTCCACGGCCTTGTCAGGCAGCAGGGAGGAGGCCAGGCTCAGCCGCTCGTTGAGGACCGTCATGTTCTTCATTTCCTCATCCAGGAACTTCTGCATCAGGTCGCCGGATTTGCAGGCCCAGGAGCCGTTTTCAATGATGGCAAAGGTGCGGTTTTGCAGGTTCAGCGCCTTCATATCCTCCAGATAATTCTTCATCACCGGATAGATCCCCAGATTGTAGGTGACGGAGGCCAGCACCACATGGCTGTACTTGAAGGTCTCGGAGATCAGGTAGGACACATGGGTGTTGGACACGTCGTACAGCGCCACGTCGGTGATGCCCTTCTCACAGAGCTTGGCGGCCAGAGCCTGGGCGGCGGCTTCCGTGTTGCCGTACATGGAGGCATAGACGATCAGCACACCGTTGACCTCCGGCTCATAGCGGCTCCACTTGTCGTACTTGTCGATGAAGTACCCCAGGTCCTTGCGCCACACGGGACCGTGGAGGGGGCAGATGTATCGGATCTGATCCAGAATGCCGCCGGCCTTTTTCAGCAGCAGCTGGATGTGGGGGCCGTACTTGCCCACGATGTTGGTCAGGTCCCGGCGGGCCTCGTCGATCCAGTCCCGGTCAAAGTTTACCTCGTCGGCGAAGAGCTTGCCGTCCAGAGCGATGAAGGAGCCGAAAGCGTCGGCGGAGAAGAGAACGCCGTTGGTGGTATCAAAGGTCACCATGGCCTCCGGCCAGTGGACCATGGGAGCCCCCACAAAGGTGACCGTGTGGTCGCCGAAGGAGTAGGTGTCGCCCTCCTTCACCTCGATGCACTTGTGGCCCTCCAGCTGGAAGCCGAACTGGCGCATGAGCATAAAGGCCTTTTCTGTGGAGATCACCTGCACCTTGGGATAGCGGAGCAGGATCTCCTCGATAGAGGCGCCGTGGTCCGGTTCCATGTGGTTGATGACCAGATAGTCCAGGGGCTTTCCGTCCAGCAGATACTGGATGTTTTCCAGCAGCTGCCGGCAGGCGGACCAGTCCACCGTGTCGAACAGGACACTCTTTTTGTCCAGCAGCAGATAGGCGTTGTAGCTGACGCCCTTGGGGATGGGATGGATATTCTCGAACAGGGCCAGACGGTGGTCGTTGGCGCCGACCCAATAGAGATTGTCAGTGACCATTCTTACGCAATGCATACAGAAATCCTCCTTTACTCACGAATATTGGGCCGTTACGCTTCAATGAACTGGTCCTTGGCCTCGGCGCACTCCGGGCAGACCCAGTCCTCCGGCAGCTTTTCAAACAGCGTACCGGGAGCGATCTCACCATCCGGGTCGCCCAGTTCCGGGACGTACTCGTAGCCGCAGCCGCCGCAGACGTACCGCTTGCCGATAGGGGCTTCCTTGGGGGGACGGGGCCGCTTCATCTTCACCATGGGAGGCGCCGGCTGCTTCTCGCCGGTGTCCAGGGCGGCGGTCAGCAGAGGCAGGATCTCATTTACATCTCCCACGATGCCGTAGTCGCAGTTCTTGAAAATGGGGGCCCCGGCATTTTTGTTGATGGCCACGATGGTGGAGGCATCCTTGATGCCCTTGAGGTGCTGCACCGCACCGGAGATGCCGCAGGCGATGTACAGGTTGCCGGTGAACTTCTGGCCGGACATGCCCACGTACCGGTTCAGCGGCACGTACTTCAGCGTCTCGGCCACCGGGCGGGAAGAGCCGATGGCCGCACCGGCAGCTTTGGCCAGATCCTCAATGAGCTTCATGTTCTCTTTTTCACCGATGCCCTTGCCGGCGGACACCACCCGTTCCGCCTGGGCGATGGGGGTGTCCAGGGGGATACCTACGGTGAAGTCGTGGCCGTCCTTTTTCAGATGCTCCACCAGGGCCGCCACCTGCTCGGCGGGAGAGCCGTCCCGCAGGATGACTTTCTTGCGGATGCCGGTGATGGGGGCGGGCTTCTTGGGCCGGCTGGCCGAACCGCCGGCACTCTTGGGGGGCTTGCCCAGGATGTGGGAAGCGATGACCACCCGCTGGATCTCGTTGGTGCCCTCGTAGATGGTGGTGATCTTGGCGTCCCGGTAGGCCCGCTCTACCTCCATGCCCTTCATGAAGCCGGCGCCTCCGTGGATCTGCAGAGCATCGTTGGTGACCTCCAGGGCGATGTCGGAGGCGTACATCTTGGCCATGGCGGACTCCATGCCGTAGGGGGCATGGGCCTCCTTGAGCTCCGCGGCGGAATACACCAGGAACCGGGCACAGCGGAGCTTGGTGGCCATGTCCGCCAGTTTGAAGGAGATGGCCTGCTGGAAGCCGATGGGCTTGCCGAACTGGATGCGCTCCTTGGCGTAGTCCACTGCGGCGTCATAGGCTCCCTGGGCGATGCCCAGCGCCTGGGCCGCGATGCCGATGCGGCCGCCGTCCAGGGTGGACATGGCAATCTTGAAGCCCTCGCCCTCCTTGCCCAGGAGATTCTCCTTGGGCACCTCCACATTGTCGAAGATCAGCTCGGCGGTAGAGGAGGAGCGGATGCCCATTTTGTCATAGTGATCTCCAAAGTAGAAGCCCTTCCAGCCTTTTTCCACAATGAAAGCAGAGATGCCCCGGGTACCGATGTCCGGCGTGGTGACGGCAAAGACCACATAGGTGTCCGCCTTGGGGGCGTTGGTAATGAAGATCTTGCCGCCGTTGAGGACGTAGTGGTCCCCCTTGAGAACGGCGGTGGTCTCCGTGCCGCCGGCGTCAGAGCCGGCGTTGGGCTCCGTCAGACCGAAGGCGCCGATTTTCTCACCCTTGGCAAGAGGCACCAGATACTTTTGCTTCTGGGCCTCGGTGCCGTAGGCAAAGATGGGCCAGGAGCCCAGGGACACGTGGGCGGAGAGAATGACACCGGCACCGCCGTCCACCCGGGCCAGCTCCTCCACGGCGATGGCGTAGCTCAGGGCGTCCAGCCCGGCGCCGCCGTACTCCTTGGGGAAGGGGATGCCCATGAGGCCCAGCTCGCCCAGCTTGCGGATGGCCTCATCGGGAAATTCATTTTGCTGATCCAGCATGAACGCGATGGGTTTGATCTCTTCCTCCGCAAAGGCGCGGATTTTGGCCCGCAGCTCCTCGTGGGCCTGAGTTGTTTGAAACAGCATCTCATTACCTCCTTTTTATTCTTGACAAAATTTATCCAGTTTTCGCGTATAAAAAAGATCAGGGCTCCGTCAGGATTTCCCGCAGACTGTGGGAGCGAAGCTCATTATCCAAATTCTTTTGAATTTCCAGCAATTTGCCGTGCACCGTGCAGCCGCCGTGGCAGCTGCGCCAGGAACACGGATACGCCGGATCCATGCAGGCGCTCAGGCCGCTGTGCTCGCCTATGGCCATCATCAGATCATAGAGGCTGACCGCCGACAGATCGGCTGCCAGCCGGCAGCCCCCCGCCGTCCCCCGGACAACGTCGATCAGGCCTGCTTTATCCAGCTTTTTTAAGATTTTGTAGGCGAAGGACTGGGGCAGCAGCTCGTCCTGCGAAATTTGTCCCACGGTATGCAGCTCTCCGTCCAGGAGAACGCGCAGGATACGGAGGGCATAATCAGTCTCCCGGGTAATGATCATTGTCCCCGCCTCCTTTGGTGAATGTTTCCTTGACCAGAGCGTATCAAAATGGACAATATTTGTCAAGTATAGGAGAATATTCCGGTATTTTTTGGAGCTTCCTCCAAATTGCTCTTTGCTTTTTGGGGAAAACACACGAGGATCAGTTTTCCGCATATTTGGTGCGGCCAGACAGGGGCAACACCGTATTGGCCTGACTGGAAGCAGGCACGGAGGGATCACAAAGGGAGGAGGCCTTAAACTGGTCTCCTCCCTTTGCCGGTTCCTTGGTACAGATTTCAACGGTCCGGCATCCCTGCAGGTCAGGGGAACGCCGGTGCAGCGGTAGGGTCAGATTTCCGGAGAATTGCCGGAAGAGGGCATTCGCCAGGCCAGATGGTCGGTGTGGAGCAGGTGATGGGACACCTTCCCCAAGGGCTTGCCCAAAAATTCCCGGTACAGAGCCTGGATTTCCGGATTCTCATGGGAAAAGCGGATGCCGGAGGCCGCGTCCAGCTGCCACAGACGCTGGCCGCGTTCCGCAGCCAACTCGGCCCCCTCATGAATGGGCTGCCCGCCGCCGCCGGCACAGCCGCCGGGACAGGCCATCACTTCCACAAAGTCATAGGATACCTGTCCCTTTTCCAGGGCTTCCATCAGCTGCCGGGTGCTGCCCAGGCCGCTGACTACAGCCACCCGGACTTCCCCGGCGCCGGGAATGGTGAAAACGGCCTCTTTCCAGGGGCGGTTTCCCCGCACCTGGGCAAAGGCATCCGGATCCGGATTTGCTCCGGTGACCAGGAAGTAGGCGCTGCGCAGTGCCGCGTCCATGACGCCGCCGGTGGCGCCGAAAATCACCGCCGCACCGGTGCCGGAGCCCAGGGGAGAATCAAAGGATTCCTCCGGCAGATCCTGGGGCAGGATGTGCTCGCTGCGCAGCAGGCGGGCCAGCTCCCGGGTGGTCAACACCGCATCCACATCCGGGTCCCCGCAGGCATCCCGCATGGTGGGCAGGCGGCACTCACTCTTTTTGGAGATACAGGGCATCACCGACACCACGAACATCTTGTGGGGATCGATACCCTTGCGCTGGGCAAAGTAGCTCTTGGCCACGGCGCCGAACATCTGCTGGGGGGATTTGGCGGTGGAGAGATTTTCCGTCCAGGCGGGGAACTGGCCCTTTACAAAGCGTACCCAGCCGGGGCAGCAGGAGGTAAACATGGGCCAGCGGTATTGGTTCTTGTGGGTGAACCGCTGGAGAAACTCGCTGCCCTCCTCCATGATGGTGAGATCCGCGGTGAAGTTGGTGTCGAACACATAGTCAAAGCCGATCCGCCGCAGCGCCGCCACCATCCGTCCCGTGGTGGTCAGAGCCGGATCCAGGCCGAAGCTCTCTGCCCAGGCCACCCGCACCGCCGGAGCCACCTGGATGACGGTGGTGATGTTGGGATCCTCCAGGGCGTCGAACACAGCATTGGTATCGTCCCGGGCGGTGAGAGCGCCGGTGGGGCAGTGGGTGACGCATTGGCCGCAGTAGGTACAGTCGGTATCTTTGAGCAGGCGGTTGAAGCTCACATCCACCGTGGTGCGGGAGCCGGTGCCGGCCACGTCCCAGATGTGCATATTCTGGACTTTGTCGCAGATCTGCACGCAGCGCATACACTTGATGCACTTTCCCGCCTCCCGGATCAGGGGGGCGTCCAGGTCGATGCGGGAGCGCTCCGGCTTTACCGCGTAGGGCTGATAGTGGATGTTCAGATCCTGGGAGAGAGTCTGGAGCTCACAGTTGCCGCTGCGGATACAGGTGGTGCAGCTGGTATCGTGCTGGCTGAGCAGCAATCGCAGATTGGTACGCCGGGCCCGGCGTACCCGGGGAGAGTTGGTGTGGATCACCATACCCTCCAGCACCGCGTTGTCGCAGGCGGTGACCAGCCGCTCGATGCCGTCGATCTCCACCACGCACATGCGGCAGGCGGCGATCTCGTTGATGCCCTTTAAGTAGCACAGATGGGGGATGGGGATGCCGGCGGCCTGGGCGGCGTCCAGAATGGTGGTGCCCGTCTGCACGGAGACGGAGCGGCCGTCAATGATTGCATTTACCATTTTTCCACACGTCCTCCCTTGAAAACTCCATATCCGAAGTGGTCGCACCGCAGGCAGCGGGAGGATTCCTGCTCCGCCTCCTCCGCGGTCAGGCCGCATTCGATACAGGTGAAGTCATGCTTGCGTTCGCAGGCGTCCCGCTCGGTGGTGTTGACCCGGCCCCGGGGCTTGAGGTCGGAGAACCGGGGAGCCGGTACCCGCACCGCCGAGGCGATCTCGTGATGGAAGCCAAGATATTCGTCGATGTTGGCCGCGGCGGCCTTGCCGGCGGCGATGGCCCGGATGACGGTGGCGGGGCCGGTGACGCAGTCGCCTCCGGCAAACACGCCCTCCAGATCCGGCAGCCTGGTGTCCGATCCGGCCAGCAGGGTGCCGCCCCGCTGGATCACCACGCCGGACTGCTCGAAGCCCAGGGATTCCACGCCCTGGCCGATGGCCACGATGATAACGTCCGCCTCTACCCGGTGTTCTGCCGCCCGGGCGGTGCCCGGCTTGGGACGGCCCTGGCGGTCCATCTCGCCGATGATCTGGGGCTGCGTCCACAGCGCCACGGCGGCGCCGGAATCATCGCTTTCGATCCGCACCGGGGCGTGGAGGGTCAGCAGCTCCGCACCCTCGGCCTCGGCGCCCTCCACTTCCTCCGGCAGGGCTGTCATATCCTCTTTCCGGCGGCGGTAGACACAGGTGACCCGATCCGCCCCCAGACGGATGGCACTGCGGGTGACATCCATGGCCACGTTGCCGCCGCCGATGACCACCACCCGTTTGCCGGTGAAGTCCGGCACCTCGCCGTCGCCGATGCCCCGCAGCAGTTCCACCGCGGAGACCACGCCCCGGCTGTTTTCTCCCTCGATGCCCGTCTTTTTGTCAGTGTGAGCGCCGATGGCCAGATACAGGCAGTCGTATTCCTGTTTCAGCTGATCCAGCGTCACGTCCACGCCCACGTTCACCTCTGTGCGGACTGTGATGCCCAGGGATAAAATGGAGGCGATCTCCGCGTCCAGAAGAGTGCGGGGAAAGCGGTAGTCGGGGATGCCGTAGCGCAGCATACCGCCCAGGGCCTTTCGCTTTTCAAAAACGGTGACGCTGTGGCCCATGAGAGCCAGATAGTAGGCGGCGGAGAGACCGCCGGGGCCGCCGCCGATGACGGCCACCGTTTTCCCTGTGGAAGGAGCGCAGGCAGGCTGAGGTACCTCGCCCGCCTGATCCACGGCGTAGCGCTTCAGCGCCCGGATGTTCACCGCATCATCCACCATGCGGCGGCGGCAGCGGGCCTCGCAGGGGTGCTCGCAGATGTAGGCGCAGGCCACCGGGAAGGGGTTGTCCTTTCGGATCAGGCGCACGGCGTCGGCATACCGGCCGGCGTGGACCAGGGCGATGTAGCCGGGAATATCCACCCCTGCTGGGCACAGTGCCACGCAGGGCACCGGGTTTTTCAGGCTTCCCAGGCACCGGTGCCGGAGGATATGCTCCTCATAGTCGTCCCGGAAGCCCTGGAGGCCCATCAGTACCAACTGGGCGGCGTTGATGCCGATGGCACAGTCGGCGGTATCCACGATGGTTTGGGCGGTCTGTTGGATCCGGTGCAGAATGCGGATGTCCGGCTGGCCGTCCAGGACTTCCCGCAGCATATCGGAAAGCTGTCCCAGCCCGATCCGGCAGGGTACGCACTTGCCGCAGGTCTGGGCGTGACACAGCTCCAGAAAATTCAGCGCCATATCGATGGGACAAAGGCCCGGCGGGCTGGAGGCGATTCTCCGCTCTACATTCCGGTAGAGCTGATCCACCACCGCCTGGGTCTGGCTGGGGGTTCTGATGTCCAGTCTGCTCATGGGTGATCTCCTCCTTTTGGGACGTCCGCCACAGGCGCGCAATCGTCCTCTTACCATCACTATACCAGAGCGGGATCACAAAAAGCAATGGCCAATCACGCCCGGAGCCGTAAAGAAAAGCCTGCTGAATGATACTGCAGTAATTTTTTTCGCTTGCGTGCAATAAAACCGGGGTATCATGTGTTATATAGACAAAGAGACACACCATGAGTTGATACACAGGAGGAAGATGAAAAATGCAAAACATGTCTGTTAAGAAGATAATCGGGATCGTTGTGGGGGCGGTTGTCGCGTTGGCTGTGGTAGGCATAGCCGCCGTGATGCTGCTGCGCGTTGATGCGGCGGAGGCCCAGCAGATCGCCCTGGAAACATCCGGCGGCGGGGAGGTCCTATCCCAGGAGATCAGCAATGAGGGACTGTGGAATGAATACAGCTATGTGATCACCAACGGGGATACCTGGTATGAAATTGAGATCAGCGGGTTTGGGACAGTTACAGAGCTGGAATCCGGAACCGGGCAGTATCTTGACCATTAAAAAAGCAAATCTGAAGACTGATGCCCCTGGGAACCATGCCGGTTCCCGGGGGCTTTCTTTGTGGCCTGCAGGGTTGCAAGCGGGGAAGAACCGTGCTACACTCAACAGCATCACGGGAGAAAGTGAGTATACGGGGATGGATCAGGAACAGACGCTGCTGCTGGATGCCCTCCTCTATGAGGATGGTCACCAACGGCGCACAGAGCACATTTTGAAGGTGTACGGCCTTGCAAGACTGCTGGGCGAGGCGGAAGGCCTGGAGACGGAGGAACGGATGATTTTGCAGGCGGCGGCTATCCTGCATGATATTCCCATCAAATACTGCAAGGAGCACTACGGCGGCGACGCCTGTCAGGAAAACCAGCGCCGTGAGGCTCCCCGCCTGGTGGAGGCATTTTTACAGCAGGCGGGATACCCGGCCCAGTGTACGCCCCGGGTGCTGGAACTGGTGGAGCGGCACCATGATTACAGCGGTTCCCATGGCAGGCTGCTGGGCCTGCTGATGGAGGCAGACCTGCTGGTCAACTGCTATGAAGATCCCCCGTCCCCGGAGCGCTTGGAGAAACTCGCACCGCTGTTCCGCACAGAGACCGGCCGACGGCTGCTGGCCGCATACCGGCGTGGGAGATCCGCGCGGAGAGAAGAATGACGGCGGCGTGAAGAGAAAGGAAACGACCATGGAACAGTTGATGGATACACTGACGGAAAAGATGATGGACTTTGACTGCGGGGATCCCCAGCGGATCCAACATTTTATGAAAGTTCACCGGTTTGCACAGCTGATCGGGCGCATGGAGCAGGTGCCCCCTCGCATCCAGTATCTGGTGGAATGTGCGGCGCTGGTTCACGATATCGGTATTCATCCCGCGGAGCGGAAGTACGGCCGCTGCGACGGAAAGCTGCAGGAGCAGGAGGGCCCGGCCTATGCCCGGGCCATGCTCACGGAGCTGGGTCTGGCGGCAGAGGATGTGGAGCGCATTTGTTACCTGGTGGGCCATCATCACACCTACGATCAGGTGGACGGGATGGATTATCAGATCCTTCTGGAGGCAGATTTTCTGGTGAATATCTATGAGGATGGCCTCAGCAGGGAGGCGGCGAACCGGGCGCTTGAGCGGGTGTTCAAGACGGAGGCGGGAAAGAAGCTCTTCCGCATTCTCTATGACGGGGCGCAATCAGAGCGGAACCGCTAACAGGCTTCTAAGAAAGGACACCGCTGGGGGATATACCGGGACGGAAAGGAGCGGACATGGAAATCACGCTGGAACCAGGATATGATGACCGGGCAGAGCTGGAACAGCTCTTCGGCGAGTATATGGACATGCTGCTGTGCCGGCAGCCGGACTTTCAGGGGTATCTGGCGCTGCAGCACTATGACACGGAGCTGGAGCAGCTGCGGGAGAAATACGGCCCGCCGGATGGACGGCTGTATCTTGCCCGGGCGGATGGGGCGGCGGCAGGCTGCGTGGCACTGCGGCGGATCGACGGGGAATCCTGTGAGCTCAAGCGGCTCTATGTCCGTCCGGCGTTCCGTGGACACGGCCTGGCGGGGCGGCTGGTGGATCAGGTGATCGCCGACGCCCGGGATGCGGGCTATCGGGCGGTGCTGCTGGATACCTTCCCCTTTCTGGAGGACGCTGTCCGTCTTTACAAGAAGCGGGGCTTTCGGGAGGTGCCCTCCTACAACGGTACGCCCATGGAACAGCTCATCTACCTGCGGCTGGATCTGGAGGAAAAAACTGAAGAGAAAAAAGAGTGAGGCAGCACCATGGCGGTGCTGCCTCATTTTTCAATGGAAAGCGGAGATCAGATGCGGGCCACGCCGGAATCCCGGGCGGCCTGGGCAACAGCCGAGGCCACGGCATCTTTCACCCGGGGATCGAAGGCGGCGGGGATGATATAGTCTGCGGAGAGCTCCTCATCCGAGATGAGCCCCGCCAGAGCATGGGCGGCAGCGATTTTCATGTCGTCGTTGATGTCGCTGGCCCGGGCGTCCAAAGCGCCCCGGAAGATGCCGGGGAATGCCAGAACATTGTTGATCTGATTGGGATAGTCGCTGCGGCCGGTGGCTACCACCGCCGCGCCTCCGGCCCTGGCGTCGTCGGGGAAGATCTCCGGCGTGGGGTTGGCACAGGCAAAGAGAACGGCGTTCTTGGCCATGGTGCGGACCATATCCGTGGTGACGACCCCGGGAGCGGAGACACCGATGAAGACATCCGCTCCGGCCAGCATATCTGCCAGGGATCCGGCGCGCTTTTCCGGATTGGTGACCTGGGCCATTTCCTCCTTGATCCAGTTCATGCCCTCGCTGCGGCCGGCATAGATGGCGCCCTTGCGGTCACAGAGGGTCACGTCCTTGGCACCTGCGGAGAGCAGCAGCTTCGTGATGGAGATGGCTGCGGCTCCGGCGCCGTTGATGACGATGCGGACATCCCCAAGACGCTTGCCCACCACCTTCAGCGCGTTGGTGAGACCCGCCAGGGTGATGACGGCGGTGCCGTGCTGGTCGTCGTGGAAGATGGGAATGTCGCAGCGCTCCTTGAGCTTACGTTCGATCTCAAAGCAGCGGGGAGCGGAGATATCCTCCAGATTCACGCCGCCGAAGGAACCTGCCAGCAGCGCCACGGTGTTGACAATGTCATCCACATCATGGCTGCGGACGCAAAGGGGAATAGCATCCACGCCTCCGAAAGCCTTGAAGAGGACGCACTTGCCCTCCATCACCGGCATACCGGCCTCGGGGCCGATGTCTCCCAGGCCCAGCACGGCGCTGCCGTCGGTGACCACCGCCACGGTGTTCCACCGCCGGGTGAGCTCGTAGCTCTTGGCGATATCCTTTTGAATCTCCAGGCAGGGTTGGGCAACGCCCGGCGTATAGGCCAGGGACAGTGCCTCCTTGGAGTTCACCTCTGCCCGGGGGGTGACCTCCAGCTTGCCCTTCCATTCATAGTGCAGGCGCAGTGATTCCTTTGCGTAGTCCATACTTCCGGCTCCTTTCGTGTGTAGGCGTTCAAACCGTGTTTATTGTACGAAAAAACCGCCGGACTGTCAATTCCACAGGGGAGACAGCCGTCAAGTTTTACTTGAAATCCTACTAACTCCATGGCAAAATGGGGAAAAGGGAAGGAGGCTGCCGGTTCATGAAGATTTCCACCAAGGGGCGCTATGCCCTGCGACTGATGATCGATATTGCCGTGAATGGGGAGGATGGATTCGTCTCCCTCAAGGATGTGGCCCAGCGCCAGCAGATCTCCATGAAGTATCTGGAGCAGATCGCCGGGCTCTTGAGCAAGGCGGGGCTGCTGCGCAGCGGCCGGGGAGCCCAGGGGGGATACCGCCTGACCCGCAGACCGGAAGAGTACACCGTGGGCAGTATCCTCCGTCTGACGGAGGGGAACCTTGCCCCAGTGGCCTGCCTGGAGGGGGAAGAGAATCTGTGCGAGCGGTGCGACCGGTGCGCTACATTGGATTTCTGGACGGGGCTTTACGCCACCATCAATGCGTATATCGACCGCTTTACCTTGGCGGATCTTGCCCAGGCAGAGCGGGAGAAGAACCTTTGAATAGAAAAAGGGACCCGGCGGCTGCCGGGTCCCTGAGATTTTCAATCTATGGAATTGCCCTGGACTACGGGAAGGAAGATAGTTACGAAAGAAACCCAGGAGGGGTGTCTTTCGTTTTTAATGAGAAGATTTCAGAACTTTTTTCAGTTCTGAAATCTTGGGCAGCCTGTCAAAAACTTTTTGACAGGCTAAGGGACCCGGCGGCTGCCGGGTCCCTTGCTGCGTTCAGTGGAAGTTACAGGTTCTTCTCGTAGGACTCGATCATCTTCTTGACCATCTGGCCGCCCACGGAACCGGCCTGACGGGAGGTGAGGTCACCGTTGTAGCCTTCCTTCAGGTTCACACCAACCTCGGCGGCAGCCTCCATCTTGAACTTATCCATAGCGGCACGGGCCTCGGGAACGTTGATCTTGTTGTTGTTGCTAGACATATGGGTTTCTCCTTTTCATCTGAATCATAGTGAATGTTGGGTCACTGGGTATCGCAAGCCTAGTTTGACTCGAAAGGCAGCGAATATTCCGCTTTTTTGCCGGAAAAATCTGCAAGTGAAAAGCGTGCCGGTAAAACAGTGATTGTTGAGAGAAAGGAGAGACCCGGCGAATACCTGGGAAGATTACAGGATGCCTTTGAGATCCCGCAAGAAGTCTTCCACCGCCTGATCCGGCGTTGCCCAGCTGGTTACCAGGCGGATGCAGGTGTGGGCGGGATCCACTTCGTGATCTGTTTCAAATTCGTAGCCCAGCTCCTGCAGACGGGCAACGGTCTCATTTTGCAAAATGACGAACAGTTGGTTGGATACAGGCGGCGTGGAGAAGGGAACGCCCAGCGCCTCCATTCCCTCCGCCAGGCGCTGGGCCTGGGCGTTGGCATGGCGGGCGATGTCGAAGAAGAGGCCGTCTTCCAGCAGGGCCCGGAACTGCACGCCCAGCAGCCGGCCCTTGGCCAGCACCGCACCCCGCTGCTTCATGTGCCAGCGGAAGTGGGGGTGAGACTTGGACAGAACCAGTGCCTCACCGAAGAGAATGCCGTTTTTGGTGCCGCCGATGTAGAATGCGTCGGTAAGGGCCGCCACATCCGCCAGTGTCAGGTCATTGGAGGGTGCGGTAAGAGCACTGCCCAAACGGGCACCGTCCAGATATAGGAGGAGATCGTGCTGGTCACAGCAGCGCCGCAGGGCGGTCAGCTCCGCCTTGGTATAAACAGTGCCCATCTCCGTGGTATCGGAGATGTAGACCATGCGGGGCAGAACCATGTGCTCCGTGCCGTTGTGCTGGGCCAGTACGGATTCCACCAATTCCGGCGTCAGCTTGCCGTCGGGAGCAAACACGTCGCAGACCTTGTGGCCGGTGGCCTCAATGGCGCCGGTTTCGTGGGTGTTGACGTGAGCTGCGTGGGTGCTGATCACTGCCTCATACGGCGCCAGCAGAGCGGCTACCACCACCTGATTGGTCTGGGTGCCGCCGACCAAAAGGTGCACGTCCGCCTGGGGAGCTTTGCATAATGTCCGGATCAGGTCTGCCGTCTCCCGGCAGATGGGATCCGTACCGTAGCCGCAGGTCTGAAGGAGGTTCGTCTTGGTAAGGGCCTCCAGCACCTTGGGATGTGCCCCTTCACTATAGTCATTGCGGAAGCTGTACATAAAAAACGCCTGCTTTCTATTTCAATTTGTTACGGGTTTGTTGTCAAATTGTCGTTGCAATCATACCGCGAAACAGGGATAATTGCAAGCAGGCCCTGGGGGCTGGATAATTTGCGGGAAAATGCAGATGATTTTTAAAGAGGCGGGAACTTTTTTTATCGGTGTGCCGTCTATCAGACGGAAAAAATACAATGGGATGAAAAGGAGACAATCATGATGATGCGCAAACTGGCTATGACCATGACACTTTTGCTGGCGCTGGGCCTGCTGACGGCCTGCGGCAGTTCTTCCACAGAGGAAACAGAGACCAAGGAGGTTTCCCTGAGTGATTTTTATACCCAGCTTTGTGAGGAGTACCACTGGACGGAGGATGCCCAGAACAGCCAGGAGGGTGATCTGCTGATGACCACCATCGAGGGCGATATGCTGGAGAGCTACTACCCCGGTATGGGAGATGTAGCTGCCAAGCAGCTGCTGGTAAAGGCCCCGCTGATGAGCTCTGTGGTCAATGAACTGGTACTTGTGGAGTGCGAAACGGCAGAAGATACCCAGAAAGCTGTGGAGATCCTGCAGGACCGGGTGGACGCCCAGGCCGAGGGCGGTGCCTGGTACCCGGAGTCCATGGAGGCCTGGGGCAAGGCCAAGGTGGTTCAGAACGGCAACTATGTGGCCATGGTCGCCTCCGCAGAGCATCAGGATGAGATCGTGGAGCAGTTCAACGATCTTTTTGCCTGATCCGTGTTTTCGATCCTCGCAGCCGCAGCTTAGCCTGCGGCTGCAAATCTGTCTGAGCGCCGTTATCCCTCTGCGTGACGGCGTGCTTTTACCGAGAGAGGAGGAGACTGCTTGGTTTTCAGCAGCCTGACATTTCTGTTCGCCTACCTGCCGCTGACGCTGCTGGTGTATTTCCTGGCACCCCTGAAGTGGCGCAACTGGGTGCTTCTGGTGGTGAGCCTGATCTTCTATGGGTGGGATACCCCCGCTTATATCCTGATTATGATTCTCTCCACCCTCATCGACTTCACCCACGGACTGCTGGTGGAAAAATACCGGGCCGACGACAAAAAGGCCCGGTGGTTCGTGGCCCAGAGCGTGATCTTCAATCTGCTCCTTTTGGGCTTTTTCAAATACTGGGACTTCCTGGCGGCCAACCTCTCCCTGATCCCGGGGATCAGCGTGCCCCAGCTGGGAATCCCGCTGCCTATCGGCATCTCCTTCTTTACCTTCCAAACCATGAGCTATACCATCGACGTCTACCGCAAGGATGCCCCGGTGCAGCGGAATCTGGTGGACTTCGGTACCTTTGTTACCATGTTCCCCCAGCTGATTGCCGGGCCTGTGGTGCAGTACAAGACGGTGGCGGCGGCTCTGAAGAACCGGATCAACACCAGCGAGGATTTTGCCCTGGGAGCCCGGCGGTTCTGTGTGGGCCTTGCCAAAAAGGTGCTGCTGGCCAACTCCATCGGTGCCCTGTGGGATACCTGCCTGGCAGCTCAGTCCGCCGGGACGCTGACAGTGCTGGGAGGCTGGATGGGCCTCTTTGCCTATGGGTTCCAGATCTATTTTGATTTCTCCGGTTATTCCGATATGGCCATCGGTCTGGGGCAGATCTTCGGGTTCCGCTTCAACGAGAACTTCAACTATCCCTACACCTCCGCCTCTGTGACGGAGTTCTGGCGCCGCTGGCACATGTCCCTGACAGCTTGGTTCCGGGAGTATTTGTATATTCCCCTGGGGGGCAACCGCCACGGTACCGCCAAGACGCTGCGCAATATCCTCATCGTATGGTTCTGCACCGGATTCTGGCACGGCGCCAGCTGGAATTTCATTTTGTGGGGACTGTATTTTGCCGCCTGGCTGATCCTGGAGAAGTACGTCCTGCGGGACGTGCTCACCCGGACGCCGGGGTGGATCAAGCACACCTACACCATCATCGTGGTATTCGTGGGCTGGGGTATCTTCGCCATGGAGAATCTGGGCGTATGCGGGCGGTATCTGGTCGCCTGCTTCGGTGCCGACGGACTGTGGAACAGCGCGGACCTCTTTTGGCTGCGCAGCTATGCCCTGACGTTCCTGGCCCTGATCGTGGGTTCCACCACGCTGCTGCGGCGCCTGTGGCAGCGCCTTCCCCGGCGGGCGGAGCAGGTGCTCACCCCCATTTTGATGCTGGCGGGCCTGGCTGTTTGCACTGCCTATCTGGTGGACGGCAGCTATAATCCGTTCCTGTATTTCCGGTTCTGAGGAGGGAGACACCATGACAAAAGGATATGCCCGCTTTATAACGGTTCTCTTCTGCCTCTTCCTGGGCGGACTGATGGTCTGGCAGGCCATCCTGCCGGATCGGGAGCGCTCTGATGTGGAGAACCGCACCCTGGCCCAGATGCCGGAGCTGACGGTCTCCGGCGTGCTGGACGGCACGTATATGGAGGCCCTGGAGGAGTATGTTCAGGATCAGTTTCCCCTGCGGGACGGCTGGACCGGCATGAAAGCCCGGGCGGAGCAGCTTCTGGGCAAGCAGCTTTTCAACAATGTCTATCTCTGCGGAGATACTCTGATTTCCAAGGTGGACGCGCCTGAGGACGATCTGGATCAAAAGAACCTCTCCTATGTGGGCAAGCTCTCGGAAAATGCCGGGATCCCAGTCTATCTGGGCCTCATCCCCTCGGCAGCGGAGATCTGGGCGGACAAGCTCCCGGCAGGTGCCCAGAACTGGGATCAGGTCTCGTTTTTGCAGCAGGCGGCGGGCCTGGGGGTCCCTATGGTGGACTTTGCCGGTGTCCTGACGGAGCATGCCGGGGAGGAGATCTTCTACCGCACGGATCACCACTGGACTTCCCTGGGGGCCTATTACGGCTACACGGCCCTCATGGAGGCCCTGGGCCGGGCGGATGACATCATCCCCCTGGATGCCTTTGACCCCGAGACCGTCACCACGGACTTCAACGGTACCCTCTACTCCCAGTCGGGAATCCATTGGCTGACACCGGACACCATGGAGTTTTACGTGCCGGAGGAGGGGCTTTCCGTTACCTCCTGGCGTACCGGAGAAGCGGAGGCGGCTTCCCTCTACGACCGCAGCTATCTTGCCAAAAAAGACAAGTATTCCGCTTTTCTGGGCGGCAATCAGCCTCTTTGCGTCATCCGTAATGAAAATGCGGCGGGGCAGGGAAAAGTGCTGGTGATCCGGGATTCCTACTCGGACTCCCTGGCACCCTTCCTCTCCCAGAGCTTTGAAGAAGTTCACCTGATGGATACCCGGTATTATCACATGTCCCCCGCTCAGTACGCGGCGGAAAACGGTATTGATGAGATCGTGGTGCTCTTCAGCATCCCCAATTTCATTACGGAAAAGAGCTTGGTGTTCCTGGGACAGTAATAAAAAAGAGCGCGCATCCACACTGGATGCGCGCTCTTTTTGCCGTCTTATTCCCGGGTAGTCCCGTAGGGCCAGTCCAGAATGCCTCCGAAGTCCGTCACAGCGGTGTAGCCCAGATCCGTCAGCAGCTTGGCGGCCTGGGCACTGCGCCGCCCTGAGCGGCAGTAGACAAAGATTTCCGCATTTTTATCCGGCAGCAGTGTAGTGAGATCTCCATCGCCGAAGGTCTCCACCGGCAGGCAGACAGCCCCCGGGATATGGCCGCCGTCGTATTCCTCCTGGGTTCGTACATCCAGCAGGATGATGCCCGCGTCCTCGTCCAGACGTTTCTTGGCCTCCCGGGCTGTCA
Source organism: uncultured Oscillibacter sp. (assembly GCA_905200545.1). Lineage (GTDB taxonomy): Bacteria > Bacillota > Clostridia > Oscillospirales > Oscillospiraceae > Oscillibacter. The sequence goes on from CAJKKQ010000007.1 coordinate 92,198, forward strand.
GGGTGATCCAAGGAGTGACCTGGGATTCCGGCTGGGGCTGGGTATGTGTCAGGATCCGGCGGGCCAGGCGCAGCACCGCCGCGCCGAATAGGATCACCAGCACCAGCAGCAGTAAGTCCTTCATAACATACAATTCCTCCTGTCTCGGATAGCAACAGCATACCAGAGACGGGAGGAATTGAAAAGGGGTTTAGGGATTTGTGACGGTCAGAGAGACAGTCTTGGCTGCCAGATCCACGGTGTAGCGGTAGGTGCCCGCCAGATGGAGCAGGGTTTGACTATCATAGAATACAAAGTCCTCGGGGAAATTGATGGTGTAAACGAAAGTTCCGCCGCTAAACGCCATGGTGTCCGGCGGGGCGACATTTACTGGGTTGGACGAAGGCAAAGGAAGGTTAGCCAGGGTGCCGTCGGGAAGGCGGAGAAGTAGGTTATATTGATCCGTATGGGGGGTGCCCACCCACTGACCCAGAATGGCCAAACAGCCCGCTTCTTCACGGTATGTTCCGGTTGAAATGAGATCGACGGTTTCCGGAAGCGCGGTGTCCTGCGCCCACGCCAGACGCTCTTCATAGGTCATGGAGTCTGCGGATCCATCCAAAGGCTGATTGGAAAACTCCACGTCCGCAGCGGTAAAAGCTGCGGCTTCCGGCTCCTGGGGCGCGGCGGCCTGCAGAGCGGCAAACTGTTCCTGTGCCCGCTGCTCCCGCCGCCGCTCCAGGCCGGAGCGTGTTTCAGCACTGGGAGAGAGAGCCGCTTGTGCCGCTTCCTCCGGGAATACCCTGCGGAGATCCGCGGCATACCGGTTGCCTCCGGTAGGCGTCCAGTACTCTGTCAGCTGATAGAGGCCGTTGATGGTGGCGAAGGTCAGGGCGGCAGGCTCGATGCCGCCGGTTTCCAGGGTGTAGCTGCTGCCGTCGTCTGACAGGTCGTAGGAGCCAAAGCAGGTGAGGAGATACTCCGTCCGGGTGTTGCCGGACTGGACGGAGTCCAGGGTGGTATAGGAGGCGGCGTAGAAGTCGTCCTGATGGCCGGAGGCGCTGGCGCGGTGATCCAGAATGGCGTTTAAAATGGCGTCGTCCAACCGGTCATAGGAGTTACCGATGCCGTTGGGTTGGATGCCGGTGCGAGAGAGCAGTGCCCGCCAGACAGCTGCACCGCCCTCCGACAGGCTGCCCTGAGACCAGGCAATATTCTGCATGGTGTGGCGCAGATTGCCCTCTTCTTCCAAGAGCCCCTGGTTGTGGAAGGAGGCCAGGGCCTCGATTGCCGCCGACTGTTCCGTCTCCGGGAGATTCGACAGGCTATCGAGGAAGGCAAAGCTGTTGACGCAGAAGAGGTTCAAAATCGTCTCCGGATCCATCCGGGAGGGGAGAAGCAGCCCGTTGTCCATGGCAATCTGGGCAATGGCTGCCTGGAAGGCGGGGATGGCCATGTCTGCGCCCACGTCGCCGGGAATATCGGCGTCCAGCAGCACGGGGGTGCCGTTGGATTGGCGTAGGAATACCAGATAGGGAGAGCTGTTCATGCCGCCCACCCAGCCATCCTCCAGGACGTACATGCCCCCTGCCAGGATCACGTGTTCCGGCGCGGCAGCGTGGAGCTCATAGCCAAAGGAGTAGACCTCCAGACCCAGGGAGGTGTAGGGTTCTCCCAGATCCACGGAGGAGAGGCCGGTGATGCGCCAGTCGTCCCAGCCTGCTGTGCTGTCAGATCGGGCCTGCCACCCGGCCAGGTCCGCAAGTACCCGGTCCCGGGCTGCCGTCAGGGCGTAGTCCGGGGCGTCAATGCTGTCGGACACATGGTCGGTGTAGGTGGTGGTATCATCGTAGAAGAGCAGGTTTTCCCCATCAAAGTAGCAGTAGCGGACAAAATTGAACTGGGTCTCAGAGTCCGCCGGGGCATTGGTTTCCCGGGCAAAGCCGGAGATGGTAAGGCAGCGGCGGCTGGTGTCGATCAAGCTGTAGTCCCACCAGGTCATCTCCGGCCAGTTGGCCTCCAAAAGTGCGGTGATATCCGCCGCATAGAGGCTTCCCTCCCGCTGGAAGAAAAGCTGGTTTTGGTCCGTGAGGAGCTCGTTTTCCCCGTTTCCGTCCAGGTCCACCATGGCAGTTTCTCCGTGGGCCCGGGCCAGCAGCCGGGGCGATCCGTCCTCATCCAGATACCAGTAATCCGTGATGAGGCTGGTGGTGTAATCCCCCTGCTCTCCGTAGTAGGAAAAGGCCATGCCGTCGTGTCCAAAGAGATCGTAGAAATCCGTGGCTGTGACATCGGAGAACGCCGTCCCGGCCGGGAAAGTGAAGAAGCACCCCACATCCCAGGTCACGATGCCGCTTTCGTCAGAGACGATTTCATTTTCCACGGCGGCGTAGAGATTGCCGTCGGTGGAGCGGTAGAGGATAAGACTGTGGTCATAAACGCCTGTCAGCAAGTATTCCTCCGTCCGGTCATCCGTGTGCCGGACCGCCTGGGGCGTTTCCGGCTCATAGGGGGAGAGGTCTGTCAGGGAAATGGTCAGCCAGGGGTCTCCCTCCGGGTAGACTGTGGGGATCGCCGCCGGTTCTGAGAAGAGATAGGAGACGAACCAATAGCTTCCGTCAGGCTGCACCGCCAGCGTCAAGCAGTTGGTGCCTCCGGGATTGCCGAACCGGCTGTCGGGGCAATAGAGGCGGATTCGGTCTCCCTCCTGCTCTCCGGCGGAGAAGACCACGGTGCCGGGGTAATTGGTATCCCCGTGAAAGGTGTAGTAGGCGTCGTATTCCGGGAGGTAGGTAAAGGCGTCTAAATCCACCCGCTGGGTTTCCGACAAGGTCAGGCCGGTATTGGCCTCCAGAATGGCGTCGGCATTGGCGGCAGAGATCTTGATGAGATCCGTGCCGGGATCGCTGCCGCCGTAACGGGCGTTTGCCACTGCCTGACGCTCCGCGTCGGTGATTTCCTCCGGAAGACCGGTGCCATCGTAAAAGAGGGAGAAAAGATTGATTTCCTCCGGACTTGTGTACAGGGAGGAGAGGAACTGATTGCGGATGTTGAAATCATCACCGTTGAAGTATTCCTCATTGAAGTATGCCAGCTCCTCGCCAGTGAGGGGGCGGGGCTCCTCCGTTTGAGGCGAGGTTTTTCCGTCGGTAAAAGTGACGGCACAGACGCCAGCCGTCAGGGCGATGACAGCAAAGAGGGCTGCGGTGACAGTCCGGCGGTTCTGAGCGATCCGCAGAATGCGGTCTTTCAGCTGCCGTTTTCCGGCTGTCATGGAGGTGGAGAGCAGCGGCGTAGGCGCGCGGCCTCCCACCGGGATCAACGCCAGCAGCGTGCGCCCATAGGGAAGGCGTTCTGCATCCCCCAGCCGCTTCAGGGCGGCTTCGTCGCAGGCCAGCTCTCCGTCCGCCTTGGAGGCGGCTGCCGCCGCCCACACCAGGGGATCGAACCAGTACACCGCCAGGCACACGCTCCGCACCAGTGCCCACAGGTGGTCCAGGTGCCGGGCATGGGCGCTTTCGTGGGCAATGACGTGGCGCAGCCGCTCCGGGGTCTCCACGGCGGCGGGGGTCAGATAGATGGCGGGAGACACCAGGCCAAAGAGGCAGGGGGAAGAGAGCCCTTCCTTTACCAGATACACCGGGTACAGGCAATCCTGCACCTCATAGGGGACCCGCTTCCGACGGAGCATCTGCCAGAAGCGCAGGTTGGAAACCAGCATCCAGAACAGCATCACCGCGATACCCGCGTACCAGGCGGGAGCCAGAATATCCGTCAAGTGGATCTGCCGGGCATATTCCACGGTGTGGGTCACGTTTTTCTCGTCAGTGAATACCCGTGTATTATCCTTCGTGGCGCCGCCGATGGCCACCTGACTGTAGTCTGAGGGCGTTTTGTCCAGAGCTGGGAGATCTGCCGGACCCTCCACGTCTTCCTGAACTGGCTCCATGTACAGGGATGGCGCAGTAATCTGCCGGGATACCGGCTCCGCCGCCGTCAGCACGGAGAAATCCGCCGCCGGAAGGCTCACCGGAACCAGCAGCCGCACTGCCACCAGCAGCCAGAGGGCATACTGTACCCGACGGGCGATCACCCGGCGAAACAGCAGCCGCAGGATCAAAAGTGCCCCAATCAGTACGGAGGATGTCAGCAGGACGTCTTTCATGACTCCTCACCTCCCGCCCTTTCCAGAATCGCGGAGAGCTCCGCAATGTCTGTTTCCGTCAGGCCCCGGCACTCCACCAGGTTGGAGACCATCAGCCCCAGGCTGCCGCCGTAGACCTTGGAGAGGAAGCTCTCCGTCTCTGCCAGGGCAGCTTCCTCCCGGGCTACCGCCGGGAAGTACCGCTTGGCCCGCAGTCCCTCTTCATGCCGGACGGCGCCCTTGGCCTCCAGCCGGGCAAGCATGGTGATAACGGTGTTTTTGGACCAGCCGGTTTCCCCTTTCACCGCCGCCGTCAGTTCTGTGATGGTGCGGGGGGACTGCTCCCACAGGTGGTTCATCAGCTTCCACTCGCTGTCAGAGAGATTGATGGACATGTTCTCACCTCCGAAGGTATACGAATGTCTACCTTTTTCTGAGGTTACCGTATCATAGAGGTAGACAGTTGTCAACCTCAATTTGGTGACAAACTGGAAACGGAGCGGCTATGCCGCTCCGTTTTCGTCAGATTGTCCGCCACAGCAGGCGATTATCTGTGAATTCCGCCGATACACGCCCCTGATCCAGCAGATAAGCAAGGTACGAGCGGACTGTGCTGCCCACCAGCACATATTGGTTGAAGTCCATGGTCAGCTGGTAGTGGGCGAAGAGCTGCTGCAGGATATCCGCAAAGCCCCGGGGCTCCTGGCAGAAATCTGTAATCACGCCGATGATCTCCAGGACCTTGCCCCGGTTCAGTTCCGCCAGAGGGCGGATATCCTCTGTGGGTTCGGCGTGGGCGGGGATAAAGAGCTTACCCTCCAGGGCGCAGATCTTGTCCAGAGTCTCCAGATAGCCCGCCACGTCGTAAATGAAATTCACGTGGTATTTTTCCACGATGTTGGCCCCGGAGAGGCAGTCTGCCAAAAACCACACACCGTCCGCCGTCCGGTATCCGCACATCTCAAAGAAGTGGCCCGGCAGGGGCTCCATGGTGATGCCCTCCGGCAGGGTGTCCTCCGTCAGGGGATGGCAGTCACTTTTCTGTGCCAGGAGGAACTTGTTGCGTAGGGGCTTGGGGGGATAGCCGCCATAGAGAAAGGCGGGTTCCAGAATGGGGTGGGAGGTGATGGCTGCCTCGATCCCCGGGGCGTAGGCGGGGGCTCCCAGCCGCTGCTGGAGCAGGGCATTGCCGCCGTTGTGATCGGCGTTGGCGTGGGTGTTGAGGATGCAGGCAAGATGCCAGCCCTGGGCGTCCAGGATTTTCTGCACCTTGCGTCCGGCGTCCTTGTCGTTGCCGCTGTCGATGAGAACCACATCCGTGTCCGTCAGGCGCCAAAGGCCCATCTTGGCGGGGCACTGGATATAGTAGGTTCGGGGAGCGGCCTGGATCAGTTCATACATGGGGAGCACCTCCTTTTTCAACAGCATACTACAAGCCGGGACAAAGCGCAATTCCCACCTTTGGCGGTTGACCCGGTTTGGTTTTTGCCGTAAAATAGTCTGCGAGATTTTAGGGAGACTGGTGAACATATGACTGATTTCAACCAACGATACATTGACGCCCGCCGGGCCGTCATCGCCCGGGACTTTCAGCGTCTGAACCCCATGCAGCGCCAGGCAGCCATGACCACCGAGGGGCCGTTGCTGCTGCTGGCGGGAGCCGGCAGTGGCAAGACCACGGTGCTGATCCAGCGGGTGTATAACCTTTTGACCTATGGCCGGGGCAGTGATACCAGCGAGGTGCCCCAAGAGGCCACAGAGGAGGATCTGGCGTTTTTAGAGCAGTTCCCGGACCAGCCTACGCCGGAGGAGAAGCGTCGGGCCATCCGGCTTTGTGCGGTGGATGTTCCCCGTCCCTGGGAAATCATCGCCATCACCTTTACCAATAAAGCGGCAGGGGAGCTGAAGGACCGTCTGGCAGCACGGCTGGGCTCCGCCGCCAACGACATCTGGGCCTCCACCTTCCACTCCGCCTGCGTACGGATCCTGCGGCGGGACATCGATCGCATCGGCTTTGACAAGGACTTCACCATCTACGATACTGACGACGCCAAGCGGGTGATCCGGGACATCCTGAAAGAGCAGAATCTGGATGAAAAGACTTTCCAGCCCCGCAGTGTCCTCTCCGTCATCAGCTCCGCCAAGGACCGCTATGAGGGGCCGGAGGCATTTGCCAAAAAGAGCGAACACGCCAACGACTGGAAGATGACCCGTATCGCCAAGATCTACGCAGCCTATGAAAAGAAGCTGCGCTCCGCCAACGCCCTGGATTTTGACGACATCATCTACCACACGGTGACCCTCCTGCAGCAGGAGCCGGAGGTTCTGCAATACTATCAGGATAAGTTCCGCTATGTGCTGGTGGACGAGTATCAGGATACCAACCATCTGCAGTATCTGCTCACCAGCCTTCTGGCAGGGGGGCGGAAAAACCTCTGCGTGGTAGGCGACGACGACCAGTCCATTTACCGGTTCCGGGGTGCCAATATCGAGAATATCCTGAACTTTGAAAATCAGTACAAAAACGCCCGGACTATCCGCCTGGAGCAGAACTACCGCTCCACCCAGAACATTCTGGACGCTGCCAACGCCGTTATCAAAAACAACACCGGACGCAAGGGCAAGACCCTCTGGACGGACAACGGTGCCGGAGAAACCGTTACCATCAAGACCAACTTCAACGAAAGCGATGAGGCCAACTACGTGGTGGGAGACATCCTCATGGGGGTGAACCGGGGCCGTAACTTCCGGGATACCGCCGTGCTCTACCGGATGAACGCCCAGTCCAACGCCTTGGAATATGCCATGAAGCGCAACGGCGTACCCTACAAGGTAGTGGGCGGCATGAAGTTCTTCGACCGGGCGGAGGTCAAGGACATGCTGGCCTATCTGTGCGTCCTCAACAATCCCATGGACGATCTGCGGCTGCGCCGGATCATCAACAATCCCCCCCGGGGCATCGGCGCCACCACTGTGGACAAGGTCACCGCGTTGGCGGAGGCCCAGGGGGCGTCCATGTATGAGATCCTCCGCAATGCGGATCTTTTCCCGGAGCTCAAGAGCGCTTCCGCCAAGCTGCTGAAGTTTGCGGACCTCATTGATTCCCTCCGCCGGGCGGGAGGAACGCTGGCTCTGCCGGAGTTCTATGATGCTGTGTGCGAACAGTCCGGCTACGTGAAAGCCCTGGAGGAAAAGAACGATATGGAGAGCCGGGGCCGCATTGAGAACGTCCAGGAACTCAAGTCCAACATCCTGGGCTTTTTGGAGCAGGAACCGGAGGACGCCACTCTGGCAGGTTTCCTCAACGAGATCGCCCTGTACACGGATCTGGACAGTGTGGAGGCAGACGACAACTGCGTGACTCTCATGACCATTCACTCCGCCAAGGGCCTGGAATTCCCCACGGTCTATGTGGTGGGGATGGAGGAGGGGATCTTCCCCGGGTCCTCCGCCCAGTATGACGAGGAGGAGCTTGAAGAGGAGCGGCGCCTTTGCTACGTGGCCATGACCCGGGCCAAGGAGAAGCTGACCCTCACCAATGCCCGGCAGCGGATGCTCTACGGCCGTACCAGCACCAACCGGCCATCCCGGTTTCTGGAGGAGATCCCGGAGGAGAACATGCACTGGATCAGCCGGCCGGAACCGGGATTTGGCGGACGGCAGAGTGCTGGAGACTCCTGGGGAGACAGCTCCTTTGGCGATTACAGTGTCTCCGGCGAAAGCTTTGGAAGCCAGCGGAGCGCAGGCGCCGGAGGGCGGAATCCCTCCCGGATGTCCTCCTGGAGCAGCGGCGGCGTCCACAGCTATCGGGACACCGGTGCCAAGACCCCTCAGCGGCCGCTGGAATCTGTACGCCGCAGTGGCGCTTCCTCTGCTGGCGCGCCCATGCTGCAGCTGCAAAAGGGCGACATGGTGGAGCACACCGCCTTTGGACAGGGCATGGTGCTCTCCATGCGTCCCATGGGCGGAGATGCCCTGGTGGAGGTGGCCTTTGACAAGGTGGGCACCAAGAAGCTGATGCTCAAATCCGCCGGCAGGCATATGAAAAAACTGTAAAGCAAAAGGAGCCATCCCTGCGGGGATGGCTCCTTTTACATAAAAAACCATCGGGCTGCAAAAGCAGCCCGATGGATAAATCCTATGTAATCAGACGTGGATTCCGCCCACGAAATAGTTGTTGTAGTAACCGCTGGTGAGATCACTGATGATCACGCCGCCGCTGGAGGAAGAGGAGGAGTGGATGAACTGTCCGTTTCCAATGTAGATGCCGGCGTGAGAGCAGGCCTTGCCGTTGGACCGGCTGGGATCGCAGAAGAACACTAGGTCACCGGCCTGCAGGGCATTGATACCCCAGATCTTGGTGCCCAGACCGCTCTGCCACTGGCTGGTGGCGGAGTGAGGCAGGGAGTAGCCGAACTTTCCGTAGATGTACATGGTGAAGCCGGAGCAGTCAAAGCCGCTGGGAGAGGAACCGCCGTACACATAACGGGTACCCAAGTACTGCTTGGCGGCTGCGACGATATCGCTGGAGGAGGAGCTGGAATCATTGGCGGTGAGATCCAAGAAGTCACTGCGGATGTAGCCCTCGGTACCGTATTCACAGGTGACGTCATACCAACCGTTTTCAAAACCGTTGACGGTGACGATGGTGCCCTTGTCCACGGTGGCCAGCACGCTGCTGTCAGTGGAGGCGGAGGAGCGGACGTTGACGCCGTCGCCATTCACGCTGCCGTAGGAGGTAAAGATATTGTCCTGATCGATGGACACGTAATCTGCGGAAACATAGCCCACGGTGCCGCCGTAATTGATCTTGTACCAGCCGGAAATGGAATCATCCAGCACGGCTACGGCCACGCCCTTATCCAGCGTGGAGAGGATGGAGGCATCGGTGGAGGCATCGGAGCGAACCCGCAGAGAGGAACCGGTAGTGGCGGCCACAGAAATGGCCTGGTCAGCAGCCAACGCGGTGGCAGCCAGCATCAGTGCGGTGCAGACGGAGAGGACGAAGATCTTGGCGGCTTTTCCTGCAAAGTATGTCATTGGTGTGGGTTCCTTTCTTTTGTAAGTTGATAGGGGGGCGAACGCCAATTATTTCTCTTTGCCGGCCAAAGCCCGGTCAAGCCAGATGGCTGCAATATCCATGGCGGCGTAAAGGCTGTCTTTCTCACTCTTTTTGACCACGCGATCCCGGGACTTGAGATCCGGATCCGTTAACTGCAACTGAATGGACACCTTGGTGGCCAGGTCCAAATCCTGCTCCTTCTTGGTGTCCAGAATCTGCATCATGATGATATATTTCTCAGCCATCGTGCCGTAGTAGATGAGGTTATCTACCCGGCGGAGGGGATGGCCCTTATACATAAGTCCTTCTTTCTTGGGGGCTTTGCTCTCAGCCATGGAAACACTCCTTTGAAAAGATTGTAACCGAATTGTAACAGATTTTTTCCGTTTTGTCAACGACCGCGCGGGGGGAAATTGCCAGAAATCAGAATCAATTTTTTCCAATCTTCACAAAAAGTAAAAAAATAAGAGAAGATGCAGAGACTTTTTCTGCATCTTCTCGTTAAATCAGGCGATATTTTTGTTACAGCTTGTTACTGCCCCAGATATTTGCGCACCAACACCTGCAGCAGCTCATCCCGGTCGATTTTGCGGATCAGGGTACGGGCGTTGTTGTGGTTGGTAATATAGGTGGGATCTTCCGAGAGGATGTATCCCACGATCTGGTTGATGGGGTTGTAGCCTTTTTCCTCAAGAGCCTGATAGACGGTGGAGAGGATCTGATGGATCTCCTCGTCCTTCTCCATGGCAAGGCTGAACTTCCGGGTAAAATCGTCCATACAGACACCACCTTTCTATCTGTTGCGGCTGCTCGAAATATAGAATCAGTATACTCGATTTTTTCCCGCATGTAAAGCGTTTCCCCGGGAAATTCAAAAAGAAATTTCCCGGGGAGGGGCTTTTCCTTAGCGAAGCACGGCACCCAGATCGGATTTGAGTGCGTCCAGGATGCTCTTGACGTCCGCATCCGCTTCCTCAGCGGTGAGGCTGCGGTCGTCTGCCCGGAGCACCAGGTTAAAGGCGACGGATTTCTTCCCCGCAGGGATCCCGGCGCCGGTATAGATGTCAAAGAGGGAGACGTCCTTCAAAAGGCCCTTGGCACCCTTGCGGATGCAGTCTTCCAAAGCACCAACGGTGACGGCATTGTCGCAGACTACGGCGATGTCCCGGGTGACGGCGGGGAACTTGGGCAGGGGGACATACTCCGGATCAGGTCCCTTCACCTGGGCCAGGGCATCCAGGCTCAGTTCAGCGCAGTAGAAAGCGCCGTCCACGCCGTAGTTCTGGGCTGTCAGAGGATGGATCTCGCCGAAGCAGCCCACACAGGTGTCACCGCTCCAGACGGTGGCGTAGCGGCCGGGGTGATAGGAGTTCTCCGTGGGCTCGCCGGTTCCGGTGCGGAAGGAGATATCCGTGGCCCGCAGATCCTTCAAGACTGCCTCAATGACGCCCTTCATGGCATAGAAGTCCATATCGGAGCCGTAGGCGCCCAGGGTGAGGACCTTCTTTTCGATAGCCAGGCCGCGATCCCCGCCGGGCGTGTAGGTACGGCCCACCTCATAGAGCTTCACGTTCTGGTTGCGGTAGTTATAGTTGCGGGTGAGGATCTCCAGCATGGAGGGCAGGGTGGTGGTGCGCATAATGGAGGTGTCCTCCCCCAGGGGGTTGAGGATCTTCAGGGACTCCCGGCGGCTGTAATCCTTGGGCCAGCGGATCTTGTCATACTGGGTGGGAGAGATGAAAGAGTAGGTGATGATCTCGTCATAGCCCATGCTGCGGCACACGGCGCCCACCTGGCGCTCCAGCTGCTCCTCGGTACCGTAGCCGCCCAGGGTGGTCTGGCCCCGCATGAGAGTGGTGGGGATGTTGTTGTAGCCGTGGAAGCGGGCCACTTCTTCGGCCAGATCCGCCATGCCCTCCACATCGCCGCGCCAGGAAGGAACGGTCACCTGATCGCCCTCCACGGTGAAGTCCAGCTTGCGGAGGATGCGGATCATCTCATCCTTTTCGATATCGGTGCCCAGCAGGGCGTTGATCTTCTCCGGCTCCAGCGGCAGCACACGGGGCTGGGGCACGAAGTTCAAAACATCAATGATGCCGTCCACTACTTCACCGGCGCCCAGCATTTCCACCAGTTCGCATGCCCGGTTGACGGCGGGCAGGGTGTTCAGGGGATCCAGGCCCTTTTCAAATTTGGCAGAGGCCTCCGTCCGCATGCCCAGAGACAGGGCACCCTTGCGGATGCAGGTACCGTCGAAGCAGGCAGACTCAAAGACCACGTCGGCGGTGTCCGCCACGATTTCGCTGTTCTCGCCGCCCATGATGCCCGCCAGGCCCACAGCCCGGGTCTCATCGGCGATCACCAGGTGGTTGGCGGTCAGCTTACGGACATTGCCGTCCAGGGTGGTGAGGGTCTCGCCCTCCTCTGCCCGGCGGACGATGATCTTGCCGCCCTTGACATAGCGGTAATCAAAGGCGTGCATAGGCTGGCCATATTCCAGCATCACGTAGTTGGTGATATCCACGATGTTGTTGATGGGGCGCACGCCCATGCTCCGCAGGCGCTCCCGCATCCACTTGGGGGAGGGGGCGATCTTCACGTTGCGCACCATCCGGGCAGTGTACCGGGGGCACAGGTCCGCAGCGGGGGTCTCCACGTCCAGGAGATCCGACAGGGCACCTTCCGCACCGCCTTTGACCACCGGCTCATGGAGACGCAGCTCCGTGTGGAAGGTGGCGGCGGCTTCCCGGGCAAGGCCGATGACGCTCAGGCAGTCAGGACGGTTGGGGGTGATTTCAAACTCCACTACGTGGTCGTCGGCGTTGATGATGGGTTTGATGTCATCGCCGGGCTTGCAATCCTCGTTGAGGACGAAGATGCCGTCGGTGATGCAGTGGGGGAACTCTGCCTGCTGGGCATTGAGGTCTTCCAGCGTGCAGATGGTGCCGGCCTTGGTATTGTAGGCCACCATGTCCCCTTCATGCATGTTCTGGCAGGGAGAGTCCACCTCAGCGGCGGCACCGCCCAGATCCAGCTGGGTGTGATAGAGTCCGTAAGACACGGTGGTGCAGGAGAGAACCTTGGCAGCCACCACGGGCCCGTAGATCTTATGGCCGGGCTGGATATCCGCAGGGATGGAGGGCTTTTCCTTGTCCAGGGGATGGTAATCATTCAACAGAGCGGCGGGAGTAATGACACCGTAGGGAAAATCCCGCTCGTCCAGAGCCAGCTCCTTCAGCGAGCACATCATGCCGTTGGAGAGGATGCCCCGCAGCTTGCCTTTTTCGATCTTCTTGCCGCCGGGAAGGGTGGATTTGTGGAGCGCTACAGGCACCAGATCCCCGGTGTGGATATTCCAGGCGCCTGTGACGATCTGGACGGGCTCTGCCTGCCCGACATCCAGCTGGCAGACCCACATATGATCGGAGTCGGGATGGCGCTCCATGGAGGTGATGCGGCCCACCACCACATTGGAGATCTCGGCGCCCAGATCCTCGGTGACTTCCACCTTGGATCCGGAGAGGGTCATAGCCTCGGAAAAGTCTTTATCATTGGCGTCAACGGTGACAAACTCGCTGAGCCACTTTCTGCTTAATAACATATTGAAACTCCTTCCATTGGGATGGATATTCTCAGATAAATAGAGAGCGCAGATGCTCCGCCCTCCTTCGCGCCCCGCGCGAAAGAATTTGGATCATGTTCGCCGCGGCACCCTCCAGAGGGGTTCCTCTTGCCCTAAAGGGGCAATTTATCTTCTGTACGCGGCGAAAACAACCCGACTTGTGCGCCCTTGGGCGCGTGCACCAGAGACCGACGTCACTGGCGTTGGGGGGGGTCCCGCAAGGGAAAGTCGGTTCCCCCCTTGACCACTCAGAACTGCTCCAGGAACCGTACGTCGTTTTCAAAAATCAGCCGCAGATCGGCAATCTTGAACCGGCGCATGGCGGTACGCTCCAGGCCGATGCCGAAGGCCCAGCCGGAGTAGACCTCCGGGTCAATGCCGGACATCTTCAAAACCTTGGGATGGATCATACCGGCGCCCAGCAGCTCGATCCAGCCCTCACCCTTACAGGTGGGGCAGCCCACGCCGCCGCACTTGTGGCACTGAACGTCCATCTCACAGGAGGGCTCGGTGAAGGGGAAGTGATGGGGGCGGAAACGGGTCTTGGTGCCCTTGCCGTAGAGCTTTTCCACCACGGTGTTGAGGGTGCCCTTCAGATCCGCCATGGTGACGCCCTTGTCGATGACCATGCCCTCCACCTGGTGGAACATGGGAGAGTGGGTGGCGTCCACTTCGTCCTTGCGGTACACCCGGCCAGGGGCAATGATGCGGATGGGCAGTTCCATGGAGTCCATGGCCCGCACCTGCATGGGGCTGGTCTGGGAGCGGAGCATCACACGGCTGTCCTCGTCAAAGTAGAAGGTGTCGGACCAGTCACGGGAGGGGTGTCCCTCCTCGGCGTTGAGCCGGTCGAAGTTGTACTCCGCCAGCTCCACCTCGGGGCCGTCCAGCACGGTGAAGCCCATGGAGATGAAGATTTCCTTGATTTCGTCCAGGGCCTGGTACATGGGATGGCGGCGGCCCAGCTTCACGCTCTTGCCGGGAATGGTGACGTCCAGGGCCTCATCCTTGAGGCGCTGCTCCAGGGCCAGGGCGTCCAGTTCCTTGCCCCGCTGCTCCAGGGCCTGCTCCAGGTCGGCCCGGACGGCATTGGCCAGCTGGCCCATGACCGGCCGCTCTTCGGCGGAGAGCTTGCCCATCTGCTTGAGGAGGGCCGTCAATTCACCCTTTTTGCCCAGATACTGCACCCGCAGAGCGTCCAGCCCTGCGGTGTTGCCGGCGGCGGAAAAGGCATCCAGCGCCTGCTTGCGAATGGCTTCCAGTTGTTCTTTCATCGTGCTGACTCCTTTTATAATTAGGAAGTAATAAACTTGGGAAACGGACAGCAAAAAAGCCCTCCGTCCCACTCTTGGGACGAAAGGCTTGCCTTCCGCGGTACCACCCGGATTCGCGCCTAGGGGCGCGCACTCATTGCCCCGGTAACGGAGGGCATTCCGGCCGTGTCTCCACGGCGGCTCCCGGGCGAACCAGGCCGGACGTTCCGCAGGTCGGCTTGCAGCCGGTGACCGACCCTCTCTTGGCGGCGTTTCACGGTCATTTTCCCGTTCATCGCTGATATCAAATACCACTTATAACACAGAAAAATCGAAAATGCAAGCCCCGATCTGCCAAATTCCGGCGGATCGGGGCGGGATTTTTCATGTCAACAGGCGGCTGTCCAGCAGATCTTCCAGTTCAATTCTTGCCACCACATCCTTTTGGATGAAAAAGGAAATATGCTTGCAGCCGGCATCTCCGCCGGGCTCATAGACATAACAGGCATCATAGGTGTCAGACTGGAAGTCTTCCAGCTCCACGGCATGGGAGTATATCTCCATCAGTTGTTCCGTATCATATCCGCAGTAAAGCCCCCGGGAGGTGCACAGGCAGCCTTCAGAGCGGTCGTAGGGGACCGAGGTGGACAGCCGGAAGAGATACTCTGTGCCGTCGTCGGGATTGACGAAATAGGCTAGCTGGAGATCCCCGCAGTCCATTTCATAGACCGTGCCGTAGGTATCGCCGGGGCCGGTGCGGGTCACGGTGCCGCTGAGGTCATATCCCCAGGGGAATGTCCCCTCCTGGGCCCCCAGGGTCAGCACCCGCTTTTCTCCGGGGACGATCAGGGAAAACTCCGCTGAAATGGGCGTGTCATCCGCGTTGGAGGAGGCGGAGTCGTAAGCTGTTCGGATCTTCTCCAGTACCGCCTGTTCCACCTGATCCGCCGGGTGTAGAGCGTTCAGAGTCTCCTGAAAATCAGCTTTGTCTTCCCAATAGCTGCAGGCGGCCGCATAGCCGGGGCCCGCCACAATGGCATCCACGTGGGAGTATTTTGCACGGTAGGGAGAACCGTTCAGCGTTGTCAGAACCCTCAGAATGTCCTCCGGCCGCTCCAGAAAGCGGCGCAGCAGCAGATCGGAAGGCGCTTCGGCATAGGCGCCGTCGGCGTGGATGAGGTAGCACACCAGCTGCCAGTCGGAGAAATCCCGATAGCTGCCATCCGAGAAGATCTGCTCGTAGTCAAAGGTGAACACCGTGTCTGCTTCCAGATCCAGACCATCGGAGGAACAGAAGGTGGTGAACCGCCAGCCTGCGTCTGTTTTTTCGTAGTCCAGTGTGGCCTTGGAATAGCCGGTGGTGGCCACAGGGGTGAGGGATGTGTCCTCCGTGCCGGGAATTGGGGCCTGCACGCTGTCCGTGAAATCCGCCCAGAAGGTCAGTGTCACGGACCAGTGGTCATCCGAGATCTGCTCTGTGGTGATGGTTTTGCTCAAAAGATAGAGGTTTCGTCCCCGGGCGCCGGAGGCGCAGTAAAGCTTCCCGTCGATGTCCCTGTAATTGCTTCCCAGGGACAAGATCTCTTCCGCCAGAGACGGCGCAAAGCAGGCGCGAACCCGGGCCTCCAGGTCGGAGAGCGTCTGGATGCCCGGTTCTTCCACCGGGTAATAGATCCCGTCCTCCGTTTGAATGGCCTCTATGCCGGTGGGCATGGAACAAAGGTCGAACCAGTCATAGACCTGGGCGGCTTCCTCATAGGCGTCCAGCACCGCCTGGGCGGTCAGTGCTTCCGCCGCCGTCTGATAGGAGGTGGAGGAACAACCGGAGAGCAGCAGGCTCAAAGTCAAAAAGGTAAATAAGATCCGCTTCATACGACCCCTCCTTTATGCCCCATCTTAAATGGAATATGTCTGGCAGTCATTACAATTTGAAAACAAAGAATTGCAAAAAGAGGAAAAGAACCCTATAATGGCAACAAAACAGACACGGATATAAGCAAGGAGGCTTCACCATGAAACTCACCACAGCGGTACAGATGCGGGAATTGGACTGGCAGGCCATTGAAGAGAGGAAAATCTCATCCCTGGAGCTCATGGACCGGGCGGCGGAGGGCGTGGCGGAGGCGGCGCTCCATCTGCTGCGGCCGGGTGCCCGGGGCAGCCGGGCGGCGGTGCTGTGCGGATCCGGCAACAACGGCGGCGACGGGATCGCCGCCGCGCGGCTGCTCTTTTTGTCCGGCGTTCGGGTGCGGGTGTTCTTGGCGGGCAGCTATGAAAAGCTGACGCCGGACGCCCTGGCCCAGACCGGTCGCCTCAGCGAGTGCGGTATGACACTGGAGGCCTTTGACCCCGAGAATGCGGATCAGAGAAACTGGGTGCTGGGGAGCCAGGTGTGCGTGGATGCCTTGCTGGGCGTGGGGCTCTCCCGTCCGGTGGATCCGGCCTCTCCCATTGGCCGGGCCATCGCCCTCCTCAATGAGACCCCGGCACCGGTGGTGGCGGCGGATGTGCCCAGCGGCATCTCGGCGGATACCGGAGCGGTGCTGGGGTGCGCCGTTCGGGCCCGCACCACCGTCACCTTTACGGATCCCAAGATCGGCCTTGCGGTGGGAGCAGGAGCTGTGCACGCCGGAGAGGTCATCGTCCGGGATATCGGCATACCGGCGGATCTTGCCAGCGGGCTCATCTGTCCGGCCCAGACGGTGGAGGGGGACTTCCTGCGCCAGGCGCTGCCGCCCCGGCAGCCGGACGGACACAAGGGGACCTTTGGAAAGGTCCTGATCGTGGGGGGCGCCGTAGGCTATACCGGGGCACCCTATCTGACCGCCCTGGCGGCGGAGCGCACCGGCTGCGGCCTGGTGTCCCTGGGCGTTCCAGAGGCCATCTGGCCGGTGGAGGCCGCCAAGTGCGTGGGAGCCATGCCCTTCCCCCTGGCAGATCAAAAGGGAATGCTGCACACCGATGCCCTGAAAAAGCTTCGAAAGAAACTGCCAGAGTGCGATGTGCTGGCTCTGGGGCCGGGACTGGGCCGGTCGGAGCAGGCGACGGAGCTGGTGTGTACGCTGCTGCGGGAGGCCAAGCAGCCGGTGGTGCTGGACGCCGACGGCATAAACGCCCTGGAAGGGCATATAGATAGTTTGGATGTCCGGCGAGACCGGGTGACGGTGCTGACGCCCCACGACGGGGAATTCGCCCGGCTGGCGCCTGGTGCCCTGGACGGCGGAGACCGGGTGGAGGCCGCCCGGACTTTTGCCCGGGATCATGGCTGTGTATTGGTGCTCAAGGGGCACCGGACCGTCACGGCCACCCCCTGGGGCAACGTGCTGGTGAATACCTGCGGATGCTCGGCGCTGTCCAAGGGCGGCAGCGGCGATGTGCTCACCGGGGTCATCGCGTCTCTCCTGGCCCAGGGGGCTGCCCCGGTCCGGGCGGCGGCGCTGGGGGTATGGCTCCACGGCCGGGCCGGGGAGCTGGCGGCCAAGACCTGGACGGAGTACGGCACCACGCCGGAGGATGTGGCAGGCTGCCTGCCGGAGGCCATCCGGGAGATTCTGGAGTAACGGAGGTTTTGCAGGGTGCGCAGATGGTGGTGCGTACCAATGATGACCCTGTGCCTGATTCTGAGCGCCTGCGGCGCAGGCGGGGCCGGGGAGACGGAGTCCGGCGCGGAGGCGGTTCGGGAGGCCTATCAGACCATGACCGGCTGTGAGATGACGGCGGAAGTTGCCTGGGACCAGGCGGGGAGCCTCTGGGAGACATCGGTGCAGTGTACCTATGTGCCGGACGGTGAAACCACGGTGGAGGTGCTGGCGCCGGAGAGCATTGCCGGGATCCGGGCGGTGTTCTCCGGGGAGGATGCCCGGCTGGAGTATGAGGATCTGTGCCTGGGGGCCGGTTCCTTAAGCAGTCAGGATATCAGCCCTATGGCCTGCCTGCCCCGGCTCATGAGCGCCCTGCGGGAGGGGTGGCTGCTGGAGGAAAATGAGGAGAGCTGGGACGATATCCCCTGTCTGCGGCTGACGGTGGATCAAACCGGGGAGGACGGGGAGAAGATTCTTTCCACACTCTGGCTGCGCCAGGACGGCGGGGCCCCGGTGCGGGGAGAGATCGCCGCGGATGGTGAAATAATTTTGACGGCGGAGTTTACGAGTTTTGCCTTTTATGATATAATGAGCGACCAGGAGTAAACTCCGATTGTACAATGGCGAAAGGTGAATGGTTTGCCATGGATGATACCGTTTTGAGAAGAACCTGGGCGGAGATCGACCTGGACGCCCTGGCCCACAATTACCATCAGGCCCGTCTGCGTACCGGCCCCAACGTCAAATATCTGGGTGTGGTGAAAGCAGACGCTTACGGCCACGGCGCCGTGCAGGTGGCCAGAAAGCTGGAACAGCTGGGGGCGGAATACCTGGCGGTCTCCAGCCTGGACGAGGCCCGGGAGCTGCGCCATGCGGGGGTGGAGGCACCCATTTTGATCCTGGGACATACGCCGCCCTCCATGGTGCCCCAGCTCATAGAATACCGCATCACCCAGGCGGTCTCCGCTCAGGCCAAGGCGGAGGAATACAGCGCCGCGGCCGTTGCCTGCGGCGGGACTCTGAAAGTCCACATCAAGGTGGATACCGGCATGTCCCGCCTGGGCTTTCTGGTGCGGGGAGACCACTTCCAGGGGGGCGTGGAGGCCATCGCAAAATCCTGCGACCTGCCCAATCTGGATCCGGAGGGCATCTTCACCCACTTTGCCGTTTCCGATGAGGACGGCGGGGAGAACGAGGCCTACACCCGGGAGCAGTTCGATTTATTTATGCGGGTGTTGGACGCGCTTGCACAGCGGGGCAGAACCTTTGCCATCCGCCACTGCGCCAACAGCGGTGCCCTGGCCCGTTATCCGGAGATGTATCTGGACATGGTACGTCCCGGTATCGCCCTCTACGGGCTGGGGGGAGATGCCCGGGCTCTGGACCTGCGGCCGGTGATGACCCTCAAATCCTGCGTATCCACCATCAAGGTCTTTGATCCGGACACCGATATCAGCTACGGCCGCACATTCCACACCGAGAAAAGAACCCGGGTGGGCGTGCTGCCCATCGGCTACGCCGACGGTTTGTTCCGGGGCTTTTCCAACCGGCTGTCGGTGGTGACAGAGCAGGGATCCGCTCCCGTGCGGGGCCGGATCTGCATGGACATGACCATGGTGGATCTGACGGATCTGCCGGATGTCCACGTAGGGGATCCGGTGGAGATCTTCGGAACACGGCAGCGGGCGGACGATCTGGCCGCCATGCTGGGGACCATCCCCTATGAGCTGGTCTGCGCCGTCAGCAAGCGGGTTCCCAGGCTCTATCTGGAGCATGGAGATGTGGTGGAGCGGAGCCTGCGGCTTTTGGTGTGAGACCTCAGCAGAAAAAACAAGACACTCCGGCCCTGCCCCGGGCATAGAATGTCAGGGGGCGGAGAAGCGGGAATTTTGCACGGCGGCTGCCGTATAAATTCCCCGGCTGCGTGGGAGAATGAAAGTGGCCCCGCTGGTATTGATCCGGCGGCGGGTACTTCTTTCGGCGGAGTGTGAACTTTGTGGATACAAGTGTCAAGCGCGGCGATATTTACTATGCCGATCTCTCCCCGGTGGTGGGCAGCGAGCAGGGCGGCGTCCGGCCGGTTCTGATCATCCAGAACGACACCGGAAACCGTTACAGCCCCACTGTGATTGCGGCAGCCATTACCTCCCAGACGGGAAAAGCACGGCTGCCCACACATATCGATCTCCCCGTGACCCAGAGCCGCGGCCTGAGCCGGGATTCTGTAGTCCTGCTGGAGCAGGTGCGAACCCTGGATAAAAAGCGGCTGCGGGAGAAAATGGGCCATGTGGAGGAGTCGGTGATGGAGAAGGTCGATCTGGCCATCGCGGTGAGCTTCGGGCTGCCCCACGACCAGCTGGTTTGAATGCTGGTTCCCCTGAAAAGATCCTTTTCAGGGGAACCACTCCAGATTCCGGCGGTACATCATTTCACCGCTTCTTGGGACAGGTCCGGCGTAAGCCGCGTCCCGGAACGGAAAAGCAAAACAAAAGAGACCCCGCAGGCGGCAAAGAGGCCCGGCGGGATGGGAGGTACATATGAAGAAGAACAGATGGGTGCTGCGGCTGGTGTCTTTGCTGGCCATTTCCTGCGTGCTGAGCACCACCGTGTCCCTGGCAGCGGAAGCCGGTTCCACCGGTGACCCCCTGGTGACCCTCAGCTATCTCAACGAGACGTTCCTGGGGAATATCCTGTCCGCAGTGGATCAGAAGATTGCCGCCCGCAACAGCCAGATCGTCCAGCAGCTGGGAGGATCCGTCTCCACCGGCGGCACATCCACCGCGTCCACGTTTACGGTGGTGACGCTTTCCAATGGGCAGACCCTCACCGGCCAGATCGGCTGCGAGGTGATGCTGCGGGTGGGCTCCGCCGTGTGTGTGTCTTCCTCTGCCCCCGGTCTCATTGACGAGACAGCCGCCTCCACCCTCAATAACGGAGGCAGTCTGGTACAAAACCATCTCTACATGATGACCATTGAGGATCGGGGTGTGAAAGCCACCGCCGCCACCACCAAGCTGCTGGTGCGGGGCAGTTATACCATCGCCTGAGAAAATGGACATATTCCGGGGCCGCCTGTGCATAGATTGGCACAGGCGGCCCTTTTGCCGCCGCCATGCGGGAGAGGAGGCGGAGCCGTGGACAAGTTTCCGCTGTATCTGGGGGAGAAGAGCACCGGAGAACTAACGGTGGAACCGGAGGCGCTGTATACCTGGTTCACAGCCCGCTGCCGTCTGCCGGATCAGGAATTATGGTGCGCCTGGGCGGTAGGGGACGCCGGGGAGCTGCGTTTGGGGATCCTGGAGCCCTCCGGGGAAGAGAGCGTCATCCGAAGGCGTTTTTCCCGGCAGCTGACTGCGCCTATGGGCAAATTGGTGCGGGGAGAGGTTCGCCCGGCGGTTTCCGCAGCCGGCGGAGACTGGGAAGAGCTTCCCCACCCGGAAGGGGAATTCCATTCCCCCTGGCTGCGGCGGTGCCTGCATGGCCAGGCGTGTTTCCTGCACCGGGCCGGAGAGTTTCGGCTGGTGGCGCTGCCCTGGGATCCGGGAAAACCCTTTGCCCTGACCCCGGTTTTCTGTTTTGCCACGCTGCGCCGGGTTCGGGGACGGGAGGCGGCAGTGGTTGCCTTCGACACGGAGGAGAAGCCGGTATTTTTTGACGGGTAAAGGAACCATTAAAAAAGCAGAATTTTTTCCGAAAGGTGAAAAATAGAGATACCATATTTTGTGGCGCTGTGTTATAATGACCCCAAGGCAGCCATGCCCCTTGGGGGTTGACTGGAATTCTCTCCGGTGGGGGAGCGTTTCTTCCCCGGAGTTGGAGCCACAGATGAGAAATCGCCGGCCCCGCCGGTGTCATTCGGGAGGTTCACTATGAAGTGTCCCTATTGCGGCTACAGTGAGAGCAAGGTCATCGATTCCCGCCCCGCAGACGAGGGCAGCAGCATCCGGCGCAGGCGGGAGTGCTTGTCCTGCGGAAAGCGCTTTACCACCTACGAGACGGTGGAAAGCCTTCCCATGGTGGTGGTGAAAAAGGACGGCAGCCGTCAGAGCTTTGACCGGCGTAAGGTTCTGGGGGGTATGATCCGGGCTTGTGAGAAACGGCCGGTTCCTCTGGCGGAGCTGGAGCGCATCGCGGCGGAGATCGAGCAGGATCTGCAAAACTCCATGGAACGGGAGGTCAGCACCGAGAAGATCGGCGAGCGGGTCATGGAACGGCTGCGGGATGTGGATCAGGTGGCTTACGTGCGCTTTGCGTCGGTGTACCGGCAGTTCAAAGATATCGACACCTTTATGGAAGAGCTCAATAAGCTCCTGGCTGATAACAAATAATCACCAAAAAAGCGGGGTCCCGGGCGCCGTGGCGTCCGGGATCCGTTTATATCGGAAATGGTACGCTTGCACCGCCATGGGACGTATGCTATAATATGCCCCATGCTAGAGGACATTTTTAATGCTCAGCTGTTCCATCTCTGAGAGAAGCCGCAGCTGATGGCGTAAGTCCGACAGCTCACCCAGCAGGCTGCTCTCCTCCTGGAGGCAGATAAAGACAGCGGCCCGGCGGTACATGGCCTCTGCCTCATCCAGCACATCATGATGGCTGACGATGTGGAGATAGGCCTGGCTGGAAGACCAGTCGCCGTAGCTCTCCTCCAGGGCTTGATAGGCCTCTTCCCAGGCCCCGTCCGTTGCCAGCGCTTCCACCTGGTCCAGCTGGCCCTGCCAGCGCTGGGTGCGCCCGGCCATGGAGGCGCTGTTCCAAAGAGCCAGGGATAAAACCGCCAGCAGTGTCAGGACAGAGAGAAAATAGGCTTTCATGCTTTGCGCTCCTTCCGAATGCAAAGAACGCTGCCTTTTTGATCCAGCGTCAGCAAAAAGACCTCCCGGGGGGAGGTGAGGTGGCGGGAGCGGAGCTGCTTTGCAAGCCACTCTTCGTCCCGGCCGCACAGCGCCAGGTTCCGGCTGAGCACCCGGCCATCGTTAATAAGAACAACCGGCAGTGTCACCTCGTCAGGCCCTTTGAGTTTCAGCTGCTGGGCTGTGGGAGGCTGACAGCGGCCCCAGGGCAGCACGGAGAGCTCTCCGGAGTTTTCCAGGACTGCGTATTTCACATCCTGGATGTCGGCAATCCCCTGTTCCCGCAGCTCCTCCATGAGCTCGTCCAGGGTGAAGCGGTTTTTCCGCATGGCGTCCTGCTGTACCTGCCCCTCCCAAATGAGGATGGTGGGCTTTCCGCACACCAGTGCCCGGAAGCGCAGGTTGTTGAGGCAGATCTGGCTCAGCAGCAGGGAGACAGCCAGCAGTGTGGCAATGGGGATCAGCCCGGTCAGCAGCGGGATTCCGAAATCCTGCATGGGAACGGTGGCCAGATCTGAGATCATCATGGTCATCACCAGCTCGCTGGGTTCCAGTTCGCCGATCTGGCGTTTGCCGGTCAGGCGCAGCCCCAGCATGATGAAAAAGTAGAGGATCAGCGTGCGAAAAAACGCGGTGATCATAGCGCGTCCCTCCTTTTTGCGTAGTATTTGCAGGGACGTAAGCTTTATCCCGGATATCGCGCCCCATGGGGAGCGTTATCATATACAGCATCCAATTCGCAGAGGTGAAAGGAGATCATGGGCCAGAGCCCATCACAGCGCCAGCGCCCGCCCTGTTTCGGGGCGGGACGACGAGGAGGAGGGAGCAAACGGGGCCGGTGTGCCCTGTGATCGAAGGTTTCGGCGGGTGCCCTTCCGTGTCCACGGGCGCGTAACACAGTTGGCAAATACGCAGGCGACTGCGGAACAAAGGGACTGTGACCGTGGGGAAAAGCGGCAAATATCTGCGTGTTTGTCCTTTTGAACGCATATACTTTTGTGGAATACATTCAGGAGGATATTAGCTATATATGTGTGGAATTATTGGCTTTGTGGGAGCGGTGAGCGCTGCTCCTATCTTGTTGGAGGGACTGGAGCGCATGGAATACCGGGGTTATGACTCCGCCGGCGTAGCCGTCCGGGCCGACGACGGCACGCTTCAGGTGCGCAAGACCAAGGGCCGGTTGAAGGTCCTCTCGGATCTCATTCACGGAGGCGCGGATCTGAAGGGGTGCCAGGGTATCGGACACACCCGTTGGGCTACTCACGGGGAACCCAGCGACGTCAATGCCCATCCCCATGTCAGTGCAGATGGATCCATTGCCCTGGTGCACAACGGCATCATCGAAAACTACCAGGAGATCAAGGAACACCTGCTGCAAAAGGGCGTGACATTCACCTCGGATACGGACTCTGAGGTTGTGGCGCAGTTACTGGAGGTCTACTATCGGGAAAACGGCAACATGCTGGACGCGGTTTCCCGTACCCTGCACCGGATCGAGGGCTCCTACGCCTTCGGCATTTTGTGCAGCGATTATCCCAATGCCATCATTGCCGCCCGCAAGGACAGCCCCTTGATCCTGGGGTATGGCAAGGAGGGAAATTTCCTGGCCTCCGACGTCACCGCCATCCTGCGCTATACCCGGGATGTGAGCTACATGGACGACGGAGAGATCGCCGTCATCACCCGGGACAGCATCGATGTGTTCAACAGCGAGCTGGTGCCGGTGGATAAGGCCCGTGTGACGGTGGACTGGGACGTCTCTGCAGCGGAGAAGGGCGGCTACGCCCACTTTATGGTCAAGGAGATCTTTGAACAGCCCGAGGCTATCCGCAAGACCATCTCTCCCCGCATCCGGGACGGCCGGGTGGTGCTGGACGATTTGGATATGCCGGCGGATTATATCAAAAATGTGGATCGCATCTTCATCATTGCCTGCGGATCTTCCTACCATGTGGGAATGGTCAGCAAGTACATCTGGGAGAAGCTGCTGCGCCGCCCGGTGGAGGTGATGCTGGCCTCGGAGTTCCGCTACTGCGATCCGCTGGTGGACGAAAAGTCCCTGGTCATCGTCATTAGCCAGTCCGGTGAAACCCTGGATACCATGGCGGCGATGCGGGAGGCCAAGCGCCGGGGCGGCCGGACACTGGCCATCGTCAACGTGGTGGGATCTTCCATTGCACGGGAGGCCGACGACGTGCTCTATACCTGGGCGGGGCCTGAGATCGCTGTGGCTACCACCAAGGCCTACTCCACCCAGCTGGTGCTGATGGATCTGGTGGGTCTGTACCTGGCGGACGAACTGGGATCTCTGGATCCGGCGGAGTACAGCGCCATCATGTCTGAGATGCAGCGTCTGCCGGAGAAAATGGAGGCGTTTCTGGCCCATACCGAGGATATCCAGTATTACGCCTCCCGGTATTTCAACCACAACTCCGTGTTCTTTATCGGCCGCAATCTGGACTATGCCATGGGATTGGAGGGTTCGCTGAAGCTCAAGGAGATCAGCTACATCCACTCCGAGGCCTACGCCTCCGGCGAACTTAAGCACGGCACCATCTCCCTGATCGAGCCCGGTACACTGGTAGTGGCCCTGGGAACCTATGCGCCGCTTTTCGACAAAGCCATGAGCAACGTGGTTGAGGTGAAGGCCCGGGGAGCCGAAGTCCTGGCCATTACCGGTGAGGACTTCCGGGAACGGATGGAAAAAACCGCCGATGCCGTCATCACCGTGCCGGAGACCCATCCGGTGCTTCAGCCCTCGTTGGGAATTGTTCCCATGCAGCTGTTCGCCTACTATGTGGCTCTGCAAAGAGGCTGCGACATCGATAAGCCCCGGAACCTGGCAAAATCCGTGACGGTGGAGTGAGCCGCTGTCCCTGCATCCAATCCGTCTCCCCGCGTCTTATGACGCGGGGAGTTTTTTGCCTTGACATATATAGGGAACCGATATATACTGGCAGCAGTGATATATAGGGAACCGATATAATGGAGGCGTGGGAATGGAACTGGACAAGGGCTTGGTAAGCGGCAGCATGGCGCTGCTGGTACTGAAATTGCTGGAGGACGGGGATCAGTACGGCTATGAGATGATCGAATCCCTGCGGCTGCGCAGCGATGATACCTTTCACTTAAAGGCGGGGACACTGTATCCCCTGCTCCATGGCCTGGAAGAACAGGGACTGGTAACCGCCTACGAAGGGGCGGCGGCAGCCGGGAAGCCCCGGCGGTATTATCATCTGACGGATCAGGGCCGGGCAGCCCTGCATGAAAAAGAGACCGCCTGGAATACCTATGCCGCGGCGGTGCACCGGGTTTTGGAGGGAGGGGCCTGCTGTGGGGAAGCCTGAGACCATGGAGGCGTATCTGGCAGCAGCCGGGGAGCAGCTCCGCTGGCGGCGGGCCCGTCCCCTGGTACTGCGGGAGCTGGGGCGGCATCTGGAGGATCAGCGGGATGCTTTTGTGCAGGAAGGGCATAGCCCGGAGGAGGCGGAGCGCCTGGCGGTGGAAGAGATGGGAGATCCGGAGATTGTGGGAGCAGAGCTGGATGCCCTCCACCGGCCCCGGCCCCAGTGGGGGCCTCTGACCATGATTGTACTTTTGGCGTTGCTGGGGGGCTTTTTGCGGGTGTGGCTGACAGCTGCCGGTGCGCCCTATTACGACGATATCGACCCGGTGCGGACAGCTTTGGCGGTGCTGTTGGGGACAGGCGGTCTCATTGGGATGTATTTCCTGGACTGCGCTGTGCTGGTTCGCCGGGCCGGGGCTGTTTATCTGCTGGCTCTGGCAGCAGGGGTTTTCAGCCTGATCCATTCGCCCAATATCAGCAATGTTTCCTACTACACCCGCTATGTGGTGCTGTGCTACCCGGTGGTGTATGTCCTGTGGGTGTGCCGCTGCCGGGGCGGTGGAGCGGGAAGGCTGCTTCTTGCACTGGCAGGTGGAGTTCCTCTGGCCGTGGTTTGCATACTGGCACCCTCTGTTACGGGATTGCTGTTGTTGCTTTTAACGGGTTTCATCGTATTGCTGATGGCCATCCGCATGGGCTGGTTCCATGTTTCCCGGGGAAAGGCTACGGTCCTGATTTGCGGGTTGGCTGCCGTGATGGCAGGCGGCACCCTGTCTGTGATTACCTCCGTTGGCAGATTCATGTTCTTCTTACATCCTGAGACGGATCCCAGTGGCAGAGGATATCAGGCCCTGGCGATTCGACAAGCGGTGGCTGCTGCCCGATGGGTAGGAGAGGGAAGCGGCGAGGCGTTGGAACCCTTTACACCTTACGAGCGGATGGTGCCGGGGTGGAGCCGGGATTTTCTCTTGACCACGGTCATATTTAAACTGGGCTGGCTGGCGTGTCTGGTACTGGTGGCGGCCCTGGCGGGGCTGCTGGTGTGGCTGCTTGTGCGCTGCCGCCGTCAGCGGAGCCAGTGGGGGCGGATTCTGGCCCTGGCAGTCCTGATTCCCTTCGGACTGCAGCTTTTTGGAAGTGTTGTACTGAACCTGGGATTTGTGCTTACCAGTGTCCATGTACCGCTGCTGGTGGGGAACTTACATACCGTGATGGATCTGACGTTCCTGGGTCTGACCCTGTCGGTTTTGCGGGGTGACGCGGCGGGCAGGATGGAGGATGCCGCCGTGACGGAGAAGCCGCTGCGGATCCCGCTGTTTGTCCGATAAATCCCCATTTTTTCCTGTGGCGGAACGTTGACACCGCAGGGAGCGTTATGATAATATGTAAACCAGATTTGCTGGTTCCCGCCGTTTCGATGGGACGGCGGGAACTTTTTCGCGGCGCGGGGCGTCGAATCTTGTCAGATCATTGAAGGGAGAGCAGCCATGAAGAGAAAGCGTTTGTTGGCGGGGGCCTTGGCTCTGGCTATGACAGTGGGAATGGCCGTGACGCCGGCCGGTGCCGTGTTTACCGATACCGCCGGACATTGGGCTTCCGGCGCCATCGACAAGTGGAGCCAGGAGTACGGCATTATTCAGGGATATGAGGACGGCACGTTCCGGCCGGACAATTCCATCACCCGGGGTGCCTTCGCAGGGATTCTGGACCGCTTTATGAAGTACCAGGCCATTTCTTCTGCCGCCACCTTTACGGACACGGCGGGAACCTACTGGGAGCAGCCGATCCTGAAGCTCCACGCCGCCGGCGTGTATCTGGGCAACAACGGCCAGGCCCTCTCTACCGATACCATTACCCGCCAGCAGGCTGTGGCCATGATTGCCCGTGCCTTTGGCATCACCGGGCAGAGCACGGCTCTTACCTATCTGGACGAGGCCCAGATCGCGGACTATGCCCGCCCCTATGTGGCGGAGATGACGGCCCGTGGATACATCAATGATTCCGCCAATGGGTATTTCCGGCCCACTGATGCCATTACCCGGGCGGAGATCGTCAACATCCTCAACAATATGGTGGATGTGCTGATCCAGGAGCAGGGCACCTATTCCGATATGGTGGAGGGCTCGCTGATGATCAATGCCTCCGAAGGTGCCGAGCTGCTGGATATGAGCATCGGCGGGAACCTGATCATTGCTCCCGGCGTAACAGGGACGGTGACACTGACCAATGTGGCCATTGGCGGAGATATCCTGAATTTCGGCAGCGCCGAGCTGAAAGTTCTGGAGCCCGAAGAGGAAAAGCCGGATACACCAGATAAGGATGAAAAGCCGGAGGAGCCTGCGGAGCCGTCCAAGTATCCCTGGGTGGCGGCAGATGGTTATGTGAACTACGATAATTATAATGTTCCCATCTACAGCGGCGTGGAGACCAGCAAGGTGGCTCAGCCGGATTTCGTTTGGGATGACGAAGACACAGACCGCCTGGTGTATGTGGGCAGGGAATATGATACCCGCTTTGGTATTGATGTTTCTGCCTATCAGAACCAGGCTACCGCCGGGAAGACCATCGACTGGGAGGCCGTGGCCAACGACGGCGTGGAGTTTGTCATGGTGCGGGCCGGCTTCCGCGGCTACGGCACGGGCTCGTTGAACCGGGATGCCTACTGCCTGCAGAATGTGGACGGTGCCATGGATGCCGGACTGGAGACAGGGGTGTATTTCTTCTCTCAGGCCATCACCGTGGAGGAGGCTATTGAAGAGGCGGATTATGTGCTCTCCATTCTGGATGGCCGCAAGATCACAGGCCCCATCGCCTATGACTGGGAGATGCACGACTCCACCTACCGGGTTTACGGCACTACGCCGGAGGTAGCCACTGCCTGTGCCCTGGCATTCTGCCAGCGGATTGAGGAGGCGGGCTATGAGCCCATGGTGTATATGAGCAAGTATGTGGGCTATAACAAGTTCAACCTGCCCCAGCTGGCCAAGTACCCCATCTGGTTCCCGGAGTATAAGAGCGCCAGCTCGGAACGGCTTTATCCCGCGTTCTACTACCAGATGGATATCTGGCAGTTCTCCAGCAGCTGCTCCATCGACGGGATCGGCGGCCGGGTGGACGCCAATATCCAGTTCCTCCGCTAAACTCAAGCGCCCAAACAAAAACGCACGCCCCGTCCTACCGGACGGGGCGTGCGTTTCGTTTGAATTGGGCTTACAGGTTGCGGATCTGGGTCTGGATCAGGGTGCCTACCGTATCGGCAAACTGGTCCAGGGAGCGGATCCGGGCAAAATTCCGGCCGTAAATGGTGTGGGCGGCGGGAACGTCCTCGTCATCGCCGGTGAAGACGCATACCACGGCGATATCCCGGTGCATCAGGGAACGAACCTCCGCGGCAGTGTTGTTGATGCCGGGGTCCTGGGAGTAATCCAGGGACTCATTGGGCAGCACCAGCTTTTTGATGTCGTGGGGCTTGGCGTCTGAGAGGAGGATCACCATACGGTGCTCACAGGGGGAATCCTCCATCTCTTTTCCCAGGGCACGGATGGCTAGGCCGTCCCGGTTGCAGCCTGTGGTGAAGTAACGGAAGATGTGGTCGTTCTTATCCGTTTCCTGGTAGTCCCGGTAACGGGTGAGGACCGTGTATCCGCTTAGGGAGCAGAAGGCCGACACCCGGACGGGAATGCCGCAGCGGGTGAGGCTCTCGGCGATCATGTAGCCCTGGGATGCCACAGTTTCCTGCCGATCCAGCTGGGAGGTGGAGGCATCCAGCAGAATGTCCACGCTGAGCCCGCCGGGATCCGTCTTGAGCACCTTGGTGAAGACCTTGTCATCATCCAGATACAGCCCCCGCCAGATGCGCCCGGCGTCCAGCGTACCGCTGGAGGAGCGTACTTCCGTGGGCTCCAGGTGGGTGAGAAGGGCGTTGCGGATGCGGGCGGTGAGGCGGTTGACGCTGTTGCGGTTGCGGGTGAGATCCGCCTGGTAGAAGGCCCGGTTTTTCTCCATCTGCTTGAGGGCTGCCCGCCGCTGCTGGCCCACATACCCCTTGACGGAGGGATCCAAAGCGGTGCTGCCTTTGGCGTAATAGAGGTGGCATTCCTTGTGCTCATCCACGCACAGGCTGGCTTCCAGCTTGCTGGTCTTGGCCTGGTCGTAGAGAGGCTGGCCGAAGTAGTTTTGAATGTAGGTGCGGATGGTGCTGTCATCCTTCACCGCAAGTCCCGACCAGTTGAGGGAGGAGTGGAATTCCTCCACCTGCCGGCCGCCGTCCTCCGACAGATGCTCGGCGTAGCCGTAGCCAAAGGCCCGTACGGCAGGCAGTTCTCCCTTGCCCTCTTTGCGGCCGAAGAGTTTAAAGCGGCGCAGACGTTTTTTCTTCTTGTTATCTTTTGACTGGTTGTCACCGGGGACAAAGCCGAAAGAGGTCTCCAGCAGAGTTCGGGCCCGATCTTCCAGGGCGGTGCCGTCCAGGTCGCCGGGAAATTCCAAAGTGTCCAGGATTTCCCGCTCCTGGGGAGGCAGGTTGTCTGCCTCTCCCAACACCCGGCGGTAGTGGGCCTGCTGCAGCCGGCCCAGAAGCGGGTCTGTATCTTCCGGCACAGGCAGTGCCAATACCGCCCGGGCGTAATGGCGCCGCAGGGAGGGGAGTGCCGGCCGCTTGGGGGCTTCCCGCAGATAGGCGGCGTTCTCCAGCCCCAGCCATACCACCTGTTCATAGGTGGCTTGCCTGGGGTCTCCGTCAAAACTCTGGAAGAGGTCTGCAAAGGCATCCGGGCCAAAATCTTTTCGGACGGTGCCGATGATGCTGTTCCAGTACCGGTCTGCCCGGCCGTCCTGATCGTAGGCCTTAAAGTCCGGTTCGAAGGTATAGTCCTCCGCCGCGTTCCAGATGAGGTTCCGCGCCCGGCGCTTTTCGTTGTCCAGGATTTCCATCAGGCGAACACATCCCCAGCGGAGAGATCCTCCGGCAGACGGGTGAGGATCACATCCTGAACCAGCTGACGCTCAAAGTCGTCAAAGGACTTGTTTACAAGGCCCAGCTCCAGCGCACGGCCGCCGGCAAGGCCTGCCTTCATCAAACGCACGGAGGCCATCAGACCCCGCAGATCCAGAGGCTTGGTGGAAAGCTCGCCGCCGTCGCACTTTTTCTGGATATCCCGGAACAGCCCTGCAAACTGCGCGGCATACTCCGGCTTCAGATCCGGGAATTCCCGGGTCAGCAGTTTCTGCAGGCCCTCCTCGGAGATGGCGGGCATATCGATGACCACGAACCGGGAGGTGAGGGCCTCGTTGAGCTCCCGGGTGCCGGCGTAGCCATAGTTCATGGTGGCGATAAAGCGGGTGGCATCGTGGAGGCTGATGCGGTCATAGCCCGGCATGTCGATGGCCCGGCGGAAGTCCAGTGTGGCATGGAGCACCGCCAAGGATTCGTTCTTGGCCATGTTGATCTCGTCCAGAATGCCGAAACCGCCCTTTTCCGCGCACTGATAGATGGGGCCCTTGCGCAGCGTTACCTTGCCGTTATCGAACGTGTCGGTGCCCAGCAGGGTGGCGGCATCGGTGTTGATGTAAAAGGACACATCCCAGCTGGGACGCCCGAAAGCGGCAGCCAGGTTTTCCGAGAGAACATTTTTG
Organism: uncultured Oscillibacter sp.; assembly: GCA_905200545.1. Lineage (GTDB taxonomy): Bacteria > Bacillota > Clostridia > Oscillospirales > Oscillospiraceae > Oscillibacter. The sequence goes on from CAJKKQ010000007.1 coordinate 123,675, forward strand.
CCGGTGGCTTTGGGGCCCACCAGCAACAGGTTCTCCCCGCACAGCAGAGCCGTCAGGGCCTCTTCCCAGATCTCCTTGCCGTAATAGAGATAGCGGGGCTCCGGAACCCGGCGGCGCAGGCCCTCTTCCGTGGGGAAGCGGCCCCGGAAAGCTTCTACTTCCTTTATAATTGCGGGATTGATTCCTTCCTCCCGCAGATAGTCCAGCATGTCCAGCATTGTGGTACCCTCCGTTAGATTCTTACTGCCCCCATCATACCACCTTTCCGGAAAATGGCAAGCGCCCGGAGAAAACCTCCGGGCACTTTTTTGATCGGTTTTTTGTTAAGGCGTTTCCACAAGCGGGAACGTCACCTGCCAGAGGCCCTCCGTGAGTTGGGAAGCGGTATAGAAGTCGCCGTGAAGGGTATAGCGGGAGAGGGCCTCCGGCGCCACATCAAAGAGAAATTCCGTGTAGTCGGCGCGGCTGCCGTCATCCTGTATCCTGCAAAAACCGATGCTGCCCAGAGAGAAGCACTTTGTTCCCTCCGGGCCTTCCAGCCACAGCCGGGCATGGTTGTCCGTCTGCGTGGCATCACCCCTGCAGATTTGAATGTGGAAATAGCCGCCTGCATAGCCTGCTGCCGTGATGGAGATGCCCTCTGCCGGTTCTGCCAGCGTTTCTCCCGGCAGCAGTACGGGGGTGGATTCCAGCAGAGATTCATCTCCACTGCCTCCGGTACAGGAGAAGTTCCCGTCACCGCCCTCCCCGAGAGCCGCTGCGGACGTCTCACGGGTACAATCTGACAGATCCAGCTCCACTGCCGCGTCCTCCAGAGCTTCTTTCCCTGTCAGCAGCTGGCGCACCGAGAAGGTCATCTTGCCGCCGGTGGGGATGGGAGAACCGTCCAGCGTCTGCGTGGTACACAAAAACGTGACCGTTCCCGTCTCCTCGTCCCAGTCCACCCGCTCACAGCGCCCGCTTTGATCAAAGGGCAGATGGAAGGACCAGCTGTCAAAGAAATCTGTGGTCTCATCCACGGCTCCGCCGGACAGGGTGATATAGGCCTGGGCCGTGTCTCCTTCCACCCGCACGGCGGAGACGGCCATGGAGATGTCCTGGTGGGTGCAGCTCTCCCGCACCGGCTGGAAGAACTGGGCAGCAGATGGAGCGATTCGGTAAAAGATCTGATAGGCCGGGTCCCATACGGCGGCGGCTGCGGGAACCGCGCACAGGCAGGCGGCGGCTATCACCCCTGCCAGGGCGGCCCGGCGGGGGAAAGAATGGCGGGAACGGGCGGCGTGGCCGGAGACGGCTTGTTCCAATGTGGAGCGAATCAAGCCCTCTCCGGGAAGGAGACGTTGGTTCATCATGCGGTAAGTATCCTGAAACATCATAGTTCCTCCTTCAAGATTTTCCGGAGCTTTTGCCGGGCCCGGGTGAGCCGGGAGCGTACCGAGGCAGGACGCAGACCTGTGATCCCGGCGATCTCTTCCGTCCCATACCCCTCAAAATAGAAGAGGTGAATGATGGCGCGATCCCTGGAAGAGAGGGCCTGGAGAGCGTCCGCCACAGCCGATTCCTCCGGTGTCTGGCAGGCATACACATCCTCCAGGGGAACAGTGTGCCGCCGCCAGGGAGCGGACAGGTGGGTGCGGCAGCAGTTGACAGTGACCCGCAGCAGCCAGGCCTTTTCGTGGGCCTTGCTTTCAAACTCTGGGGCAAACCGGTGGTAGCGTAAGAATACCTCCTGGAATACGTCGTCAGCATCGGCGGGGGCGTGTACCTGTGCGCAGGCCAGACGGTAGACGGCGCTGCCCCATTGGGCCACCGCGGCGGCGGTATCGGGCATGTGATCACATCCTTTTGTGGAGAATACTCCGGAGAACGCCAAATTGCTGCGGCCTGCGGGAAATTTATAAAAAATATGAGATGTTGCGTTTGGTTGCGGCCTTGTCCGGGGGGCGCGGTGGACTTTCCCGGCATCCTCTGTTATGATTGAGAAGCAAAAAAGGAGGAACTGCCATGACATTTTCCGAGAAGCTGGTCCGGCTGCGGCGGCGGGAGGGGCTCAGCCAGGAGGCCCTGGCGGAAGCCCTGGGCGTCAGCCGACAGGCTATAAGCCGCTGGGAGCAGGGGACTGCCCTGCCGGACGGGGGGAAGCTCCTGCCCTGTGCCCGGTACTTTGGCGTCAGTGTGGACTGGCTGCTGGATGACCAGCAGGACTGGGAAAATCACACCCCTCTTGCCGCCCAGCCTGCCTCCAAACCCGCGGGCCGGGGCTGGATGGTCGCCGGGGCTGTGGTGCTGGCGGTGTCGCTGCTGGGGCTTTTGACTATGGGCATATGCAGCTCCGTATTTCCGGCAGTGATGACGCAGACCCCCGCGGACGCGGAATGGGTCCATGTCTATACCGGCCTGGCAGCCTTTTTGATGTACCACCATCTGGATTGGCTCTTTGCCCTGTGCCTGTTGACAGCCGCTGTAGGTGTTTGGATGCTGCTGCGGCCCCGGCTGCAGAGGGCTGTCGGGAAAAATGCGGTTTTGCAGAGTAATTTGGTGCTGCTGCCCATTGCCGCCCAGGCGGGGTTGCTGTACAGTTGCGCCCAGAGCCTCTGGTGGATCAAAATGGGACGGGCGGGCTATCTGGGCGCATTCTGGTTCAGTCTGGTGCCCCTGATCCTGGCTTCTATCTGGATGGCCCGGAATCTGGTTCTGGAAAAGGGCCTTGCCCAACGGCGGAAAAACTGTCTCATAGAGCTGGCCTACTGCGCCGTACAGCTGTTGGTGGGATTGCTGGTGGCGGAAGTAGGCATTGGCCTGGTGGGGCTGGCGCTCCATATTATCGTGTGCCTTGCTTATGTCAGGTGGGTGAACCCCCGGTATATGGGGCGCTGTTTTTCCAAGGGGTAACAGGGCTCTGTGGCCGCAAAAGACCGGGGGCAACCTGCGGTTGACAAACTTCCACCCCCTGCGTTCTTGCCGGAATGAGGCGGGTGGGATACCATTTTGGCATCCAAAAAGAAAGCGAGTGTCACGATATGCAGTTTGGTGAAAAGCTGATCAGCCTGCGGCGGAAGGCGGGGCTCAGCCAGGAGCAGCTGGCGGATGCGCTGGGAGTCACCCGGCAGTCTGTCAGCAAGTGGGAATCCGGTGCCGCTATGCCGGAACTGGGAAAGCTCATCGCATTGTCGGAGCGGTTTGAAGTCAGTATAGACTATCTGGTAAAGGATTATTTGGAAGAGGAGTCGATTCCGGAGCGGGAGGATCACAGCGCTCGGCTGGAAGCCAAGGTGGATTCCCTGGCCCGGGATTACCGGCGCAGCTTCGGCCCGGTGTTTGCATATACCAGCGGGGCGCGTTTGCTGGGCCTTCCCCTGGTGAGTGTCCGCTTTGGCCATGACCGCCATCCCACATCCAACAATACCGCCATTGGTATCGTGGCGGTGGGGAACTTTTCTGTCGGGGTCATCAGTGTAGGCCTGATTGCCGCGGGGGTGTTCCCTATCGGGATGATTTCCCTGGGCCTGCTGGCTTTGGGGCTGGTAGCCGTGGGAGGCGTGGCCATCGGCGTCAGCGCCGTGGGCGTTGTGGCGGCGGGAGTGGCTGCCATGGGCTGGAAGGTAGCGGTAGGCGTCTCCGCCCGGGCTGCCGTGGCCATCGGCCAGGAGGCGGTGGGAGAGCACGTGCTGTTGTGGGGCGATGGGCTGCCCGCCGGACAGGTGGAGTCCTTTTTGCACACCCACTGTCCGGGGCTGTGGGGCCCGTTAGCCAGGCTGATGGCGTTTTTCGGCTCGCATATCAAGTAAAAAAAGCACGGCGGGCATCTTTTTGATGCTCCGCCGTGCTTTTTATGGTTTCGGATGGGCTTGGAGATATTCCTCCAGGCGGCGGATGTCCGCCTGGTCTTTCTCCCGGTTCAGAAACCGCTTCAATGCCAGCACACCGGCAGGGGAGACCACCGGGATGCCCTGTATCTGCTGTACCGGGCCCAGCCCGAAGTCCTCGGAGATATCCACTTGGCCAGGGAGATGAAACCGCCGCCGGCCGTCTGCCTCGCGTCGCATATCGTAGCCTCGGACCTCCAGCTGGTCGGCCAATACGCGGTCGCAGCCCAGGTCGATGTCGGCGGTAGTTTCCCGCAGACCGTAAAAGAGCAAAGCGGCCCCCGCGGTGACCCAGTAGTGGCCTGGATTCAGATCCAGAGCCCCC
>CAJKKQ010000008.1 GCA_905200545.1 uncultured Oscillibacter sp.
TCCCCCTGTCCGTGGAGGCCAACCAGCAGCGCCTGATGACCAACGCCTACTATCCCTTCGATCTGGAGAGCGAAGAGGCCATTTACAGAAAGTGCTATTGATCCCCGCAAAAAGCGAAATCACCAGCGCCCCGGGAAATATTTCCCGGGGCGCTTTTTTGCGCTATCCAAAAGCAGCAGGCAGCGGCCCTGCAAAAGGGCCGCTGCCGTTTTTCTCTCTCTTATTGTGCCGCAGCTTTGGGCCGCGAAGCCTGTTGGAGATCCTGAAGGATGGTATACACCTCATAAATCTCACGAATGGAATAGGTGGCCCGCACATCCGGCGGAACATCTTTATCCCGGGATTTTGTCAGGAAGGACTGGATATGGAATGTCATACCGAATCCTGCCTGCTGAGGGCCGATCACATCCCGTGAGAACGTATCTCCCACATACGCGCAGTGGGCTGGATCCGCCCGCATCTGATACAATGACACTTTGAAAATATTGAGGTTGGGTTTGCGATAGCCTGTGACGGAGGAGAGAGTCACGTCCTGGAAATACTCCCGGATACCGTACTCCTCCAGAATTTCATAGACCTGATAAAGACTGGCGGTGTTGCTGATGACTCCCAAACGCAGTCCCAGCCCCCGCAGGCCCTCCAACATCTGGGGAACACCCGGGCGCAGCGCCCGGTGGTAATAGGTGACCTCCCACATGTGGGCCAGTTCCTCGGCAAAGGGCTGTACAGTCTCAAAGTCCACGCCGAACTCCGTGAGGATATAGTTTCCCCAGATCTCCTCAGGTTTGAGTTCACGCTGTGTCACGTCCCGGTAAGCGGCATATCGCTTCCAGCCCCGATCCAGCATCTGCTGTGCTTCCTCCCAGTCCACATGCACCGGGATCCCTTTTTCTTTCAGGATTCGGATCACTTCCAGGGCGGATTCCCTTTTGCTGTCCGCATCCACAAAAATGTCTTCCAGCGTCCCTCCCATATCAAACAATACAGTATCAATCATAGTCTCACAGCCTTTTCAAGCTTCCGTTTTTCCGTTGCCGGCTGTGCGCCGGCGATAGCGCGTATACCAAATCGCAGACAGGGCGCATCCCAATATCACAGGTGCAGGAACAAACAGCAAAAAGACCTGCAAAAAGAGGACCTGTGCCTGGGTATTCCCCCACAGCAGGATCAGCATGGCAATGAAGCTGGCCACAGCCAGTAACGCCAGCCACAAATAAGCTGCCAGCATCATCCGCTTGTCCCGGGAAATGGGCCAGGTGAGACTGCACACCGCAGTGCCCACCAGCGTGGGGACCGCCGCTTCCACGAAATTCACCAGAGCCACCGGATGTCCCGCCAGCAGCGGATCCAGCCACTCCACAATCAGCGCGTAAGCAGCGCCATACACCGCCAGAAAAACAAAGCACAGGCAGAAAGAGTACAGCAGCAGCGTGCTTTTGACCTTGCCGTTTTCCGTAAACAAAAAACACGCCCAAAAGCGGTCTGCCCGTTCCTTCTGGGCCCGCTCACGCTCTTCCTTTTTCAGCCGTTCCAGTTCTCTGACCTGCATGGACGTTTCCTCCTTATGCTTTGTGGGGCGGGAGCGGATGGAGATCATCCGCTCCCGCGGTTTCATTCCTCACACGGCAGTCCGCAAGGAAACCGCCTGGTTACATATTGGGATTCTGATTGAGCCAATACTGCCACATATCCTGGCAATCCAGGAAGATGTCGTAGATGGCGCCGAAATCGTTCTCAATGGCACCCAGCTCATCCAGCTGAGCGGGGTTCTTGTCGTTGGTCATGTCGTCACGCACAGGCCAGTTGCCTTCCTTCTGGAAGGGCTCGTAACCGGCGGCAGTGCCGTCCGCGCCGCCCATGACGTAGCGGATGAAGAGGCGGGCGCCAGCGGGGTTGTCGCAGCCGGCGGCCACAAACAAAGACTCGCAGTTCAGCAGGGCGGTATAGGGCGCCAGGCCAATGCACCAGCCGATGTTGTAGCCGGACTCGTCGCGGTTCTCGATCTTGCCGGCAGAGGCCAGAGCCAGGGCGGGATCGTCCGCAGTGGAGTTGTCAACAGCCAGGACCAGCTCGTCGCCGTCGGCGATGAAGGTCATCTTCATCTGGGTGAACCGCCACAGATACTCCACACCGGCGTTGTTCTCCGGCACTTCGAAGTTGAAGTCAGAGGCGTCGTAGGTATACTCCAGAGGTTCGCCGTAGCAGTCCTCATAGGCCTTCTCCATCTGATCGGCGTTGATGATGAAGCTGGCAAACAGAGACAGGTACGCCGTCTCCGTGCCGATCTCCTTGGCAAACAGGCGGTACTTCTGGGTGCCGTCAGGGTTCTTCTCGATGATCTGCCACCAGTTGTCGATGGGCTGGCCATCGGGGAACGCCTCGGTATTATAGTACCAGAAGGACTGAGAGCTGTACAGGGGCAGGCTGTACTTCAGCAGGTCTTCGTCAATGTGGGAGCAGATATCCGTGGGATAATAAGGCTCAAAGATACCGGTCTGATAGTGCTCATAGAACACGGCACCGTTGACGTCCTTGGTCTGGAGCACATCGGCGGTAATGTTGTTGCTCTTGAACTCCTGCTCGGCTCTGGTAAGCACCTCATCGGAGTCCAGATCCATAACATCCACTGTCAGGCCGGGATAGTCCTCCATAAAGGGCTCCATAACCTTGAGCATCTTGGAAGAGGTGGCGTAGATCTCAATGGTGCCGCCCTCTTCCTTGGCCATCTCGTAGAGTTCCTCGTCGGTCTTGTCGCTCCAGTCATCGTACACCGGGCCAAAGAGTTCCTCACCTGTCGCAGGATCATACCCCAGAGTCATCTGACTGGCTTCCCCGCCGCCGCCATCTTCGGTGGAGTCTCCTCCTCCGCAGCCCACGAGGCTCAGCCCCATAGCTGCCGCCAGCAGCAGTGCAAAGACTTTCTTCGTTTTCATCTGGTTCTTCTCCTTTCATAATGTGGTGTTTCTGGGAACAGAGCAGCCTGCCGTCAAACCGCCCGCTTGATAAGCCGTGTGGTCTCCTTGTTGTAGATGTTGATCTTATCCTGGTCGATGAGGGCATACACCTTCTGATCCAGTTCGTAGTGGGACTGGCCGATCTCCTTGGCCAGGAACTCATCCCGTCCGGCCACCAGGGTGACGATGGTCTCGGAACCGGCGGGCTGGCTGGCATAGACGGTGACGGGAATGGCGCCGTCCACCGGCTCCCGGGAGATGACCACCTGCTCGGGCCGGATGGCCAGCACGCAGTCGAACTCGCCGCTCTTGGGGAAGGTCTCGTCGGTGAGATCCTTGGCATCGAAGGTGTGGCCGCCCAGATCGCTCTTGACCACCAGCTGGCCATTCTTCATCTCCGCCTTACCGTCCAGCAGGTTGATGCGGGGATTGCCGATGAAGTCGGCAGCCTCCAGGTCGATGGGGTTGTTGTAAAGCTCCATGGGGGTGGCCACCTGATTCAAGGCGCCCTCCTTAAACAGGGCGATCCGGGTGGACATGGTCAGGGCCTCCACCTGATCGTGGGTGACGTAGATGATGGTGGTACCCAGCTCCCGGTGGAGCCGCTGGAGCTCGGCGCGCATGTCGATGCGCAGCTTGGCGTCCAGGTTGGAAAGGGGCTCATCCAGCAGCAGCAGCTTGGGACTGGAAGCCACGGCACGGGCAATAGCCACGCGCTGCTGCTGGCCGCCGGAAAGCTCTGTGGGATAGCGGTCCTTGTACTGCTCGATGCGCATCATGCGCAGGGAGTCCATGACCCGCTTGTCGATCTCCGCCTTGGACATCTTCTGGATCTTCAGGCCAAAGGCGATGTTGTCATAGGTGGTCATGTGCGGCCACAGGGCGTAGGACTGGAACACCAGGTTCAGTCCACGCTTGCTGGGCTCGGCATAGTAGGCGTCGTCGGCGTTGATCATCTCCACACCGTCGATGGTCATGATGCCGTTTTGGGGCTTCTCCAATCCGGAGACCACCCGCAGCGTGGTGGTCTTGCCGCAGCCGGAGGGACCCAGCAGCGTCATGAAATCGCCATCCTCGATGGTGAGGTTGATGTCCCGCAGGACATGGTTGTCACCATAGAATTTATCAATATGCTTTAATTCGATCCGACTCATAATCGTTCCTATCCTTTCTTACTGATTCCAGCGGTTCCGTTCTCAGCCCCAGCTCTTGCCGATATCCGCACCGAACTTGTTGGCGATGATATAGCACACCAGGATGAACAGCAGCACCACCACGGAGATGGCGTCCGCCATCTGGTTGTAACCATCCTGGGAATAGGTGAAAGCCAGGTAAGACATGGTACGGGTGGTGGGGGTCATCAGGATGATGATGAGATCCAGCTCCTTGGCAATGGAAATGAAGGTCAGCATGAAGCCGGAGATAAAGCCGTTTTTCGCCAGGGGGATAATGATGGATGCCATGCGCTTCCAGAAGCTGGCACCGGCAATGTCCGCCGCCTCCTCCAGCTCCGTACTGATGGCCAGCATGTTGGCCGTACCGGATTTACTGGCGAAGGGGAAGTGCTTGACCACGGAGGTCAGAACGATCAGGGTGAAGGTACCGTACAGGGAGGGCAGCAGGCCGCCGAAGTGCGGGACGCTGAACATGGAGAAGTACATGGTGGAGAACGCCACACCGCTCATCAGGTAGGGAACGAACACCATCTGCTCGGTGAGGTTGCCGTACCATTTGCCGCGGCCCCGGGAGCTGATGTAGCCCAGGAACTGGCCGCAGATGGCGGTGATGATGGAGGCGATCAGCGTCAGCCGGATGGTATTCCACAAAGCGTTGAGGAAGTCCTTGTTGCGGAAAATGCCGTCCATATTGGTGTACTTTTCCGCCTCTTCCACGGTACCGATCCAGTTGTAGAGGGTCAGATTGTCCAGGCCGTAGCCGTTGCCGGTGGTGATCTGGAAGGTCTCCATCACCAGCACGAACATGGGCATCACCATGGCCAGGAACAGGAAGATGGCCAAAAATCCCATCAGCGGCTTCTTGGCCTTGCCCAGAGGCATCAGGGTGCTGCGGCCGCCCTTGCCGCCCACGGTGGCGTAGGACTTGCGCACGCCCACGGCTTTCTGGTTGGAGAAGAGGATGATGGCTGCCAGGCCCACCAGCACCAGGCTCATGGCGTAGCCCACGCCCTGGGGTCCCTGCTCAATGTAGACACGCATCTTGGTGGCCAGGGTGTAGTAGCCGATCCGGTTGCCCAGGTTGGCCGCCACGCCGTATGTACCGATGGACTTGCTGATGGTCATGATGACGGCGGAGAGGATGGAGGGCAGAATCAGCGGCAGCGTGATGTAGCGCAGGATCTGCGGCTTGCTGGCGCCCTGGATCTCACCCATCTCCTCCAGCTCGGAGTTGATGGAACGCAGAGAGCCGGACACCATGATATAGGAAAACGCGTAGTAATGCATGGACATGCACAGGATAATGGCGATGGGGCCATAAGCCAGCCAGTCCGGGATCGGGAGGCCCAGGCCGGCCAGGAATCCGTTTGCTCCGCTGGTGGAGTTGCGGAACACCGCCAGCCAGCTGAGTGCCTTGGTCCAGGAGGGGATCATGTAGGGGATGATGACCAGCATGCTGAGGATCTTCTTCCCCGGGATATCCGTGCGAACCATCAGCCAGGCCAGAACGGAACCCAGGGGGACGGAGATGATGACCACGAACACGCCGATGATCAGGGAGTTCCGCAGAGGCTCCCACAAAACAGCCTTGGACATGTTGCTGGCCAGCATGTATTGCCAGTAGTACAGGGTGAAATCGCCCACCTGGGCGCCATCGCCGATGCGGCGCAGCTCCGCCTGCCCCGCGGTAAAGGTCGTGGCGATCATAGTCAGCAGGGGAATGATGATCAGGCAGAACAAAATAATCAGGCTGATCAGGACGATCATATTGAAGGGGTTCTTTACCACATTCAATATCAGGTTCTTCAGCCGCCGCTTCGTCAGCGGTTTCTTGGGGAGGGCCTTCTTTGACACGATAACACCTCTTTCTGATGACTGCCGGGAATCCGCACTTTTACAAAATCTTCTTTTCAATCCCTCACGTTTCTCTTTTTTTGCCAGAATCATTTGCCTTTGCGGCCCTTGGAAACCTTTCGCCATTTTGTGCAAACGTTTGCGTTTTCTGCTTTCATTATACGGAAGATTTTAAGGGTTTGTCAATTCGTATGTTCGCCATTTTGCAAAGTTTTTTTTGGTCATTTTCACAGTAATCATTCAATATGCACAATAAAAGCCGGTTTCCAAAGCAATTTTAACCATCAGAAACCGGCTTTTACAAAGTATAGGCAAGAATACGTTTTCGTGAAAATTTTGTTTCAATCGAATTGCGCATCGTACAATCGTGCGTACACCCCGCCTGCGTTCAGCAGTTGCTCATGGGTTCCCTGCTCCGCCACGCGGCCGCCCTGCAAAACCAGAATCTGGTCGGCATTGCGTACAGTGGCCAGCCGGTGGGCAATGATGAAGCAGGTGCGCCCCTGGCGCAGCCGCTCCATGGCCAGGCTGATCTGTCCCTCCGTCTCTGTATCCACATTGGAGGTTGCCTCGTCCAGGATCACGATATCCGCCTGCGACAAAAAGCACCGGGCGATTGCCAACAGCTGCCGCTGCCCCTTGGAAACCCCGGCTCCCTCATCCGTGAGAATCGTGTCATATCCCTTGGGCAATGAGGAGATGAAGCGGTGGATGCAGGCAGCTTTGGCCGCCTGGATGATCTGCTCCCGGGTGGCGCCGGGTGTGCCGTAGGCAATGTTTTCCGCAATGGTCCCCCCAAAGAGCCAGGTATCCTGGAGCACCATGGCCAGGCGGCGCCGTAGGCCGTCCCGGCTGTACGCCTCCACTGGGACACCGTCAATGGTGATACAGCCGGACTGGGGATGATAGAACCGCAGCAGCAGGCTCACCAGGGTGGTCTTCCCCGCCCCCGTGGGTCCCACCACCGCCACCAGGGTTCCGGCCGGGATCCGGGCGCAGAAATCCCGCAGCACCGGCCGGGCGGGATCATAGCCAAAGGTCACATGGTCAAAGCAGATCTCCCCCCGCAGAGCGGCCGCAGACTTGGCATCGGGGCCGTCCGCCGGCTCCAGCTTCTCATCCAGCAGATCCAGCACCCGCTCCGCTGCCGCCGCAGAGGCTTGCAGCTCACTGAGCAGGTTGGCCGCCTCCCGGATGGGGCCGGAGAATTTCCGGGAGTAGAGGACAAAGGAGGAGAGGCTGCCCAGAGAAAGCCTTCCTCCCAGGTACAGCAGTGCACCAAAGACGCTGATGGCCGCCAGGGAGAGATTGTTGATGAAATTCACCGAGGGGCCTAGGGAGGCACTGGTCCTGTCCGCCTGGTAGTAGGCCTGGGAAGCCGCGTCGTTCTTGCTGCGAAACTGTTCCAGATCCGCTGCCTCCACGCCGTAGATGCGGATGGCCCGCTGGCGGTCGATGCGCTCCTCCGCAAAGCCGTTGAGTTCTCCCAGCATTCTGGAACGCTGGCGGAACAGGGGGTGGATGCGCTTCATCTGATACCGGGTCAGCAGCACCGACAGCGGCACCGTCACCATGAACACCCCTGCCAGCAGCGGCGAGAGCACCAGCAGCATCACAAAGGAGCCCACCACCGTCAGACAGCTGGTGGCAATCTGCAGGAGATCCGTGGAAATGGTGGCATTCACGGTATCCACATCATAGCAGATGCGGCTGATGAGGTCACCGGCAGGGTGGGTGTCGAAATACTCCACCGGCAGCTCGCTCATGCGGTCAAAGGCCGCCTTGCGCAGGTCGTAGGACACGGCCTGGCCCAGCCGGATCAACCGGGCGGAAACCAGGTAATTGAGCAAAGACGAGAGCGCGTAGCACACCAGCATAGCCGCGCAGTTGCGCACCACACCCCCGAAATCCACGCCCCCGGGGACTTTGCCGATGGCGTCCACCGCCCAACCCGAGAGCATGGGCGCCACCAGTGCCAGCAAATTGGAAAGCACCATCAGCCCCACCGTCCAGACAAGCGCCCAGCCATAGGGCCTCAAAAACCGGACCAGCCGGCGCAGGACACGGTGTTTCATGCCAGGGCCCCTCCTCCCATCTGCAGCTCCGCCATCCGGCGGTAGCGTCCGCAGGTCTCCAGCAGCGTCTCATGGCTGCCCTGGGCCACGATCCTTCCCTCTTCCAGCACCAGGATCCAGTCAGCCTCCCGCAAGGACGACACCCGCTCCGAGATCACCACGGTGGTCATCCCCGGGCAGTCCCGCCGCAGAGCGCTGTGGAGCTGTGCCGCCGTGCGGTAGTCCAGGCCGCTGTCCGCGCTGTCCAGAATCAAAATGGAGGGCCGCCCCGCCAGGGCCCGGGCGATCAGCAAGCGCTGGCGCTGTCCGCCGGAGAGGTTGGCGCCCCGGATATCCACCTGGGTGTCCAGCCCCTGGGGCAGCTTTTCAATAAACTCCCAGGCCTGGGCAGTCCGCGCAGCGGCTTCCACCTCCTCCCGGGGAAGCTCCCGCAGGAAGGAGATGTTCTCGTAGACGGTTCCCGCCAGCAGCGCCTCGCTCTGGAACACCACCCCAAAGGGCCGGCGCAGCGTGTCGGGAGGCACCGTCTTCACATCCTGTCCCTGAACCCATACCGCGCCGCTGCCGGCGTCGTAGAGCCGCAGCAGCAGGCTTACCAGGGTGGTCTTGCCGCTTCCGGTGGGGCCCAGGATCCCCAGGGTCCCTCCTTTTTCAATGATAAAGGAGGCGTCGTCCAGATCCTGCTCCACCCCAAGATAGGAAAAATTCACATGCTCCATACCCAGTTCCCCGGGATGGGGAGGCTGCTCCGGCTCCACCCGCTGGATCTCCGGAGCGAGGAGTACCTCTTCGATACGGCGGGAGGAGGCGGCTCCCTTGCTGACCTTGACAAACACCTTGGCAATACCCAGCGTGGCAGTCTGGATCAGGGCAAAATAGCTTAAAAAGACCACAATCTGTCCGGCGGGCATGGCACCGGCGTTGACCCGAAAGGCACCCAGCAGCACCACCATGGTCAATCCCGTGTTCAGCAGCAAGTCCGTCAGCGGGTTGGCCGCCGCCATGACGCAGCCGGCATCCTCCTCCGCCTTGCGGGAGGCACGGTTGGCCCCATCGAACCGGGTGCGCTCGGAACCCTGGCAAGCCAGGGCTTTGATGACCCGGACGCCGGAGGCGTTCTCCCGGATCACCCGCACCACCGTGTCCACGGCGGCCTGGGATCGTGCATAGTGGGGAATGCCCCGACAGGTCACCAGGTAAATGGTCAGGAAGGTCAGAAGGCTCACCACCAGCTGCACCGCAGCCAGCGCCGGTTCCAGCAAAAAGGTCAGCACCAGGCCCCCCAGTACCAGCATGGGCGCCCGGATCCCACCCCGCTGCACCTTGTCAAACATCTGATGTACATTATAAGTATCGTTGGTCAGGCGGGAGACCAGAGAGGAAATGGAGTACTGATCCGTCTGGGCGCAGGAGAGCCCCTGCACCCGGCTGTAAAGATCCTGGCGCAGGTTCCGGGTGACCTCCATGGACACCTTGGCTGCCATGCGGTTTGCCGTGATGTTGCACCCTGCCGCTCCAAAAGCCAGCAGGGCCATGGCGCCGCCGGTGATCCAGATGGCCGTCAGATCCCGAACCGGAACCAGGTCGTCGATGACGTGAGCCAGCAGAAGCGGCAGCACCAGCTCCAAAACTGCTGCGGTAAACTTCACAGTGACCCCGCAGACCACCCGCCATTTGTAGGGAAGCAGGTACCGCATGACTGTCCGCATCCAGGATCCCTCCCTATTGCTCAAACGTTTGCGCTCTTATCGTAATCTTAGCATACCACACCCCTGGCGCAAGTCAATCCCATTTTCCGCGAATCCGGTTTTCCCCCACCTCCCAGATCCATTTTCGTCAACTTTTCATCTTCTGGGCCCTGTTTTTGTGGAAGTTAACAGTTTATTAATTTTTTTCCTCTGTGATTCTGTGTCTTTTTACCCATTCTTTCCGATTGACTTTGCTGCTTTCACCCGTTAAAATAAAACACAACTTCCAGATGCGGAGCCCGCTCCGGGGAAGTGAATTTTCCAAAAGGAGGACACTGTGATGACCCGTTCTGCCATGTATGCCATGTCTCATATGTCTCACAGTGCGTCTGCCTATCAGGCAGAGGCCTCCTGCTCCTGCGCGCATCACGCCGCTTACAATGGGATCAGCCTGATTCTGGACGCCATTATTATGGCGTCCATTATTATTTGCGTCCTGATTTGCGGCATCGGCATTTTGGCCCTGGCCATTACCCTGCTGGTACTGGTATTGGTATTGGGACTGCTGGTACGTAATCGTTTTGATTTTCATACGCCTGAAATGCGAAGACGCGCGCTGCTGTAATCTTTGATACAGTAAAGCGGTCCCGCTGAAAGGCGGGGCCGCTTTTTTGTATAATCTTTCCCAAAAGGAGAATCCAAGATGAAGAAGAAGTTTTTTGCACTCATGATGGCCATGACCATGGTCCTCTCCCTGGCTGCCTGCGGCGGAGAGACTGCCGAGACCACCAATGACGACACCACCTCCGAGGACACTGCCTCCGGCACCGCTTTCAAGATCGGTACCATCGGCCCCCTCACCGGTGACGCTGCCATCTACGGCCAGGCCGTCGCCAACGGCGCCGCCATCGCCGTGGAGGAAATCAACGCCGCCGGCGGCGACATCCAGTTCGAGCTCAAGAGCGAGGACGATGTCAACGACGGTGAGACCTCCGTCAACGCCTACAACACCCTGATGGACTGGGGCATGCAGCTGCTGGTTGGCCCCACCACCACCGGCCCCTCCGTTTCCGTGGCTGCCAAGTGCTATGAGGACCGGACCTTCATGCTGACGCCCTCCGCCTCCTCCACCGATGTCACCTCCGGTAAGGACAATGTCTTCCAGGTCTGCTTCACCGACCCCAACCAGGGCACCAGCTCCGCAGACTACATGGCCGAGAATATGGCCGACGCTAAGATCTATATCCTCTATCAGAACGACGACGCTTATTCTCAGGGCATCCGGGACGCTTTTGTCTCTGAGGCCGAGGCCAAGGGCCTGACCATTGTGGATGAGGGCACCTTCACCAAGGACACCGCCACCGACTTCTCCGTGCAGCTGACCGCCGCTCAGGCCGCCGGTGCCGACACGTTGTTCCTGCCCATGTACTATCAGCCCGCTTCCGTCATCCTCAACCAGGCCAACGCCATGGGCTATGCCCCCACCTTCTTCGGCGTGGACGGCATGGACGGCATCCTCACCATGGAGGGCTTTGACGCCTCTCTGGCCGAGGGCGTCATGCTGCTGACCCCCTTCTCCGCCACTCTGGAGGAAAACCAGTCCTTCGTCCAGGCTTATCAGGATCAGTTCGGCGAGACCCCCAACCAGTTCGCCGCTGACGCTTATGACGCCGTGTACATCCTCAAGGAGGCCCTGGAGGCTGCCGGCTGCACCGCCGATATGTCCGCTGCCGACATCTGCGAGGCACTGGTCCCCACCATGACCACCCTCTCCCACGACGGTCTCACCGGCAAGGGCATGACCTGGTCTGCCGACGGCGCCGTGTCCAAGGATCCCACCGCCTTTGTCATCCAGGACGGCGTGTACGTTCTGCCCCAGTAATCCCCTTTCCCATTCAATCCATCACGATGCGGCGGCTGCCGGGAGTCTCTCCCGGCAGTCCCGCCGCGTGATTTCTATGGTGGAAACAGGGGCGGCAGCCACTGGTGCTGCTGTCCGTATTTCTGCCATAGAACAGTTAAGAGAAAAAGAGGTGCTTCCTGATGGAATTTCTCTCCTACCTGATCAGCGGCATCAGTCTGGGCAGTGTGTACGCCATCATCGCCCTGGGCTATACCATGGTTTACGGTATTGCGAAAATGCTGAACTTCGCCCACGGTGATATCATCATGGTGGGCGGCTACATTTCCTTTTGCGCCATGAACTACTTGGGGCTCCCCAGCATCGTATCCGTGCTGCTGGCCATGGTGGTATGCACGGTGCTGGGTGTGGTCATTGAGGGTCTTGCTTACAAGCCCCTGCGTGCCGCTCCCTCCCTGGCCGTGCTGATCACCGCTATCGGCGTGAGCTACTTCCTGCAAAACGCAGCCCAGCTGATCTGGTCTGCCGCTCCCAAGGTCTACTCCCCCGTGGTAGCGGGCTCCCTTTCCCTGATGGGAGGACAGCTCTCCATCCCCTATGTCTCCATTTTGACGGTGGTCACCTGCCTGGTCATCATGGCTGCCCTCACCACCTTCACCAGCAAGAGCAAGATGGGCAAGGCCATGCGGGCCTGCTCCGAGGACCGCAGCGCCGCGCAGCTGATGGGCATCAACGTCAACGCCACCATCTCCATTACCTTTGCCATCGGCTCCGCGCTGGCGGCTATCGCCGGTGTGCTGCTGTGCTCCTCCTACGGCACCCTGATGCCCACCACCGGCTCCATGCCCGGCATCAAGGCCTTCACCGCTGCCGTCTTCGGCGGCATCGGCTCCATCCCCGGCGCGTTCCTGGGCGGACTGCTGCTGGGCATTATCGAGTCCATGGCCAAGGCCTACATCTCCACCAACCTGGCCAACACCATCGTCTTTGCCGTGCTGATCGTGGTGCTGCTGGTGAAGCCGGCAGGCCTGCTGGGCAAGTATGTGCCTGAGAAAGTGTGAGGTGCGGGATATGAAAAAACTGACCATCAAGCGGACCACCCGCACGGATTTCATCACCTATCTGGGTGTCATCATCGCATTCATTGTCATGACCGTCCTCCGGGATCAGGGCTTTTTGACCCGCTCCCTCACGGGACAGCTGGTCCCCATCTGCTGCTATATCTCCATGGCCGTCTCGTTGAACCTGACGGTGGGCATTCTGGGCGAGCTGAGCCTGGGCCATGCGGGCTTTATGAGCGTGGGTGCCTTCTCCGGCATCATCGCTGCCATGAGCCTGCAATCCATGATTCCCTCCGCGCCGCTGCGTCTGGCAGTGGCCATGGTGGTGGGCGCACTCTTCGCCGCCATCGCCGGCTTCATCGTGGGCGTCCCTGTGCTGCGCCTGCGGGGCGACTACCTGGCTATCGTTACCCTGGCCTTCGGCGAGATCATCAAGGACCTCATCAACTGCCTGCTGGTGGGCTATGACTCCAACGGCCTGCACATGGCCCTGAACCTCACAGGCAGCAAGTCCATCACCGATCTGAACCTGGAGTCCGACGGCATCGCCATCATCAAGGGCGCCCAGGGCGCCACCGGCACCACCACCATCTCCTCTTTCACTGCCGGCTTCGTCCTGGTAATGATCACCCTGGTAATCGTGCTGAACCTGGTGCGCAGCCGCACCGGCCGGGCTGTCATGGCCATCCGGGACAACCGCATTGCCGCCGAGAGCGTTGGCATCAACGTCACCAAGTACAAGCTCATCGCCTTCGTCACCTCCGCCGCTCTGGCCGGTGCCGCAGGTGCCCTGTACGGACTGAACTTCTCCTCTCTCCAGGCTACCAAGTTCAACTTCAACACCTCCATTCTGGTTCTGGTGTTCGTGGTGCTGGGCGGTCTGGGCAACATCTGGGGCTCCGTCATCGCCGCCACTGTCCTCACCATTCTGCCGGAGGCACTGCGTGGCTTCGACGACTACCGGATGCTCATTTACGCCATCGTGCTGATCCTGGTGATGCTGGCCACCAACAATGCCCAGGCCAAGGCCCTGCTGGGCCGGATCATTCCCAAGAGAAAGGGGGCGCAGGCAAATGGCTAAGCAATTCGAGCGGGCCAAGATGGTCCCGGTGCCCAGCCGCGCCATCGTTCCCGAGCGGGATGTGGATAAGTCCCCTATTCTGGAGTGCAGCCACCTGGGCATCGACTTTGGCGGACTGCGGGCAGTAAATGACTTCAACCTCACCATCGGCCGCACGGAGATTGCCGGCCTCATCGGCCCCAACGGCGCCGGCAAGACCACCATCTTCAACCTGCTGACCAAGGTCTATCAGCCTACTCGGGGTACCATCCTGCTGGACGGCCTGGATACCTCCGGCAAGACCACTGCCCAGATCAACCGCATGGGCATTGCCCGGACCTTCCAGAATATCCGCCTCTTCGACAACCTCAGCGTGGAGGACAACGTCAAGATCGGCCTGCACAACCAGGAGCGCTACTCCGCTCTTACCGGCGTGCTGCGCCTGCCCAAATACTGGCGTCAGGAGAAGGCCGCCCACGAACGGGCCATGGAACTGCTGTCCCTCTTCGACATGCAGGACACCGCCGCCTGGAAGGCCGGCTCCCTGCCCTACGGCGCCCAGCGGCGGCTGGAGATCGTCCGGGCTCTGGCCACCAATCCCAGCCTGCTGCTGCTGGATGAGCCCGCCGCAGGCATGAACCCCTCCGAGACCGCGGAGCTGATGGAGAATATCGTCAAGATCCGTGACACCTTCCAGATCGCCGTCATGCTCATCGAGCACGACATGAACCTGGTGATGAACATTTGCGAGGGTATCTGCGTGCTGAACTTCGGCCAGGTCATCGCCAAGGGCACCCCGGAGGAGATCCAATCCAACCCCACGGTTATCGAAGCATACCTGGGCAAGAAGAAGGAGGGCTGAGAGACATGCTGAAAGTCAACGGGATCAATGTCTACTACGGCTCTATCCACGCCATCAAGGACGTCTCCTTTGAAGTCCATCAGGGGGAGATTGTCACCCTCATCGGCGCCAACGGCGCCGGGAAATCCACCACGCTGCAGACCATCTCCGGCCTGCTCCACTCCCGGACCGGCTCCATCGAATTCCTGAACGAGAACCTCATGGGCGTTCCCGCTTTCAAGATCGTCTCCCGGGGCCTGGCCCAGGTGCCGGAGGGCCGCCGCGTCTTTTTGCAGATGACGGTGGAGGAGAACCTGGAGATGGGCGCCTATACCCAGCCCAACGCCACCATCGCCCCGGGCCTGGAGCGGGTCTATGACCAGTTCCCCCGTCTGAAGGAGCGCCGCCGTCAGATCGCCGGCACCCTCTCCGGCGGCGAGCAGCAGATGCTGGCTATGGGCCGGGCCCTGATGTCCAACCCCAAGCTGCTGATGCTGGATGAACCCTCCATGGGCCTGGCGCCCATTCTGGTGGAGCAGATCTTCGAGATCATCCGCAGCCTCCACAAGGCGGGCACCACCATTTTGCTGGTGGAACAGAACGCCCAGGCGGCGCTGTCCGTGGCGGACCGGGGCTATGTGCTGGAGACCGGCAAGATCGTCACCACCGGCACCGGCGCGGAGCTGCTGGCAAGCCCCGCCATCAAGAAAGCATATCTGGGCGGCTGACCGTCTCGTTTCCCCGGAAAACCGCCGAAAAAGGAGAGCGCAAAGCGCTCTCCTTTTTATTTGCAGCGGAGGATCCGCTGTGGTATACTCCTGTCAAGACAGATTACGGGAGGCGGTATCATGCGCGCAGAAGAGCGGCGGGCAAAAATTCTGGAGATTCTCCACGGGGCTGGCGGGCCCGTCAGCGCGGCCACCCTGGCGGGGCAGTTTTCCGTCAGCCGCCAGATCATCGTGGGAGACATCGCCCTGCTGCGGGCGTCGGGCGCCAACATCTCTGCCACGCCTCGGGGATATGTGATTCTGGGAGAGACCCCGGGACTTGTGCGGCGGGTGGCCTGCCAGCACGGCCCCGGCGGGATGGAGGCGGAACTCAACGCCGTGGTGGATCAGGGCTGCACGGTTTTGGACGTCATCGTGGAGCACCCGGTTTACGGACAGCTCACCGGGTCGCTGCAGCTGTCCAGCCGCTACGATGTGCAGCAGTTTCTCCACCGCTGCGCTGCCTCCGACGCCCAGCCCCTCTCTCTTTTGACGGAGGGCATCCACCTCCACACCCTCGCCTGTCCGGATCAGGCCGCCTTTGACCGGGTGCAGGCAGCTCTGCGGGAAATGGGCGTCCTCTTGGAGGGCTAAGCTTCATCTGGGCCTTGACAGATGGACAAATCGTGAGTATGATGTGGTATACAGGTGTCAAGACACCTGTATACCACATTTATTTTTGAGAGAGAAACAGGTGCTTCCCATGGAAAATTTCAAAGCTTTTCTGAAACGTAAAAATATCGTCATCTCCGGCAAGCGGTATGGCATCGACGCCCTGGGCGCCATGGCCCAGGGACTTTTTTGCTCGCTGCTCATCGGCACGATTCTGGACACCCTGGGGGATCAGCTGGGGATCGCGTTCCTCGTAACCGTAGGCGGCTACGCCTCCGCCATGTCCGGCGCGGCCATGGCCGTGGCCATCGGCTACGCCCTCCAGGCGCCGCCCATGGTGCTCTTCTCCCTGGTAACGGTGGGCTATGCCGCCAACGCCCTGGGCTCCACCACCCTCTCCGGCGGCAGCGGCGCCGGCGGCCCTCTGGCAGTCCTGTTCATTGCCATCATCGCTGCGGAGCTGGGCAAGGCCGTCAGCAAGGAGACCAAGATCGACATCCTGGTGACGCCCCTGGTGACCATCCTGGTGGGCGTGGCTCTCTCTGCCTGGTGGGCACCGGCTATCGGTACCGCCGCCAGTGCCGTGGGCGACTTCGTCAAGTGGGCCACGGTGCTCCAGCCTTTCTGGATGGGCATTCTGGTCTCCGTGGTCATCGGCATCGCCCTGACGCTGCCCATCTCCTCTGCCGCCATCTGCGCCGCCATCGGCCTGACCGGCCTTGCAGGCGGCGCCGCCGTGGCCGGATGCTGTGCCAATATGGTGGGCTTTGCCGTGATGAGCTTCCGGGAAAACCGCTGGGGCGGTCTGGTGAGTCAGGGGCTGGGCACCTCCATGCTGCAGATGGGCAACATCGTGAAGAACCCCCGGATCTGGCTGCCGGCCATCCTCACCTCCGCCATCACCGGACCTCTTGCTACCTGCGTGTTCCACTTTGAGATGAACGATCCCGCCTCCGGCGTGGCCAGCGGTATGGGCACCTGCGGCATGGTGGGCCCCATCGGCGTCTACACCGGCTGGGTCAACGATGTGGCCACCGGCGCCAAAGCCGCCATCACCGGCATGGACTGGCTGGCCATGGCTCTTTTGTGCTTCATCCTCCCCGCTGTCCTCACCTGGGCCTTTGGCCTGTTCTTCCGGCGCATCGGCTGGATCAAGGAGGGAGACCTGAAGCTCTCCTGAGTGCAGTACATAGCAAACAGGCACCCCGTTGGGGGTGCCTGTTTTTTTCTTATGGTGCGGCTATCAGCGGTTCAGGGCCAGGAACAACAGCCCGCCGGACAAAAAGAGGGGGCCCAGCCGCAGCAATTCATTGCCCACCGTGGAGAGCGTGGCAAACCACAACCGCAGCGGGTAGCATCGCGCAAAGGCATCGGGCCACAGGTTCAGAATGCCGGTCATCCACAAGAGATAGTAGCACAGTGCCAGAAGCCCCAGCACCAGCAGCCCCCGCCGGGCCCGGACGCTGCGCACCCGGATGTCCGCCCACAGCGACGCAAAAGCGGGAATGAGGCAGCCTGCCGCCAGAACTCCCAGGGGCGGCACCACCAGCAGGTATACCAATCCTGGAAGAACCGTAAAGGTCTCCATGCGCAGGCGGTAGAGATACGGCTCCAGGGTCACCTCCATCACCAGCCAGGCAATCACCACCACGGCGCAGAGCACCGTGCAGGCCACATACCGCCGCTGGAACCGGGCATAGCCCTCCTCCACCGCTCCGGGGCCGTAGATCAGCTCCCGGACATCGGCCCCCAGAGCCTCCGCCATGGCGGTGAGGGTCTCCACGTCCGGCTGGTTCTTCCCGGTCTCCCAGGCGGACACCGCCTGCCGGGTGACGTGGAGCCGCTCCGCCAGATCATCCTGGGTCAGCCCCGAGCGCTGGCGCAGCCGCTTGAGATTACGTCCCACCATAGGTTTCCCCTCCTTCCAGATTGGATCTATGATAGCATACCGGCAAATCTTTGTCACGCAACGATCCGTTGCCCGTCGGATGCGGCAGGCAAACCTGCGAAAAAGAGCCTGCAGATGGCTGCAGGCTCTTTTCTCTCCTTAAGAGATCGGGATTCTTATTCGTAGCGCAGAGCGTCGATGGGATTCAACCGGGCTGCCTTGTTGGCGGGCAGGTACCCGAAGAGGATGCCGATGGCCACGGACACGCCGAAACTCACGGCGATGGACCCCAGGGTGGGGGTGGCCGTGAAAGTGGCGGCAGTACCGCCGGTGGACATGCTGGAAGAGGCCATGAGGCCGTTGACCAGGGTGCCCGCCACAGTGGCCAGTACAAGGCCGAAGACGATACCCAGCACACCGCCGATGGCGGAGGTTGTGCCGGCCTCGATAATGAACTGGCCCCGGATGTCCTTTTGCTTGGCCCCCAGGGATTTGCGGATGCCGATCTCCCGGGTCCGCTCCGTAACGGACACCAGCATGATGTTCATGATGCCGATACCGCCCACCACCAGGGAAATGGCGGCGATGGCCACCAGGACGATCATCATGGTGTTCATCATGGTGTTCATCACGTCCATCATTTCGGCAGATGTGATGACCATGTAATAGTCCGAGGACAGATAGGTGTCATACAGCAGCCGCTCCACGATGCCCTTGGCAGCAGTGGAGGTATCCTTGCTGGTGCTGGTCATCATGTACATGTCCATCGAGGAACCGGCGCTCAGGAGCCGGGCGTTGGTATAGGGGATATAGACCTGGTCGTCTCCGCTGCCGGAGGTGTTGTCCGCCTGCTTTTCCAGCACGCCCACGATCCGGTAGGAGACGCCGCCCACGGTGAGGGTCTTGTCCAGGGCGTCGCCCCGGAAGGCCTCCTGGGCGATATAGGAGCCCACCACGCAGACATTCTGGTAACGGGAGACATCCACATAGCTGAGGAAGCGCCCCTGGGCCAGGGATCCGCCGCTCATGGTCTGCATCCGCTCGTCGTCAAAAAAGTCCTCGCTGACGCCGTACACGGAGGTATGGTCAAATTCCAGGGTGCCGGAGCTGACGGAGGTCATAGCCGACACGTAGGGGGAGACGCCGGAAAGATACTGGGGATAACGCTCCGCCAGGGCGTAGAGATCCTCCGGCTCCACATTGCGGGTGCTGCCGTCCTCCGGTCTCCACACCTGAACCTGCAAAAGGTTGGATCCCAGCTTCTCAAACTGCTCGTTCATCATGTTCTGCATGCCGTTGCCCAGAGACAGGATGACGATGACAGCACCCACGCCGATGATGATGCCAAGCATGGTCAAAAGGGCCCGCATCTTGCTGGTGCGCAGAGACTTCAAGGCCAGCTTGAAAGACTGCGTAAAGCTCATGCCATCACCTCCCCCGCCTCATCGTCCTCGTGGGGCTGAACCACTGCCCGGGGATCCGAGGCGTCGCCGTCGTAAATAATGTGGCCGTCCTGGAGGCGCACAATGCGCCGGGCTTTCACGGCAATGGAGTTGTCGTGGGTGATGAGGACCACCGTGTCCCCCTCCCGGTTGAGCTGCTGCAGAAAGTTCAGCACTTCCCGGCCGGTGCGGGAATCCAGGGCGCCGGTGGGCTCATCCGCCAGAATCACCGAGGGCTTGCCCGCCAAAGCCCGGGCAATGGACACCCGCTGCTGCTGGCCGCCGGAGAGCTGGCTGGGCAGGTTCCGGCGCTTATCCGCCAGGCCCACCCGCTCCAGAGACTGGATGGCCCGCTTCCGGCGCTCATCGGCTCCCACCCCCGCATACAGCAGGGGGAGCTCCACATTCTCCTGCACCGTCAGCTTGGGGATCAGGTTATACTGCTGGAAGATGAAGCCCAGCATCTTGTTGCGGATCTCCGCCTGCTGGTCATCGTCCATGGTGGAAACGTCGATGCCCCCCAGGTGGTAGCTTCCGGAGGTGGGCACATCCAGGCAGCCGATGATGTTCATGGCGGTGGATTTGCCGGAGCCGGAGGAGCCCACGATGGCCACGAACTCCCCCTGATCCACTGTCAGGCTGACGCCGTCCAGGGCATGGACCGTCTCGTCACCCATCTGGTAGATCTTATAGACGTCTTTCAACTCGATGAGATGGCCCATGGGATCAGCCTCCCATCATGGTCTGCATCAGAGTCGACGCCTGATTCAAGATCAGGATGGTATCCCCCTCGGACAGGCCGTCGGTGACTTCGATGTACTGGTCATCATTGCGGCCCACTGTGACCTCCCGCTTTTCGATCTTGCTGGGGTCCGCCACCGTGGTGCCGTCCTCGCTCATGGCACCGGGGCCGGGCACCAGCACGGTGCCGTCCCGATCCACTGCCTCCACAGGCACCGTCAGCACGTCGGGCACCTCCTCACCGATGATCTGGGCGGAGACGTTCATGCCCGGCAGCAGATCGCCGTAGTCCTCAATGACAATGGTGACGGGGTAGTTGGTAGCGCCGTTGGCAGTGGTGCCGTTGATGCTGATCTTATCCACCACGCCGATGTACTCCTCGCCCTCCCGGGCGTTGGAGGTGATGCGGACCTTCTGGCCCACCTCCACCTTGCCGATATCCAGCTCGTGGACGTTCATCTCCAGCTTCAGATAGGACAAATCGTAGATGACAGCCAGGTTGCCGGAGCTGACGCCCTCCACCTTATCTCCGGCCTTGAAATTCTTTTCGATGACCTCACCGGAGATGGGGGATTTGATGTTGTAATCGTCTACCGTATCCGCGGCAGTCTGGGAGGACAGCTGCGCCGTCTCCAGGTTCAGCTTGGCGTTTTGGATCTGATCCCGAATGGACTCGGAATCCACCGTGCAGAGCGCCTCGCCCTTGGTGACGTTGCTGCCTGCCAGCTTTTCAAATCCGGTGACCGTACCGGAGCCGGTGGCGTACACCGTCTCCACGCCGCTCATATGGACACTGGCATTTCCGTAGCTGGCATAGCCGCCGATGGAGGCAGAGGCGGTGAAAGAATCGGAGACCACGCCGGGATTCGTCAGCTTCACCCGGACGGAGGATGCCTGCATACCGTTGCTGGTGACCACCTGCGTGTCCGAAATGGATACCACCGTCCCGGCCACAGAGCCCTCGAAATCCCCCACAAAGACGGAGGCGGGCTGCCCAATGTAAAAGGTATCGGCGGCAGTATAGGGGAACATGAAATCAATGGTCAGTTCCGTACTGGACACCACTTTAGCCAGGGCCGTGCCGGAGCTGACGGTATCGCCGTTGTGGACGTAAACTTCACTGATTACGCCGGAGATGGGCACCGTGGGGCTGCGCATCTCCAGAGCCTGCTGATAGTTCAGCTGAGCCTGCTCCACGGAGATATTGGCCCGGTCCATGGAGTTCTGGGCGTCGCTGTTGTCCAGGGTGTAAAGCAGGGTGTCCTTTTCCACATGATCGCCCTCCTCAAAAGGAGCGCTGAGAATCTCCCCGGAAACCAGGGTGGTGACGTTATAGGAGTCCGCCGGCTCCAGGGTAGCTGTACCGGAGACAGCCACCGTCAGGTCCCGCCTCTGGACGGTGTCCACCAGATAGCTGCTTCCCAGCTGGGAGTTGACGCTCTTGCGGGTCTGTGCCACGCAGCCTGCCACCACAGCGGCCACCACTACCAAAACCACCAGGATCTTCATCCACTTGCGGCCCTTTTTGCCCTTGGGCAGGTGAAAGCGCTTCTTCCGGGGTGCTTCCTCCTGCTCCGTAACCGCCGGATCTTCCGTCTTCGTCTCCTGCATCAGTACTTCGCTCATAAATTACCTCCCACACGCATCTGCGTAATATACCATGTTCTTCCTTATGCTTCTGCCGACTTCCCCAGGGAGCCTTCCGCCCCTTTGTCCCGGGCCATGCCCCGCCGGAAAATATCCAGCAGATTCTCCAGATGTGCCCGGATCTCCGGAGCGTTGTTGTTTTGCAGCGCCGAGTAAATCAGCGGGCCCGTCATCACCAGCAAGGCTGACAACATGTCCCGCAGATCCCGGTCCCGCCGCAGATCCAGCAGCTCCGGATCCACCAGGCCGCTGAGCCGGGACAAAACAGTCTCCGGATCCAGAAGCCCCATCACCGAGGTCTTCTGCAGGCCGTGGTTGCATCCGATAATGGCCGCCATGGCACCCATCTCTCCCAGCTGGCACTGGGATCCCCGCAGCTGGATGTAATCAAAGAGATCCAACAGCGCCCGGAAGATATCCCCTTTCGCCCGCATCAGGCACTCCTCAATGACCAGCATCAGCTGATCCAGATATCCGGACATCAGATAGCGGAACAGATCTTCCTTATCCTGAAAGTACATGTAGAAACTGCCGCGGGGGATCCCCGCATCCTTGATGATCTGATTGATGGACGCCTCGTTGTACGGCCGGCTGGAAAACTCCCGGGTAGCCGCCTCCAGCAGCTTTTCCTGCTTTTCCTGCGCAAGATTGAGAAAAGTCGCACTGGGCATCTGCCTCACCCTCCCTATACGAAATTGCGGCCGCAGTTTCCTCATTGCCAGCTGGATTCTACACCTTCCAGCCGGTAGAAAGTCAAGGAAAAAACGCCGCGGCGCGCATCTTGATATGACAACCTGTCGCATATCATAAACGACAAGTTGTCATGTTGCAAGTGCCGCAGTTTAATATTCACAGAATTTTAACACATGCACTTGGATGTATCTGGCAGCATGTTCATAATTTATTCATGATTTTTCTTTGGCTTTCAGGTATGGTACAGGTATGAAAGAATACGCTTTCATAGATTCACAGTCGTGTTGTATGGAGGAACCTGCTTATGAAAAGGAAAAATTTCTTCAGGAAACGGTTACCGGCCTTTGTCATGACCCTGCTTCTGCTGGGCAGCACGGTGCCAGCCGCAGCGGCCGCGGACTCACAAGCCGGTGAGGACGCCCGCACCATGAGCGCTGTGCAGACCTTCCAGGCCTCCGGTACCACCATTACCTATGAAGTGGATCCCGGCGACGAGGTCTATTTTGACTGGGAAGATTTTGACCAGTTCTTTTCCAGTAGTACCTATGTTCAATATGTAGAATTCGATGTCTCCAGCAGGGACTACAATGATGTGGACGGTTATCTCTGCATCGACTCTGATACCGTCAACGATGTAGATGACATCAATGATGCGCAGTTCTATTCCGACAAGGTCGACGATGAGGATGATTACGATTATCCCATCGACGATCTGAGTTTCGAAGCTTGGGATGATTTTACCGATACGTTCGAGATCGAATTCCGGGCCTACGGTGAGGACAAGAACGACTATGTGGACGGCACGGTGGTCATCGAATCCACCGAAACCCACTCCTCCTCTTCTTCCCGGGGCAAAATCGTCTATGAGGTGGATGCCGGTGACGAGGTGGCCTTTGACCGCTCTGATTTCAACGACGTCTTCCAGGAGGAATACGACGATTACACCCTCCGCTATGTGGTCTTTGAACCCGACAGCGATTATTCCTCTGCGGACGGCTCCATCTACTATGATTATGGGTTCTCTGATGAGATCTCCTTCTCCCGCAGCAAGCTGGGCAATTATGAGTTCTATTACTCTGACAGCGACTACGGCGACTATCCCCTTCGGGATCTGAGCTTCGTGGCCGGGAACGATTTCGACGAGGAGCTCTCCATCGACTTCCGGGCCTATTACTCCAACAGCCGCTATGTGGACGGCACCCTGGTCATCAAGCCCTCCGGCAGAAGTTCCAGTTCCAGCCGGGGCGACATTACCTATGAAGTGGATGCCGGCGATGAAGTCTATTTTGACAGCGATGATTTCAACGACTTCTTCCAGGAGGAATACGGCAACTACGAACTCCGCTATGTGGTCTTCGATCCCGACAGTGACTACTCCTCTGCCGACGGCGCCATTTACTATGACTATGACGGGCGCAACGAGACCTCTTTCTCCCGCAGCCGGTTGGGCAACTATGAGTTCTATTATTCCGACAGTGATTACGGCGACTACGATCTGGATGATCTGAGCTTCGTGGCCGGGGATGACTTCGACGAAGATCTCTCCATCGATTTCCGGGCCTATTACTCCAGCAGCCGCTATGTGGACGGCACCCTGGTCATCAAGGCCTCCGGCTCCAGTTCCAGTTCCGGCAAAGCCGACATCACCTATCAGGTGGATCCCAACGATGAGGTCTATTTCGACCGCTCCGACTTCAACGATTTCTTCCAGGAGGAATATGATGACTATTCCATCCGCTATGTGGTCTTTGAAGCCGACAGCAACTACACCTCTGCCGACGGCACGCTGTATTATGACTATGGTTACTCCGGCGAGACCTCTTTCTCCCGCAGCAAGCTGAGCAACTATAAGTTCTATTACTCCGACAGCGACTACGGCGACTATGCCCTCCGGGATCTGAGCTTCGTGGCCGGACGGAATTTTGACGAGGCTGTTACCCTGTCCTTCCGGGCCTACTACTCCAATACCCGCTATGTGGACGGCACGGTGCGGATCGAACCCACCGGATCCAGCTCCAGCACCAGCTCCCTGAAGGCCAATATCCTCTACACCACCACCACCGGCAAGGCCGTGCAGATCAACGCCAACGACATTGCCCGGTTCTACTCTGCCGCCTATCCCAACTATCAGCTCCAGTATGTGAAGCTGGACGGCGTTCCCTCCCTGGGCAGCCTGTACTACAATTACTACTCCGCCAGCAAGTACGGCACCACCCAGCTCAGGCTCACCGCTTCCAACTGCGGCAGCCAGCTTCTGTACTTCAGCCCCACTTCCACCAGCCAGTATTCCCTCTCGGAGCTGACCTACATCCCCGGCGGCACCAACTACTGTGTCACCGTTCCCTTCACCGCTTACGGCAGCGGCTCCACCTCTGTGAAGGGCACCATTCTCATCAGCGTGACTCCCACCCTGATCTCTGAGGTCTACGGCGTAACACCCAAGGGCAATTCCGTGAACTTCCCCAGCAGCTCCATCTATGCCTCCGTCGTGGTCTCCACCGGATCCTCCATGGCCAGCATCCAGCTGCTGTCTCTGCCTGCTTCCAATGTCGGCACGGTATATGCCAGCGGCACCTCTCTCACCAGAGCTGATACTTCCACGCTGTACACCTATACCTCCGGCACCAGCAGCATTTCTCAGCTGCGCTTTGTCCCTGCTACCGGCTATACCGGCTCCGTGGAGATCCCCTACGTGGCATACTCCAGCAACGGAACCGCCATCGGCGCAGGCAAGTTCTGCCTGGGCGTCGTCAGCAGCATCCGGCAGTTTACGGACATGACCTCTTCCACCTGGTGCTACAAATATGTAACGGAGCTCTCTGACGCCAAGGTCATCGACGGCTATACCGACGGCACCTTCCGTCCCGACAATACCGTTACCTACGGCCAGGCCCTCAAGCTCATCATGCTGGCCGCCGGCTATCCCGCCCAGGCCCAGACCGGCAGCCATCCCTTCAGCGGCTATCTGTCCCGGGCGCAGAAGGACGGCCTGGTGTCCGGCTCCATCAACCTGGACACTCCCATCACCCGTCTTGCCGTGGCGCAGATCGCCGCCAAGGCCATGAAGCTGAGCACCAGCGGGCTCTCCAGCGTCAAACCCTTCACGGACACTTCCGATCCCTATGTCCAGGCGCTCAATGCCGCTGGCATCGTGGAGGGATACTTCTCCAACGGCACCAGCACCTACAAGCCCTACAACACCCTGACCCGCGGTCAGATCTCCGCCATCGTCTGGCGGATGGAGCGGGCTCTCTGATCCCATTTCCCCTAAGCAAAAAAGACGCGGCCAGATCTGGCCGCGTCTTTTTTACGTAGGTACCTCTTCCTGCCCAGGGCCGGATCCGAAGCCTTGTCCCGCGGATTTGCACCTTCTCTCCCAATGCCGAAGCTGCTCCCATCAGAGCGATCACCCGGAGAAAACCAGAATAAAAAGCGCATCGAAGAGGGTCATCTCTCCGGTGCGCTTTTTGCAGTCCCGGTCATGCCTCTCCGGGACGGTGCCGGTCAGGGAGGAAAGGCGCTGCACGCCCTCACGCACGTTTGGGGGCATCTCCCATAACAGGGCGGTACTTCCAGTACACATAAAACGACAAAAGCACCGTCAGCGTGTCCGCCGTCACCTGAGACCAGACGATTCCGAACATCCCAAATACGGCATTCAGGAAAAGCAGCATGGGGATATTGAACACCAGCCACCGGGTCACACCCAGGAACAGGGAGATCCGGCCCTTTCCGAAAGCCTGGAACATATAGACGGTGAAGAAGCTCAAAAACATCAGCGGCGTGGCCAGCACCCGGATGCGCAAAAACTGGGATGCCAGTTCCACCGTCTGGGGATTCTCAATGAACAGATGCGCGAACTGAACGGCAAACAGCTCATACAGGACAATGCTGATACCTGCAATGGTCAGCCCCAGCCGCCGGGCCAGACGGATGGTATCCTCCATCCGCTGTTTGTTTCCGGCGGAGTAATTGTAGGCGATCAGGGGCATCATGCCCTGGCAGATTCCAATGCCCACATTCAGGGGAAAGCGCTCCA
Organism: uncultured Oscillibacter sp.; assembly: GCA_905200545.1. GTDB lineage: Bacteria > Bacillota > Clostridia > Oscillospirales > Oscillospiraceae > Oscillibacter. Next base: position 26,399 of record CAJKKQ010000008.1, read on the forward strand.
CTTTCAGCACGATGCCCACAGCGGCCAGAGCCAGATCGTCATAGGAGACCATCAGCTTGTCGATGATCACATAGTCCAGGTCAAAGAGGAAGGTGGCAATGGCGGAGGGAATCCCCACCCCAAAGACCGCCAGAACGCTGTCCCGCCGGGGCAGGCCCCCCTTGGGGGAAAACGTGACCACGGAGCCCCGGCCCATCCGCATCAACACCACTACGAAAAAGAGAAGGGCCGTGCAGTTGGAAAGACAAGTGGCAAGCCCGGCTCCCAGCACCTCATGGCCGTCCGGCAGGAGGACAAACATAAACAACGGATCCAGGGCAATGTTCAAAAGACCTCCCAGGATAATGCCGGCACTGGCCTCCTTAGAACGGCCGACGCTGCGGATCAGGTTGGCCAGCACGTTGGAGAGCACCGTGGGAATCCCTCCGGTGACGATGACGCACAAAGCGTACTGCCTTGCGTATTCATAGGTATTTTCCCCGGCGCCAAGAATCCCCAGGACAGGCTCCATGAAAATTCCGATGCCCGCCGCAAACAGGGCTGCAATGGTGAGCCCCAGGTACAGCGAGAAGGCACTGACCCGCCGGGCCTCCGCCTCCTCCCCCTGGCCCAGCAGGCGGGATATCAGAGAGCCACCGCCGATCCCCGCCAGTCCGGCCAGACAGAGGGTGATGTTGAATACCGGCAGGATCAAAGAAGTACCCGCTACCATATAGGGGTTGTCGGTCTGCCCCACGAAAAAGGTATCCGCCATGTTGTAGATCAGGACAATCAGCTGGCTGGAGATCGCCGGAACGATCATTTTCCGCAGGGCAGTGGGGATGGGAAGCTTTGCAAACACATCCTCCCGGGTGGAACTCACATTTGCTTGCATTGTACGACACCTGAGCTTTCTTGTGATCGTGCTGTTCCTTGAGAGATCCAGAGCGGCACCGTATTTCTTTTCTTGCAGTTTTCTATCATATCACACAAACAGGAGTTTCACCATCCCACGGCGAAATATTTGCGTGCTGAGGGAAGCCGTACCGCAGCCGCCGTGTCCGTTGTGGCCCCGCCCGGCATTCTGGGCAGTTCTACTCTCCGCAATGGTGATCAATGATAGCCTGTACCACTCCGCGGGCGGAGATCTCCCCGGCCGTCAGGAATGGTTTGTCAGACCGCTTCCGCAGGGCCCGGGCCGTCACTTCACCGATACAAACACAGGTCGTCCCTTGGGGAAGACTGCCGTGAGCCTGAAAATACAGTTCCACGCCGCTGGCACTGGAAAAAGTCAAATAGTCTGCCGTGTCCAGCAGCATCCCAGCCGATTCTTCCGTTTCCCTATGAGATCGGAGCGTATAGAGGGGAATATCCCGCACATGACGATACTCCTGCAACGCCTCCGGCAGCACCGCAGAGCCCAAACGGGACCGGAAGAGATATATCGGCTCCTCCCTCCCCACGTTCTCCCGCAACACCTGGGCCAGGCCCTGGCTGGTATACCGGGCAGGACAAAGATCCGCATAAATACCGAAGGTCTTCAGGAAATCCTCCGTAGATTTCCCAATCACCGCAAAGCGGCAGGCGTGGAGCTGCCGCAGATCCACCCCTTGTCGGCTGAGATTGTCGAAAAACAGCCGTACACCATTTCTGCTGGTAAACACGATCCAGCAGGGTGCTCCACAACATATGGCCCGCAGATCTTCCTTCAGGGGAAGTTCCTCTACCACGGAGCGCTGAGCGGCAAACACCCGGGCTCCCTGATCCCGCAGAGCGGGGCCCAGGCGGTCCTGAATCGATTGCGTACCCGTTAAGCCGATCACCACCCCGTGCAAAGGCTTCTCCCGAACGGAGGAACAATCCAAAGCAGCCGCCCGGCCCACTACAATGACAGCCGGCGAGTGCACTGCCGCCTTCCGCGCCCGGCAGGCGATGTCTTCCAGTGTTCCACGCACGGTGACCGGGCTGGGCGCATTCCCTCCGGAGACCACTGCCGCAGGGGTGTCCGGCGATAAGCCCGCTTCTGTCAGGCGGCGTGTGATCCGCTCCAGACGAGAAAGTCCCATAAGAAAGACCAGGGTTCCCGGCAGGGCAGCCAGGCGGTCAAAATAGGCCGGCAGCCCATCCGGCGTATCCGCGGTATGGGCGGTAACGATGTGTACACTTTGGCTGACTCCTCTGCACGTAACAGGGATGCCGGCCCAGGCCGGGATTGCAATAGCGGAGGAAATCCCCGGCACCACCTGGCAGGGCACGCCAGCCTGCTGCAATGCCAGTGCCTCCTCTCCGCCCCGTCCAAAGATAAAGGGGTCTCCCCCCTTGAGCCGCACAACACTCTTACCCTCCTTTGCCAGGCGGATCAGCACTGCGCAAATCTCCTCCTGTGCTGCAGAGTGGTGTCCGCTCCGCTTCCCCATATAAATTTTCTCCGCTTGCGGTGGCACCGCATCCAATAGTTCTTTGGAGATCAGATCGTCATAGACCACCACGTCACAGTTCCGCAGCAATGCCATACCCCGCAGTGTGATCAGATCCGCCTCCCCGCAGCCGGCTCCCACCAGATATACCCACCCCGTCTTTTCCATTAGCTCTCCTCCCCTTCTTGCAAAAACATCTGCAAAGCCCGGTGGGCGGCCTCCATCGTTACCGGGATTTGATTTCCTACCCATTGCCGGAGCAGCCGGGCAAAAAACTCCGCCCGCAGCTGCTCATCCGAAATAGAGGCCCGGACAACAGGCCGCAGGGCGCGGAGCAGTTCCAAAATCGTTTCGAAGCGCTCCGGCACCAGGTCGTCCACCTGCCCCCGGATATACGCTGCGGCACAGGGGCTGGCTCCGCCTGTAGAAATGCCCACCGACAGCGGCCCCCGTTTTACCAGTGCCGGGAAGAAAAATGTACACGCTGCCGGATCATCTACCACATTAACAGGGATGCCTTGCTCTCTGCACAAGGTGGACACTTCATGGTTCACTCCTGTATCTCCGGCAGCGGCGATGACCAGAGCGGCTCCGGACAGCAAATCCGGGAAAAAACTGCGGCGCACCAGCGTCACGCCCTGCAGGTTCTCCAATTCCGGTCGGATCTCTGGAGCAACCACCACCACCTCCGGTTCATAGGGCAGGAGCTTCTCCACCTTCCGCAGAGCGACCCGGCCTCCTCCCACCACCAGTACCCGCCGTCCGGCCAGTTCCACAAACAGGGGAAAATATGCCATTGTGTCCCTCCTCTTTCATGTTTCCACGTAATAGCGCCGTCCCGCCGGTGTCTCCACCTGTCCCACCGTCACGTCAAAGACTTCCTGTAAAACACCGGCGGCGCACAGCTCCTCCGGAGAGCCCTGCCGACGGACCCGGCCGCCGGCAAGCACCACCACCTGGTCCGCAGTTCGCAGAGCCAGGCACAGATCATGCAGTACCAGCACCACCGCCCGGCCCTCTCGTGCCAAGCGGCGGGAGATCTCCATGACCTCCAACTGGTGCGCCACATCCAAATAGGTCGTGGGCTCGTCCATCAGAATGGACTCCGTGTCCTGCGCCAGAGCCATGGCCAGGTATACCTTCTGCCGCTGTCCGCCGCTCAATTCCGGGAGAAAACTGTCCGCAAGATCCTCCGCAGATGCCTGACACAGAGCCCTTCGGGCCGCTTCCAGGTCCTCCTTCCGATAATGCCGCGGGTAGGACAGATAGGGAAAGCGGCCGTGAAGGACCAGCCGCAGCGCGGTGATATTGGGAACACTGCGGGATTGCGCCAGATAAGCGGCCCGGCGGGCTACCTGCCGGGGGGAGAGCTCCTCCAGCGGTGTTCCATCCACAAGGATCTGGCCACTCGTTCGTGGATGCAGTCCCAGAATGGTACGTAGCAGCGTACTCTTTCCGCATCCGTTAGGCCCCAGGAGCGCAGTGACCTGTCCCGGAGTGAAAGAGAGCGAGACATCCCGCAAAACATCTCGGCCCTGATACCCTGCGCACAGTCCAATCGTTTCAATCACGGAAGGCGCCCCCCTCTCTGCCGCAGCAGCAGCACAATAAAGAACGGCCCGCCTGCCAGGGAAAGAATGATGCCCACCGGAAGTTCATAGGGCGCAAAAAGCAGCCGCGCCAACAAGTCGCTGGCTGTCAAAAACGCCGCTCCGCCCAGTGCAGAGGCCGCCAGCAGCAGACGGCTCTCCTGTCCAGTCACGCTGCGTATGATATGGGGTACAATCAGCCCCACAAAGCCCAGCAGGCCGGAAAAGCTCACCGCCGCCCCCGCCAATGCCGCCGCCAACGCCAGCAGGATGAGCCTCGTCCGTTTTGCCGCCAGGCCAAGGCTCCGGGCCGTGTCCACTCCCAGGGCCAGGATATCCAAATCCCCCGCCAGGGAAAACACCGCCGCCAGTGCCGCCGCGATCACCCAGAAAGCAGGAATGATTCGGCTCATGGGTACATTGGCCAGGCCGCCGATCCGGAAATCGGAATAGCCGATCAAGGCATCCGGTGCCAGAGTGACGATGGCATCAATTCCGGCCCCCAGCACGTTGGAAATGGCCACGCCGGCCAGCACCAGTGTCATGCGGGATGCCCCAGTTCTCTCCGCAATCATAAGTACCAGCAGCACACTGCCCAACGCCCCCAAAAAAGCCGCCGCCGGAACAAGCGCCACAGCGGTAGGCGCTGCCGCGCAGAACAAAGCCACTGCCAGGCCGGCCCCGGCATTGACGCCGATAATGTTGGGGGCTGCCAGAGGATTGTCCAGTACACTCTGGATGACCGCCCCCGAAACTGCCAGTGCACTGCCAGCCAAAAGGCTGCCGCAGGTACGGGGCAGGCGCGCATACAGGATGATACTGTAGGCAGAGGTTCCCTCCTCCCCTCCCAGCAGCGCCTGAAGCGTCTGCGCAGGAGAAACATAAACAGCCCCCAGGCACAGACTAGCTGCCGCCGACACCAGAACAGCCAGGATCAAAAACGTAAAAAAGCGTATTTTATCCCGCTTGTTCTGTATATAGAATCTCCGCGAGTTTTTCATAGGCCTCCCCCCAGCGGGCATTGGGTTTCAGATTGTAAAGCGTGGGATCCAGCGTGTAGAACCTGCCCTCTTTTACCGCCCGCAGTTCGCTCCAGGCCGGATTATCCAGCAATGTTGCCTCCAGCATTTGCTGCGCGTCTGTTGGGTCCGAACCCTGCAGAACAGCAAAGATGTAGTCCGGGTCTGCCGCAATGATCGCCTCCAGGCTGAGATTTTCCAACAAGGAACTTCCGTCCGCCACATTCACACAGCCCAAATCCGCCAGCATCTCTCCCAGCAAGTAATCCGTGCTGCCCTTGACCTTACAGCTGGATCCGGTGGCCCGAAGGCACAAGACCCTGGGGGCGCTGCCATCCTGGAGAGCCGTAGCGGCCTCCACCTGTTTCCCAACCTCCAGGCCATATGTTTCATAGCGATCCGGATAACCGGTCAGCTCCGTGCAGATTTCCAGCATCCGCAGGTAATCGTCGAAGCATTGCACGTCAAAATACGCCACCGGGATTTCCAACTGCTCAAAGGTCTCCATCAGTTCTATATTGGCGGTGGTGTTGCAGCTGGCCAGAATGAAATCCGGCTGAGCGGACAGCAAAATCTCCAGATTGGGTTCCTGAATGGTTCCCAAATCGGCCACGTTCTCATCCAGTCCCAAATCAAAAGAAGTCCAGGCATCATGGGCAGTGGCAGCCAGGCTGTCCCGCCCTCCGGCCAGGCACCAAACATCGGCAAAGCTGCCGATCAGGGCTACTGTCCGCTCCGGCGGAACGGTGGTAATCTCCCGTCCCAAATCGTCGGTGAATGTCACGGTATTCTGCGTCTCCGCCTCGTCGGTCTGGGAGGCCGGTGTCCCGGAGGCACAGCCAGACAGCAATGCCGCGGTTATCCATACCCACGCCAGCATCCGCGCATAAGGTTTTCCCATCTTGTCCCCTCCTTCTACAAAGGCGGCCAGGAACTCCTCTTCTTCCGAGTCCCTGGCCGCCGGGGTTTATGAACCGAAGTCAGCAGGTAGCGCCGCCCTCCAGGTGGAGTGGGGCTTCCAGAATGGCCTGCTTGCGCTCCATCACGTCACCGGCTTTCAGCTGGCTGATGAAATTGTCCGCGCCAATGCGCTCAATGAACATACCGAAGCGCTCGCCCGTCTTTCCCTGTTCCCGGTACAGCAGCAGCGCCCGCTCTACCATTTCAAAGACTTCTTCCCTGGTGTAGATTTCATCAATCACCGTGGCCAGCCGCTGGCGCTTGCCCCAGATGCCGCCCACCATGATCTTGTAGCCTGCTTTTTTCTCCGTTACGCAGTCGAAGTTGCATGCGCCCACGCATTTACCGCAGTTGTTGCACGCCGTCCGGTCAATCTGCATGATGCCGTCTTCATCCAGATGGGCCGCCTTTACCGGGCACTTATCCACCACTGCACACTTCTTGCAGCCGCTGCAGTCATCCGGATCATACTCCGGCACTACCTGCCCCATGATGCCGAAGTCGTTGAGACCCGGCTTGATGCAGTTGTTGGGGCAGCCGCCGATACCGATCTTGAACTTGTGAGGCAGCTTGACGTCGTACCAGCCTTTGTAGAATGTCTCATGCAGATCCCGAGCCAGCGCCTGAGTGTCAATCAGGCCATGAACACAAACAGATCCCTTGCAGGCTACAATGGGACGGACTCGGGAACCCGTACCGCCGGTATAGAGTCCGGCCTCGGCAATGAAGTCGTTGAAAGGCTCAATATTCTCGTAGGTCAGGCCCTGAACCTCCACTGTCAGGCGGGACGTCATGGCAGTCTGGCCGTTTCCGAATTTCCGGGACGCCTCAGCGATTTTGTCCAGCTCCTTATCCGTCAGCAGGCCGTCCACGGTAATGACACGGGCCACAAAGTGTTCCCCATCCCGCGTCATGATGTACCCGCGCCCTTTCAGCGCTTTTTTCTCTGCATCTGTAATCTTCAGCATGGTCTTCTCTCCTCTTCCCGATGTTTTTCTTTTCTATCTCTTTAGTTCTGCTCCAAAATCCCGGTATTGAACAGCGTGCCGCCCTCCAACACCCGGGTGCCGGTGTAGCCAAACGCCTTCAGCCGGTTCTGCACCAGGTAGGCCCGTTTTCCCTTGGAGCATACCAGCAGCAGTTTCTCCTCCGGTCCGAAGCCCTCTACCGGCCCACGCAGCTTTGTCAGATCCAGATAGGGTGCGCCGGGGATGGATGGCAGGATGGAGCAGTCCACCAGCCGGTAATCCGCCGCAGCGCCCGCGGCATACTCTGCCGGCGTAAACGTCTCAAAGGAGCCCTCCAGCTTGTTCAGCAATACATTCACCGTAACTGCAAAGGGGTGAATGGCAGTGGAATACGGCGGAGTGTAGGCAAAATCGCAATACTGCAGATCCTCCAGCCGTGCGCCCAGCGAGATGGCCGTCACCGCAATGTCCGCCATCTTGTCCACCGCTCCGGGGCCCAAAACCTGCAGGCCCAGCAGCCGGTGGCTGCTCCGCTCGCACACCATCTTGGTCAGGAAGGAACCGGCGCCGGGGTAATAATGGGCCTTGTCATCCGTCACCGTCACCACCGTTTCCACGTCAAAGCCCGCCGTTTTGGCCGCCGCTTCCGTCAGGCCTGTCCGGGCCATATTCACCCCAGGCAGACGGGCGATTCCCGTTCCCAGGGCACCGGGGTAATCGGCCTCACTGGCCTCGCCCGCAATCCTCCGGGCAGCCAGACGGCCGGTAATGTTGGCCGTGGAACCCATGGCGGACCACAGCCGATCCCCGGTGATCCGGCTGGTGACCAAAGCGCAGTCTCCCGCCGCATAGATATCCGGGTCATTGGTCTGCATGTCCCTGTTCACCAGCAGGGTCCCCTTAAACATCTCCAGTCCGCTCTCAGCCAGGAAGCCTGTGTTTGGCCGGAAGCCCATGGCCAACACCACCGCATCGGCTTTCATGGGGCGGCGGCTGGTGAGAACCTTCTCCACCTTTCCTGTACCGGAAATGCCTTCCAGGGCCACGTTGGTAAAGGGCACGATTCCCGCGGAGGCCATGGCGTTCTCCACATATTCCGCCACTTCCGCATCCAGCATTTCCGAAAGAATGTGAGGTGCATAGTCGATAACGGTGGTCTTTACGCCGCGATCTGCCAGATTTTCCGCAGTTTCCAATCCAATCAGGCCGCCGCCCACCACCACCGCACGGCGAATGGCACCCTCGTCCACTTTTTTGCGCAGGGCATCGGCGTCATCCGGTGTACGCATATAGAATACATTTTCCAGTTCCAGCCCATCACAGGCCGGCACCACGGGGCTGGCGCCCACGGCAATCACCAGTTTGTCATAAGGGTAGACTCGGCTCTCCCCGGTGGACAGTTCCACTGCCGTCACCTGCTTGGCAGTCCGATCCAGAGCTGTTGCCTCAACACCTGTGCGTACCTCCGCACCCGTCAGAGCTATAAATGCCTCCGGAGTGTTTACCACCAGCTCCTCCCGCTGCTGAATGACCCCGCCCACATAGTAGGGCAGCCCGCACCCCGCATAGGAAATATCCTTTCCCTTATTCAGGATCAGAACCTCCGCCTCCGGCTGCTCTCGTTTGATCTTTGCGGCAATTTTCGTTCCGGCCGCCACACCGCCGATGATTAATACTTTCATTGTATCCTCCACGCATAGCGGCGTATGGGCCGCATGTCCTACAGGGATCAGGTTGCCGCCTTGATATGGAATGCAAACCCCCCGATCTCTTCTAATAGATACACATTTTTTATCCTGCCGTCCGGCAGATATTTGGCTGAGGTCATATCCGCCGCTATATTCCATTCACCAAGCCGCTTCAGGAATGCCTCCACCGATCGGACAGACAAGCAAATATGCCCGTGTGTACCGCGTCCGCCAGAGGGCACAACCTCAAAGATCTCACCAGCCCATGTGGAATTCTGACCAGCCCGTTCAGGCAGGCCGAATACAGCGCACAGCTGCTCAGCGATGCAGGTCGCCTCCTTGGCTCCACCCGCATTGATTCCCACATGATCCAGGTGCAGGTCCCAATCGGCAGGCACTGTGGAAAAAAGCATGTCATGACACCTCCCCATCTACCTGGGATCGTCCTCAGGCGATCTGAGGCGTGTCCTTTTTCTCAGAGGCACGCCAGCGGATGATATGCAGCACTACCAGCACAATGCCCATGGCAATACCGATGGGATCAGAATGCTCAATAGGCAGGCAGGTAATAAAGCCGCTGGCCACGAACAAAATCCGCTCTACCCGCTTCATAGGAGTCTTTAGATATCCTGCCACACCGATATCCAGGAAGATCGTTCCAACCATTAGAATTGCGGTAGCGGAAACAATATCCATGATCGACCCCTGTAGCAGAAGTCCAGTCTTTACAACGAACATAAACGGGGCCAGGAACGCCACAATGGAATAGGAGAACGCCGTCCAGCCGGTCTTCCAGCTGTCTGCGCCTGCGATACCTGCAGCCGTGTAGGATGCCACGCACACCGGCGGCGTAATCTGAGCAAACACGCCGAAGTACAGGATGAACATGTTGGCAGCCAGATTGTCGATGCCCAGGGCCCGCAGGGTGGGCACAAACAATACGAAAGCAGTCAGATACGCAGCCACTGTAGGCAGGGCCATGCCCAACAGCATAACGCCCACCATGGTAATCAGGCATCCCAGCAGGATATTGACGGAACCCACCTCAAAGATCAGATTGGAGATCCGGGTTGCGAGTCCGGTAATCGACACCACAGCAATGATAATACCGCATCCGCTGACCGGGATGGCCACTGTACCCGTACGCCGGGTGGCATTCAGGAACTCCGCTACGACCTTCTTCGGGGAATGACGCATCTTCGGGCTGATGACATTCAGCACCAACACCGTGCCGATCGCATAGATGGCGGCCCGCTGAATCGTGAATCCCATGCCCAAAACTGCCACCATGACTACTACCGGGGCCAGCAGATAAAGCCGGGGAAGAATTTTCTCCTTAATCGGCGGCATCTCTACGCGCTGTCCATTTCGCACGCTCTTTTTTGCCATCAGCGTTACCAAAATGAACACGGAAATGTAATAAACTGCGGCAGGAATAATGGCAGAAGTCGCAATTTTCCCGTAAGAAATTCCCAGCATCTCCGCCATAATGAACGCAGAGGTTCCCATAATAGGCGGCATGATCTGACCGCCCGTGGAAGCTACAGACTCAATGGCGCCTGCACTCTCCGGCGTATAGCCCGCCTTTTTCATCATGGGAATCGTAATGGTGCCGGTACCGGACACATTGGCTGCCGCACTGCCGCTGATCATGCCCATCAGTCCGCTGGCAACTACAGCTGCTTTTGCGGGACCCGAGTTATCATTGGAACGGGCACCGGCTTTAATGCCAATGTCAATCAGCACATCTCCGCCGCCGGTAGTGGCAAACAGCGTACCAAAGATCATAACCCAGAACACAAAGGTGGAGGACGCACTGGTGGCGGAACCGAAAATACCATTTGTGCCCATAATGATCAGATCTGTAAACTTATCCAGACTCATCCCGTCATAGTGCAGGACCCCCGGCAAATAGGGTGCTACCCACACATAGGCGATAAAAATCATAATAAAGATAGCCAGGACCTTACCAATCGTTCTCCAGATAATTCCAAGAATCAGAACCACCAAGAGAATGCAGGCAATATGGTCAATCAGCTGAACGGGATCAAGATAGGAAATACGGGAATTCAAACGGCTATACTGCGTAACGGCATACCAGAGGAGGAACGGCGTGGAGAGAATTGAAAGCCATTCCAATCCCGTATTAATGATCTTCTTTAAAAGGGAGCTCTCCTTATCCACCGGAACACTCAAATAGCAAAGCAAGCACATCAGTGTCACGTGAATAGGACGCAGGATCAATGGGGGAAGCGGATTGAGGAAGGTTCTATATAGCTGGAAACACAGATAAGCCAGCGTGACCCAGACAGCTGCCGTTTCGCGGACGGTGTCTCGAATCAGAAGCTCTTTCACTGCGGAAACAAATGAGTGCGCAAGTTTCCCCATAAAAATTCTCCTTTCCTGACGGGAGTGGCTATACGATGCGGGATCCGTGCCGCAACATAGACCCCGCATCGTATGGCTAGTCCTAACGGGAAGCGTTTCTATCAGCCCCCGGTATAATTACCCTCGGCATCCATTGCGCCGACCTCCTGGAAATACTGAATGGCGCCCGGATGATACGGAACAACGCACAAAGTGCTATCGCACAGCACGTCATAACCCAGATTGCTAAAGGTGGTATTGTCTGCGCTCAGATCCTCCTCGGCGTGTTCGCTGATGATCTTGGTCAGCTGGTAGGCCACTTCGTCAGACATATCCGCGCTGACGATCAGAGAACTGCCCATGGCCACGGAGCGGGTATCCTCGTCAAAGAAGCCGAAAGTGCCCGCAGGAATCACCGTCTCGCCAAAGCCCTTGGTCAGGAAGAAATCCAGGATATCATCGTCAAGTCCATAGATCTCCACATCCGTGCTCAGCGTCAGCTCGGAGACAGAAGAAGAGGTAACAGAGGTATGGGGAATCATCAAATCGGCCTGACCGTCCTGCAGCATCTCCACTTCCGTGCTGCTGCCGGTATAGGTGACACTTCCGCCCCAGCTCTCGATATCTTCCACGCTGCTGCCCAGGCACTCCAGAAGGTAGTCCAGCACTACATAGTCAGAGGAACCAACTTCCTCACACACAATACGCACGGGGTACTGGTTTTCGATGCACTCTCGCAAGGAGGTGTAACCAGTATCCTTTACAAAGCTTTCCGTGAAAATCTGGCAAATCAGGTTCTCGGTGTACAGGCCGCACAATGCCCGCACATTGGAGTACGGGTCACGTCCGTCCACACCCACCGTGGCCGCCACGGCATTTTGACCGCGGGCAATATCACAGGCACCTGCTTCAATCAGGTAACCGGTGGTAGAGTTACCGGTAGCGATGGTCTCCTGGGTAATCTTGGAACCCGCAGGCAGATAGCTTTCCAACAAATTGCACAGCAGGGCGCCGATGGTATAGTCCACGCTTCCTGTGGAAGCGGTGGCAAAACGCAGTTGAACCACCTGATCCCCAACAGTCTCTTTGGCGGAATCGCTATCACCGCCGCCCTGTTCATCAGTGGTACTGTCGCCGCAAGCGGTAAGCATACTCATGCAGAAACACAATGTTAAAATCAGCGCTAAAATTCGATGGCTCTTTTTCACAAAAATACCCCCCAAATTTTATAATTCGTGCTGTGTATTCTCCTGACCTAAGCTCAAGACGGCCGGCCTTTATCCGTCCTTTCTCTTTTTCGCCGATACGATGGTGGTGGTGATGGAGCCGATGCCGTCGATCTCACAGCGGACGGTATCACCCGCATACAGGAACTTCGGAACCATATAGCCCAGCTCTCCCTCACCGGGGCTGCCGGTGGAAATCACGGTGCCGGCCCGAAGCGTCATGACCTTGGTCAGGTCGGCAATCAGATAATCCGGCAGGAAGGTGACCCGCTCCGTGGTGCTTCCCTGACGCAGATCTCCGTTTACCCGGGCGCGGATTCCCAAGCGGGGCGTGGGATTATGGTCAAACTCGTCCTTAGTAACGATCCAGGGCCCCATGGGCATGTAGCCGTCAGGGCTCTTGGACATAAAGGGGCCGTGATGACGAGGGCCCAATTCCCGGGCGGTCAGGTCATTGATGATCGTATAGCCAAAGACATACTCCATTGCCTTTTCTACCGGTACATTTTTGGCCTCCTTCCCCATGATGACGCCCAGCTCCACGCCGTAACCGATAGTCTGGTTGATATTGCTGAAATCGGACGCCGTGCCGATGGGTGCCGTGGTGTCATACATGCGCTTAACAAAGTAAACAGGCGTGGTTCGCTTGCCGGTCCAGACCTCGCCCTTTTTGATGCGGGCGGCCTCTTCACCGTGGCTGACGTAGTTGAGGCCCAGGCAAATCACATCGTGCTTGGGGTGCGGAATGGGCGAGCACAGCTCTGTATCCTCCAGTTTCAGGGCGGCAGCGCAGGGCTCCTGAATGGCGGCCCGCAGGGCTTCCATCTGCTGGTCTGTAATACGCTCGATCAGGTCGTTCATATCCTTAAAGTCATAGCCCAGCGCGGCCAGCGGGTAAATCTCCTTTTCATTAGCCGCCAGCACACCCAGCGCGTCAGCCTTCCCGGATTTATATGTGAGAAGCTTCATCTTTTCCGTCCTCCCCTGTTGTCATTTACCGATGGTGTTGGTCAGAACACCGATTCCCTCAATGCCGCATTCAATTACGTCGCCCTCTTTGAGATAGCGATACGGCTCATGGCCCACAGCCGTTCCGCCGGGAGTGCCGGTGGAAATAATGGTTCCCGCCTTGAGGGTCATGCTCAGAGACAGCGTATGTACGATCTGGGCAATGTCGGCACTCATCAGCCAGGTGGAGCCCTCCTGCACCCGCTCGCCGTTGATCTTTGTCCACAGGCAGGTCACAGGGGTGAACTTGTCAAACTCATCCTTGGTCACCAGTACCGGCCCCATGGGGCAGAAGCCGTCAAAACTGCGGCCGTAATAGGGCTGCTTGCGCTCCTTCAGGTAGTGCCGCATTCCCAGATTGTTCAGGATCGTATAACCGAAAACGGCATCTTCCACCTTATCCACCGGAATGTCCCGCACATCTTTGCGCAGCACAACTGCCAGCTCCACACCATAGTCCAGGGTGTCACTCAGGTCAAAGCGGCCGGAGATCACATCCCCATCACCCGCGGCCGGGTCTGCCCGCTTATGATAAAACCAGCTGTCCTCCCGTTTCCCGCGGAAAGCCTCGCCCCGCCAGCGCATCACTTCACACTGATTATCGGTGTAGTTCTCGTCGCAGACGATCACATGTTCACTGGGATGGGGAATGGGAGCCAGACGCTTAACACTGTCATACTTCAGCGCTCCCTTGCACTCCCCTGCGGCAACTTTTTCCGCCAACTCGGTCAGCTGCTTGTCCGTAATCGTGGCGACCAAGTTTTCCATGTTGGAGAAATGGAAGCCCAATTCCTCCAGAGGATAGACCTTCTTGCCGTCCGCAGACAGCACCCCCAGGCACTCCTGGTCATTTTTCGCATAGGTCAGAAGCTTCATGATGTTTTCTCCTTTATTGGTAAATTTGGATCGTTATCAGCAATAGGACGCCAGATTGTCCCGAATCTCAATAGCCCGCTGGATCAATTCATCGGCATAGCGGAGATGATATTCGTCCAGAACCACCTGCTCCCGGGAGACATCGGTCTTGAAAATCCCCACCTTCTTAAAGTAGTGCTTGTGGAACCAGCGGTTCAGCTCCTGGGACTGGCGGGTGAACTCAATGATGGGCAGGGTATCAAAGAACAGCCGCTTGGCTCCCTCCCGATTCCCGCTCTTATGGAGCCGGTAAATGTTGACAAACAGCTCAAACAAGCCGGAGGGCATAATGGCATGAACGCCCCGATCCATCAGTTCCAGCATCTGGTCATTTCCCCAGCCGCTGGAAACGATCATCTTGTTGTCGGTAGCCCGGATCAGCTGGGTGAACTTGGGACCGTTGTACTTGACCTCCACTTTGCAGCCCACCACAGATTCAAAGGACTCGAACGCCTTTACCATCCATTCCACCGGAATACCGGGACCGTTGAAATCGGCATCCTGAATCAGCAGGAAGGGGGGATGCGCCCGATCCACCTCCTCAATGCAGCGGAGGAACTCCTCCTCCGTCTCATGGGGAACCTGCATGTTCACTCCGTCCACGCCATACTCCAGATACTCATTCATACGGCGGATCCGCTCTTCACCCGTATCAGCTGTGATGGAAGTAATCAGCTTGGCACGGCCAGCGGCAGCTTTGGCGGTGGTCTCCACCATTTTCCGCTTTTCCTCGTTGGTCAGCAGAGGCATTTCGCTGGCTAAGCAGGGTACCAGGAATCCCGCCACGCCGGCGTCGCAGGCGGCGTTGATCTCATTTTCCAGGCACTCCAGATCCAGCAGCTTCTCCCCTTCCGTAAAGGGAGAGATGACGGTGGAAATGATCCCGGTAAGCGGATATCTCTCGGTTTTCATCACAGATCCTCCTTTATTTCAGCCCGCGGACATGATCGGCTTCCACAGTCTCCCGGATGGCTTCTACCGCCTTGTCGCTGAGGCTGCAGAAGGGACGGCGGCAGGGGCCAACAGGATAGCCTGCCAGACGGGTTGCCGTCTTGGTAACGGTGTTGGGATTTCCGAACTTGAAGCAGTTGCGGATGGGGCGGATGCTGTCCTGCGCCTTCTTGGCCGCCTCCAGATCTCCCTGGACAAAGTAACGATAGATGGACACCATGGTCTCAGGGTAAATATTGGCCACCGCCGTAATGCCTCCGGCGCCGCCCGCCAGCAGGTTCCAGAGGATCAGAGCATCGTTGCCGGAGAGCACCCGGAAGTTCTCCGGATCCGTCAGCTCAATGTACTGCTTCATATTGTCGAAATTGCCGCTGCTGTCCTTCACGCCGATGATATTGTCGATCTTGCTCAGCCGGGCAACCGTATCGGGTGCAATGTTGTTGCCGGTGCGGGCGGGCATATTGTACATAACAATCGGCATATCCACAGCGCCGGCCAGCTCTGCGTAGTGATTGTAAATCTCCTCCTGGGAGATGGCTGCAAAGTAGGGACTGATCACCGACAGTACGTCAGCACCCAGTTCTTTCGCCTTCCGGGAAAGCCGGATCGTATCCGCTGTACCGGGCATCCCGGTACCGGCATACACCGGAACCCGTCCATCGGCGGCTTTGACCACCGCTTCAATGATGCGGAGTTTCTCCTCTTCGGAGAGGATGTAGGCCTCGCCGTTGGTACCCAGGCAGAATACACCGTTTACACCCGCGGCGATCTGTCGGTCTACCTGCCGCTGGATCTCCTCCATGTTGAGGCTTTCATCCTCATTCATGGAGGTTACCATTGCTGCTATAATACCCTTTGCCAGTTCCTTCATGATTTTCTCACTCACTTTCTACCGTTTATTTCACAGCAATTTTTGATAAATCTTTCGGGCATCATCCGCCGTCACAGGCCGGCAGTTGTTGACCAGCAACCGCTGCACCTCCATGCCGGATCTGACCAGATCCTCCAGATCCTCCGGAGACACGCCGTAGGGCTTCAGATCCGTCGGGATCTTCAGATCCGCCACAATCTCCTGGAGCTTGGCGATGATTCGATCCGCTTTTTCCTCCGTGCCGGCGATGATCTCTCCGGGATACACCGCATCGTAAATCTGCGCCAGGCGATCCGTACAGAAAGGCTTGTTGAATGCCATGCCTTCCGCCAACAGCATGGCGTTGGACACGCCGTGGGCGATGTGGTACTTCCCGCCCAGGGGATAAGCCAGCGCGTGAACGATGGTGGTACCGGAGTTGGCGATGGCTACACCACCGTAAAAGGCCGCCAGCAGCATGGCGCTTTTTTCCTCCTGCGCATCAGGATCAGCACAGGCCTTGACAATATTGCGAAAAATCAGCTTGCAGGCCTGCAGGGCAAACAGATCACTGAACGGTGTGGCTTTGTTGGAGGTGTAGCATTCCATGGCATGAGCAAGTGCGTCAATACCCGTGGCAGCTGCAATGGAAAACGGCAGTCTCCGAATCATCTGCGGATCCAGGACCACATAATCGGAAATCATATCGGTATTGACGATTCCCACTTTCAGTTCCTTCTCCGGAACGCAGACTATACTGTTGGGCGTGGCCTCACTGCCGGTACCGGCAGTGGTGGGGATCATCAGGGTCCGGACGCTCTTGCGGGCAATCCCCGGATGATCCAGCAGGTCGAAGATCGTATAGGGGCTATGCACCAGGATGGAACACAGCTTGGCAATATCCATCACACTGCCGCCGCCCACTGCAATGATGAAGTCGGCCCCGCAACTCATGAAACGCTGGATCACGGCATCCGCCTCATAAACCGTGGGTTCTGTAGCCAGATCGTCAAACAGGATCATGTCCGCTCCGGCCTCTCGGATCGCAGCCTCTACCGGTTCCGTCAGCCCCAGGGCCGTAATGCTCTTGTCTGTAAAGAGGGCAATCTTTTTTGCGCCCTCCTTCTGCAGGATCTCTGTCACTTTTTCCATTGCGCCGCTGCCTGCGTGGACAGACTTCGGCATAACCAGGGAATACCGTTCCATCACGGTGTTCATCTCCTTCTCTCAGATTTTCCGGTGTTTGGCAAGTTCAATGGCATATTCAATGGCATTTCCCATACTGGTGGCGTTGGCCGTGCCTTTCCCCGCCTTGCCGAAGGCCGTTCCGTGATCCACAGAACTGCGGATAATGGGCAGGCCCAGCGTGATGTTAACACCGCTGATATCCGTCCAGCGTCCCTGGGCCTCGTCCCAGACAAAACCGGCCACCTTCAGGGGAATGTGCCCCTGGTCGTGATACATGGCCACCACGATATCGTACCATCCTCCCCGCGCCTTGGAGAACACACTGTCGGCAGGAACAGGGCCGTCCACTTGAATTCCCATGGCCGCCGCTTCCTGGATCGCCGGGGTGATCTCTTCGATTTCCTCACAACCGAACATGCCATTCTCACCGGCATGGGGATTCAGTCCCGCAACAGCTACCCGCGGATTGGCAATTCCCAGATCCCGGCACGCCTGATCCGCCAAGCGGATTACTTCCAATACCCGATCCTTCTTCACTCGCCGGCAAGCCTCCAGCAATGACACATGGGTGGACACATGTACGACCCGCAAATTTCCTGCGGTGAGCATCATGGTATAGTTACGGGTTCCTGTGTAATCCGCGTAAATCTCCGTGTGACCAGAGTAGTGATGGCCGGCCAGATTCAGGGCCTCCTTATTCAGCGGCCCCGTCACCGTAGCATCCGCCCGCCCATGCATGGCCAGATCAATGGCTGTGACCACGGCCTGAAACGCAGCCTCACCGCACATTGCCTGCACCGTCCCATACCGGAGTTTTGTGAGGTCAACACCTCCGATGTCCATTACATCCATCGTCCCAGGCTCAAATACTGCCTCCTCCGGGCCCTGAACCCGGCGCACCCGCAGCGAGCTGCCCACGATTCGAATTGCATCTTCCATGCATACTGCCGGCCCAATGACAAGAGGCCTGCACTTCCCATAGAGGGAAGCATCCGCCAGGCACTTTACCAATATTTCCGGTCCGATTCCCGCCGGATCTCCGGCCGTGATTGCCAGCAGTGGTCGATATTCCTGCGTCAAGTCAAATCGCCTCCTGTTTTGATCCTGCTTTTGACAAAAGTTCATAAATCTGCTCAAAGGTCTCTGTCTCTCCAAAACTGCCGGACTTGGTTACAACCAATAGTTCTCCGCCGCTTTCCGGACGGATCCGTGCCAGCGGGATGCCCGGGAGGAGTTCACAGAGCAACTCCATGCCATCTGCTCCACAGCTTTGAAGAATCTCATAGGCGGTGTCTCCGCCAGAGAGCACTACCGCACCGAAGCGGTGCCGGGGAAGCAGGCGCCGGATCACACCTCCCAGCGTCCTGGTAATCTCCTTGTTGGAAATCTCCCCATTCCCTCCAGCATCTCCAAATTCTTCACGTTTTCCGGTTTTCAGGGAATCCGTGGCCAGCACCAGTGCGCTGACGCCCGCTTGAAGGAATTCCTCGCACTGCTTATACGCAGCCTCCACTTCCTGGGAATCATGCTCCCGCAAACAGTTTTCTGCACTGATCCACACTGCCGCTGTCCCGGGCAGTTCCAGGAAGCGGGCACATTGCGTGCTGGTCACCGTATGGCAGCTTCCCAGCACAAAAATCAGCGGAGGTACACAGGTGGGAGTCGGTTCCTCCCTTGGAAGAATCCGCGCACGGGTCTGCCGGAGGGCTGCCGCAAAGCCGGACGTCCCCGCCAGCACCACATCATCACCCAGAGCCCGGACAGCCTTGGCCGTAATCTCCAAGTCCTCCTGAGTCTCTCCGTCCACCAACAGCCTGCTGCAGCCCTGCTGGCATAGGCCACGCAGATAACCTGCTAAAAACAGTTCGCCCCGGCGGACTTCCTCCACGCTGACATTTTGGAAGGCACTGCCACCACCCGCGTCCAACACAGGCAGTAAGTCCATTTCCCCTCCGTTGAGAGCGGAAGCCAACAGCCGTCCGCCAAGGATCCTGCGTCCCTGAGATGGGGTCGCAGGGGCCAGCAGCACCAGCGGTGTTTTCCATGCCGCAGCAGCCGCTTCCAGTTCTGCCGTCACATTTCCACGGAAGAGTGAGTCAATTTTTTTATAGAGACTGACTCCTTGCCGCTGCTGCTCTCGTAGCTTTGCCACCAGTTGATACACCGCGTCATACGCAGCCGAAGCCGTCAAAGGTCTGGAGTTGGTGTTAAGCGCCCAGATTCCTGCCTCATCGCCAACATGGCTCCGGGGGAGTCCCTGCAGGCAGACATATGCGTGTTCGTCCATGGGTTTCATGGAGATTGCAGTATCGCAGGCACCCGTCAGATCATCGGCTACGATTACGGTTCTCATCCCCCTCCCCCTTTCTCTCATGGTGTGTCTCAAAATAGAACGTTTTTCTTTTTGGATTGTTCTATAATGAGTATATAATATAAAAAATTGTTTGTAAATACTTGTTTAATCGTTAATTAGCACAACGTTTTTAAACGTAAATTCTTGCGTGATTTATTTTGAAACAATTCGTGCTGCTGAATCCTGCGGCCATTTATGCGTTCTCCCCAGATGTTTTCTATGCTGTCTTATTTATATTCTCTGTATTTCGAGGATATTCCCCTTGTTTTCTCATCCATATTTTGCTATAATAGGCCTTGGAAGCAGAAATGTATTATTTTTAAACAGTGGTGGTTATATGGATACTTCAAAGATTTCTCTTCTTTTAATTGCACCTTATCAATCCATGGCAGACAGCGTCATCGAGGCATGTCGGGATTATCCCAACATCTCTTTGGAAACGTTCATCGGCAATTTGGAAGATGGCATCAACTATTGTCTGGAATCCATGTCCATCCGGCATTATGACCTGATACTCTCCCGGGGCGGTACAGCCACGGCATTGCGGAAAACCGCATCCATTCCGGTGGTAGACGTGGATGTATCCGCCTATGACATGCTGCGGGCAATTCTGGCCGCCAAACAGTACGGCCGGGATTTCGTGGTGATCGGCTTTTCCAACATCACTATGCATGCACACCTGTTGGCTGAAACCACCGGCTGGGATTTGAAAATTTTCGAGATCAACAACAGCGACGATGCCCGGGAAATCGTCACCGCTCTTTACAACACAGACCCCCGTACTCTGATTGTCGGAGACGTAATCTCCAGCAACACCGCTGAGAGCCTGGGAATGAACAATATCCTCATTACCAGTGGAAAGGAAAGCATCTGCAAAGCTCTCAGTGAAGTGGAGACGCTTTTTGGCAATGCATCTATCGACCGGGAAAAGGCTCTGTTTTACAGAACGGTCCTGGATTATGCCGCAGAATCCGCGGTGGTCTATGACGAAGACGGGCAGTTGCTCTATACCAACCTTACCCGGACCGGGCAGGGGGCGCTGAGCTTGCTGGATTCGTTACCCGACTTACTCCAGCAGCTGCGGCAGGAAGGCGCGCTGCTGACCCAGCTGCAGACAGAGGATGTCTGCGTATCCATTCGGGGGGTGCGCACTGGAGGTGTCCCTCCAATGTACATTTTCTGGCTCTCTCCCATGGACGCCTCTTTGGCTACCCTGACAGATGCGGTGACCATCAGCACGGATGGGATCCGCACACAATCGTCCCTGACAGACAGCAGTGAGTATCTTCTGCCTCTGTCTGAGCAAATGGCGGAGGTCTCCCCTCTTCTCCCTGGGGATTGCGTTTATATAGACAGCCCCTCTCTGGAGGCCAGTGCCTCCGCTGCAGCCTACATCCACACCCATTGCAAAGCGGAGGCTCACTCCATGATCACCGTCCGCTGCGGGCTCTTAACCCCGGAGGTCTGGCAAACATTCGTTGACAAGATCGCTTCTCCCAGCAGCACCGCTCCGCATACGATATATCTTGAGGCTCTGGATCTGCTGCCTTCCGGATTACAAGGCGCTGTTGCTTTCACCATTGGAAAGCTGGAGTCCCGCTATGTGCTTCTCTCTTCTTCTTCCCAGAACTTATCCGGGTTGGTACACACGGGACAATTTAGCAAATCTCTCTATCTTCGGCTGTGTTCCCGCCGCATCCATATTCCTTCTCTTGCAGAACGCAGGAACGATATCCCGGTTTTTGCTCATTTTTTGATTCAGCAATATAACAAAAAGTATTTTAAGCAAATCATCGGCCTCCAGGAGGATACCTTGGCCCAGCTTCAGGCCTATGACTGGCCTATGGATGTCGATCAATTCGAACAGGTCATGCAGCAGCTGTTGCAGTCATCCAACGGGCACTATGTCTCCTCGGACAATCTTAGTCAGCTGCTGACAGCCTCAGAAGTGAACATGCCCGCATCCCCTGATGGAGAAATTGCCATCAGCGGTACATTGGAGGAGATGGAGCTTCAAATCATCCGCCAAGTAGTCAGGCAAGAACGTATGAATTACACCCACGCTGCCAAACGGCTGGGTATCAGCCGGAGTACCCTTTGGCGCAAGCTCTCGGAAAATCGCAGTGAATAAGTCCCAGCAGGAAAGCCCTTTCTATAAAATCGTGAAACAGCGGATAAAACGCCCCCTGTACAGGCCCGCAGGCTTGTACAGGGGGCATCATTGTAAACCGCCTCCATATGAGCAGAGAAGGGGAATGGAAACTTCTCCAGCGTATCATTTTCAAACGCATGGCCGGGAAAACCCACAAGCCCTCAGCACCGGGAACGTGCTCAAAGCATCTGGCGACTCAACTGAGCCCAGGCTCTCCCACACGCAGCCACACTTGCTTCCATGGCTGTCCCATGACACAGATGCCCAGCAGGCCCGGAACGGGAGGCTTTCTCCCCTTCCGGGCCCACTGGGCAATTTTTCCGGGATCCCATGGGCGCGGAAGCGGCCGCACCTGCTCCTGATCCCGTTACTCCTCCCCCATGCTCTGATGAGAGACAACGTGATACGTTTTGCCGCCCACCTTCCGCAGCGTCAGCACATCCGTGCCGGAAGGGGACTCCTCGTTATAGAGCCACAGCAGATCGCCCTCCCGGTATCCCCAGGTACAGTTAAATATCCCGGGGCCGAAATCCGAGGTGTAATTGTAGTAGGCATCATACTCCGGCAGATAGGCCACGGCGGAGGTATCCAGATCCTCTGTGGTGATTCCGGCATACTCCTTCAGGATCAAATCCACCTGCCGACGGGGGTACTTATGGACGGGTACCGGCATGTCATCCAGGGATTCCACCTCCGAAAAGGGCCAGTTCTCCTCCTTCCTGAGGGCCTGGAACTCCGTCTCGCCGGTCTTGCTGCCGTCCCCCGGGAAGTAGCGCATGAATTCCTCGAAATCCAGCTGTGTCACGTCATCATAGTAGGAGGTCAAAAAGCAGCTGACGGGATTGACCCCGATGGGGTTTTCCTGTTCGTCCAGTACAATGGGTTCCAGGTATTCGTTGAACCAGGCCACCTCCTGGTCGCTCAGCAGCTCCGCGCCGTTCCGGATCGCCTGAGCTCTGTGGATAAAGGCCCGCACGTTCTCCCGGCGGATGTCGATACGATCCTCCTCTGTAGTCAGGTAGATGTACATGGGCTCCTCCTTCGGACCGGCGCCGCCGATGCTGAGGGAGAAGGTCTCGTCAATGGGATAGATCCGGATATAGAGCCCGGAACCGGTCTCGATGCAGTCATAGGCTTCAAAGTCCGCCCAGGACAGCTCCTCCCCTTTTCTCCCAGCCAGATCCTGTACGTCCTCCAGAGTCAGCCGGGGCTTGACATCCGCACCGATACGGTCGTCCAGAGCGAAGCTCTCCGCCATCAGTTCCAGCGTCCGGGGCTCCATGGCAATGTAGGGGTAATCTGTGATGCGTCCGGAGTCATAGTCGGTGGTCACCCGCAGGCAGCCGTCGTCAGTCTCGTAGAGCCGGACGCGGATGTTCCCGTCGGGATACCTCCACGTCAGTTTTGTACCGTCTTCCGCAACGAAGCCCTGGTTCTCCAGAGCGGACTGCTGATCGGTCAGAGCCGTGTCCAACCGCTCCACCATCAGCGTGGAACCGGTTCCGTAACCGGAAACCCACTGCCACTGGTTTTCCGGATCCTCTGTCACGGCGCGTCCCCAGGCCGACACGGGAATATAGAGGTACCAGCCGTCCCCGTCAAAACGGTGGACCGGGAAATTCCCCAGGCTCCCTCCCTCCGGAACCTCCACCCGGTCGATCCAGTCCTCCACGTAGAGGGGCAGATCCAGGCCATATTCCGTCACATACCAGTCGTAGAGGGCCTCCTCACAGCTGTTGTGGTAGCCGTAGAAGTCCGTGTGTTCCGGGGCGGTTTTCTTCCAGAGGATTTCGTAGCGGCCGTTGTCGCTGCGGCAGAGCACCACCAGCAGATCAGTCTGGTCGAAGTTACAGAATCCGTCCTCCGTCACGCCTCCGCCGCCGGCGATAAAGATTTCATGATTTTGGGCATTGGTGGGCTTGACCTCCCAGGAAAATTCCCACGCCTCCAGCCTGCCCTCCGGTGCCATACCTTCCAGCGACCCCAGAAACGTCACCTTCCCCCGGGCATCCTCCACCGTGTCCGTGACGGTCTGGCGGGTGTATGCACCGTCCTCACCGGCAATGGCATAGGTGATGCTGTTGCCATCCAGAATCTCCTGGACGCGGGCCTGGGCATAGTCCTCCATGCTGGCGTACTGCCCAGTCCGGTCATTGTCCGGATGGCCTGTGGGGTTCATGGCGCAGGCGGCGATGACTGCCGCGCAGGCTGCCCCGCCCGCCAGCACCGCCCACAACCGGGGCCGCCGCCAGGCCAGCACGTTTTTTACCCGGTCCCGGGGATCCCCCTCGCCGAAGGCCAGGGGCGCCCCGGCAATGATCCGCCTCCCAGTGGAAAGGCTCAGAAGGGACGCGGAGTAGTCTGCCCGGACATCCTCCCCCAGCTTCTTCATCACCGCCTCGTCACAGCTCATCTCCATATCCTTGCCCAGCAGCGTAAAGGCCAGCCACACCAGAGGATTGAACCAGTGGATGCAAAGGGCCAGAAATGCCACCAGCTTCACCACATGATCCATCCGCCGGATGTGATGGCGCTCATGGAGCAGGATGTACCCCCGCTCCCGTTCCGGCAAGGCGGAGGGCAGATAGATTTTGGCCCGCACCAGTCCCAGCACAAAGGGGGTATCGATATGGTCAGCCAGATACACCTGCTTCTCCAAAGGCACCGCTCCTACCAGACGGCGGCGCAGCCGGATCAGGGACACCACGCCGTAACCTGCCAGCGCAGCCACACCCATTAACCAAACGATCGTGGCAATGGCCATAGGGGCCTCCAGGGGGTCAGCCACCGTCTGCTTCTCTCCCTGGGGCAGGGCACCGGTGATGGCCTCGCCCACCCCGGGAAGCGGCAGTTCCACCGCGGGTGTGGGATTGTGAACCACGTCCCGGGGCACGTAAGACACCGCGCTGGTGTGGTCGGTGACGGCTTCCAGGGGCGGATCTACCACCTGCAGCAGGGAGAATTCTGCCGTCAGCGACACCGGACACAGCAGCCGGAACAGCACCACCAACCACAGCGCATAGGAGAGGATTTTCGGTGCCTTCCGCAAAAGCAGGCGCATCAGCAGCACGAAGAGGATCACGACACCGGCGGTGAGGCTCATGTTCAGGATGACAGGCAGACATTCATAGGAAATGAAATTTCCCATAGCTCACCCCTCCCTGCTCTCATCGATCAGCTTCTGCAGCTGGCGGATCTCCTCCCGGGTCAGTTTTTTCCGGCTGGTGAAGGCCGCTAGAAACGCTGGCAGAGAGCCGTCAAAGGTCTCCTCCACAAAGCGCTCACTCTGCCTGGCGTGGAATTCCTCCCGGGAAACCGCAGCAGTGACGGTGCCGCCGTCATTGCGGAACAGTCCCCGGTCACAGAGCTTTTTCAGCACGGTGTATGTGGTGGATTTTTTCCACGTCAGCTCCTCCTGA
Source organism: uncultured Oscillibacter sp. (assembly GCA_905200545.1). GTDB lineage: Bacteria > Bacillota > Clostridia > Oscillospirales > Oscillospiraceae > Oscillibacter. The sequence goes on from CAJKKQ010000008.1 coordinate 51,448, forward strand.
CACAGCTTCACCAGCTCTCCGGAGGTCAGGGGCTCGTGCGCCCAGATCAGATCCGCGAACCGGCTTTCGATAACACCCAGCTTCGTATCGTCCATAGGGGCCTCCTTTTGGTCTATTTATTATAGACCCTCTTTCTGTTTTCAGTCTATCATAAATAAACCAAGCCTGTCAAGCGCAGCGGAAGCTGCGGTGGGATCTATGGGGATGAGAGGGGCAAAACAAGGGGGCGCACCGGGCGGAAGGCTGCACCTCCCTGCCGGTGCGCTGTGATCGTTCCTATCTGCCAGGGTCCAAGAATTGCCTTCCCCCGCTCCTGCCGCAGCCCATCCACACAGGGGAGCGCAGCACCCAGGCGCGCAACGCCGGGATCAGCCCCGGCTCCGCTTCCCCCTGCGTTTTCCCTGTCTGACGCCGCATGAGCCATTTGGTCAAAGGGCTCCCGTTATCCCGGGACACAAGCAGCAGGACAGCGGCACAGGAGATCCTACTGCTCCGCTCTTTCCCAGATCACGCCCACCCCGTCAGCAGGGGCATCAGCTGGTTTCGGCAGATCCATGTTCCGTTATACCGGGTACGCGTCCGGGTCTTGGCCCACAGGCTACGATCTTCCCGCATCAGGTTCACGATAGCCTCTCCGTGTTCTTCATAGTAAGCCTGTTCCGACGGGACATACTTCTCATGTGTATCATAGCCGAAATTCCGCCCGTCCCACCGCATGAAATAAGCGCCCAACCGGTCTCCCAGTTCCTTCAGAGCAGGGACCGCCTCATTGAGCACCAGAAAATTTCCCCGGCTGGCAGCCTCCAGCACCGTCAATCCAAAGGACTCGGAGTAAGAGGGGCACAAAAACAGGTTGGAAAGTCCGAACAAATCAAACACGCCCTGCCGGGGGAACCCCTGCTCATACCCCAGATCGGAGGTAAACACCAGATCCCCCTCCTCCAGTCCGAACTTGCGTCCTTCCATTCGAATGGTCCTCTTGTAGATATTGCTGGGTATATCCGCACAGGGGAAGTCGCAGAATACGACTTTGGTGCACTGCTCCGTTTTATGCTCAATGGCTCCCGCCAACGCGGCCACCTTGTCAAACCGCTTGCCGGGGGTAAGCCGTCCGGGATAGACCACCAGGAGATCCGCGCTCAGCAGATCCACACTCTCTGCCACCCGCTGTACGTCCTGACTCAGAGTTTCCAGCAGCGGCAAGCTGTTATACACCACCGCGCAGTTGCCCTGGGGCACGTCATACTGCCGGGCCAGAGCCTCGATCCCCGAGTAGGTGGGATAGACAAAACGCGTGTTGGGCATGGGCGTAAACCGGGCGGAGAAGGGCTCTTCCAGCTTCTGCGGACGGTTTGCCGGCAGAGAGTGGGTAAAGGCCAGGAACCGCACTTGGGGCAAGGACTTCTGCGCCTTGCGAATGGCCACATTGTGAACCAGATGCCAACCCTGATAGAGAATGTCGTGCATGATACACACATCTACATCCTGAAGATGCCGAACATAATCCCCGGCGATCTGCTCTGCTTCCTCATAAAACCCCGCATGCACAGTCCCAGCAGGGGCAGAGTAGTCATGCCACACAATCGGCATTCCGTTGCAGGTATTGGTGATCTTCACCCACTCCAGTCGCGGATCCAGGAAAACGCCCCAGCGCTCCTCATCCGGGCAAGTCTCACACACCAGGATTTTCAGCTCCACCTGGGCTTCCAGCAGCATCCTGATCTGATCCGCCACCACATTCACCAAGGAATACGTGGTAGACAGGCCGGAAAACATCGTCAAAATGGCAACCTTCATATCAGTTCCCCCTCACTTTCCTGATCTTCAAGCAGGGAGCGCGGCGGGATCCCGCCGCGCTCCTCCCGTCTTATGGTTCTTGCTCGTCGCAAATGCACGCCTTAAAGAGCGCAATCTTATCGGCGAGGATCATTTCCAGGTTGGAAACGGTGTTGACCATGGACTCCACAGACCGGTTGGTTTGCAGGATGGTCTCCACAGGCAGTCGGTCAAAGGAGAGGATCTTCTGAACCTTTTCCCCCTCGGCATTGAGAATGTGCGAGAGAGCTGCCTGCTGCAGAGCAACAGAGGTGAGCAGATCCGTAATGGCCTGGCTGCGGGGCACCGGGGCCTGGGTGGTGGTGGTAGAAGTCGTCGTGGTGGATGTGGTGGGGGTCGTTGTTGTGGTCGTCGTAGTGGTCGTGGTGGTGCTGGTGGTCGTTGTCGTAGTGCTGGTGGTCGTCGTAGTGCTGGTGGTGGTACTGGTGGTCGATGTGGTGGATGTGGTAGTGCTGGTAGTGCTGGTGGTCGATGTGGTCAGCAGACAGCCCATGGCCTCCGGCAGCTCTCCAATGAACAGCTCATTGTGGCTTTCGGCATTGCCCGTATAACTGTCAAAGATGATATTGCCGTTGATCTGGCTGAATGTGGTGTTGGCCGCAGCAAAGGGAGCCAACACGGAACCGTAAATGGCGGTGGTGCTGTTTGACCAGGTCAGAGCCTGGGGGAAATTCCACAGGATCCGCCGTGCATTTTCCCGGGTAGCACCCGTTCCGTTGCGGAAGATCTGATAACTGCCGTACGCAATGGCAGAGCCCTCCACGTTGATGAGGATGGTAGCCCCCAGCGGCGCAATGATATTGATGCCGTTGAGCTGTGCCAGGGAGATGCCGGTACCATAGAGGTTACCGCTGTCCATGGTAAAGACATTCAGGATCTCATCGGTACCAGTCAGATTCAGCTGTCCATAGATCACTTCACCAGTGCCGTTGGGCACCAGCGTGCTCCAGAAAGCGGAGGCACATTTCAGATACTGCTCCGCCGCCGCAAAGCCAATGGGAGATCCCACGATAAACTGGCCGTTGGGGTTTCCCATGGTATAGTTGATCACATTGCTGGCGGGATTTACCACCGTATTGCCGCAGGCGTTGGAACCTGCGGTGACGTTGACGTCTCCGCCTACCACAAAGGACGGATCGGTATTGACCGGAGGCAGCGGGATGATACCGGCGCCGACGCCGTAGTTGCTCAGGGTGGCATTGCCCCCCACGGCCACTCGGCCCTCCGCATCGGTATTGCCCATGGTCAGATTCCCGAAAACAAATACATTATAATCATTGGCAAGGCCCAAATTGATTGCCATAGTCAATCCTCCTGTAGGAATTACACCAGCCTGGACGGATTGTTTCCAGGGGGGAGCCAGTCGAAACTGCTCCGAACTCATATTATGCGGCATTGACGAAGCCGTGAAAAAGGGCGGGGTCTCCTGTGGGAGACCCCGCCCGGTCGTTCATTATCCCTGGGGGGAAGCAGGCTGACACAGGCAGCCGTCAAAATTGGACAGTTTGGACTGGAGAATCATTTCCAGCCGGGACACCGCATTGACCATAGACTCCACAGATTTATTGGTAGCCAGCAGCACTTCCGGCGTCACGTCGGGAAGCGCCACCATCTTCTGGATTTTTTCACCCTCTGCATTGAGGATGTGAGACAGGGCGGTCTCCTCCAAAGCCACCGACTGAATGAGATCAGTGATCGCCTGGTCTCTGGTCGTGGAACTGGCGGTAATCACAGGCATACCCATAGTAAGTTGTTCTCCTTTTTGCTGTATTGAGCCTTGGCTCTTGCCATCCTATGCAGCTTTGGATCCGATGATACCGGAATATTTCCGGAGCAGCACGTCCAGCTCCACCTCGTCTTCACAAATGCCGCGCACCAGGATATACGCGGGCAGCTGTCCCGGAAGCCGTATTCCGCGCCTCCCCAGACGCGGCCTCTCCGGAATGACAGCGGAGCCTGCCCCCGGGCCGCCGGGGATAACAGAATCGGTCTGCTGCAGATGCGCTTTGGAGGGAGAATCCGCCCTCGACGCATCCGCGGGGGCAGAACGGAAGCCGTCCCTTTCTCTCCTAGACCGGGATACAGACCAGCAGTTCAAACCGCCCGGAAGCAGCGTCCGCTTCCAAGGTACCGCCATAGCGGAAAGCCACCTCCCGCATGCCGGGAAGCCCCAGGCCATGGGCGGTCTTGTCCGCCTTGGTGGTGCTCAGATCCGCTGGTACGGATCCGGCCAGGGCATTTTCCACCCGCAGCATGAAAAGACCCTTCTGGATCCTGCACCGGACAGTGACAGTCTTGTCTTCCGCCTGCACTGCCGCCTCCATGGCATTATCCAGCGCGTTGCCCAGCAGTGCGCACAGATCCGTGTCCGAGAGCGGCAGGGTTTCCGGCAGGGATACGGCAAAGTCCGGGGTGAGGCCCGCCTGGCGCATGGCCTCCGCCTTAGCGGTCAGGACGGCATTGGCAGTGTCGTTGCCGCAGATCCGCCGGACACCCTGCAGGGCCTGGGAGCCGGTGAGCGCCTCCAGATAAGAGAGGGCCCCGGCCGTGTCCCCCTGCTCCAATCTTCCCTGTACTACCGTCAGATGATTGCGCAGATCATGACGCAGCGTCTGAACCTGCTGCTCCTGCTGCCGCAATCCCTGATAGTAGACTTCCCGCAAGGACGCCAGGCGGCTGGACTGCTCCAACCTCTCATGATCCGAGAGCACCAGCACCGCCCGCAGCAGCATGACGGAGGTCAGCAGCACAAAGGGCAGCACCACCAGCCCCAGGTTCATGGCCTGGGCATACGCCGCCGGGGAATCATATTTCGTGTATGTCAGCAGTACCACTGCCGCCAAAGCGCAAAAGGGCATGACGGAAAGGCCCAGCATCAGCCTCCAAAGCCGGGGTGAAAGGTTCACCGGCTCCGGCGGCAGACGGCGGCGCAGAAGGAGGTACAGTCCCCCAAACACGATGGGCCGGGCCAGCCGGGTCAGGACGTCATAGTTGTCCAGATTTCCCAGGTAGGTATCCAGCAGGGCGCACACCGACATCACCAGGCAGAAAACAATCAGGCACATGGTGAGCCTGCCCACCCGGTCGCCCCGGGTGCACAGGAAGAACACCGCCAGGAAGACCGGCAGGGTATAGAGCAGATTGGGATCCCCCACCCAGATCACCATGCCGCTGCTGCCTGCTAACAGAAGCAGCAGAAGGGCCCGCCACCACCATTTCTTTCTCACGAAAAGGAAGGGCGCCGACAACCGGTAGAGGACATATCCGTTGAACAGGGTCAAAACATACCAGAGCCCGCCCCGCAGCAGATACTGCAGAAATTCCAGGAACCGCTCCCCCATGGCCTATCCCTCCAACTCCGCCCGGGTCAGGGCCAGCAGGGCGGCGGAGAGGCAGGAGCGGCTGATGGGCAGCCGGGTACCGTCGGCCAGCACTGCCTCGCTGCCCTCCACCCGTTCCACTGCCGCCGCCCGGACCAGATACCGCTGGTGGAGGCGGACAAAGCCGCCGCCCACCTCCTCCGCCACAGCGTCCAGCTTGCCATAGAAGGTATACTCCCGCCCGGGGGTGACACACTTCACCTGCCGCCGGTCGGAGACGAAGTACCGGATGTTGCTGATGGGGATACGGTAATAGGTGTCGCCGCTGCGGCAGATATAGGCGCGGTCCAGATCACGGTACAAGGCCGCCTGGGCCCGCTCCAGGATCTCCTCCAGCTGCTCCCCCTTGGGCGGCTTGAGAAGATACCCCAACGCGCCCACACTGTATCCGTCAAAGACCCGGTCTGCGTATCCGGTGACAAACACCAGCTGGAGCCCCGGATCGGCGGAACGCAGCCGCCGGGCAGTCTCCAAGCCGTCCAGTTCTCCCATCTCCATATCCAGAAACACCAGATCCAGTTCCCCGGCGTGGTGCTCCAGCCATTTGAGGAGCCCCTCGCCGGAGGAGAATTCAAAAAACGCCCCCGCACTTCGCCGGTGCTCCAACGCCCGTTCCAGGGCGGATCGGAGCACCAGCCTGGCGTCGTATATATCGTCACAGATGCCGATGCGCAGCATCCTCTTTCCTCCGTTTCCGCAGTCCCGCCCAAAGGCGGGACTTTTTTGCGGGAGGATCCTCCCGCTGTTGGGGCTATTCTACCACGGACACCCGGTTTCTCCAAACCAAACTTGACATCAAAGCCGTCGTTTATGACATCCGGGCAGTACGTTTTTCCAAATTTGTCAGCCCGGCCGCCGGAAGTGACACCTCCGTTTGCGGCACCCATTCTGCCGCGGTACCCTGGTATCAACAAGGAGGGTAACAACATGACCAACACCATCACCAGTCCCCGCTCCAGGATATGGAGCGTTCTTACCACCCCACCGTTGCTCCCCCAGGAGGGCCCCCGGCTGAAAACCAATCTGGACACCAATCTTTTGAAGCTGATCGCCATCGTCTCCATGCTCATCGACCACATCGGCGGCGCTTTCTTTCCGGAAACCGCGGTTTTTCGCTGGGTGGGGCGACTGGCCTTCCCCATCTTCTGCTACTGCCTGACGGTAGGGCTGCTGTACACCCGGGATATGAAAAAGTACCTGCTGCGGCTGGGGATCTTTGCCCTGGTGAGCCAGCCTTTCTACATTCTGGCCTTCCACCCGGTTTCGGAATTTTGGGAAAACCTCACCAACTGGAACATCTTCTTCACCCTGTTTCTCAGCCTCCTGGCCATGGCAGGGCTGAAGGAGCGGAAGTGGTGGCTGTTTGCTCTGGCCTTCTTCACCGTCAGCTGGTGGAACTTCGACTACTCCGGCTCCGGCATCCTGCTGATGCTGATTTTCTACCTCTGCCGCAATCATCCCAAGGCCGGGGCCGCCCTTTACTGCCTGAACTACCTCCCGGCCCTGTGGACCGGCCGGGCGGAAGATCCCCTGTGCCTGACGATGGGAGGCCTGTCCGTGGACTGGTCCTTCTTCGCCATCCTGGCGGCACCGCTCATCTTCCTGCCCCTGGGCTCCCGGCTGAAGATCAACAAGTGGTTCTTCTACATCTTCTATCCCGCCCATCTGGCCCTTATCGCCCTGGTGCGGAATCTCATGTGAATCCAGAAAGGAATGACAACTATGCTGACCGTAAAAGACCTGCATAAATCCTATCAGGTGGGCAAAACCACCTACGAAGTGCTCAAGGGCGTTTCCCTGGAGGTGGGGAAGGGAGAGTTCGTGGCGGTGATGGGCCCCTCCGGGTCCGGCAAGACCACCCTTTTGAACTGCATCTCCTGCTACATTCCCTCAGACTCCGGCAGCATCCTGCTGGGCGGCACGGAGCTGGCCAGGCTGGACGAGAAAGCCCTGGCCGCCATCCGCAACCGCAAGCTGGGGTTTGTGTTCCAGGACTTCCTGCTTCTGGACGGGCTGACGGTTCGGGAAAACATCCTGCTGCCGGCCATCATCGGCGGGTCCGTCTCCGCCATGACGGAGGCCCGGGCGGACCAGCTGTGTGACGTGTTCGGCATCTCCGCCATCCGGAACAAGTATCCTGCGGAGATCTCCGGCGGTGAAAAGCAGCGCTGCGCCGTGGCCCGGGGCCTCATCAACCGTCCCCTGCTGATCCTGGCCGACGAGCCCACCGGCAACCTGGACTCCAAGTCCTCCCGGGCGGTGATTCGCTCCTTCCAGCAGGCCAAGTCCGCCCTGGAGGCCACCATCTTCATGGTGACCCACGACTCCTTTGCCGCCTCCTTCTGCGACCGGGTGGTGATCCTCCGGGACGGCGTGGTGTGGAAAACACTGGGGAAGGGAACTCTGGAGCGGAGTTCTTTCCAGGATCAGCTGTTGGACGCCATCCGGGAAATGGGCAAGGAGTGAGACCATGAAGACATTTACGCAAGTGTATGCCGCCCTGCGGCGAAAAAACAAGGGGCAGTACGCCCTGCTCACCGGCTGCTGCTTTTTCTCCGTGCTGCTGATCACCGCCTATGTGTGCATGATGCGCTCCCCCACCATTCTCTCAGTGCTGCCGGAGGGTGGAGACAGCCGCAAGCAGGTGATGATGATTTTTGTTCTAGCCGTCATCGGATGCGCCGTGTTCACCACCTACGCCGCCGGTCTCTTTTTCCGGCAGAAATCCCGGGAAACCGGCGTGTTCCTGGCTCTGGGGGCTTCCCGAAAGCAGCTGAAACGAGAACTGCGCCGGGATCTGGCCATCATCTCCCTGGGCGCCTGCGCCGCTGGGGCTATTCTGGGCGGCCCTCTGGCCTGGGGGCTGTGGCAGGTGTTCCGGGCACTGGTGGTGGACATGGAGGAGATGTCCCTTACCTTTGACCCGGCAGCCTACACCTACGCCCTGGCCTTTTCCGCTTATGTGACTGCCATGCTCTTTTTCCTGGGGGGCCGGTCTATCCGCAAGACCAACATCATGGACGTAGTTCAGGAGTCCCACAAATCCGAACCCATCCGTGAGGTGAAGCACTGGTACGGCTGGGTAGGGATGATTCTGCTGGCTGTGGGCGGTTTCTGCGGCTACATCGCCCCCACCGTGTTTGTCCGGGGCCTTCACTGGTACCCTCCGGAGGGGCTCACCGCTGTTTTCTACCTGCCCGCCCTGGTAGGACTGTATATGATTCTGCTCCACACCGTAGCCAACGGCTGGGGCGGCAAGCGGCGTAAGTATCAGGATATGATCTCTGTGTCCCAGATGCGTTTTCAGGGCCAGCAGACCGTGCGGAATATGCTGGTGATGACGGTACTCATCGCCGGGGCTTACTTCGCCACCTTTTACGCCCCCATGCTGGGCACCGGCGCCATGATGGGCTACGACGCCCGGCCGGTGGACTATGCCTATCACTTCCGCGCCGACCAGGACATCCCCCAGGAGGGTGAAGTACGCGCTCTGGCGGAGGAATATAACGTTTCCATTACCTCCTGGGCCCAGGCCCCCATGGCCCGGCTGGCAGTGGACGGAACCAGGCAAGTGGAGACCGAGGGATCTCTGGGCACCACCTGGGAGAGCGTCTACTATGAGCAGGCCAAATCCGACCTTTTCCTCTCCGAGTCCGCCTACAACGCCCTTACCGGAGAAGATCTGAACCTGCAGCCCGGGGAGATCGCCGGAATTATGGACGCCACCGGCGACGGCCAGGGTGTTTTCGGCGGAGAAGTCTCCCTGGTCACCAACCCCATCACCGGGGAGCGGTGGCCGGTGACCATGGTGGAAGATCTACGCAATGACCTTCTCTTTGGCCGTTATGTGGTGGACGACGCCGACTACAAGAAGATGACCGCCAGTCTTCCCGACGACTGGCGGGAGGAAATGGTATTCTTCAACGTGGAGAATGACCAAGAGACCTACGATTTTGCCAAGGCTCTCTTTTATGAGATCGTGGACCGCTCCGGTCCGGAAGTTGCACTGTACGACAGTTTCGATCCCATTGCGCGGGAGATCGAACTTGCCGAAACAGGGGAGTACTTTCTGGATCCGGAGACCTGCGAGAAGTACGGCTTTCCCTCCATCGACTACGGCCAACGGGACAGTTCCAACTTCCGCCTCTACTGGCAGTACATGCCCCATTTCCGGGTGCTGGATAAGGCGGACTTCGTCAAGACCACAGCGGTATTCCTGATGCTCTTCCTCTTTATCGCCATTGTCTGCTTTTCCGCTGTGATTGTCATCGCCTTCACTCGCTGCCTCACCATTGCCATTACAAACCGGCGAGTCTATGACGACCTGCGCCGCCTGGGTTCCCCAAGGGAATATCTGTTCCATTCCGCCCGCAGCCAGGTACGCCGTGTGTTCCTGGTTCCCATGGTGACCGGCACCACCCTGATCTACGCCTTCTATACCATGATCATGTACTTCAACGACAATCGCCTGACTACGGGCGAGGTGGCCGGGCTTGGCATCTGTCTGCTGCTGATCGCCGCCGTGTCCGCGGTGCTCTATGGGGTCTATCGGCTCACCCGCCGCAGCGTGTGCCGCAAACTGGGCATCGGATAAAAACCGGCGCTGCTGCCGGAACAGCGGGAATGGCCTCCGTGAAAACACGGAGGCCATTCCCGCTATAGCCGTCATTCGGGAGATCTATGCTGCAAAAAATCCTTCTATTGCGCTGTGCAACCCAAAGTTGACAAATAGTTGATGGCACATATTCGGGATTTTCTTTATAATTGGGGCAGAGGTGATGCAAATGAGCATAGGGGCCAGGATCGCTGAACTGCGAAAAGAACATCGTGTTTCCCAAGAGTATCTTGCGGAAAAGCTGGGTGTCAGCCGGCAAGCCGTATCAAAATGGGAACAGGACTTGACCCATCCCGACACAGGAAACCTAATCAAGCTGGCCGAGCTGTTCCATGTTTCTGTTGAATATCTTGCAACCGGGAAAACGGAAGATCCCGCTCCCACTGAAAGGCCCGCGAAGCGCCGCTTCAAATGGAAGAAAGAGCATGTTGCCAGCATCATCGTTTCCGCCGCATTTTGTCTTGTGATAGCCGGAATCATTCGGATCGCCACTTTACCTGTGGACTGGGATGCGGGTGCCTGCGCAGGGGGCTATGCCACGCATATTTTCAATATTTATGGCGATGAATTGGTTCAGAATTATCTGAACGCCTCTTCAAAAAAAGACGACATCCTCTCTATTTCCGCTGTACCTGGAACACAGGAGGCAGAATGGGAGGGAAGGACGATCTTTCTCCATTTTGATATTCAATATGAGGATCGTTTTGAAGGAACAACCACCGAGCATCTAACTTTTATCGGAAACCGGTACTGGTTCGACACGTTCAAGTGGCGGGGCGCTATCATAGCAGGGTGATGTCCTTGTGTCTGCAGCACACCCGGCACCCCCCACCGTCATTGACAATCCCATCACAGGATGGTAGGCTTTTTCCTATCAAGGAGGTAGGGCCATGTATCGTATTTTTGTGGTGGAAGATGACGAGGTCATCGCAGGGGCTGTGGCCCGGCACCTGGAGGGGTGGGGCTATACCGTCCGCTGCGCCCGGGAATTTGACCGGGTGCTCCAGGAATTCGCCGCCTTTGACCCCCAGCTGGTCCTGCTGGATATCTCCCTGCCCTTTTTCAATGGCTACCACTGGTGCCAGGAAATCCGTAAGGTCTCCAAGGTGCCCATTTTATTTTTGACCTCCGCAGGAGACAGCATCCATACCGTCATGGCCATGCAGCTGGGCGGGGACGACCTGCTCTCCAAGCCCTTTGACCTGCAGGTCCTCTCCGCCAAGATCCAGGCTATGCTGCGCCGGGCCTATGACTTCGGCCCGCCGGCGCAGCTGCTCCAGTGCGGAGGGGCAGTGCTGAACGTGTCCGACGGGACGCTGACTGTGGCCGGGCAGCGGGTGGAACTGACGCGCAACGAATTCCGCATTTTACAGATGCTGCTGGAGCGCAAGGGCCAGACCGTCAGCCGGGAGGCATTGATGACCAGGCTGTGGGAGTCCGACAGTTTCGTGGATGAAAACACCCTCACCGTCAACGTGGGCCGTCTGCGGCGGAAGCTGGAGGCGGCGGGGCTGCCGGACTTGATCCACACCCGCAAGGGTACGGGCTATCTGGTGGAGGAGTGATCCATGGTGCTTTGGGCATATCTGAAGCGGCAGTGGAAGCTGCTGCTGTTGCTGGTGGGGATCGCCGCAGTGTTCGCGGCTGTGTTCTCCCTGTACGACCTGCCGGTGGAGGCGGTGGGGTATGGGGCGGCGCTGTGCGTGGTGCTGGGGATTATCCTGTTCCTGCTGGGCTTCCGGCGGTTTTACACCCGGCACCGGGAGCTGCAGCGGTTGCTGGACCGGGCGGAGGAGCCGGTGCTGCCCCTCCCCCCTGCCGGGGATCTGCTGGAAGCAGACTACCAGGCGCTGCTGACGGCGGTGGCCTCCCACCGGACGAAGCTCTTGGCCCGGGAGCGGGACAAGCTGGAGGACATGACCGACTACTACTCCCTCTGGGCCCACCAGATCAAAACCCCCATGGCCGCGGCCAGCCTTCTGCTGCAGGAGGACCCCCCGCCCCGGGAGCCGCTGGAGGCGGAACTCCTGAAAATCGGGCAGTATGTAGACATGGTTCTCGGCTACCTGCGGCTGGACAGCGACTCCACCGACTATGTCTTTCAGGACACGGAACTGGACATTCTGATCCGTCAGGCGGTGCGGAAATTCGCCCGGCTGTTCATTCTCAAACACATCACGTTGGACTTCCGGGAAACCGGCCGCAAAGTGGTAACCGACGGCAAGTGGCTGAGCTTCGTGGTGGAGCAGCTTTTATCCAACGCCCTGAAATACACGCCAGCCGGAGGCACCGTCCGCATTTACGGAGACGGGGAGACATTGGTGATCGCCGACACCGGCATCGGCATCCGGGAGGAGGATCTGCCCCGGGTCTTTGAGAAGGGCTTCACCGGCTACAACGGACGCACCGGGCAAAAGTCCACCGGAATCGGGCTGTACCTGTGCCGCCGGGTGACGGAGAAGCTGGGTCACGGCCTGACCATTGTCTCCCGGCCGGGACAGGGCACCATCGTCCGGCTGGATCTGAGCCGGAAACAGCGGACCATGGAGTGATCCCTTACAAAACTGTAAGATACGGAGCCGGACTGTAAGCCAAAACCATGGTGGGCAGCCCGGCTCCCTTGCTATACTGGGGCCATCCCAAGCAAGGAGGCATGTTTTATGGCACTGCTGGAAGTACAGCATCTGCAGAAAATCTACACCACCCGCTTCGGCGGCAACCAGGTTCAGGCATTGTCCAACGTGAATTTCTCCGTGGAGCCGGGAGAGTACGTGGCCATCATGGGGGAGTCCGGTTCCGGAAAGACCACGCTTTTGAACATTCTGGCCGCCCTGGATCGACCTACCGCCGGGGAAGTCTTTTTGAACGGCAAGGCCCTCTCCGACATCCGGGAGCGGGATCTGGCTGCCTTCCGCCGATCCCACCTGGGCTTCGTGTTCCAGGACTTCAACCTGCTGGACACCTTCTCTCTCCAGGACAACATTTTTTTGCCCCTGGTCCTGGCAGGGTTGGATTACCCGACCATGCGCAAGCGGCTCTTACCCATCGCGGAGCAGCTGGGAATCACGGATCTTCTGGCCAAATACCCCTATGAAGTCTCCGGCGGCCAGAAGCAGCGGGCCGCCGTGGCCCGGGCCCTCATCACCGACCCCCAGATCATCCTGGCGGACGAGCCCACCGGCGCCCTGGACTCCCGGGCCTCGGACAATCTGCTGGATCTGTTCGGAGAGGTGAACGCCGGCGGCCAGACCATTTTGATGGTGACCCACTCGGTGAAGGCTGCCAGCCACGCCGGACGGGTGCTGTTTCTCCGGGACGGGGAGGTGTACCACCAGCTCTACCGGGGCAGTGAGAGCCGGGAGAGCCAGTTCCGCCGCATCTCCGACACCCTGACGGTTTTGGCGGAGGGAGGAAGCTCCCATGCGTAAGTCCAGTTTCTTTCCCCGGCTGGCCCTGGTGAACCTGCTGCGCAACAGCCGGTACTACGGGCCGTACCTGCTCTCCTGCGGCGGTACCGCCTCCATGTTCTATATTCTCCGCTACCTGACGGAAAGCGACATTGTGGCATCCGTCCGGGGCGCCGGGTACCTCCAGAGCCTGATGTACCTGGGGTGTATCGTGGTGGCGCTGTTTTCCGCCGTGCTGCTGCTCTACGCCAACAGCTTTGTCATGAAGCGGCGGCAGCGGGAGCTGGGTCTCTATAACATCCTGGGCTTGGAAAAGCGGCATATCGCCCTGCTGTGCCTGTGGGAGGCCCTCTACTGCGCCCTGGCCGCCATTGCAGGCGGCATCGCCGCCGGGATCCTCTTCAGCAAGCTGACGCTGCTGCTGTTGCTGCAGCTCTCCCGGCTGCCGGTGGAGTTTGGCTTCGAGATCAGCGTGAGCGCTATTTTCTCCACCGTTGCTCTCTTTGCGGTCCTCTTTGCCCTAACATTGGTGTGCAACCTGGTCCGTATCGGCCGGGCCAGGCCCGTGGAACTGCTCCACAGTGAGTCCGCCGGAGAGCGGGAGCCCCGGACGAAGCGGCTGCTGGTGGTCTTTGGCCTGCTGACTTTAGGAGGAGGGTACTTCCTCTCCTGGAAAGTCCGGCAGCCTACGGAAGCCCTGGCCCTGTTTTTCCTGGCGGTGGTGCTGGTGATGATCGGCACCTACTGCCTGTTCACCGCCGGATCCGTGGCTGTGCTGAAGACTCTTCGCTCCAACCCCGGCTACTACTATCAGACCCGGCACTTCACCGCGGTGGCAGGATTGCTGCACCGGATGAAGCAAAATGCCGTGGGCCTTGCCAATATCTGCATCCTCTCCACCATGGTGCTGGTAACCGTGTCCACCACCGTCACCCTTTACCTAAGCTGTGAGGAGACATTGGATCAGATGTACCCCTATGACATCCAGGTGGCTCAGCGCCTCACCGGCTACGACGAAAATGCGGAGCTTCCTGCGTCAGGAGACGTTCTGGATCAGGCGGAAGAGATTCTCGCCGCCTCCGGCCAAACCGCGTCTCATTTCGGTTGGCTCAACCTGGTGGAGGGCCAGTGCTGGTACAGCGGCAATATCCTCCAGTGGGAGACGGGCTCCGAGGTCCGTCTGCGGCTGGTAACGGAAGAGGATTACATCCGCTGCACCGGTCAGGAGGCTCAACTGGAGGCAGATCAGGTGCTGGTCTATACCCAGGGGCTTGATCTGCCGGACACCTTCTATATCGGTTCCCTGCCCTTTCATGTGGCGCAGCGGCTGGAGGCTGATCTGCCGGTCAACGGCAACACCCTTGTCAGCAGCGAAGTCTCATGGGTGACACTGGTGGTGTCAGGCCGGTCGGTGCTGGAAGATGTCATGGCACAGCCTTCCGGAGACCATTTCTCCGAAGAATTCCTGATCCAGATGAATCTGGACGGTACGGAGGAGGAAAAACTTGACCTGTCCTGGGATCTCCTGGGCGGCATTTCCGGCGAGGGCATCACCGTCAACAGCCGCCAGGACAACACCGCCACCCTCTATACCATGTACGGCGGGTTTTTATTCCTGGGTGTCTTCCTGGGACTGCTGTTCCTGCTGGCCACAGCCCTCATCATCTACTACAAGCAGATCTCCGAGGGGTACGAGGACCAGCGGCGCTATGCCATCATGCGCCAGGTGGGCATGACGGATCGGGAAGTTCGCGCCTCCATCCACAGCCAGATTCTGCTGGTATTCTTCCTGCCCCTGGGCATGGCGGGCATCCACACGGCAGCGGCCTATCCCATGGTGTCCAAGCTGCTGGCACTGTTCCAGCTGACCAGCACCGCCCGATACGCCCTGTGCACGGCAGGCACCTTTGCGGTGTTCTGCGGCATCTACGCCCTGGTGTACGGACTGACTGCCCGTTCCTACCGCCGAATCGTGGCTTGACAGCTCGGATATCCCCACTTCAGGCCATGCTCCTAAGGCGCAGCGCTTGGCTCTCCCAGGGGGGCAAAAGCGGCTCAAGTACAAAACCGTGCAATGCGGAAAATCCTACTAATCAGGACGTCAAGGAGCCGGGCTGCTGCCCGGCTCCTTGACGCATGGCAGGCCCCGCCCCTGCTCCATGGAGCCGGCTGCCAAAGAACGACTGCTCAGGATTTCCGGAGGTAGAGATGTCGTTCCACAGGTTCAGAGACGGGAGATGGCGGACCGCCTTCTGCGATAACAGGGTCCAAAACAGAAAACGCCATCCCCAAAAGTTCTATTTCCCAGGAAACGGTTGAGCTGCTCACGAAAGAACAAGCCTTATCACATCATGATTTATATTTTTTGGGACTTTTCCGATTTTCCGGAGGTATTATAAGTGAAAAGCTTTTCAAGAAAATCAGGACAGGAGACAGAGCGCTATGCGGACAGAGCAGGAATTCAATGCGGCAGCAGAGCAATATCTGAATATGGTCTACCGCATTGCCTTAAACTGGTTCGGCTGTGTCCACGATGCCGAGGACGCGGCGCAGGAGGTGATGCTGCGGCTGTGGAAAGCAGAATCCGTACCAACAGAGGAAGCCCATCTGCGGCACTGGTTGGTCCGGGTGACATTGAACGTCTGCAAGGATCTCTCCCGGCCGTCATGGCACTTCCCCTTTGTTTCCCTTGCTGATATACCGGAAACATACGTGTCGGAAACCGAGTATCAGGGGGTACTGGAGGAGGTCATGCGCCTTCCGAAAAAGTACCGCATCCCGCTGTATCTCTACCACTATGAGGGATATTCCGTCAAAGAAGTCGGGGAACTGCTCAAACTCAACCCATCCACCGTCAGAACCAGACTGGCCAGGGCCCGCGAGAAACTGAAATCACAACTGGAGGAGGGTGACCAATGAGAACTCCATATCAGGAAGCATTCGATCATGTCACCGCCTCCGAGAGGTTGAAAGCAGAGGTGTTAGACATGACCAAACGTGAAAAACAAGACCTATGCAGACGCATCCCAAAATTTGTCCTGATTGCCGCAGTGATTGCCCTGCTTCTGGCCGGGACTGCTTTGGCAGTCAATATGCCCCATCTTCAGGACTGGTTCCGGCAATACTGGGAAGAAGCTACCGGGGAAGAACTCATGAATGCGCAGCAGGAAGAAGTCATGAACAGCCTGACCCAGTCCGTGGATGCAACGTCAAATATGGAGGATGGATCGGAAAATACTTCCTCTGAGACAACATCCCCCAACGATATCCCCGCCCAGACAGCGGATAATCCGGAAGCTCCGGATACAACGCAGTCCCCGTCTGCCGGGCAAGCCCCGGCAGCATCCCCGGATCCAACCGTAACCGTGTCACTGGACTCCGTTACTGCCGGAGAAGATACGCTCTGGATGCTGGTGCATGTCACCGGAAACTATGAAGCCGGAAAGAGATACTCCTTTGGACGGGGGGAGCTGCTGGGAGCCCCGAAAAAGGAGTTTTCTGAACTGGGGATCACCGTAAGCAGCGGAGTCACAACGGAGCAGTGTCAGATTTTGACTGACGGCAGCTTGCAGATCTTACTCCGGTATCAGTGCCTGAATCCCACTGCGGATTTGACTCAAGGAGGAACCTATCAGCTCCAGCTGGAGAACCTGAAGATGGAGCGGGATCTGGTCTGGGAGGGCCAGTGGAATCTCTCCTTCTCGCTGGACAAGACAACAGCCTCGGCACCCGTGGTCTTGGAGCATATTACATTGCCTGTGGAAGGGTTAGAAGGCCAGGACACCGTAGAGTTTGAAGAGATCCGAATTACATCTACAGGGGTCAAATTGGTATGTCAGCCTCAATTCTCCGGGTACAGGCTGTGGGCGGATGTAGCGCTGATCCTGGCGGACGGATCGGAGATTTCCGGCTCCAGAGGACATGGCACCTGGACAGGTGAGGCGGATACCAGCAACTGGTATTCTGCATACAACTGGAACCTGCCGGTGGCAGTGGAACAAGCCGTAGCGCTTCGTATTGGTGAGACGATCGTTCCTTTCTCCCAAGGATGAAGGAAACCGGGCGCAGTCGGCAACGATATGCTGCCTTAGGCCGGCCCCAGGACGAACCCTCTTTCTAATCAAGATCAGTCGCCGGCACCCGATGGGCGCCGGCGACTTTTTCAGCGCGGCGGTAAGCGTGTGAGATAATACGGCTCCATGGAGTTGGTCCGTTTATTACCGCCGTTATAAACAGCAGCCTTTCGCCGGGCAATAGCTGTGCCTCTATAAAGGAAAAACGGACTCTCTTCTGTTACACGGCTGAACGAAGTCGGTTGTCAGGCTTGATCAATACATCGCAAGCGAAAAGCAGGGCACCGCAAAGGTTCCCGTGTTTGACCAGGGGATTGTGCTGCTGTCAGGCGAGAATAAAGAGATTTGCTTGATAGCTCTGTCTTATATGGCAGAGTGCCAAAAGGAAATCATACGGTGCAAATCATGGACGATATAGATGGAATGGGGCCGCCGAGGATCGGCTGCCCCATTCCTATTGCAGCAGGCAAAAACTTCCACCCATAAAACAGGATTGAAGAAAATTCCAGGAGCAAGTATAATCGAATATCATACGTGCGTAAACGTATTGTGTGAAATTTGAAATGCGATTGCATGAAAAGATACCACCAAAAAAGAGCGCATGCTGTGAGCAGAATCTTAAGCCAGTGCCCGATTGCCGTCATGAAAGGAAAAAGCAGGTTAACAGCCCAGTCACATCCACAGATGGATGTGCGACTTCTGGTGCGGCCATTTTATGCCTTGTACCAAATTGTCTATCTGAGGCTTGGTACAGGGCATTTCCTGTCTCTCGGCCTGATTTAAGAAAGCATTCAATAGATACAAGGAGGATACCATGGACGCAAAGAGAACTTCTAAAAAACGATTTTATCTCAAATGGCCCTGGAATGTGCTGGTCTACATTGTTCTGGTGGTGCTGCTGCGCATTTTTGCCATTCCGGTGATCCTCCTCATTATGTGGTGGAACAAAAAGCAGCAGCCGGACGGTCCCGAGGAGGGCTACTGCCTCCAGCGCACCCGGGGACGACTGACCGGGTTGATCTGGGCCGCCCTCTTTCTGATTGGAGGCGGACTGGCAATCTGGTTCTTCTTGGTGGCTCAGACCATGCCGTACGAGGTAGAGCAGTTAAAAGAGGAGCTGAAGTTCGGCTACTACTTGATCCCCGTGGCGGGAGGAGTTGCCATACTGGCGGGTCTCTTTCTGGCCTACCGGAGCCTGCGGGACGCCCTCTGCCCGGAGAAAAGCGCCCTGGCCCAGTCTATCCGGGACCAACTCCCCTACCCGGACGAGGCGCCGACGGTGAAGGAGCTCTTCGCAATGGTGGATCGGGATCTGCGGGAAAACGGCCAGTGGTGCGGCAAACTAGGGATTGGCAAGGAGTGGGTGCTGGGGGATGAAGTCTCCCGCATCCCCCGCATCCGGGGCGTATTCGGCCGGGTAGAGCGGCACACCCGCCGCGCCGGCAAACGCACCCAGGTCATCTACATCTATGAAATCTGGATCGTGGACGACCGCCGGCAGCGGCAGGTCACCTCATTGAAGTCTAAGCAAGAGCTGGATGAGGCCCTGGATTGCCTGCACCGACGGGCCCCCGCAGCCGTATTTGGGACCTACGACTCCAAAGAGTATCAGGATCTGGCCTACGCCAAAGAGGAGGAACAGCAGTACGCCCAGGAGCGGGCCTACCGCCAGAGGAAGGCTCGGCAGGAGGAGCAGGAACGTCAGGAGCAGGAGCGGCGAGCCCAAAACCAGGTGCTCACTTTGCCGGACGGTTCCGTGACCTCCCGCATCACCTGGGACACCATCCATCAGCTGCTGCTCCGGCCCAGCCGGACGGGGGAGGCCAGTCCCTTCCAGTTGGTACCCGGTGTTCCCATCCAGGGACAGGGCTATACTTTCAGCCGTCTGGCCTGCCTGCCCGGCGGTGTACAGGCGCTCACCCGCATCTTGCTGGAGGAGTATTCCGGCACGCCGGGGGTTCCCGGGCAGTACGCCTGGACCCGGGATGCCGCCGCAGGCGAGGCGGAGGATGTGCTGCGAGGCTGGCTGCGGGGGGAGATTCCCTCTCTGGAAGGCTGGACACATATGGAGCGCGCCGGCCGTACCTGGCAGCCCTTGGACGGCGGGAGCACCGGGACCGCCTCCACCCCGCCCCAGCCAAATCCAGACTGGCCCTGGATCCTGTCTGTGGGCGCGGTTTCCAGTACATCCAATCCCAGCTGGAAGGACGTTGAAGCATCCTTGCAGAAGCTCAGCCAGGAGGCGGACAGCTTCCTGATCCTGGAGCAAAAGGATCCCCGGGATTCGGAGATCTACTGGTTCATTCAGTGTGCTGTGGCCCGGCAGGGCCCGGATCAGGGTAAATATGCAGTGGAGATCGGATCCTCTGTCTCCGGCAGCCCTTGCCTGTGGGAGCGGACGGTGACTGATGTGCAGGAGGCCATCGGGTATTTCTCCGCTGCCTACTATCACATGGAAGTGGATGTGTCCGGTTTTGAGGAGATGAAGCTTTGAATGAAGGACTCCGCGCTTGGTGAGCAGCCCCCAATTAACGCAGAATTTCAAAAGCAAAACAGGAGGACATACAGATGGGACGGTTTTTCAGTGATCCTGTAGAGCGGGCACTCAAATACATCTACTATGACCTGCGGTCCGGACGGGGGCAGGAAGGCTTCCGGTTGCTGGGACAGGCAGTACAGGATGGAGACGCGGACGCCTGTTGTCTGCTGGCCCGGTGCCTGTACGGGCCGGAGTACACCTGGCCCGGCCACAATTTCCCCGTGGACGAGCAGGCGGGGGACGAGTTCATGCGCCGCTCTGTGCTGGGAGGTAGCGCTATCGGGGCGCTGCTGTCCCTGCGCTGCGGAGTGATGGACCGGAAGCTGGCCCAGGCCATGCCCCTGACGCTCCAGGAGGCCTTTGATACCGTGCTGGACAAGGCGGAGCACGGAGAGCCCCTGTGCCAGATGATCATTGGGAATGTGTACTACTGGGGAGATTTCCCGGAAGTCCAGGTCAAGACCCGGGAGGATTTTGACAACGACGATGCCATCCAGAGTTACCTGCGGGAGAACTATGCCAAGTGTGAGGACTGGCTGTGGAAGTCCCTGCGCAGCGGGATCAGCACAGGCGGCGTCAACCTGGCCAATTTTTACCGGGAGGGGAAACCGGGGCTCATCTCTCCCCGGCCGGAACAGGCCATCGAGGTATACCGCTACGGGGCGGAGCAGGGCTATCCGGATTACCTCTTCTACTACGCCAATGAGCTCTACAACCAGGGGAAAAAGGGAGAAGCCTTTGATCTCTACCGGAGTTCGGCAGAGCTGGGAGAGCCCCGGGCCTTTTTCTGGGCGGGCTATTCCTACGAACTGGGCGATGGCGTGCCCAAGGACAACGCCCAGGCCGCCCAATATTACCAGCAGGCGCTCTCGGCCCCCATTCAGGAAAAAGTGAATCCCGCCAACCGGCTGGGGATGTTCTACTATGACGGTCATGGCGTGGAGCGGGATTACGCCAAGGCCTTCCAGCTTTTGAAGTGGGCGGAGGACCACGGCGGACCGGCCATGCTTTACTACCTGGGCGCCTGCTACGCCAATGGCCAGGGGACCCAGCAGGATTACGCCAAGGCCTTTACCTACCTGGATCGGATCAACTGGAACTGCCATCCCGGATTTTATCTCTTGGGAAAGATGTACTGCAATGGCCTAGGCGTCCCGGCGGACATTGCCAAGGGGGTGGAATACCTCCAGAAGGCCGGTGGCGATCCCGACGCCAAGGAGGAGCTAAGGCACTACAAAAAGACCCTGTTCGGCAAGTGGGTGCGGCGGTAAAACAAAAACAGCCTGCGGAGAGAGCTGCTGGTGCGCCGATGCGGCCGATGCGAAGCCAGCACATTCTGCTGACAAGGGTGCCCTGGTCTCGGAAAAATTCTGGAAGGGGGCTAGCTGGATGACTACCGCAACATCCAGCTGCTGCCGGCTGGAATGGTATGGTCGCAGCCACGGATCCCGCTTTCTCGATGGGGACCACTGCGGGGGAGCACTGGAACCCCTGCGGTGGGAGGATCTGGACATCGAAACCGAAACCAGTTCCGTCAACAAGCAGGCAATGAAAAAATGAGGACAACCACCCCCGGGAACGGGCCAAGCACCCAGACACTCCCCGGCTCTTCCCCCCCTCCCGAACCGGATCCATGTATTGCCCGAATTCTGTGGCTGCCCTTCACCAGAGAATCCTCAGAGGCCCCAGACTGGAGCACATCCGGCCCCACGATCTTCGGCACACAGTTACCCTGGCCCTTCAAAAACACAGCGGCGCACCGGACGGGAAGCTATCCTTCCCTGCCGGTGCGCTGCAATTTTTTCGTGGTATGAGTCGTGACGTGAGGCTGCCTTTCAAGGTCCGAAATCTCAGAATTTGCACCACTGTGAATGCGGCAATGGCCTCCTATTTATTTCAGGCAGAAGCCCAAAACCAATAGGCTTGACTCCAGATCGTAAATTCCCAGAATATCCTCCGTGATTTCCACTGGCTCCATATGATCCATAATATCAATCCGTCCTCCATCTGAAGTCCAAAAGGCCCAGCCGCTTTTCTTCCACGCCTGTTACTTCCACAGAAAGCGCTCCGTATTCAAATATTTCTACGGTCCCATCGTCCCCGGCGCAAGCCGGCGATTCCTGGTCCTGCTGGGGGGAAGCCGCAGCACCATCTGTACATCCAGGCAACATGATCAGCGCCGCAAGCATCATCCCGCAAATTTCCCTGACCACAGCAAAATTTTTCTCTTTCAAATATGGTTCACAGAGCCTATCAACGTATGGCGCGCATGTGGCTGGCACACGCTTTCCATCACTGCGGAAATCCCTTCGCCGCGGGAAAGATCGTCGGAATGTCAGCCTCACTGGTAGCGATACCGCTCCCCGGTATAGCGATCCACACACCGCAGGAACAGCTCCCGGCTCTGGAACTCCAAAAAATGGAAGCCGTTCTCAGGATGGAAGGAAACGATCTTCCGCTCCGGGCAAACCCACATCCGCCAGGGCCCGGTCATGACGGTCTGTTCCATAGTGCATCTCCTTTCTTGTTACAGGACGAAGTCGTCAGAGGCTGCCCGTTCCGTCTCCAGATCCACGCCCTCCCGGCGCAGCTGCTCCTGCAATCGCTTCTGCCGCTCCGATGCCGTCAGCAGATGCTCGGTAAATTCCGGGTCCAGAGTGTCCGGCCAGGTCTCCGTAACAGACCCATCCACCATGTCGTAGACTGTGTAAGGTTTCTCCGGCCAGCGGGTGCGGACCAGCAGCTCCGTGACGCCGTCGCCGTCCCAGTCCACTGCAGCAAAGGTCAGGCAGTCCTTCACCGTCAGCAGCAGCTCCGTGTTCCAGGTCTTCCCGTCCCCCCGCCAGAAGTTGTAGGTGAAGAGAAAACCGTCCCCAATGGGGTAAGGGTAAATGTGCCGGTACTCAAACGTCGCGTCATAATAGCCAAACAGGGCGTCTCCGGTCTCCAGGTTGTAGTCCAGTCCCACGGCACCGCCCACCTGGTCCATCGTGGAGCCGATGGAAAACTGGGCGGTTGCAGCGCAGGCGGTAACGGTGCCCTGGTGGGTCAGCCGGTTCCAGCGGCAGTCCATCCGGTAGCAGATGTCTGTCCCCCGCTCACTTTTCAGGGGGGTGCCGTCAAAATCTACGTTCCCTTCGCACCGGAGCTTGAGCAGGTGGTCCCCCTCCTGCAAATAAAAGTAGTTGACTCCGTCCACGGTCTCCTTCAGCACCAGCTCCTGTGTGCGGGTCTCCGTCACGTACAGGGCGCTGTAAGCGATCACCAGGGCCGCCGCAATCACCAGCGCCAGCACCGCCCCCACACGGCCCCAGGACCGCCGGCGTTCCCGACGAAGGCTGTCATCGGAAATGGTCAGTAAGTTCTTCATGGGGTCCTCCTCTCCGCTAGGGATAGCCCGCCGCCGGCAGGCCATCAGCTCCTCCACCCTCAGCCCCAGGGCTGATGCCAAGGGCTCCAGCAGCGTCACGTCCGGGTAGCTGAGGCCCCGCTCCCACTTGCTGACTGCCTTGTTAGTCACATGGACTTGCTCCGCCAACTCCTGCTGAGTCAGGCCCAGTTCACGGCGGCAATCGCTGATGAAGGTGCCCAGCCGTTCCTTGTTCATGTGTATCACCTCTTGGGGAAAGTGTAACGTCAACCGTGCGAAAAGGCAATCGACCAGCAGTAGAATCGGCACAAAGCCCTTCTTCCTTCTGCGCTGCAGATAACTTCTTTCTGCCATACTGGTGACGATACTGCTGCCCTGCATCGTGATGCACACATGGAAGAAACCGCTCCCGGCTTTCACTCCGGATACACCAGCTCCTCCGGCACCCGGTAGATCTGCCCCCACAGGTCACCGTTTTCATCGCGATAGATGACTGCCACAAAGGTGCCCTCATCCTGGTTATGAACGCCCTGCACATAATAACCGTTTTCGTCAAACGGCAGGCCTTCCGAAATATAAAAGTGGTTTTCCATAAGTCCAATCCAATAAGAAAACACATCTGTGACCGGCTCTCGGTGAATCAGTTCCAGCTCCGACATAGGAAGATTGCAATAGTAGTCAAACTCCGCCAGTTCCTTCAGGCGCACTTCCTCACTGACCGTCCCGGAGTGGACGGTAAAGCCTCCGTTTCCGGTCGCCTGTGACTGGGAATCAGTCTCCGCCTCAGAAGGCTTCGGTGCGGGATGCTCTGGCGTTATCTCCGCAGAGGGCGGCTCTTCCGGCAAATCAACGTCCGGGACGGACGTGACCTCCTGTTCCGCCTGCTGCTTCGCCTCATTCTCCCGGGAATACTCCAATTCCTGGGGCACTTTGTAGAGCTGGGTCACGCACGTGTCACCTTCCAGCCGGAACACCGGCAGATAGAACGCTCCGCTGATCCGTTGCCGGCGGCCCCTGTATTGTCCATCCTCGTCAAATAACTCCCGCTCCGGCATCTGGATGGTCAGTGTATAACCGTCTATCGTGTATTCGTACAGATCCGTCACGGTCTGCTCATCTACCAGCTCACAGTCCGCCAAGGGCAGGTTTTGGTAATATTGAGACTGATGATATGCTACGGGCATGCCGTCCCGGTCATCCGTCTGCGCACTTCCGCCGAAAACGCCCATACCGGAGAGGTCCAGGCAGACGTTCACAGTCTGGGTACCGCCGTCCCGGAATACCGCTTCCGCGGTAATTTTCGGATTTTTGGGAATATCGTCCGCACTGAGCGCCTGAATGCCCCAGAACAGCAGCAGTCCCTCCTCCATCTCCGTGCCCTCCAGGGTAACGGAGCTGCCGGAGACGGTGAACTCCTCGCCGAACACGATCAGCTTGTTCTCCGGTCCCACATAGATGGAGGACACCTGCTCCTCCGGTATGTCGGGCGTGATCCGCTGTTGGGCGAAGAAGCCCTCCTGGGTGGTAAAGGTAACCCGTTCAATGTTTTCGCCTTCGTAGCGCAAGCCCATGCTCACGTAGTAATTCTCTCCGTCGCAGTACCCGCCCCAGTAGTCGGACTTCTCCAGCAGATCCTCCTCCCGCAGCACCACCATACCATCCTCATCCAGATCCAAGGCATAGGCCTTGACGGTAAACAGGCCTGCGGGCTGCTGAGGCAGGAGCGCATACAGAACAGCCACCAGGCACAGAAGGGCGGCAACAGCTGCTCCCCCCCGCCAAAGCCGCGTCAGCCTCCGCTTCTTCCAGGAATAGGTCTCCGCCTCCAAAACGAATTTTGGATCAATGCTGCTGATTGCTTGGGAAAGTTCCTCCCGTTTCATACCGGCACGCCCTCCTTTCTCAAGTAGGCCTTCAGTTTTTTTCGAATACGGTGGAGCCGGACGGACACCTGATTTTCGCTCATGCGCAGCCGAATGGCAATGGCGGAAACAGAGTCCGCATACCAGTACCGCCGCAGAAAAATCACCCGGTTCTCCCGATCCAACGCACCCAAAAAGCGGTTCAGCAGCTCCACCAGTTCCTTGGCGGAAAAGGCGGTTTCCGCTGTATCCGGTACCGACAGACAGGTTTCCAATTCCTCCAGCGCCACGTCATAGTAGCTGTTGCGCTTGACTGCTGCACTGGCATGATACTTCTTCAGCGCCAGATTCCGGGTGATGCTGCACACATAGGTCATCAGGGGATTCGGCTGCTGAGGCGGCACCGAATTCCACACGCACAGATACGTGTCGTTGACGCATTCCTCCGTATCCAGGGAGTTGTGCAGGATATTACCGGCAATTTTACAGCAGAGCCTTCCATACTTGTTTGAAAGTTCTGATATAGCCTGTTCCGACCGGTCAAAAAACAGGGTAATGATCGCTTGATCCTCCATTTTCTCTCACTCTCCTTCCCGCCTCACCCATATACTACGGATTACAGAGCAAATCTTACAGGAAAACATCATTTTTTATTTCACGAAGAGTGTACCATCGCTGTATGATGCCGGCAAGCGGGCCACGAAGGATGAAGCAGGCAATCTCGTGGTCACCCGCCCCCAAACCGAAAACTCCATTCCAGATCTTCATTCCCCAGGAGGCAGCAGATCTGCTGGAAAAAGAGTACGCCAAATACCCGCGCAATCCCTGGCTGTTCTCCTCTTCCCGAGCCGGGGCCATGCACCGTCTTCACTCAGGGGGCACCCTCCATCAGCGAATTCTGAAAGGCGGAAGCAGGACGAGGCAGCGCAAGCCATGGGAAACCTCATGGTGCAGATACAGTGAGGACAATAATGAACGTAAAACAGCGCACCGGGCGGGAACTTCCTGCCGGTGCGCTTTATCATGCAGCAACGTGGGCTGCGGTGGAAAAGGAGGCACAGTGAAAAGAACTTGCCTTGCCCCAATGGGCAAAGCGTGGGGTCTGGAACTTGTTCCAATGTGGGTCTGACTTTCAAAGCAATTCCCGTTTTCTCTGACGGCGGCAGGTCAGGACACAGAGAACGATGCTGACCGCCAGGAGTCCGGCTGCCACCGCCGCCTCCGTTCCTCTGGGCACCCAGGGGCCGCCCTCCCAGAGACGCCGGAAGCAGAAGGGCTGGTCCAGGAGCCAACTCCCCAGCGCCGCTCCCACCGCTGCAAACAGAGGCAAGGCCTTGAGCAGCATAGCGATGTAGCTGCCGCTGTATTGGGAGAGGAACACGGTCAATCCGGCAGCCGCCAGAGACAGCGTCAGGATCAGTCCCGCCAGCACCACGAGATAGGTCCCGTAGGTCCAGTCGAACCAGGGCGAGCTCCATTCCCAGATCCCGCCCAGGCCGCAATCGCGAAATCGCAGGGGCTCCTGATCCAGAAACGGAATGGCATAAGTCACGAGATTGACGGCTGTCAGCACCAGTGCGGAGCACAGGGCAGCCGCCATCTGTGTAGTCAGAACGGATCGTCCCCGGCGAGAGGTCCACTGCATGGCGCGGGTCCTCCGCAGCCGGTCCCGCACCAGCGTGGGGCAGAGCAGCAGCACGATGCTCAAAACACACCACACCGCCAGATCCCTGCCATACTCCCGGGTAGATTCCTTGACAGAGAACGGAAGCAGCCCGTGAGCCCTCTCCGGTTCGGCCAGTTGCTTCTCCCGCAGGATCATGGCCTGCGGATCGCCCTGCTCTTCACGGTTTGAGATGACCAGGGCCAGATGTTCATCCTGGGTGTCATAGGTATCCATGGTCTGCTCCAGCTCCCGGATCACATACCAGTTGGTGCCGCCGTACACCCGGCTCAGCAGATATTCCATGTCCATGTCCGCCTGACCACCGCCGTCGCGAGCGTTGTTCAGATAGTCCTCCCGAAATTGATCAAAGGTCTCGTAGTCCGTCAGGCCCGCGGCGGCAGTCTCAGGGATGCCGGCGATCTGCCGGTCAAACGCCTGGATCTCCTCTGCCAGTTGGCCGTCCAGCTTCGCCCGCTCCTCCGGCTCCAGGGTGGGGCCGTATTCCGTCACCCACTCGGAAGCCAGCTGGAACTGGGCCTGAGAAGCAGGACCGTTGCAGAAGTATTCGATGTAAAACTCCGGGAACATCCAGTAGTACACCGCTCCCAGCAGCAAGATGGCCGCCAGGATACCGGGACGCCAGATCTTCCGCAGTTCCCACGCCAAAAGTCTCATGTGAGCACATCCTTTCTTCGAAAGCGGCGCCGAGCCAGGGCCGTCCCGGCGCCGAGCAGCAGCAGATCCGCCCCCACGGCGATGGTCTCCTGCCAGGGCAGCACCGCGTTGAGGCCCAGCTCCGTAAACCAGCCGCCGCAGCAGAGCCACACGATGGTAGGCTGGAAGCAGGAGAGGACATATCCCACCCACAGCTTCAGATTCCCCAGCGCTGAGGTAAGCCCCAGGCCGCCGAAGCAGAACAGTCCCAGCACCAGCGCCGCCAGATAAGGGCTGCGGACCAGGGTGCCGCAAAGAGACGCCAGCAGGGAAAACGATGCCGTCAGGGCAGCTCCCAGAACCAACGCCGCCGCCAGGTACTCCGCCACAGTGAAGTCCCCCCAGGTGAGGAAGGGCCGGATCAGCATCAAATCCGAAAGGTAGTTGAACTGGCTGGAGACGCTGGCGTCCCAGATGCCGCCGTAGTCGAATCGGGCAAAGTACAATCCCAGGGTGGGTACGGCCACCAGGGCCAGGAGGACCAGTGAGGCTCCCAGAGCGGCCAGGACCTTGGTCCGCTGCAGCCGCCGCCCGGTCCGTGAGGCGCAGGTAAGGCTCTCCGTCCGGTGCATTCCCTCGTAGCCCAAGAGGTACAGCGTTCCCAGCATGGCGGCGATGGCCGTTTCCCCCAGGAGGGAACGCATCAGCGTTCCGAAAAGGAACTGATGGCTCCCCTGGGTGACAGGCCCGGCGTACAGATCCATCCCGGCGTCTGTTTGCGCCAGGTGCTCCACCCGGGCAGACAGGGCATCGTATTTCCAGGCCACCCACGACACTACTGTTGGGGAATTTTTCACTACAGCCGTATAGAAATCTTTCAAAATGCCGGTGTCGTAGGTCTCAAAGCTGTCCTCCAGGCCGGTGACGGACTGGAGCAGGACAGTCCGGTTCTCCGTCTCCGGCAGGGCGGCCAGGCCATCGCAAAACGCCTGATCCACCCGCTGGCCCAGGAGGGCAGCATCCGCCGAGGTGTCATTGAAAAAGGTTCTGTCCCACTCCGAGAGGGTGCAGATGAGAAGGGCGTTAAACAGAAAGCTCAGCACCAGGAAGGCCCACAGGGCCGGCAGTCGGAAAAGCTTGCGCCACTCATACACGGCAAGGCTCATAACTGATCCTCCCGGTAGATGGCGAGGAATGCGTCCTCCAGCCCCGGCACCGCGGGAACAGCCCCGACGGGCGGGTTTTCCGTCAGGATGCGCAGCACTGGCCCCGCCTCGCTCTGACCTTCGCTGAGCAGGAACTGGTCCGGCCCAAGCGCGGTCCCCGCCGGAACCTGACAGACCTTCCCGCGGAACCGGGCACAGATATTGGCGGGGGTATCGCAGCAGTAGAGCCGGTGGTCCCGGAACATGACGATCTGCCCGGCAATGGTCTCTACGTCGGAGACAATGTGGGTAGACAGCAGCACGATCCGGTCCTCCGCCAGGGAGTGGATCAGGTTTCGGAACCGCACCCGCTCCCGGGGATCCAGTCCGGCTGTGGGCTCGTCCAGGATCAGCAGCCGGGGATCGTTCAGCATGGCGGAGGCGATGCCCACCCGCTGGATCATGCCGCCGGAGAACTTCTTCAGCTTCCGATCCCCGTCCGCTCCCAGGCCAACCAATTCCAAAAGGCGGCTGATGCGTTCCTCCGCCTTCCGCTTGGGGATACACTGGAGAGCGGCCGCATACCGCAAAAACTGCCGGGGCGTGTAGTTGGGATAATATCCAAACTGTTGGGGCAGATACCCCAGCAGCCCCCGATAGTCCGCCCCCAAAGCCAGGATGTCCTCTCCGTCCCAGAGGATCTCCCCCTTTGTGGGAAACAGCAACGTGGCGAGCATTTTCATCAGGGTGGTCTTTCCTGCGCCATTGGGGCCCAACAGGCCATAGACACCCGGGGAAAAGGTCAGGGAGATGTCCTCCAAAGCGGTGAAATTTCCGTATTGCTTTGTGACATGTTCAACTGAGAGCATAGATGCTTCCTCCTTCTGCGCACCGCCGGCAGAAGCGGCGCAGTTCCGTGAAATACAACGCCAACGCGGCGGCAGTGAGCAGGCAGAACAGCACGGTGGGCACTCCATTGAGCCACCGGGCAGCCCGCTCCCACAGCAGCGGCACAATCCCCAAAGCTGACCAGGCTGCCGGGGCTGTCAGCAGCCCCGCGATTCCCCGCAGCCGCAGACAGTAAAGGGACAACACCCCATACACACACAGGCTGGAAACGGACAGGGCCACCATCCAAAAGAAAGAGACTTCCCCGCCCGCCAGGTACCACAGCAGCAAATTGGCCGGCACGCACACCAGCACCGACGCACTTCCGAACACCAGCATCCGCAGGGCCGTCATAGTCCCCAGAGAGATCCGGCAGGTCTGCCGCCACTCCAGTGTACCGGACTGTGTCTCCTTCCAGGCAGTCAGCAAATGCAGGGCGGCGTACAATGCCGGGGACAGCAGAAACAGTACCGGGCCCAGAGATCCCTGCCGGGCTGCCGCGGCTGCCGCCGGCAGCAGGCACAAAACCAGAAACAGCACCGCAAGGAACAGACAATCTGCCGCCCCGAAAAACAGCGTTCGCAAGCCCACTGCCTGAAAAGTTTCCGTCAATGTGTGCCAAAGTCCCGGTCGGGCCGGAAGTCCGGCGTCCAGGATTTGGCACACGGCGGCATCTTTTTCCGCCTCCGTGGGCACGGGAATTTCGTCCCAGAAGTTATCCATGTGGATCAAACTCCTCTCTCAGCCGCCCCAACAGGCGGTAATAGCGGGATTTCACCGCTGCCTCCGGCTCACCCAGCGCGGCGGCGATTTCCGGAAAAGACTGCTCTCCATAAAGCCGCAGGCGGAACACCGCCTGGGTCTGGGGCTCCAGGCCGGAAACGTAGGCTTCGATCTGCTCCAGCAGAGCTCGATTCTGGATTTGAGTGGTGAAATCCTCCTCCCACGGCACCTCCAGTTCCTCCATGGGCAGGGGGTATCAGGTGTGATCTCCTGCGGGCGTCGATGACTTTGTTGGCGGCGATGCGGTAAAGCCAGGTGCGGAACGCCCCCCGCTCCGCCCGGTAGGCGGGCAGCGCCCGCAGCATGGCCAGGAAAATGGACTGGGTCAGGTCCATGGCGTCCTCCTTGTGGCCGGTCTGGCGGTAGACGAAGCGGTAGATTTCGTCGTAGTGGGCCCGGATCAGATGATCCGCTGCAGTGTGGGAGCCTTTGCGCTGTATCTCCCGAATCCATTGCTCTTCCACTGCCTCACCGCCTTTCCGACTATATATTCGCACAATAGGGCGCCATCGTTTCAAAAAAAGGAGAAGAAATTTTTGGTCGCAGCTCAACGCCTGACTTCCAAGTTGAAATTCTCAAAATCTGGGGTGCAGTAAAGGAAAAGAATATGCTGTGAGGATTCGACATAATCCGCCTGCTGCCGGGAACAATAGTCAAGGTGATGATGATGAAATACGAAAATCCCAATATGGAAGCCTATTGGAATACCCTTTCCCCGCAGGTGCAGGCCAAGATCAACGATACGGGTATTGAGCTGTGTTCTCTGGGGATGCTGATGAAGCTGGGGGATTACTATCAAAACAGCCAAAGCGAAAACGGCGCAGATACGCCGCCTGTAGAAACCGGACGAAAGGAGTGACCTCATGAACAAGCAGAAGAAAGAGCTTACCAGCCCCAAGCCAGATCAGATTGAGCGGCCCATTCCCGCCAAGATCTATCCCACCATTGACACGGACCTGGCCCGCGACAACCTGGAAAACGATCTCCCCGCAGCAGATCTGGAAGATCTGTGACACAGGTACCATGACTCGTTTTCTCCAGGCCGGGTTGTGCACAATTTGCGTCGCTGTAAAAGGAAAAATGGCGCGACGAGCGAAGCTGGCGGATCTTGAGAATGAGCTGCAAGACGAGATCTCTCCGGAGAGTTTCCTCTCTGGATTTAAACTTGCACCGGGGATCGCGGCGGATTTTGCCTTCTCCTGCTCCTTTCATGATGACGAGCCTAGAGGTTCAGAAGCTCTACAAGGACCTGCTGGAGCACTACAACGCCGAGTTCACCCTCCAGACCTACGCCCGCACCACACGGCAAAAGCAGGACGAAGCCGCCCAGGCCATGGGAAATCTCATGGCACAGGTACAGTAAAGACATTTGGAAACAAACAGCGCACCGGACGGAAAGCCGAGCTTCCCTGCCGGTGCGCTGCGTTTTCCCCGAGGCGTGTGTCGTGATTTTGGTGTTCCTCAAATCCGGAACTTCTCGCAAAAAAAGCGCCCCGAAAATGGTTGGTTTCGGGGTATTCTTGTAAAGATGCTACAATGTGGATCTCTCACCCGCGAATACCACGCGCCGCAAAGATTCCGCGCCGCCCGTTCAGGCACCGATTCCGGTATCACGCAGCAAGGGAGCAGATCCCGTTTGGGATCTGCTCCCTTGGCGTTTTTCCGTAATGCAAACCGATTTTATTCCGCGGCAGGCTCCACGCAGCACTGGAAGGGAGCAACGGACCTGTCGTCATATACGGCTTCCTGGGGATTGTGGTTGATGACCATCCGCACCCGGCCTTCTCCGGTGCCCCGGCAGATCACTTCCACCCCGGCAGCGAAGGCCTCCAGAGGGAGGTTCTGTTGAACGGAAATCGCTTCCAGAATCTTGTCCAGAACCGACTCCTCCAGGCCGCAGCCCAGATAATACACCCATCCGTCTTTCTGGGCCTTTCGGGTGACGGCGGCAAATTCCTGATAAAACGCGTCATGGTACCGCAGCAGCACATCCGCTCCGTGAACCTCCAGCATATCCCGGAAAATCCCGCCTTGGCCCTGTATACCGGCAAAATTTCCCTCTCCTGTCACGGGGAACTTCTGTCCCTCCTGCAGGCTCTCCGTCTCCGCCACGCAGACACCGGCAAAATCGGTAAAATCGATGGGAAGCTGCTTGCCCAGCACCAGGTTATTGTCAGGGTCCTTGACAAAATCCCGGTAGGTCAGAACCACCGTTCCGCCCCGCTGCGCAAAATCCCGGAGCTTGCGCTGGAAGTCCGGCTTGGCAATGATCATCTGAGGCAGGATCACTACCTGATAGCCGGTAAGGTCACGGTCCGCAGGGATCACATCCACAGGGACATTGCGGTCATAGAAGAATTTATGGTATTTCTTCATCTCGGCTTCGCAGTCCAGCAGCACACTCTGGCGTTGGATGCGAAAGGCCGCCAGAGAGTCGTAGTCGTACACGATGGCCACTTGACTGGTGATGGGGGTCTCCAACTGAGATGCATACTGCCGGATGTCCCGGAAGAAGCTCTGTACCTCATAGAATTTCCGGCGCTTGACATTGTCCGGATCCAGAATGCCGTAGCAGAACTGCTCGGCACCCTTGGTGGCACCCCGGTAACGGAAGAAGAACAGGGATTCGCAGCCCCGGGCCATAGCCTGGTACGCCCACATCTTCGCCTGGTTGGGCCGGGGGGAAAAGCCGGTGATATCGTGTCCCTGGGCACCCATAATGGCCTCGGTGATCCAGAAATTTCGCTGTTTCAAGCCCCGGATGTAGTCCAGGCCGAAGGCAATCTCATTGGGCGGCAGCGGCTCAGGCTGGCCGCCCCATACGGGGTAGTTGTTGTAGGCGGCTACATCCAGATGCTTGGACACAGCGGAGTAATCCGCATGCTTGCCCAGTCCCCCGCCCGGGAAATCGTGGATCACCACCACGCCGGGAATGATCTCCCGGAGCAGCCGGGCCTGAAAGGCGGCAAACTTCACAATGCTCTCACTGCGGAATCGCTCCCAATCCAGCCGAAGAGCCGGGTTGTGGGTGGTGATGGTTCGGGCGGGCAGAGGGATCTCGCCAAAATCGTTGTACGTCTGGGACCAAAACACCGTGCCGTAGGCATCGTTGAGAGATCCGATGTTCCCGTGGAACTTCTCCTTCAAATAGGCCTGGAAGGCATCCCGGCACTGAGGGCACCAGCAGATGTCACTGTCCTCATGGCCGAATTCGTTGTCGATCTGCCAGGCCACGATGGCCTTCTCGTCCTTGTAATGCTCTGCCATCGCCCGGATGATGCCCTCTGCGTACCGGTACAGCGTGGGACTATTGAAGCAGTACACATGCCGTCCGCCGAAGACCCGTTTGGTTCCATCCTCAAATTCCGAGAGGATGTCCGGGTGCTTTTTGGCAAGCCAGGCAGGAATGGTGGCCGTGGGGGTGCCCATGACAATGGACAGTCCCCGGGCTTTGGCCCGCTCAATCACATGGTCGAAAAAGGAGAAGTCGTACTGCCCCTCTGCCGGTTCCATGAGGTGCCAGCCGAATTCCGCGATACGGATGGCATTGCCCCCCAGTTCACAGATATTGTCCAGATCCTCCTCCAGCAGGGAGGGATCCCATTGCTCGGGATAGTAGTCTACGCCAAGATACATTAGTTTTCCACCTTTTTCGCTTTCAGTTGCTGGGTAATGCTCTCCAGATAGCTTCCCTCCAGCTTATAGCCCCGGACATAGATGACAAACGCCAGCACCGTGATGATGGAGGGCACCACGCCCATGAGGATCCGCATGCCCAGAATGGTGGTGGCGGTCTGCGGCACGTTCTCCACATAGCCGCAGATAGTCAGTCCCACACCGATGAGCCAGCCAGCCACGGCGGAGGCAGTCTTCACCAGCAGGGTCTGGAAG
The DNA here is from genome assembly GCA_905200545.1 of uncultured Oscillibacter sp. Classification (GTDB taxonomy): domain Bacteria; phylum Bacillota; class Clostridia; order Oscillospirales; family Oscillospiraceae; genus Oscillibacter. The sequence continues at coordinate 85,557 of CAJKKQ010000008.1, forward strand.
GAAGCCACAATGCTCTCGTTCCGGGTGCCCAGGGTCACCTCACCGTAGTCGATGACATCGGCCAGCATAACGGTGGTCGCGCCCAGGGTCAGGCCGGAACCGAACTTATAGAGCAGGCCGCAGATGATGATGATGGGAATGTTGGCAGGCACCACTGCACCGGCCACCAGCAAAGCGATGAGGCCCACGGCGGGGGTGAAGCTGGCGATGGCGAAGACCTGCTTCTTGCTCATGAAGCGGGAGAGGATCGGGAAGAGGAACAGCGCGCCCATCTCGGCAAAGGAGGCGGCGGTGGTGAAATAGGGGAACAGATCCGCATCCTGGGTGACATACTTGAAATAATAGAGCGCCATGCCGCCGGCCAGCTGGACCACCAGGTTATAGGCCAGCACCACGCCGATGTAGACCTTCAGCTGGTCGTTGGCCGTGATGACATGAATGGCGTACTTTAAAGAGGTGCGCTGGGCCTTCTGGCCGGAGGCGGCGTCCAGGCTGCTGCGGTCCCGGGCAAAGATCACGGTGACCAGAATGGTGCCCACGAAGACCGCCGCAACCACAATGGAGGAAGCAGCGTAGCCCTTGGCTTCGTTGCCCTGGCCCAGAGTGTCGATCATCTTCAGGCCGAAGGCGCCCACCAGCAGCCAGGCGCTGCTGGCGAAAATGCGGGGAATGACGGAGGTGGAGTCCCGCTCTTCCTTGGTAGAGGACATAGAGGGCAGCATGGACCAATAGGGGATGTCCATGATGGTATAGGTCATGCCCCAGAGGATATACATGACGGAGTAGTAAGCATACAGGGCAAAGCCCTCCAGCTCAGGCCCCTTGAACAGCAGCACCAGAATGACCGCGTTGATCAGCGTTCCGATGAGGATCCAGGGGCGGAACTTGCCCCAGCGGGTACGGGTGTTGTCCACGATAAAGCCCATCATGGGATCGTTGACGGCATCCCACACCCGGGCCACCAAAAACAGGTTGCCCACAAAGAGGGGGGCCAGTCCCACGGTGTCGGTAAGATAAATGGTGAGATAGGTGCTGATCATGGCGTAGCACAGATCCTTGCCCAGGGCGCCTACGCCAAAGCATAATTTTCTTCCAGCGGACAGTTTCATATTCTTCTCCCTCCAATGATATTTGTCCGGATCATTCCGTTTTAAGGTTCCTTTTCAAACCGCACCACGGCACTGGCATAGTCACCACTCAGATGCAGCGGCAATCCGTGATGCATGAGATAGCTTCCGCTCTTGGTAATTTCTCCCTTGGAGGTGTGCAGGGTATACAGCCCGTCCTCCTTCAGGCCCCGCAGCCGGACGGTGGTACCCCGGTGTCCCACCCGGCTCTGAGGCAGGAAGGCAAAGAGCACGCCCTGATCCTCCTTCAGGTACTCATAGAGGAAATATTGCTGGGCGGAGGGATTCTCCAACCGGTAGAACATCCCCTCTTGAATAATGGGCCGGATTTCCTTGTAGAGCCCGATCATTCTCTGGGAGAGTTCCATCTCCTCCGGCGTAAATTTCAGGATGTTGCAGCCCACACCCAGAGAGCCCATCATGGCGCTGTGGAACCGGAAGGTCAGGGGGATCACCCGCCCGGAGAGGAAGTTGGGGCAGTCGGTGACCCAGGCCCGCATGGCCTTGATGGGATAAACGCGGGAGTAGGCGTCCTGGATGTACAGCCGGTCATAAGCGTCGGTATTGTCGCTGGTCCAGAAATCATCGAAGATTCCCAGGATGCCGTAATCAATCCGTCCGCCCCCGGAGGCACAGGCCTCAAAGAGGACATCGGGGTGTTGCTTCTTCAGTTCGGTGACAATCTCATAAATGGTCTGGATGTGCTTATACCAAATATCCCGCTGAGGGCCGGTCTGGGATATGGGACGGTTGGCGTCCCACTTGATGTAGGCGATATCATACCGGGTCAGGAGGTTATCCAGCATATCGTAGATAAACGCCCGCACTTCCGGCTTGGTGACGTTGAGGACATACTGAACCCGGGAGGTATCGGTCTCCCTGGTCTCGTAGTGATAGATCCAGTCCGGATGCTGCTGGTAAAGCTGGGCCTTGGGATTGACCATCTCCGGCTCCACCCAAATGCCGAACAGCATTCCCTGTTCCTTCACGGCGTCGATGAGCTCTTCCAGCCCGTTGGGGAATTTCCCCTCGTTGACGTACCAGTCTCCCAGACCGTTCTGGATGCTGTGGCGCTCGCCGAACCAACCGTCATCCAGCACGAACAGCTCCGCGCCCATCTCCCCGGCCTTACGTGCCAGATTGATCTGATCCCGGCTGTTGACATGGAACTCCGTGGCCTCCCAGGAGTTGTAGAGCACCGGCCGGAGGCCCTGACGCATGATGCGTTCCAGGGCGAAGCGGTGGAGGTTGTGGGACATGGTCTCAAAACCTCCGTCCGTATAGCCGCAGAGAATGGCAGGGGCGGTGAACGCCTCCCCCGGCCCCAGCTCCAACAGGCAGTCATGGGGATTGAGGCCCATCTGCACCAAGGTCTCGCCGTATGCGGTCTGCTCCACCACGCCGCTGAAGTTTCCGCTCAGCCGCAGGGCGCCGAAATACACCTCTCCGGCGGTCTCCGTGGCGTCCCGATCCAGAATGAAGTAGGGATTGTGGTTGTGGGAGGAGATGCCCCGCCGGTTTTCAATGACAATCTTTCCATAGCTGACCTTCTGGACAAACCGCTGCTGCTCCGCCCCCCAGTGACCGTGGACATTGGAGAAGTTCAGATTCTCGTAGGGGATGTGGAACTGGGCGGAGTGGATCTGCTCGATCTGGACGGGATCCTCACTCTCGTTGCGGAGCACCACACTGCGCTCCATCAGGTCGTACTCGGGATAGATCCTGTAGCGGAGATCCAGGAAGAGGGCATAGTGTTCATCCCGCAGGTGAACAATCAACTCTTCCCTGCCGTCCGTCTCATCCACATCGTATCCGCAGTATTGATACGCCAACTCCCGCGTACCATCGGCAAAGGTGACTTTCAGGCAGTGCTCCTTGTACCGCAGGCCACCGTGGACGGGAAATTCCTCCGGCGTGATCTGGAAAACCGGATCGTTGGTGGAAACCTCCGTCAACTCCGGCATTTCCAGTTCGTCCGCAGAGGGGATCCGCCTTCCCCAATACAGGTGCCGTACCAGTCCCCGATCGTCAACGCCAAAGGCATAACTCGTAGATTTTGTACTCAAGAGAAAAATGGTATTTTTTGTGCTAACTGCAATACCCAAAGCGCTTCCCCCTCTTTATTTTCTTACTATAATAACAAGAATATCATTCCGTTACAGGCCCGTCAACGCCATTACTAAAAGTTTTATTTCGTTACGTTCATTTTAGTAAATTATTAACTAAAACAATTACTCTTTTTTATGAAAAATGCAGAAGAGAACCTCTTCTGCATTTCCCACATATTTACTTTTTTTTGACGCTGCCCCGCTCTTCCAGGCGGCAGGAGATGATGATCTGTTTGGGATGGATTTTCTTCTGCCAGAGCAGCTCCATACAGATCGCCGCCGCATCTGCGTTTTCCAGGAGAAACACTTCCACCGAGGAGAGGGGCGGCTCCGAAAGCCGGGACAGGCTGGTGTTGTTGAAGGTAATGACCCCCACATCCTCAGGAACCCGGATATGAAATTCCCGCAAGGCCTTCAGCAGGCCCGGGGCTACCACATCGCTGGCGGCAAAAATGGCCTCCGGAATCTTCTTTCCGCTCTCCAGATACGCCTTTACCACTGCATAGCTGCTGGCGGAATTCATCTCACAGTCCAAAACCAGTTCCGGGTCATAGACCTCCCGCTCCAGCAGGGAGTTTTTGTAGTAATAGAATCTTGGATCCATGGACAGTTCTTTGGTTGCGCCGAAGGTATACACGCTCCCCAGATACGCCACCCGCTCATATCCGTTCTCCCGGAAGCAGTCCAGCACCTGCCGCACCGCCAGGCGATAATTGGGAACAATGCTGCAATACCGTTCCTCATCCGGAGATGAGTCCAGAAACACGATGTTGTCGGTATAACAGTGGAAATCCTGGATCTCGCCCAGAGTAAAGCGGCCTATGGCCACAATCCCATCCAGAGGCAGGTCATCGTTCTTGATAAAATGTCCCTGGTCATTGCGAAACAGCATCACCGTGCTCCAATGCCGTTCAAAGCATACCTCGTCCAGAACATTTTTCAGAATCATATAATAGATGTCTTCGGAGAGCTGCTCCTTTTCAAACATCTGCGCAATCCCGATGCGTTTCTCCGCCCTGCCGGGCTGCTTTTGACCGTCAGCCCCTTCCGTGGATCTGGCTGCCTGATAACGCTGTTGAACTGTCTGATATGCCAGATCCTTGGCGGTCTGTACAACCCGCTTTCTCGTTTCCTCCGTTACGCTGAGGGAGGGATCCTGATTCAAAACCCTAGACACCGTCGCCGAAGATACCCCGGCGATACGGGCAATCTCTTTCAGTGTTGCCATGGTCATACTCCTATTCGCTCAGAAGGTAAAAAAGTAACCATCAATTTTTATAATTTTACCGCATTCCCCAAAATGACACAAGTAAAATCTAAAGCAGCTCCGCACGGGTCTGCCATGCAAACTGCCGGCAACCGGTTGAAACTGTTCCCCAAGTCCAGGACAAATTCAATTTTCCGCAGACGCAGCATACCTTCGGGTGACTCCCCTGTGGCAATCTCACGATCATCCTCATGACGCGAAAGCTTTGCCAACTCCTGCTAGCAGCCGTCACCTGCGGCGTGTAGGGATTCTCTCCAAGGTGCTTGAGTTCCTTTGATTTGAATTTCTTTCTCATGTCCGCTCTGACCCTCCACAACGGCGTGGGCATTAAGACCGTCTCCGCCATGTTGGCCACTACGACGCCGGGTTCACCCGGCCGGCCTACGCTCACACCACAAGGCAGAAGCAGGACGAGGCAGCGCAGGTTATGGGAAACCTCATGGCACAGGTACGATAAAGACAGGCGGAACGAAGCAGCGCACCAGACAGGGACTTCCCTGCCGGTGCGCTGCGTTTTCTGGCAATATGGGTCGCAGTGTGAGTCAGACCTCTAAAGCACTTTTTTCAGCCAATGGAAGCTGGATCTGAAAGCAGACACCGCCCTCCCGGTTTTCCACAGAGCAGTCTCCGCTGTGAGCCAGCACTGCCGCCCGAACGATGGCAAGGCCCAGGCCCGTTCCGCCGCTATCGCGGTTATGGGACTTGTCCCCTCGATAGAAGGGCTCAAAGAGATGGGGCAGATCCTCTGCCGGGACGGCGGGTCCGTCGTTATACACGCTGAGGTTGGCCTGTGACTCATGTCGTTCCAGCCGCACCTGGATCTGGCCTCCCTGTGTGCAGTGCCGCAGGGCATTGGAGGCCAGATTTTCGATGGCCTCTTTCAACCGTACCCTGTCCCCCTCTACCTGTATTTCCTCCAGCTCCATAGAAAGCGTGATATCTTTTTGTTCCAGCTGGAGGACCAGCGGCGCCCAGACTTCCCGGACCAGAGCGGACAGATCCACCGTCTCCCGGTTCAGCGTCGCGCCGGACTCCAGACGGCTCAACTCCAACAGCCGTCCCACCAGCTCCGCCATGCGGTCGGTCTCGTCCAGCACGATGTCCAGATAGTACTCCCGCTTCTCCGGAGCGATGTCTTCCCGCAGGGCCTCAGCGTGAGTTCGCAGGATGGCCAGGGGCGTTTTCAGCTCGTGAGCCGCCGCCCGAGTGAAGGCCCGTTCCCGCTCCAGCTGCCCGGCCAACTGTGCCTGGGCGTCGTTAAAGGCAGCGGCCAGGGTGTTGAGCTCTGTTACTGGCCCGTCCTCCCCACAGGAACCGTCCCGGACAGCTCGACTCAGCTCTTCCATCGGCTCGGTCACTTTCTTAGACAAATGGGCAGAGAGAATTAAAAGCACCATCGCCGCAAATATAAAAGCAGTCAGATACAGCGCCCATTGATCCTCTAAAACGTTCTTCACAAGATCGCAGTAGGCTGAACACCAATACCCGAACCCCTCCTGATCCACTCCGGAGGACAAGCGCCCCCATTCCTTTAATACCGCCCGCCGTTCCCCAGCCCGATCGCGGTCAATGATGGCCTGTGCTTCCCGAAAACTGGCCAGCCGCCGTTCCATCTGAATGGGGCCGTTCTGTCCGTCGCCGGACCTGGATGGGAGGAGAACGCTCTTCACCTCCATCTGCACCAAATCCAGGGTGATATCCGCCGGTTCCTCGGCATCCGTCTCCAAAATCCGCTCCTGACTGCCGTCCGGGTGAATGAGGTCCAGGGTCTGTACCTCCACTGCTCCGCCGGGACGTTCCACCCCGGTGATGCGAGCAAACGTGCCATCTCCAGTGCTGTTACTCTCATTTTCTTTCCCACGCGGGTAGATCGCATAGGCCCAGCCGCTGCGATGATTGATCATCCAGCGGGCAAAGTCCATTTGCCCCTCATCATCCAATCCCTGGTCGAAGTAGAGATACCACGCCTGGTCATTATCCGCCGCATATCCTTGCCCCCAGGTGATCTGGCTGCACACCGTAGCTTCTCCCAGTTTGACTGCCAGAGCAGTCCCGCCGTCCATATCCCGAATTCCATCCAATGTCAGGCTGCTGAGATGAGACATCAGGATATGGTCTGCTCGTTCTCCTAAGCCGTTGGCCCGGTTCTCTTGGTAGGCGGACAGCGCATCCATCCGCAGGCTGCTTGTGGTCCGCTGAAAAGAATTCCCTACTGCGTCCTCCAATTCGGCCATGCGGCTGTTATAGACCAGCAGTGCAAATCCCAGCCATAGCAGAACGGTTGTAACGATCAGAGCGCTTGCCAGATGCCATCGAAGCTTCCTGGGTCTGTTCTTCATTCCGCTCCCTCCTCCAATCGATACCCAGCCTTGAACACGGTCTTGATCTGCCCGCCCGCCGGGCCCAGGGCGGCGCGGAGGCTGCGGATGCGCACGTCCACGGTCCGGTCGTCCCCCTCGAAGTCGATGCCCCACACCTTGTCCAGCAGCTGTGCCCGGGAGAGGACCTGCCCTCGGTTACGCAGGAGGCACACCAGTAGGTCATACTCTCTGGGGGAGAGCTTCACCGCCTGCCCCGCCGCCATACAGGTATGGCTGGCGGTGTCCACGGTAATTTGGCCACAGGTGAAGCATCCGGTTCCCTGTCTGCCCCGGCTGCGGCGGATCAGGGCCTGGGTCTTGGCCAGGAGTACCGCCAGGGAAAAGGGCTTTGTCACATAGTCGTCACAGCCCAAAGCATAGCCCCAGAGCATGTCCTCCTCATTGCCGAGCGCTGTGAGGAACAAAATGGGCACCTGGCTGTTCCGGCGCACCGCCGCACAGACCTGGAAGCCGTCTAGGTTGGGCATGAAGATATCCAGCAAAATCGCGTCGTAGTCGTGGTCCCGCAGCAGGTCCAGAGCCTCTTCCCCGTCCCGTGCCAGGTCGCACGCCAGGCCGTGAGCAGAAAAGTAATCCCGAACGATGTCGCGGATGCGCGCTTCGTCTTCCACGATCAGCACCGTTTCCATGGCAGTTCCCCCTCTCTTCACCATGAAGATACCACAGAGTTGTGTCGGAATTATGTTCAGTCCCATTATAACCCGGAGGCAACAGCCGGGCAATGGGAACCACCGGGAGGCATGTGCCTGACCCTAGGGGCAGAATCCTCAAAATCCGCGCCACTGTAAAGAATATAGGGGTCTCCGGAGAATGAGAAAGATAGCGGAACGTTTTCGGCAGGTGCCCCCAGAGCCTGGGGCAAATCGGCTAATCGTTGCCGCCTGTGCAGACGCAAAAGGCCAGCCCCACGCCTTGCAACCATGCGCCATCGCGCATATAATGGAAACCGGAAATTTCCTTACAGGGGGCGAAATCATGGAATCTCTTACTGCGCGGCAGGCCGCGGAAAAATGGGGGCTCGCTCCTCGGACCGTGCAGCAGCTGTGCACCCAAGGGCGGATCCCCGGCGCGCAAAAGTTTGGAAAATCCTGGGCTATTCCCGCGAATGCAGCCAGGCCGGAAGACCTGCGGCGCAACAAACAGGAACCCGCAGCCCCGCCGCCGGATCTGGTCATGCCGGACGCGCCCTTTACTATGATGCCCCTGATGAATACGCCCTTCCGGCCTGGGCAGTGCAGGGCCACCGTGGAGGCCATGGCGGAGGGCCCCCGAAAGGACATGGCCTGGGCCGAATACTATTATTTCAGCGCCCAGGCGGAGCAAGCAGCCCAGGCGGCAGAGCCTTATCTCATCAGTCCGGATCTGGGCCTGCGGCTGTCTGCCTGTTGGATCTATGGCTATGCCAATCTCACTACCGGCCAAATCCGGCAGGCCCGCCACGCCCTGGAGACGGTGCAGCGCACCCTGGCCGAGGGAGAGAACCTGTTCCCCAGCCTGCGGGCAGCGGTATCCTTTGTGGCCGCCGGAGCGGCGGTGCTGCTCCATCTGCCCCTGCCGGTGGGCCTGCCCTCCACCCGGGATCTCCTTCCCCTGCTGTCCCCCGGCCTGCGGGCCTTTGCTTTGTATGTCCAGGCTCACTATCTCTATTTGCAGAAGGACTACGCCAAAAGCGTAGGCATGGTGGAGGCCGCCCTGGTCATGGGGGCGGAGGCATACCCCATTCCCGCCATCTACCTCCATCTGGCGGCGGTGATGGACTATATGCGCCTTCGGCAGCTGCCCCAGGCCCAGGCCCATCTGCTCTCCGCCTGGACGCTGGCCCGGCCCGACGACCTGATTGAGGGCTTTGGGGAACACCACGGCCTCATGGGCGGGATGCTGGAATCCACATTCAAGGTGAAGTGGCCGGAGGATCTGCGTCGGATTTTGGATGTGACCTACCGTTTCTCCTGGGGGTGGCGGCGGGTTCACAACCCAGACACAGGGCACGAGGTGGCGGATAATCTGACCACCACCGAATTTTCCGTGGCCATGCTTACCGCTCAGGGATGGACGAGCCGAGAAATCGCCGCCCACATGAATATTTCTCCCAACACGGTGAAACGGCACCTGGGGGAGATCAAGAAAAAACTGGGAATCTCCAACCGGAAGGAACTGAAACAATATATGCTTCCATGACCTTGGTCACCGGCCTACTGTGCGCATACGCGCACAGTAAAAACGCGCATGAAAACGGCAGGATATCCCTCTATAAGGGGATGTCCTGCCATTTTTGTTTTTATAAAAAAGGCCATTTTTCTTTTGCTTTTTTAGCAACTCACGCAAATTATCCGTTTTTTCTTTTGATAGATCATAGGAAAATCATTGTCCCCCAATCCGCTCTATCCGCCGTTTTCTTACCGATTAACCCGCTTCCAGGCTGTATTTTTCCAAAAAGATGGGCCATTTTAGGGGTCGAAAAGGAGAATGGTGGAAGCGGATTTTTTATGGTACAGTAACAAATAAAGGCAAAACGCATCACCTATCCTCGCAGAAAACAAAGACATTGGAAAACGCCACGGCACTTTCCGGTATGGGGCCCCAACCGGATCGTCTCTGTCCATGAGAAACGCAAGGGCGGCCCCGCCGCCCGGAGGAGGGAATCTATGAAGAAACGAGTTTTAAGTACCCTATGCGCTCTGGCCCTGTGCCTGACGCTGCTGCCGGTAACGGCGGGGGCGGCGGACCAGTGGGAACATAACAACCACTCCGACTGGATAGAGCTGACAAGAGATAAACTGAATATATTAAATTACACACTCACATCTGGAAAATACTATCTATCGGGAAATGACTTTTCTTTCCTATCTTTGTCTCAGACAATTACGATTCCTGCTGGAACAACTGTTATTCTTTGCCTACATGCTGTAAATTGCGTTCCAACGGTAGGTGCAGCAATTAAGGTCGAAGCAAACGCTATACTGACCATCTGCGATTGCTCGCCCAATGATAACGCATGCTTGGGCGGGTCTATAGGGAGCACCGGGCCTGCCATCGAAAATTACGGCACGCTGAATATCGTCAGTGGAAACATAGGCGGCATCGAGAGCATTACAGGTGACTACCTTGCTGTGGACAATAATGAAGGAGCAACGCTGAACCTGGGTGGATCGCCCGCTTTGTTTAAAATCACCTCCGCCGGAACCATTTCGGCAGCTTATGACGGTAGGCCATACACCGGCAGCTATTATAGTAGTTTCTCCTTCCCTCTTTCTATTGACTATACCGGAGATCCTGGAAACCCGGTTGTGACCTATGTAACTGAGAACAACTATAACCTTTTTCTAGATATAAATGGCAACTCCTTTTCCTATGACGCGGCCAGCGGCACCCTGACCGCTGGGACACCTGTAACTTACAGCAGTTTGACGTTTGCGGGCTCTCCTGTGGGAGATGGGGTCTATTATCAAATCAACTACGGTGAAGTAGTAGACCCTGATTGGGAAACGAAATATTACGCGGTAGAGCTGACCAAAGGCGACAAGAATGACTATAATCTGTTCTGGGACGAGGAAAGCAAAACCTTGACCCTGCAAGACGCAAAGGTCATTTCCAGCGTATTCGGCTTTCAGAATTCTGCGGAAAGCCTGTTCTCTCTCGCCAGCGGGACGCTCACGGTCAATCTGATCGGGGAGAATGAGATCACCGTATACAGCCATTCGGATGGAATTAATCGGGACGCCTACGCTTTTGAAAGCCAGGACGGCGGCATCGTATTCCAAGGTGATGGATCGCTTGCGGTCACCATGCTCCCGGGCACTGAGCAAACCGGAGGTATTGACATTACCGGTATCATTGCTTTTGAAACGGTAGAGAACCGGGCGGACCTCACCATCTCCGGGTCCCCCGGCAGTCTAACCTGGAGCGGCGATATGACCGGCGTTTCCTGTGATTCCTTCACCAACAGCGGAACCTTGGACATTGAGTTTTCAAATCTTTCCAATGGCGTCGGCATCATTGTGGATGGCGGTACTTTCACCAACAGCGGCACCGTGGATATCCAATTTACCGAAACCGATGGCGTCGGCATCTTTTTGGGGCAGAACACAAGCAGGTTCCATAACAGCGGCAGCGTCACAGTGGATATTCCCGCCGCAGACAGCGCCCAGGGCATTCTGCGGCATGGCAGCCAAACAGAAAACGGCTTTATCTGGACCAACGCAGCGAAAGGACAGATTATCATTTCCGTCAGCAACCACGGAGCAGCCACCGCCGCTTTTGGCGGCGGTGCCCTGGCAGGACTGGACCTGCGCTCCGGTGGACACATCGAATTGAACAACGACGGCTCTCTGAAAGTGACCGCAGAAAGCGAACGTCCGGCTCCATTGAGCATGGCCGACTGGCCCTATTGGTGGTATTTTGACACAGTGGGATTGCTACTTCTCGCCGACACCTGTACCCTGACCAATACAGGTACCATGGACCTTACCGCCCTGAACGGCTACACTGCAGGCATCTCTGTTTGTGCTGATGAGACAAGCATTTCCATAGCCAATAGCGGAACCATGGATATCACGACCACCACCCAAGGCGGAGAGAATATCCGCTCCGTCGGCATCTATGCCCAGCTGCCTTTCATTACAGATGGACAAGTCAAAGAGCTCCCATTTACGATGCAGGGAGACGCCATTCGCATCAGCACCAGCGCAGCGGATGGATTTACCGTAGAAGACGATAAGCTCATGGGCATCTGCCTGGTGCAGACCTTTGAGGGTAATGTGCCCAGTGATTTGAACAGCCTGCAGCAGATCAATGCGGAGGGCATGGCTCTGCCGGGCGAGCCGGTCGTGATCAAAGTAGATAACGATGGAACCGGCAAAACTGCATTTATTAACACGATCGGCACCGCGGCGGCAGATGGAACAATCATTCCCGTCACGGACATGACCGTGCTTCCGCTTATTACGGGCACCGTCAGCATTGGTGGCCGTGCTCTGGTAGGCAGCACCCTCACCGCACAAGTCTCCGACTTGCCGTCTGATGCGACCGTCAGCTATCAGTGGCAGGTAAGCGACAGCGCCGACGGGCCCTTTACCAACCTTGCGGGACAAACCGACACGACCTTGCTTCTAACCAGCGATCATGCAGGAAAATACATTCGCCTGGTCGTCACACCGACAGATGGCATTTACGGCGGAACGCTGACTGCTCTCACCTATTCCCGGGTCTCGTACCCCGACTCCTCCGATCCCTCCTACTCCATCAAGCTGGACATCGGTGACCACGGCTCAGTCCACTCCTCCCATCGCACGGCGGAGGCTGGGGAGACCGTTACCCTTACTGTTACCCCAGATGACGGCTATGTGCTGAAAGGCCTCACCGTCACTGACAGCCGGGGAAATGCGCTGGAGTTGGACCCCAAGGGCAGCAATCGCTACACTTTCAAGATGCCTGCCCGGGCCGTCACCGTCAAAGCGGAGTTTGTTCCAGGCAGCCTATCTGCATTTCCCTTCACCGATGTGGCAGAGAACTACTGGGCGTACGACGCGATTGCCTGGACTTACGAGAATGGCTGCATGAGCGGCACCACCGCCACGACGTTCAACCCAGGCGGTGCCATCACCCGCCAACAGGTGTGGATGATCCTGGCCCGAATGTCCGGGACCTACCCCGCCAATATGACGGAAGCCAAGGCATGGGCGTTGGCAAATGGGATCTCCGACGGCACGAATCCCGGCAATCCCGTGACCCGTCAGCAGCTGGCGGCCATGCTCTACCGCTACGCGGTGCTATTCGGCTATGACGTATCTGTGGGCGAGAGCTCCAATATTCTCTCCTACACCGACGTTGAGCAGGTCAGCGAATATGCGATTCCTGCCATGCAGTGGGCCTGCGGCGCGGGGATCATCGCCGGTACTGGCGACGGCTCCACACTCTCCCCTCATGGCACTGCCACCCGGGCCCAGCTGGCGGTGATGCTGTACCGCTGGCTGGACTGAAAGACCGCTTCCCTATCATGGAATCAGCCCCCGGCGTCCAAAAGGACGCCGGGGGCGTTCTCGCAGAGCGGCAGCTGGCCAGGCAAATGCCCCAAGGCGCCAAAACGCTCAAAATCTGAGCCGCAGTAAAGAATATAGGTTCCTCCAGAAAAAAGCCAAGAGAACTGAGCCCCTGAAGCAAATTGCCTATTTTTCGGTGAAGCAACCAAAGCAGTTACCGTGCCATTCCTGGTAACCAGAACTTTCCGGTCAGCACACAGGTCCGCTCTTGCGGCAAAAGCAGAATCCTCAGCGAGGTTCCGATACAGCCAATCGTCGCCGCCTATACGGGACTGTGTACCCCCCTTGGATGTGATGCAGGGTCCCTGCCCCACTATGCCCCGTTGGAGCGGGTTCGGACCGATTTTGAGGGCTCTATGAAGGGCCAAGGAAAAGCGGGGAAAAAAGAGGGAGAAAAGCAGGAAAGAAATGTTCAAAAATACTCATTTGTCCTTTTCTGTACTCCGGAGGCTTCGCTATACTAGCTATACAAAATACACAAACAAGGGGATGGGTTACTATGAAAAAGGCCGAACATACGTATTCGTCGCTGCTGGGACGGATCCAAGGAGAGTGGAAACTGTATCTGCTAGCATTCTTGTTTATCCTGATTGCGGATTCCATCGGGCAGATCCAAATTCCGGTGTGGAAAGGGACCTTCATTATCTTTCCTATTTTCTACGCGCTGTTTTTGGGTATTTTGACCGGCCCCAATACGCTCAAGCTCCTGGACAACAAGAAGGTAAAGGCCGCCTCGGGACTGGTGGGCGTGGCCATTTTGCCCTTCGTGGCCAAGCTAGGCATCAACGCCGGCGCCAACCTCTCGGTGGTAATCTCCGCAGGTCCGGCGCTGCTGCTGCAGGAGTTCGGCAACCTGGGAACCATCCTGCTGGCCATGCCGGTGGCCTTAGCTTTGGGTCTGAAGCGGGAGGCAGTGGGCGCCGCCCACTCCATCAACCGGGAAACCAACCTGGCACTGATGCAGGATATGTTCGGCTCGGATTCCCCGGAGGCCCAGGGCAGCCTCTCTGTTTACATCGTGGGCGGCATGATCGGCACCATTTACTTCGGCTTTATGGCCTCCATGGCTGCCGCCACTGGTCTGTTCCATCCCTATGCGCTGGGTATGGCCTCCGGCGTGGGTGCAGGCATCCTGATGTCCTCTGCTGTGGCGGCCCTCTCCGAGGTGCTGCCCGCCTATGCCGACGAGATCTCCGCCCTGGCCTCCGCCAGCGAGACCATCTCCGGCATCGACGGTATCTACATGGCTATTTTCATTGGGATTCCTCTTTGCAATTTGCTCTACCGCAAACTGGAACCCACTCTGGGACGTATCACCAAGGCCGGACGCAAGGCTGCCCAAGAAGCACAGGACAAATAAGGAGGAGAGAGTTATGCGCATCAAGGAATGGATTTTTGTTCTGGCCATTACCGGCCTGGGTATGATGACAGCTAATTTCATCGGCTTTGACGTGGCGTTTCTGGAGTCCCTGCCCGGCGTGCTAGTGCTGCTGGGGATCGCGCTGTGCGCGGCGGGCTTGTCCGCTGTGATCCCCCTGAAGCTGCCCACAGTGGCCTATTGCTCCATTTTGGGGCTGTTGTGCGCCTGCCCCATCTCTCCCATCTCCACTTTTGTCATCGAGTCGGCGGGGAAGATCAACTTCACCGCGCCGCTGACCATGGTGGGGGCATTTGCGGGGATGTCCATCAGCAACCAGCTCAAGACCTTCCTCAAGCAGGGGTGGAAACTGATCCTCATTACCATTTTGGTGATGACGGGCACCTTCTTCGGTTCCCTCATCATTGCCCAGGTGGTGCTGCGGCTGACCAATGCCATCTGAGGGAATGTCCTTTTTGTTTGCCGCGGCAGGCTGCTGTGCCGTAGGGCTCATGATCGGCTGGTGCGGTGTGGCAGGATTTCTGCTGCCCATCCTGTTTGTCAACGCCTGCGGACTGTCTGTCGCCGAGGGTTTGTTTTTCAGCTTCCTGTGCTTTGCGGTCTCCGGTGCCATCGGGGCCGTCAACTACCACCAGCGGGGGGAGCTGCCCCTGGGGCCCACGCTGCGGCTCTCCGGAGGGAGTCTGGGGGGGAGCCTGGCAGGTGCCGCCCTGGGAGGACTGGTGCCGGCAGAGACGGTGAAGATGATCTTGTATGCAGTGGTGCTGCTCTCCGGCAGTGCCATTGCCCTGCGGGAACTACATCCCCAGCGGGAGGCCTGTCGGGACCGGGTGCCCGGGAGCTGGCTGGTGCTGCTGGGAGCAGTTGCCGGGCTCATCTGTGCCCTCTCTGGAGCGGGGGGGCCCGTTCTGGTGATGCCGCTGCTGGTGGTCCTGGGGTTCCCTGCCAAGGCGGCGGTGGGGATGGCCCTGCTGGATTCCGTGTTCATTGCCCTGCCGGCGGTGGCAGTCTATGGAAGCCGGTGCCAGGTCCTGGCGCTGGTACCATTGCTGGCAGTTGCCCTTTGCAGTCACGCCGTGGGCGTCACCATCGGCAGCATAACGGCTGTCCGGGTACCTCAGTCCCTTTTAAAACGGGGCGTGGCGCTGTTCTCTATCTGCTTTGCGTTGTGGATGCTGCTGAAATAGGAGGTATTGTATGGAAAAGCAAGTTCCGTCCTGTGATATTCTGCTGACGGATACCCGCTATCTGGCGCCGGACATGACGGTGGTCTCCGGCAAAACTATTGCCATCGGGCACGGACGTATCCTGGATATCGTGGATGCCGGTGACCGGAAGTATCAGGCGAAGACGGTGCTGCGGGGGGATCATCTATTGTGGATGCCCGGCCTCATTGACGGCCATCTCCACACCAGCCAGCAGCTGCTGCGTGGGCGACTGCTGGATGAAAAGCCCGTGATCTGGAAGCGGGTGAACGTGCCTTTTGAGAGCCGACTGACTCCGGAGACCTCCCGCCTGAGCGCCCAGCTGGCGGCCATGGAGATGATCTCTTGCGGCACCACGGGCTTTGTGGACGCGGGAGGCAAGTACCCGGAGGAGTTTGCCCGGGTCTATGAAAGCTGCGGCCTGCGGGGGCGGCTGAGCGTCATGACCAACGACAATCCCAATGCCCCGGAGAGCCTGCGCGCTCCATCGGTACCGGAGGCGGTGGCCCGGCTGCGGGCCATGAAGGGTGCACTGTCCGGGCGGATGAAGCCCATCTACTCTGTCACCACTCCTACAGCGGTTAGTGAAGCGCTGCTGCGGGCGGTATTCCAGGCGGCCGCCGAGGACGGTGTCCCGGTGGAGACCCATATGAACGAGTATGCCAGCGAGGTAACGGAGTTCATCGAGCGCTACGGCAGCCGTCCCTTTATCTGGCTGGAGGAAGAGGGGCTTCTGACGGTGCCACTGGTGGCACCCCACTGCATCTTTCTCTCCCAGGATGAGGTGGCCGTCCTAGCGCGCCGAGACGTACGGGTGTCCCACTGTCCCTTCTCCAACTGCGGCAAGGGAGTGCCGCCCACGCCCCAACTGCTGCAAGCGGGGATCCCGGTGGGCCTGGGCACTGACGGCTCCGCCCACGGTGGATTGGACCTGTTCCGGGAGATGCGGCTTTTCCGGGGCGTAATAAATGTGACCCGTGGAGTGGCGGAGGCTAATTCCTCCATCATGCCTGCCCAGACACTGCTGCGCATGGCCACCCAGGGCGGCGCAGCGGCGCTGTTGGAGCCGGAAACGGGGGCCATCCAGCCCGGGAATCTAGCAGACCTCATTGCTGTAGACATCGACGCGCCCCACCTGTGGCCCACCCAGAACCTGGTGCACACCCTGGTGGAGAGTGCCTCCGGCGCCGATGTGCGCCACTCCATCATCGACGGCACCCTGGTGATGAAGGATCGGGAGCTTCTGACCCTGGATGCGGAGCGCATCCGCCGGGAAGCGGAGCTCCTCTTTGAAAAAAATTCCTGGTTGTGCCATTGGTGAATCTTGTCCACCTCCGGGGTCCATGGTATCATGGGTTCTGGAGGTGGTTTTTTATGCGCTTTGCGGAGCTGATGCAGATTGCGCCGGATCTAAAGAAATTTACGGACTCCATTCCTGAGGAACTGGACGGACATTTCACACTGCTCTCCTATGGCCCCCATGCGCTGATCCACCAGAAGGACTCTCGGCTGGAGCGAATCGGAATTTTGCTTAAGGGCTCCTTCCGGGTGGTCAATGAGTTTGAAAACGGCAATGTCTTTATGATCGAGATCAACGACGCCGTCTCCTTTACCGGTGAGGTGACACTCCTAGCGGGAGCCGCCACCACCTCCGTCACCATCGAGACGGTGTCAGACTGTCTGGTGGCATTCATGCCAGTGGCGGTGTTCGACGCGTGGCTGCACCAGGACATCAAGTTGCTGCGGGCGGTCAGCGAGCATGTGGCCGCCAAGCTGTACTGTTCCAGCTACCATCGGGGGGAGCGGCTGTTCTACTCCGCCAAATATGTGCTGCTCAAATACATCACCCAACAGGCGGAGGACCTGGGCATCCGCCGCAGCAGAAAGATTCTGCTGTCCAAAACCCGCCAGGAGATCAGCGAGGAAGTGGGAATGACGGTGAAGACCATCAACCGCATCCTCACCCGGTTCTGCCGGGAGGGCATCATCTCCACCCAGCGGGGAAAGATCGCTCTGGATACCGCCCAGTATCGCCGGGCACAGCAGGAACTGAAAATCTATATCAACGAAAGCCGCAACGGTGCCCGGTGAGGGCGCCGCAGAAAAAAACAGCGCCCCCGGTGATCCGGGGGCGCTGCTGCATACGGTAGATCAATCTTACACACAGCTGCAGATGACGGCGTAGATCTTTTCGGCAAAGAAGGCCCCCTCCGCCTTTTTCTGCTCTGTCACCAGACCGGCTGCCTCCAGGCTATGGAGAATGGGGCAGCGGGAGCCCTCCTTGAGCTCAAAGGTACGGTCGGAGCAGCGGACAAGCTCCACAATCATCTGGCAGCCGTTTGCATAGGATCTCTGATGATTTGCCCCAGTCTCCTTCTGGTGGCCGGAAAATGGGGGACGCGGAAAGCCTGCCTGAGCGCCAGGAAAAACACAGGCGGGCTTACGTGAGAGAAGCGTGGTGCGTTTACCCCGGTATGGCAGATGCGAACCACCGGGAAAAATCTGTCTTACAGGATATCCACCGGCACTTGGGTACCGCAGATCACCAGTACGGCGATGGTATTGAGGTGGATGGGCTGGCCAAAGAAAGCCCCGTAGTCTCCCCGCCGCTCCAGAGCATGGGTTGCGCCACTGGAGCCGAAGTTAGGGTTTATGATAGCGAGGTCAGTGCCGCCGGTCGGGTGCAGAGAGACGGTGAATGCTTTTGTGGCCTGGCTGTGGAAGGCTTCCAGGTCTGCCTCGCTGAGTTGGTCGGCGTTGGCGGGACGGAGGCGTCCACAGGATCCCTGACGCTGTCCACCTGCTTCGCCCCTACGGTCATTGTCATCAGCACTGCCGCAGCCACCAGAATCCGTACCTTTCGCAGGGGGCAGCGATTCCTTCCGTGGTATATCTCTCATAGCAGTAGAGGTCTACGGTCAGCCGCTGATTCCCGGGAAAGGAATACACCGGGAAAAGAAACCAGCGTACCGGACGGGAACTCCCCTGCCGGTACGCTGCGTTTTTTTGCTGAACTACTCCCCAAGTCAAGGACAGATTCAATTAACCCATGGCGGCAGCATGCCGTCGTGGTCCTCGCATGTGGATGCCGCAGACGCCCTTCGCATAGCCCTCAAATCAATATGCCTCCAGGGTCTGTTCAAACAGCGTCCTCGTTTGATTTCCTGCGACACTTCACAATGTGGGTCGGTCTTCCAAACGCCGAAAAGAGCAAAATCCGCACCGCAGTAAAGGGAATGCATGCACATATGGTTATGGCCGCTAATCTTGAGAATGGCGCGACAGACGGATCAAAGACAGCCTCTCTTCTGATAAAGGCAGAGTGGCAGCATCTGTGACAGAGCAATCAGCCTAAAAACTCCACGCTGTCATCTTCACCGATGGCAAGCTTGACGTATGTCATGGCATCGCCTTCATAAATGCCGTATACCCCCAGGAAATCGGTATCCGGAGCCAATTCCTTTTTGCTGTAAGTCGTGCCGTTGAATGCAATATCCGGTCCGTCGGTCAGCACGCCAATAGCGGATTCCGTCTGCACAGTGACCCCCTCGCAGGATACAAACACCTTGATGAGGTTATCTTCCAGCGTGGTTTCCTGAGCAGCTCCGGGAGTAACTTCCTTACAGGTTACGATGGAACCATCCCCGAACGAGCAGCCTCCGCCCAAACTGACCATAGCGTGATAGTCGCCCACAATGGTGAGGCCACCGTTAAAGGTGCAGTTATCAAAATAGATATTGCTGCGCAAATCATTGGATCCGTCGCGGGTACTGGCAGGATCCACGGTAACCGTAACCATTTCTTCAAACGTCACATCATAGACTTCCGTCTGCTCGCCGGCCTTCAGTTGATAGTCGTACTGCACCTCGGCAGCATCGGCACCGGTATTGTCAGCTTGGGCGGTATCGGCGTCATCCTGTACGTCTGTGCCGGAACAGGCACACAGCGCCAGCAGCATGGCCGCCATAAGGATTGTCAGTATCTTTTTCATCGTCAATTTCCTCTCTCTTTTTCGCGATCCCCCTCAGGTACGGGCTGTTAAATGTCCGGACAAGGATCCAGATATACGTCCATGACTTTATCAGTATGCTTTCAGGCACAGCAAGATTTTGCTGGATCATCTCAACACTTCGTCACGCCATATATCCAAATTACCGTCAAAAAGAGTTTTGAAGTTGGGAATCACTTCAGCCGTAATTTCTGGTGGAACCGTCCCAGTATTTTCTACGGAGTACCCGGCGTGCTCACGGCCCGATCCATAGATGGCGCTGTACCCCAAAAGCCGTGAAATGTCCTCCCAGTACATATGGTTGGAGGAACCAGGACTCCCCTCAGGGTTGCTCATCACTCAGCAAGACCGGATGCCGCCGCCTATGAGAAATATGCCGGATAGACTGTGAGCACTTCCCCGCTCTCATCTTTCAAAAAATCTGACACAAACGCCTGGGCATCCGGGCAGCAGTAGTACCCCGTACTGGCGCTGAGGAGGAGCGGACTGCTCCCCATCTGCACATACCGGTTGTTTTGAAAGTCGGGCAGATATTCCGGCACATAAGTCTCCACATAGAGCAGGGTATATTCCCCGGTGAAAAACAGATTGTCCGTCACCTTCACCGTGCCGTCCTGCATGTTGGGTCCCCCTTGACTGCAAAACGCCATCCCCAGATCGGTCCAATCGCTGTACCCGCTGAAAAGCACGTAGTTGCCGGTGAAGACGATATTCCGGAACTGATGATTGGGGTTGGCCTCCATGTCCCAGTTGAAGTAGAGCAGTGGGGCGGAACAGTGATAGAATACATTCCCCTCAAAGAGATTGTCAGTCAAATCCACTACGCCGCCTCCAAACTCGATCGCTGCCTCCAGTCCCAGCCCCTCCTGATAGCTCTCGTAGACATAGTTGTTGCGGAAGGTATTGCCGCTGGAGCTGGCTCCGCCCACACCGCCGTTGCGCTGGATACCGGCGGCATAGCCGGTGATGGTATCCAGGGCATAACTGGCCACACAGCCGCCGCCCCAGCCCAAAGCGCAATTCTGGATGAGCACACCCTCACACCGGGGATCCACAGAAACTAAATCCCGCCCTGTGTAGCGCAGGTCCAGGTTATCCAGCACGACATCATCCTGAATCCCGTCAAACTGAGCATGTGGGGTGAGAAACTCAATCTGGTCATAGAGCTCTCCGGGGTTGCCTTGGTCACAGCGCAGATACAGTGGGCCGGAAGCAGTCATGCAGTAGAACTCCTCCTGCCCGCTGTCCATCCAGCCCAGCAGATAGACGGGCAAAGTGTCCGGCAGGGTGCTGTCCGCCTGGGAAAAGAAGGTCAAATTCTCAGTGAGCTCCGCCGCCACATCAAAGGCGGGCTGTGCCAGCTGATCCTCCCGGGCCGCCTCGTCATCTCCCTGGTTCCACAGCTGTGAGCAGACCTGATACGCCTCCCCGTTCCAGAAGGCGGCCACCTTTTTGGCTGCGTCCCCCTGGCTGCCCAGAGCAATGGCTCCGCAGTCCAGCATATCCCGATGGTAGAGCCAAATCTTCTCTCCGTTTTCACCCTCGTACCACAGCGTCCACTTTTCCGCTCCGCTGCCGTCCTCCGGTGAGCCGTAGAGCCCGGGTTTCGCACCTTCGCCGTAAGCGGAATAGGTGACGCCGGCCCGGCTTTGCACCTGTACCTCCCGCCAGATGTCCCCCCGATGGAAGAACACCGCATCGCCGTAGCGGAGCTGGGCCGCATTGAGCCGTTCAATGGTGGCCCAGGCAGTCTCCGGGCTGGTGCCGTCCGCCCTGTCATCCCCGTCGTTGGAGAGATAGTAGGCAGTGCCGGTGTAGGTCTCTCCGGGAATCAGAGTATCCGAGCGGACAATCTGGGTGTCGTCATTCCAGATGGTGTCCCGCTTGGCCCAAGCCTCCTCCAGCAGTTGAGCTGCCGCTTCCCGGTCCTCCGCATTTCCAGGGAACTGCTCCGCCACATCGGAAAAGCTCTCAAACAGGCGCACCACCGCCACCGCCCCTTCCTGGTAGGTCATGGGATCGGTGAGCCGGAGGGTGCTGCTGTCATAGTCAAAGTCCATCAGGGGTGCTCCCGTCACCCGGGAGAGCCGGCAGAACACGAAGTCCTGGCTGGCATTGTGGTAGTTCATCTCCACATTCTCTCCCCGCTGGGAGGAGATGGAGACGCAGGTCTGATCCCAGATCTCCTCCACCAGAGGATAACCTCCTCGGTTATCCTCATAGAGGGCAGTCCACTGGGCATCCGAAAAGTTGAGGAAATAGGGAGCATAGCCGTCGGTAAACCGAGTGGCCCCCTCCATCTCCTCGGCGGCGTAGAGCAGCAGCATGGCACCGTAAGCCCGGTACACCTCATTGTCCGGGGAAGCTGCGGCGGTCAGCTCCGTCCAGCCGGCCACATCGCCCTCCCGGGCGGTGATGACGGCAGTGAGCATATCCACCAGCTCTTTTTCAGTAATGACGGAGGATGGGTTCCGGCCAGGGTTCGTCTCTCCAAAGCCATACCAGGAAAGCCGGTCATACTCCTCTCCGGGGGCGTCCCCCTGCGGGAAGTGCCAGGCAGTCTCCTCCTCCCCCAACAGATCTGCGCTCTGGGCCGAACCGGAACAGGCACACAACCCCAGCGCTAGGCACCAGGACAGTACACAGGCAACCAATGGTCTCCATATCATGAAATCCGCCCCCTTCTGCTTTTACATGAAATTTCTTTTTCAGTATAGCAGGGCACGGGAGCCAAGTGGTGCGCAGGCAGCGCACTCACTCCCGATAGGCGATCTCAAAGGGGGCCTGGGACAGCTGCTCGTGAGCCAGGGTCTGATGCCGGGGGCTCAGGATCAAAAGTGTGAGCCAGGGGCACTCCAGCAGCGGCGTCAGATCCGTCAGGGGATTTTCCCGCAGATCCAGATCCGTCAGAGCCTGCATGGAGGAGAGAAAGGACAAATCCCGCACCCCGGTCTCCCCCAGATTGACATTGCGCAGGGAGGAAAGTCCAACCAGCGCCTCGGGATGAGAGACGGTGCTGCCGAAAAAATCCACCTCCTGCAGATTCTGGAATCCTGCAAGCAGGGTCAGATCCAGCGAAGGTGTAGAGTACAGCCGCAGTTCCTCCAGTCCCGTCAGCCCCGATAGGGTCTCCGCCGCCCCGTCCGGCATGCTTCCGGTAATCAGCCGGGTGAGCTGGGGGCAATCTTCCAGAGGCGTATAGTCCGTCACCCAGGTAGTGCGCACGTTCAAAAACTGAATGTTGCTGCCGGCAAAAGCCGCCACTGAGGTAACGCTGGTAGCTTCCAGCCCCACATCCCGGAGATTCAGCAGCTGTGCCAGCACGTCGGCGGAGCGCACGGGATTTTCCCCCACATCCACCGTCTGGAGCTTCTGACAGTTGGTTAGGGGGCTCAGGTCAGAGACTTCATTTCCTGTGAGGCTCAGGTATTCCAAAGGCAAGCCGGTCAGCGGCGAGAGGTCGGTGATCTGCTGGTAGTCCAAAACCAGCACCCGCAGATTGGTGCATTGGGCCAGCAGGGCCAGATCCTGGTCGCTGATGTCTCCATGGGGAGTCTCCACTGCATAGAGGTCGTGGGCGGAGCTGACCATCTCCTCATGCTCCTGGAGCGTTCCCACCACCACCTGGCCGCATACCAGCAGCTGCTGCACCTCTTCCAGGCGGTTCATCGGAATCGGGGCATGTTCCTCCAGCCCCAGCTCCTGGCGCAGGGCGGTTTCCAACAAGGGGGATGCCTTCACGATCTGACCGGAGGACAGCCACAACGCGGCCGCAAGGCATGCGGCGCACGCCAAGCCCGCCGCAGCCCCCACCACCGGCCGCAGCCGCTGGTGTTTCAGGGCCTTGCCGACAGCCTGGGCAGAGGGATATCGATCCCTGGGATCAAAAGCGGTGCAGCGCCGGATGACCCGACAAAGGGCCCGCTGGTTCGGCAGATTAGGCAGAGGATCAAACTTTCCGGAGAGCAAAAACCGCAGCAGCATACCCAGGCTGTAAATATCCGAACGCTGGTCGGTCTGCTGATAGCCGAACTGTTCCGGGGGTGCGGTTTCCTCCGTCCCCAGAAACACAGTATCGCCCTTTTGCTCCGCCCGGTAGCGGCGGGCGATACCCAGGTCGATGAGATGGCAGCAGCCGGTGGAATCCATGACCACATTTTGCGGCTTCACATCCCGGCAGATGACGGGAGGCGTCTGGGTGTGGAGATACTGGAGAATCTGGCACAGGGAAAGGGCCGCCAACCTGGCCTGCGCCGGAGAGAGTGGGCCTTGGGCAGTCACCTGTTCATACAGGCTGATCCCCTCCACGTACTCCCTCACCAGATACTCTCGCCCATCTGCCTCCAGGTAGGTCATAGGGCGGGGGATCTGCGGATGATGGAGCTGGCACAGCAGCTCATATTCCTGCCGCAGGGAGTCCGCTCGCCCCACCGGCTGGATCTTCAGCACGGCAGGCTGTCCTGCCGAGTCCCGGACCAAATACACCTGCCGCTCTCCATCCTTGAGACAGGACACAGGCGTAAATTGCGTACGCAGCTCTGCAGGCAGCACCAGGGGCCTCAGAACCTGGTCCTGATACCTCTGCAAAAAACGTTCCTGCAGATCCATATCAGGGTTCCTCCGTGTAAAGGCTTCGCTCCGGCAAAGAGGTTAGCAGTTCCTCTGCTTCCAGAAGGGTCATGTGCTGGTTCAGGGCAAAAATCACCGCCGCATCCCGGCGCACCCGAGGATAGAGAGCACCGCAGCCACCCACTGCCAGCAACCGTTGGGCATCCTCCAAAGAAAGATGCAACACCAGTGTCGTGCGCAGCAAAATGTCCCGTCCGGGTATTCTCTCCCCACGCAAAATCTGGTAGCCGTAGGATTTACTGAGATTAACCGCCGTCATCCACTCTGCGGCGGAAATCCCTGCCTTGTCCAAAAGATCCCGCAGGACCTGCGAGCATATGGGGGCACTGCGGTTTTCCCGCAAAAAAGCCATGCCGCTTTCTGAACCGCGCAGCCTGTGAAACAGATTTCCAGTCGTTTCGTGCATATTCTCTCACCACCAATGATTTCATTATACCGGTGAGCAGATGAAATGCAACGGAAAATCTCAACGCCTTTTCAGCTTGCAGGAGCAAACGTGAAAACTCTCCCCAACAAACCTCTGGTGAACAAGGATGCACTAACAGAGTTCTGCACCAAGTCTCTGCGCAGGACAAGTAAAGGCAATCATCGCCGCCTGTGAGGGGCTGTATACCCTCTTTGGAGGCGAGGCAGAGTTCCCGCCCACCATGCCTCTTCAGAGCGGATTTGGGCCGATTTCGAGGACTCTGCGGAGGACGAAAGGAAAAGCGGGTGAAAGAGGTCCCGTCACTGCCGCCTCTTTCACCAGGCACATCTGCCCACGCACTCGCCCGCAGGCGAGCGTTTCGGAGGCCACTCGCCCGCAGTGCGGGCAGCTCTTAGGTTGGAGATGTTCGGGCAGTTCCAAGGGGTTCCGGGATTGCCGGAAATGGGATTAAAAACAGCAGTAGGTGAAAATTGCGTTGCAAATTAAGGAAAAGAACCGAAAGGAATAGCTGCCCGATGAGTTCTTATGAGGGATTACATGATGGCGCTGCACCAGCGGTTCTGCAAGGAGCCGGAGTGCCGGGAGGTAAGAAAAGCAGATTGTGGAAGTTGAACGAGAGCTCCGACAAGCACTGGACCGACGAGGGCAGGAGAAACTGCTGAAGCTGGTGGACCTGGAGAACGAGCTGTTGGATGAGATCTCTCTGGAAAGGTTCCTCTCCGGCTTTAAACTCGCCCTGGGGATTGCGACGGAACTGGCTTCCTCCTATTCCTTCGACGATGACGAGAAGCAACGAGCCTGCGAGGCTCTTCGGCAAAGGAGGGGCGAGCGAAGGCAAAGAGGCGGGCCAATGGGGAAGGAAACATCCGCAAGGGGGAACTGGTTGCCATGCGATGGGAGGACCTGGATATCCCCAACAAAACCATTTCCGTCAGCAAGCAGGCCACGAAGGATGCGGACAACCACCTGATCGTGGCAAGGCCCAAAACCAAAAACTCCGTCCGGCTGATTTCCATTCCCCAGGAGGCGGTGGAGTTGCTGGCGAGAGAACACACCAAATATCCGGACAATCCCTGGCGCTTCCCTTCCTCCCAGACCGGAACCATGTACCACCCGCACTCCGTGGCCACCCTTCACCAGCGCATTCTCAAGGGCGACGGACTGGAGCACCTTCGGTTCCACGATCTCAGGCACACCTTCGCCACCCTGACCCTCCAGAACAGCGTGGACAACAAAACCGTCTCCGCTATGCTGGGCCACTACGACGCAGGATTCACTTTGCGGACCTACACCCACACCACAAGGCAGAAACAGGATGAGGCCGCCCAGACCATGGGGAACCTCATGGCGCAGGTGCGGTAAATCCCACCCCCAAAAGCAAAGCAGCGCACCGGTTGGGAAGACGAGCTTCCCTGCCGGTGCGCTGCGTTTTTTCGCCAATGTGAGTCACGGTGTGGGTCAGTCCCTCCACTCATGATACAGGAACCACAGTGCTCCCAATATGGCTGCAATCCTGGATCGTCCGCACATTGATTCCTGCTCCGTATGTCCAAAACAGCCTACTCCTCCTGTGCAATCGTCGTCTCAGCCGCCAATAGAAGGAGCGCTCTGAATTCCGTTCTCTGCTGATCTGACATCTGCCGGGTCATGCGCTGAAAGCACTCATCGATCTGCTTCCGGACAAAAGGATATGCTTCCCAGGCTCTTTGTGTGGGCCGGATGTCATAGGTGCGCTTGTCCTTCGGGTTGGTGGTGCGCTCCAAAAATCCGGTCTCTTCCAGCTTGGTCACTGTCTTGGCAATCACGCTTTTATCCAGTCCCAGCCGCTTGGTGATCTCGTCCTGAGTCAGGCATTTGAAATCGCAGGCAATGAGAATAACCGTGGCCTGCGCCGCAGTCAGTCCGCACTGCGCACAGCTGTTGTTCAGCCAGATGTGAGACTTTCGGTACAGGATTGAAATTGCCTTGAACGGGCTGTCCATAATATTTTCCAAGCCCCGCGCCCCCTTTTTATCTTGCAGGTATTATAGCGCGGGACAATGACTTTTGCAAATATCACCTCCTCTTCCCGCGCAAATTAGTAGCAACTGCAACCAACTATTGACACTCATTCTTCGGCGTGCTATCATCATATGGTGGCAGTTGCCACTATTTTTATTGCCTTGAGGCAAAAGGAGTTTTGCTTGTATGGAAAAAACAGAAAAGATTTGGAACAGGAAATTTATCCTCCTGTTCATTACCAACCTTTTGGTGTTGGCAGCCTTCTACGCATCCATCCCCATTATCCCTGTCTACTGTGCAGAGATCGGAATTACTGGATCCAAGGTCGGCATTGTTTTGACAGCCATGTCCGTGGCCACGGTCCTATTCCGCCCTATGGCAGGATATCTGCTGGATAACTTCAACCGCTACCGGGTCTATCTGCTGTTTCTGGCTCTGTTCTGTCTGTCCTTCCCGGCCTTTCTGATCTTCCCGGTGTTCGGGCTGCTGATCGTAGTGCGGCTTTACATGGGCGCGGTGTACTCCGTGTGTGCCTCTGCTACCATGACCATGGCCGGTGACGTGCTGCCTGTGGCTAAGATCACGGAGGGCATCAGCCGCTTTGCCTTTACGGTGTCTATCGGCATGGCGGTAGGCCCCTATGTTGGGCTGCAGGTACAGAGCAATATGAGCAGCAAGGCCTCCTTCCTCACCATTTTCGCCATCACGGTAGCCGCCCTGATCTGCGTGTCCTGCTGCCGCCTGAAGTACCCCAAGGTACAGCGGAAAAAGTTCTCCATCAAGGAGTCCCTCTACGGTCCCGCCGCTCCGTTCATGCTGAACATGATGTTTCTGATGATCCCCTACGGTGCGGTGATCGCCTATTCCTCCATCCTGGCCCAGGAGAAGGATATCATGGGATATCTCCCCTATTTCTACATCTGCCTGGTAGTGGGAATGCTGTTGTCCAAAATGTCTACCCAGAAGGCCATTGACGCCGGGAAGCACCGCCCTCTGGTCTACGCCAGCCTGGTGGTACTGATCCTCACCATGATCAGTTTCCTGTTTTTGAATACCGGCGTGCATCTGCTGGCGGCCGGTTTCTTCTTCGGCCTGGGCTACGGCATCCTGCAGCCTCTGTTCCAATCCTTTGTCACCGGCACCACCCCTGCCCCGCAGCGGGGTGTGGCCAACTCCACCTACATGCTCTCTTACGATATCGGCATCGGCATCGGTTCTCTGCTGATGGGCTTTATGCAGGAGTCCATCGGCCTGACCACCGGCTTCGCCCTGACGGCCATTTTCTATGTGGTAGGCGCTGTGGTCTATCAGGCATATGTAGACGGCTATTACCGCCGCCTGCGGGCCCAGTGACCCGCCGCGAAAGCAGAACACGCAAAAAAGAAGGAATATGTTATGAAACAGAGCAAAAAGCGATTTCTGCTGCTTTGGATCTGCGTATGCGCCGTGCTGCTGGCAGGCGGTCTTCTGGCGCCTGGAGGCGGGGAACAGGAGGCCATTCAAACCACCATGCGGGATGCCGTCCTGCACGAAGGGGACCGGATCAGCCTGTTTGGACTGCGTCCGGTAAACCCGGGGCTCATTTCTTCCCTGGTGGTGACCGTGGTGCTGCTGGCAGCCGCAGTCCTGATCCGGCTGTTCATCATCCCCAGATTTCAGTATGTCCCAGGAAAATTCCAGCTGATCCTGGAGCAGGCAGTGGGAATGTTTGACGGACTGGCCAAATCCAACAGCCCCTGGCGGAACGGCTTTTTAGGGGCGTATGTTTTCGCCGCCGGAACCTATATCTTCTTCGGAACACTCTTTGAATTGTTTGGCTTCCAGGCAATCTCGGCCACCGGGCAGTCTGTCACCCTCCCGGCGCCGCTGTCCGACGTGAACGCAGCCATCATGCTGGGCGTACTGTCCTATCTGGTGATTTTCTCCGGCGCCATCGCAGGAAACGGCCTGCGGGGCATCGGCAGCGCCCTGAAGGAGATCTCCCTGCTGATTTCCATGAGCTTTCGGCTCTTCGGCGCACTGCTCAGCGGCTTGCTGGTGACAGAGCTGGTTTATTACTACATCCAGCTGAGCTTTGTGCTGCCGGTGATCGTGGCAGTGCTCTTTACGCTGCTGCATGCACTGATCCAAAGCTATGTGCTGACCATGCTGACGGCGCTGTTTTACGGTGAGATGTCCGAACCGAAAGCCCGTCCAATCAAAGCCACCGGCAGGCACCCGGAGCCGGCGGAGAATGCCGCAATATCCAAATGATAAATATGGAGGTCTTTACCATGCGTTTTGTAAAAAAATTCCCCGTTGTCTTTCTGATTTTGATGATGGTTTCCATGCTGGCCATTCCGGCCTACGCTGCGGATGAGGCAGAAGCCCCCGCCGAAGCCCAAACCGTAACGGAGACAACCACGACTGCGGAGGAATCCTCCGTGGGGCTCAAGGCTATTGCCGTGGGTGTGGCCATCGGCCTGGCCGCCGCAGGCGGCGCAGTAGGCATGGGCATCGTAGGCGGCAAGGCTGCCGACGGCATTTCCCGCCAGCCCGAGATGGAGGGGAAGATCCGTACCACGCTGATGCTGGATCTGGTGTTCATCGAAACCGCAATCATCTATGCCCTGCTGGTGGTCATCCTGGTAATCTTTGTCCTGTAAAGGCGGTGCGGATATGAGTATTCCACTGAATATTGACTGGCAGCAAATCTTGCTGCATCTGTTCAATTTCGCCATTTTAAGCGGTGGGCTTTACCTGCTGCTCTACCGCCCGGTGAAAGCATTCATGGACCAGCGCCAGGCCTATTACCAGAACCTGCACCAGGAGGCGGAGCAGCTGAAAGAGCAGGCTGACCGGATGAAAGCCGATTATCAGTCCAAGATGTCTCAGGTAGAGGCTGACATGGCCCGGCGCAGAGCCGACGCGGAGAAGGAACTGGATGCGCTCCGGGCCCAGCAGGTGGCTGCCGCCAAGCAGGAAGCGGAGGAAATTATCTCCAAAGCCCAAGAAAGTGCTCGGCGGGAGAAAGCGGAGGTGCTCTCCAAAGCCTCCAAGGAGCTGGTGGATATGGCGGTCACTGCAGCGGAAAAAATTGCACTGGGTTCCGAGGGCGATCCCTACGAGCAGTTCCTAAGCCTCGCGGAAGGGAGGGATTCCTGTGAGCAGCAATTCCAGTGAGCCTACGGCCGTCCTTCGGGGAGGTACCCCGCCCAGTGAGGAAAACCGTCAGCGGCTGCTGAACTTTTTGCAGCAGACTTATCACCGGGCATTCACCCTGGAGTGGGAGCAGGATGACACGCTCACCGGCGGATTTGTGCTGCAGGTAGGCACGGACATCTATGACTGGAGCGTGGAGGGGCGGCTGCGTCAGTTTGAAGAACGGCTCAAACAGCTCAATCCCACCAGAGATGATGTCCTGCCCCTGATCCGGGAGACCGTGACCAACTGGATGCCGGAGGTCTCGCCGGAGGAGGTGGGCCAGGTACTGACGGTGGGCGATGGAATCGCCACCGTCTCCGGACTGGAGCACGCTGCCTACGGCGAGATTCTGGTGTTTGCCGGAGGTATCAAGGGCATGGTCCAGGAGCTCAAGGAGGATCAGCTGGGCTGCATCCTCTTTGGCGATGACCAGGAGATCACCCAGGGCAGCCGCGTCCGCAGAAGCGGCAAGATGGCCGGCATCCCGGTAGGCGACGCCTATCTGGGCCGGGTGGTGGACGCCCTGGGCTCTCCCATTGACGGCAAGGGCGAGATCCCCTCCGACGGCTACCGGCCCATTGAGTCCACGGCTCCCGCCATCATCGACCGCCAGGCGGTGAACCAGCCTATGGAGACGGGTATTCTGGCCATCGACTCCATGTTCCCCATCGGCCGGGGCCAGCGTGAGCTGATCATCGGCGACCGCCAGACCGGCAAAACGGCCATTGCCCTGGACACCATCCTCAACCAGAAAGGGAAAGACGTCGTCTGCATCTATGTAGCCATCGGCCAGAAGGCCAGTTCCGTGGCACAAGTGGTGGAGACGCTGGAAAAGTTCGGGGCTCTGGACTACTCCGTGGTGGTCAGCGCCTCTGCCAGCGATTCCGCCACGCTGCAATACATCGCCCCCTATGCCGGCTGCGCCCTGGGAGAGTATTTCATGAACAAGGGCAGGGATGTGCTGATCGTCTATGACGACCTTTCCAAGCACGCCATCGCATATCGCGCCCTGAGCCTGCTGCTGGAGCGCTCCCCCGGACGGGAAGCCTATCCCGGCGACGTCTTCTATCTCCACTCCCGGCTGTTGGAGCGCTCCGCCCACCTGTCGGAAGAAAAGGGCGGCGGCAGCATGACTGCCCTGCCCATCGTGGAAACCCAGGCAGGCGACGTGTCCGCCTATATCCCCACCAACATCATCTCCATCACCGACGGTCAGATTTTCCTGGAGAGCGATTTATTCTTTGCCGGACAGCGGCCCGCCGTGAATGTGGGCCTTTCCGTCTCCCGTGTGGGCGGTGACGCTCAAACCAAGGCCATGAAGAAAGCGGCAGGTACCCTGCGGCTGGACCTGGCCCAGTTTCGGGAGATGGAGGTGTTCACGCAATTCTCCAGCGACTTGGACGACTTGACCCGCAAGCAGCTGGTATACGGCCAGGGACTCATGCGCCTGCTGCGCCAGACCCAGTCCCACCCCATGTGCCAGCATCAGGAGGTCATCTTGTTGGTGGCTGCGCTGCGCCATATCCTGCAGGATGTCCCGCTGCGTCAAATAGATCAGTTCCGTTCCGACTTTCTTGCAAAAATGGAGCACGCAGCCGGTGACCTCTGCCGCCGGATCGATGAGACCGGCCAGCTGACCGATCAGGATATCCAATCCATCGCAGACCTGGCCCAGACCTTCACCGAGAAATGGCTGGGGGCCTCTAAGGCAGAAAAGGGGTAAGGCGCATGGCAAGCACAACGGAAATCAAAAGCCGCATCGACAGCATCAAAGAGACCCAGAAGATCACCAATGCCATGTATCTCATCGCCTCCACCAAACTGCGCAAGGCCCGCAGTGAGCTGGAGCAGACCCGCCCCTACTTCGACGCCCTGCGCAGCGAGATCAAGCGGGTCTTCCGCACAGTCAACGATGTGGACAGCCACTATTTCTATCCTCCGGATCAGGAGCCGGAGCTGCCGGGAACATACGGCTGTCTGGTGATCACGGCGGACAAGGGTCTGGCGGGGGCCTACAACCAGAATGTCCTCAAGGAGGCCCAGCGCCTTTTGCAGGACCATACCGACATGAAGCTCTTCGTGGTGGGGGAGTACGGCCGCCGCTTTTTTACCCAGCACCATATCCCCATCCAGCGGATGTTCCTCTATACGGCCCAGAACCCCACATTGGACCGGGCCAGAGAGATCAGCGGCATGCTACTGGAACAGTACGACGCAGGGCTGCTGAAAAAGATCTTCGTCATCTATACGGACATGGAGAACGGCATGAATGCCTGCGTCCACTCCACCCGACTGCTGCCCTTTCACCGAACCTACTTTGCTCCACCGGAAAAAGAAAAAAAGGTGGAGGTTCCCTTTGAGTTTGAGCCCTCTGCGTCGGCCGTGCTCAACCGGATCATGCACAGCTATCTGGCGGGCTTTATCTATAGTGCGCTGATCGACAGCTTCTGCAGTGAGCAGCAGGCCCGGATGACGGCCATGGACTCCGCCAACCGAAATGCGGAGGAACTTCTGGCGGATCTGTCGCTGCAGTATAACCGGGTGCGGCAGACCGCCATCACCCAGGAGATCACCGAGGTGACCGCCGGGGCAAAGGCGCAGAGGAAAAAATGCAGAAAAGAGGTGCAGGTATTGTGAAATACGGAAGCATCGTTCAAATATCCGGGCCGGTGGTGGATGTGCGGTTTCAGGCGGGCAGCCTGCCCAAGATTCGGGAAGCCCTCACGGTCTCTTTGGACGGGGAACAGCGGGTCATGGAGGTAGCGCAGCATATCGGAGACGATATGGTCCGCTGCATCCTGCTGGCGGGCAGCGAGGGCTTGTCCCGGGGCATGCAGGTCTGCGCCCCCGGCACCAGCATCACCGTCCCCGTTGGAAAGGCCACATTGGGGCGGATGTTCAATGTGTTGGGAGATGTCATCGACGGAGGAGCGCCCCTGGCTGAGAACGTGGAGCGCCACAGCATTTACCGCAAGCCCCCGGCCTTTGAGGAGCAGCGCTCTATCGGGGAGATCCTGGAAACCGGCATCAAGGTCATCGATTTGTTGGAGCCCTACCCCAAGGGCGGCAAGATCGGCCTCTTCGGCGGCGCCGGCGTGGGCAAGACCGTGCTGATCCAGGAGCTGATCCACAACGTGGGCATGGAGCACAACGGATACTCCGTGTTTACCGGTGTCGGTGAGCGCAGCCGTGAGGGCAACGACCTGTGGAACGAGATGCGCTCCAGCGGCGTATCCGATAAGACGGCCCTGGTGTTTGGACAGATGAACGAATCCCCCGGCGTCCGGATGCGGGTGGCGCTGACAGGCCTGACTATGGCGGAGTATTTCCGGGATCAGGAGCATAAGGACGTGCTGCTGTTCATCGATAACATCTTCCGCTTTGTCCAGGCCGGCAGTGAAGTTTCCACCCTGCTGGGGCGGATGCCCTCAGCTGTGGGCTATCAGCCCACTCTGGCCAATGAGATGGGGGAACTGCAGGAGCGGATCACCTCCACCCGGGACGGTTCCGTTACCTCGGTACAGGCGGTGTATGTCCCCGCGGACGATTTGACGGACCCGGCTACCGCCACTACCTTTACCCATCTGGACGCCACCACGGTGCTCAGCCGGAAAGTGGCGGAGCAGGGCATCTACCCGGCTGTAGACCCACTGCAGTCCAGTTCCCGTCTGCTGGAGCCGGATAAGGTAGGGCAGGAGCACTACCGCATCGCCCGGAGCGTACAGGAGATCCTGGAAAAGTACAGCGAGCTGCAGGACATCATCGCCATTTTGGGCATGGATGAGCTTAGTGACGAGGACCGGACCACCGTGATGCGGGCCCGGAAGATCCAGCGCTTTCTGGCTCAGCCCATGCATGTAGCAGAGAAGTTTACCAACAATCCCGGCGTCTATGTACCGCTGAAGGAGACCCTGCGGGGCTTCGCGGCCATTATCAACGGTGAGATGGACGAATACCCCGAGATGGCCTTTTTCAATGTGGGTACCATCGATGATGTGAAGAAAAAGGCAGAAAGCATGGAGGCAAGCAACTGATGGAAGCATTCCAGGTCCATATTCTGGCATCCGATCATCCCTTTTACGAGGGGATGTGCTATTCCCTGATCCTCCCCACTGCCGGAGGGATGTGCGGCATTCAGGCCCATCACAGCAACATGATCACAGCCCTGGTCCCAGGCACACTGACCTATCAGGTCCAGGAGAACGTCTCCCAGGAGGCAGCGGTCTCCGGGGGCCTTGCCAAGGTGGAAAACGGCGAGGTTTTGATCCTGGTGGATACGGCGGAGCGGCCGGATGAGATCGACGCCAAACGGGCCAAGCGGGATGCGGATGCCGCCAAGGAGGCCCTGCTGCAAAAAAAGAGCATCCAGGAGTATCGGGCGGCCCAGGCCACCCTGGCCCGGGCCATCAGCCGCCTGCGGGTCAAGCGCCATTCCCGTTGACAACGGACTACCCAACGCTACAAGACTTCCCGTCATCGAATAGAGGAGGACATTACGGCCATGAAAAACAGAGTCATCACCATCAGCCGCGAATTTGGCAGCGGAGGCCGCACCATCGGCAAACGGGTGGCAGCCGAACTGGGCATTCCCTGTTATGACAATGAGCTGCTGCAAAAAATTGCACAGGAGAGCGGATTCCAGGAAAGCTATATCAAGGAGGCCGGGGAGTATGCGCCCGGTGGATTTTTAGCCAACGCCTTTTCCCGCCAGGACTTCGGGCCCAACAATGCCGACTACCTCTGGCAGATACAATACAGGATTATCTCCGAGTTGGCTGAAAAGGGCTCCTGCGTCATTGTAGGCCGGTGCGCGGATTATATTCTCCGGGACAAGGCGGACTGCCTGCGGGTCTTTATCCACGCAGATATGAAGTTTCGGGCGGCGCGTATCGTGCAGGAGTACGGCGAGCGGACGGAATCCCCAAAGCAGCGGCTGAAGGACAAAGACAAACGCCGGGCGGCTTATCATCGCTTCTATACCGACATGAAATGGGGCCACGCGCAGAACTATGATCTCACCCTCAACAGCGGGACCCTTGGGATCGACCAGTGTGTGGATATCATCAAAGGACTTTACAAAGGCGCAGGTTGCATGTGCGCAGAAAAATACTAAATAAAACAGAAGGGATCTCATTGGACGAAAAATCTATGATTGAAGCCGTACAGTCATTCGCGGCAAAGCAAGCACTGAAATACATGGAACAGGAGCCGGAAAAGAATCTCCCCAAGCTATTGGATTGGGCGGACAAATTTGATAAGAACGATCTCTACCTCGCTCAGCGGAGGGTCCTGCGCAAGGTGCTGGATCACCCAGAGGGAAACTGGTACCAGCTGATCCGGAAGGTACTCCAGCTGGACGAGGGCGTCCGGAACGCATTCCTGGAAAATTTTATGGTCAATGCCTCTTTGATCGGAGGAGCCCGCCAGGCTGCCATCCGCAGACAGGAGGGGTGCAATGTTCCCTGGGCCATTCTGCTGGACCCCACTTCCGCTTGCAACCTCCGCTGCACCGGCTGCTGGGCAGCGGAGTACGGGCATAACCTGAATCTGAGCCTGGAAACCATCGACAGCATCATTCGCCAGGGCAAGGCGCTGGGGACCTACATGTACATCTACACCGGCGGCGAGCCCTTGGTCCGCAAATCCGACCTGATCCGGCTGTGTGAACTGCACCCGGACTGCGAATTTCTCTCCTTTACCAACGGCACCCTCATTGACGAAGCCTTCTGCCAAGAGATGCTGCGGGTAAAGAACTTCGTCCCCGCTATCTCTCTGGAGGGTTTTGAGCCCGCCAATGACAGCCGCCGGGGCGGCGGCTGTTTTCAAAAAGTACAGGCAGCCATGCAGCTGCTCAAGGCACACAAACTGCCCTTTGGTATCTCCTCCTGCTACACCGCCGCCAATTACGATGACATCAGCAGTGAGGCCTACTTCGACATGATCGTTGAAGCCGGAGCCCTGTTCGTATGGTTTTTCCACTACATGCCCGTGGGCAACGACGCCGTACCGGAACTGCTGCCCACCCCAGAGCAACGGAAAACAGTGTATACACGCATCCGGAACTTCCGGGAGAGCAAGCCAATTTTCAGTATGGACTTTCAAAACGACGCCGAATTTGTAGGCGGGTGCATTGCCGGCGGGCGGAACTATCTCCACATCAACGCCGCCGGGGACGTGGAGCCCTGTGTGTTCATCCACTACTCCAATGTCAATATCCACGACCATACGCTGCTGGAAGCGTTGAAGAGTCCCCTGTTCATGGCCTACCACGACAGCCAGCCTTTTAACAAGAACATGCTGCGCCCCTGCCCCATGCTGGAGAATCCGGAGCGGCTGCGGGAGATGGTAAAGAAAAGCGGGGCCAAATCCACGGATCTTCAATCTCCGGAGAGTGTGGATCACCTTTGTGACAAGTGCCTTTCCTATGCCGAAAACTGGACACCAACAGCGGACGCCCTATGGGCAGAAAGCGGGCACGCCCGGCCGCAGACGCCATCCGCCGGCAGTCACTGAAAACCGGGGGCTATAAGTATTTTTCTCCAGCTGTGCCGCAGTAAAGAATATATTCGTTTTCAAAATGGGACATTGTTGCAGTACTGATATGGGAAAACAGAAGTCAAATAGAAATTGTCCCATTGTTGCGGCTTATAGGCGGCTGTACAAGCCTTGCAGAAGGGGGTGCATCCTCTGGGCAGCTGCAAGCCGAGTGCGGCCTCTGTGGACGAAGATTGGGAAGGCGGTTTCGCAGAAATATCTCCAGGCAGAAAAAGCCGCGGCGGATGAAATGGGAGGTAGTTTTTGGGAAGATCCGGCAATTTGGACCAGGCGAAAAAAGTACTAGATAAAGGGAGGTGGTCGGTAGGCTAAAAAATCCAGCATTGCCAAACAGTTGCGCCGTGTCGGGCTGGAGCCGAAACTTTTTCCCTCTGAAAGTTCGATCCTTGCGTCGCTATATCAAAGAAAAGGGTTGAGAGAAATAGAGCCCGAGGAGTTCTTAACATTCCGATAACTCCGCCCGTTTACCTTGGCTACTCTCCGCAAGTTGGAGTATTGTGTGTCGCTGAATAGGAGGCGATACGCATGAGGGATTACATGATGGCCCTGCATCAACGGTTTCACAAGGAGCCGGAATGTCGGGAAGTCAGGAAGGAGCTGGAGGCGGTCCATCAGGAGCTCTACCAAGTGCTGGACGGGCGTGGGCAGGAGCAGCTGCTGAAGCTGGCAGACCTGGAGAACGAACTGCAGGAGGAGATATCCCTGAAAAGTTTCCTCTCTGGATTTAAACTGGCCCTGGGAATCGCAGTGGAACTGGCCCCCTCCTACTCCTTCGACGATGACGAGGAGCAGCGAGCCTGCGAAGCCCTCCGGCAAAGGAGGGGCAAGTGATGGCCAAGAAGCGGGCCAACGGCGAGGGAAACATCCGCAAGCGGAAGGACGGGCGCTGGGAAGGTCGGTACACCGCGGGGTACGACCAGAATGGCAAGCAAATCATCAAGAACGTGCTGGGCAGGACCCAGGCGGAAGTGAAATCCAGGCCGGCCGTAGCGATTACGGAAAGCCAGCAGCTGGACGCCTCCCGATCCGGAGAGTACACCGTGGCAGAATGGCTGCGGCTGTGGTTCGAGCTCTACGCCAAACTCACCAGCCGGGAGATTCAGAAGATGTACAAGGACCTGCTGGAAAACGGGAGACTGCGAAAAAAGCGGAGAAAGAAACACCCTGGTCTCAGCGGCTCCACAGTACGGGGCGTCCACATCATGCTCCACAGCGCCCTGGACCGAGCGGTGAAAGAGCGGCTGCTGATCCGTAATCCCGCAGACAGCTGCGTGGTACCGAAAGTCCAGCACCAGGAGATGAAGACGCTCCAGCCAGAGGATCTGAAAGCCTACCTGGACGCGGCGGAGCGGCGGAACGCCCTGGCTATGTTCTATCTGGAGTTGGTCAGCGGCATCCGAAAAGGCGAACTGGTGGTGCTACAATGGGCGGACCTGGACGTGGAGCAGCGAACTATCCCCGTCAGCAAACAGGCTACCAAGGACGCAGATAACAATCTCATTGTGGCAAGGCCTAAGACTGAGAACTCCATCCGCCAGGAGGCGGTGGACCTGCTTATCCAGGAGCACGCCAAGCACCCAAGTAACCTCTGGCTCTTCCCCTCCTCTCGCACCGGGGCCATGTACCACCCGAACTCGGTGGCTACCCTCCACCAGCGGATCCTGAAAGACGCCGGACTGGAACACCTCCGGTTCCACGATCTCCGGCACCCGTATGTCAAGCACACGACAAAAATTTTTAGCTTGCGCT
>CAJKKQ010000009.1 GCA_905200545.1 uncultured Oscillibacter sp.
CCCCTGGATCCACAACGTCAAGAACACCGACATGGTCATCGACATCGACGACGAGGATTCCCAGCGGCTGCTGCGCCTGTTCAATACCCCCGAGGGCCAGGCGTACCTGAAAGAGCAGCTGGGATTGGATCCGGAGCTCATCGAAAAGCTCACCTGGCTGGGTATCTCCGGCATCGCCAACGTCCTTTGCTGCATCAAGATGGCCAAATACTACGAGCTCACCGAGCATGACGTGGTGGGCACCGTCCTCACCGACTCCGCCGTCATGTATCAGAGCCGGATCGACGAGCTCAATGAGCAGTACGGTGCTTACAATGCCCACGAGGCCGCTCTGGACCACAATCTCCACATGCTGGGCCTCAAGACCGACAGCATGATGGAGCTTACCTATGTGGACCGCAAGCGGGTGCACAACCTCAAATACTACACCTGGGTGGAGCAGCAGGCACGGGACGTCCAGGAACTCAACGCCCTGTGGTACGACACGGAGCACACCTGGGACGCCGTCCACGCGCAGGCCAAGGATCTGGATGAGCTGATCGACGCCTTCAACGAGGCTTCCGGTGTGCTCAAGGAGCTGTAAGACTGCCATTATCACGCCTCAGGGGCGGGGCTTTGCGCCCCGCCCCTGTTTGCTTTCAGAGCCCGGGAGGCTGGGAAAAATCACAAGGACGGAGGACACTATGAAAAACGTATTGTACGGCAAGTGCGTCAAGTGCGGCAAAACCTATGAAGCCACGCCGGATCTTACCACCTGTGAGTGCGGCGGCATTTTGGATATTACCTATGATTATGACTACATCAAAAGTCAGTTGACCAAGGAAAAGCTGGCGGCCCGCAGCGAACGGACCATGTGGCGCTACCGGGAGCTGCTGCCCATCGAGGAGACCACGGAGCCCACACCGTTGCGGGTGGGCTGGAGCCCCTTGTACGAGGAGCCCCGTCTGGCCCAGATGTTGGGCCTCAAGCAGCTCTGGGTGAAGGACGACGGTCAGAATCCCACGGCGTCCCTGAAGGACCGGGCTTCCGCCATGGCCGTTGCAAAGGCCCGGGAGGCGGGAGCAAAGGTCATCGCCTGCTCCTCCACCGGCAACGCTGCCTCCTCTCTGGCAGGCAACGCCGCGGCGGCGGGCCTCAAGACCTACATTTTTGTGCCCTCCCGCGCTCCCAAGGGGAAGGTGGCCCAGCTGATGACCTTCGGCGCCACCGTCATCTCCGTTCAGGGCAGCTATGAGGAGACCTTTGAGCTCAGCAAGGCCGCCATCGACAAGTGGGGCTGGTACAACCGCAACGCCGCCATCAATCCCTACCTCTCCGAGGGCAAGAAAACTGTGGCCCTGGAGATCATGGAGCAGCTTTCCTGGCAGGTGCCGGACTACATCGCCATTTCCGTGGGCGACGGTTGCACCATCGCGGGCCTTTGGAAGGGCCTCAAGGATCTGTACGCCATCGGCTTCATCGATCATCTGCCCCGGCTGATCTCCGCCCAGGCGGAGGGATGCTGCCCCCTGAATCGGGCCATCGCCACCGGGGAGCCCTGGCATCCCATGGAGGAGAACACCCTGGCGGATTCCATCGCCGTGGGTGTGCCCCGCAACGCCGACAAGGCCCTCATGGCCATCCGGGAGTCCAATGGCCTGGTGGTGAATGTCTCCGACCAGGAAATCATGGATGCCCAGAAGCTCCTGGGCCGCACCTGCGGCGTCTTTGGTGAGCCCGCGGGCGTCACCGGCACGGCAGGCGTCAAGAAACTCTGCGAACAGGGCGTCATCGGCAAGAACGACACCGTGGTATCCGTGGTCACCGGTAACGGTCTCAAGGATGTGGCCAACGCCATCAAGGCCTGCGGGGAACCTATCTCCATCCCCAATGACATGGAGCTGCTGCTCAAGGCCTTTGCAGAGCGGAATATTGTGGTGGAATAATTTCCTTTTTGTTGCTTGTGCAACAGAGAATATGCGCATATTTTGATATTCTTTGGTCAGGATAACAAAAAACGGTCCTGAACCGAATTGAGGAGGAAATGAGTATGATCCGTTATTTCCGTTGTGACAAGTGCGGCAATCTGGTGGAGTCCGTCCATAGCTCCGGCGTACCGATGGTGTGCTGCGGTGAAAAGATGCGGGAACTGGTGCCTGGCAGTGTGGATGCCGCCGTGGAGAAGCATGTTCCTGTGGTGAGCGTGGAGGGCAGCGTCGTGCGGGTCCATGTGGGCTCCGTGACACATCCCATGACTGAAGAGCACCTCATTGAGTGGATCACCCTGGAGACCAACCGGGGCGTGCAGCGCAAGACCCTCTCCGCCGGCGAGGCGCCGGAGGCGGTGTTCGCTCTGGCAGAGGGAGAGCAGGCGGTGGCGGCTTACGCCTACTGCAACCTTCACGGACTGTGGAAGGCCGACTGCTGAGACGCAGCATCGGATTTTTGAGCATAAAAAGTGCCGGGACACGCAGTGTGTCCCGGCCTTTTTTTACAGGTAGGGGAGAAAGACAGAAAACGGCGGAATATCCGCGCCCCGCCGTTTATGATGCTGTCATCAGGCTGGGCGATCAGTCGTCCTGAGCCATCTTCAGGTACTTCTTGTACCGGGCCTTGACATCTTCGATCTCCTTGGCGTAGAGGGCGTCTGCCTTCTCCGGGAAGTTGTTCTTCAAAGAGGCGAAGCGGTTCTCACCCATCAGGAAGTCCATGAGCTTGGAGGTGTCGGGCTCGGGAGAATCCAGCTGGAAGGGATTCTTACCCTCGGCTACCCGGCGGGGATCATAGCGGTACAGGTGCCAGTAGCCGCACTCCACGGCCTTCTTCATCTCGTCCTGAGAGCAGCCCATGCCGGCCTTGATGTGCTGTTCCAGGCAGGGGCAGTAGCAGATGACGATGGAGGGGCCGGGATAGGACTCCGCCTCACGCAGGGCCTTCAGGGTCTGGGCCTGGTCATAGCCCATGGCCACCTGAGCCACATACACATAGCCGTAGTTCATGAGGATGGCGCCCAGGTCCTTCTTTGCCACCTGCTTGCCGCCGGCGGCGAACTTGGCCGTAGCGGAGGTGGGAGTGGCCTTGGAGGACTGTCCGCCAGTGTTGGAGTATACCTCAGTATCCAGGACCAGCAGGTTCACATCACGGTTCTGAGCCATGACGTGGTCGATACCGCCGAAGCCGATATCGTAGGCCCAGC
Organism: uncultured Oscillibacter sp.; assembly: GCA_905200545.1. GTDB lineage: Bacteria > Bacillota > Clostridia > Oscillospirales > Oscillospiraceae > Oscillibacter. The sequence goes on from CAJKKQ010000009.1 coordinate 3,176, forward strand.
CGTCGCCGCCGATGGCCCAGATGGATTTCTTGGCCAGGAATTCCTTGTTCTCCAGGATGTACTTGACGTCCTCGGTCTGCTCGGCAGCTTCCAGAGCGGCGATCAGGGCGTCGGACACGGCGCGGGACTTCTCACCGTCGTTCCAGTTGGCGAGGTAATCCTCGATGGCGGCGGGAGCAATGCCGGCGTCCTTCATGCTCTCCAGGCGGATCAGCAGCTCCTTGCGGATGGCGTCCTGAGCGTGGAAGAAGCCGTAGGCAAACTCGGCATTGTCCTCAAACAGGGAGTGCTCCCAAGCGGGGCCGTGGCCCTGGCTGTCGCGGCAGTAGGGCAGGATGGGGGCGCCGCCGGAAATGGCGGAGGAGCAGCCTGCGGCGTTGCCGGCGTACATACGGTCGCCTACCATCTGGCTGAGGAGCTTGATGTACGTGGTCTCGGCGCAGCCGGCGCAGGCGGCGGAGAACTGGAAGTAGGGCTTGGCGAACTGCATGTTCTTGACGGTCTTGTTGTTGATGACGTCCTTCTTCAGGTACTTGTCATTCATGGCAACTTCGTCGAAGTTCACCTGCTCGGGCTTCATCTCCTCGAAGGGAGTCATCACCAGGGCGTCGGCAGTCTTCTCGTTCTTGTTGGCGGGGCAGGCGGTCAGGCACACGCCGCAGCCCAGGCAGTCATAGGGAGAGATCTGCATCCGGAAGGAGTAAGCGGGGGCGTCCTTGCCCAGGCCCTTGGCGGGCACGGTGACGAAGGAAGCGGGAACCTCGGCCTTCTCTTCCTCGGTCAGCAGCACGGGACGGATGGCAGCGTGGGGGCAGCACATGGCGCAGCGGTTGCACTGGATGCAGCTCTCAGCGTTCCACTTGGGTACCTTGGTAGCCACGCCGCGCTTGGAGAAGGCGGAAGTGCCGTTCTCCCAGGTGCCGTCCAGCACGCCGTGCTTCTTGAACACGGAGACAGGCAGCTTGTCGCCCTGCTGGCGGTCCATGGGCAGAACGATGTCGCGGACGAAAGCGGAGGCATTCTTGGGCTCGGCCACGGGGGTATCCTGGGCGTTGGCCCAGCTCTCCGGGATCTCCACCTTCACGGCGGCGCTGATGCCGGCGTCTACGGCGGCGTTGTTCTTGTCCACGATGGACTGGCCGGCCTTCTTGAAGTAGGAGTTGTAGTTGTTCTTCTTCATGTCCTCCACGGCCATGTCCAGAGGAATGACCTTGGTCAGGGCGAAGAAGGCAGCCTGCAGGATGCTGTTGGTGCGGTTGGCGCCCAAGCCCACGGACACAGCCAGCTTGGAGGCGTCGATGATGTAGAACTGGGCGTGCTTGCGGGCCAGGTCACGCTTCATCTTGCCGGGCAGGCGGGTCTCCAGCTCCTCCACACTCCAGGGGCAGTTGAGCAGGTACGTGCCGCCTTCTTTGAGGTCCTCGGTGGTGTCGTACTTGTTCACATAAGTGGGGGCATGCACCGCCACGAAGTCTGCGGAGGACACCAGGTAGGTGGAGCGGATGGGATTGTCGCCGAAGCGCAGGTGGCTCTGGGTCAGGCCGCCGGACTTCATGGAGTCATAGGAGAAATACGCCTGGGCGTACTTGTTGGCAACCAGACCGATGGTGGAGATGGCGTTCTTGTTGGCACCCACGGTACCGTCGCCGCCCAGGCCCCACAGCTTGCAGGAGACTTCGCCGGGATGGGGGAGCTCCACTTCCTTGTACTCCAGGGAGGTGTGGGTCACGTCGTCGTTGATGCCGATGGTGAAGTTGTTCTTGGGCTTGTCCTGCTTGAGGTTATCATAGACAGCGATGAACTGGCCCGGAGTGGTGTCCTTGGAGGAGAGGCCATAGCGGCCGCCCACCACCTGGATGTCGCCGCGGCCGGCCTGGTTCAGGGCGGTCACCACGTCCAGGTACACAGGCTCGCCCACGGAGCCGGTCTCCTTGGAGCGGTCCAGCACGGCGATCTTCTTGACGGTGGCGGGGATAGCGGCGGCGAAATGCTCCACGGAGAAGGGACGGTACAGGTGAATCTGCACCATACCAACCTTGCGGCCCTGGGCATTCAGATAATCCACAGTCTCCTTCACAGCCTCGGAGGCGGAGCACATCACCACGATGACCTCTTCCGCGTCGGGAGCGCCGTAGTAGTTGAAGAGCTTATAGTCCCGGCCGGTGAGCTTGTTGATCTCGTCCATGTAGTGCTGGACCTTGGCGGGGATGGCGGCGGCCTTCTCGTTGGCGCCCTCCTTGCACTGGAAGTACACGTCGGGGTTGACGTTGTTGCCGCGGTTGGTGGGATGCTCAGGGTTCAGGGAATGGCGGCGGAAGTCCTGCAGGGCTTCATAGTCCACCAGGCCCCGCAGATCCTCATAGTCCAGAGCTTCGATGCGCTGCATCTCGTGAGAGGTGCGGAAACCGTCGAAGCAGTGCATGAACGCATACTTGCCGCTGATGGCGGACAGATGGGCAACGGCGCCCAGATCCATGGCCTCCTGGGGGGAGGAGGACATCAGCATGCCGTAACCGGTGGTACGGCAGGTCATAAAGTCGGTGTGGTCACCGAAGATGGAGTGGTGGTTGGAAGTCACCACGCGGGAGGCAATGTGCATGACGCTGGGGAGGAACTGGCCGCCCATGGCGTACATGGCAGGGATCATCAGCATCAGGCCCTGGGAGGACGTGAAGGTGGTGGTCAGAGCGCCTGCCTGCAAAGAGCCGTGGCAGGTACCGGCAGCGCCGGCCTCGGACTGCATCTGGATCACATCCACGGTAGAACCGAAGAGGTTCTTGCGGCCCTTGGCAGACCACTCGTCCACTTTCTCCGCCATGGGAGAAGAGGGCGTGATGGGATAGATCGCCGCCACTTCGGTAAACGCATAGGCTACATGCGCTGCAGCGGTGTTGCCGTCCATTACGACATATTTCTTTTTCATGTAATACCCCTCTCTGGTAAATATGAGCTTTCCCCAGCACCTTCTCGGACAGTCCCCGGCTTGCATGGAAGCAAGTGCCGGGGCCGTTTGTGACGCAGGAACGCTTTCACGGGGCATAGCAAAACCGCCGGAGTGAAAGACAGCGGCGGAAAGCCCTGGGCGTGAAAGCCCCTCATTCCATCTCCTCCTGCAAAGGAGCCGGAGAATCTTGCTCATTGCAGCAATCAATTAAACTATAAACCATAAATACATGCCTGTCAAAAGGTTTTGGGGGACTTTTTGTTCGCAATTAAGATAAAAAAGTGGGCGATTTCATTTTAAAAAAAGTGCAATTTTTCAGAAAAACGATTACATGAAAAAAACGGAAGCCTGAAAACCCGTGCCCCCCAAGGGCGGAGAAGGCAGGGGGGACTGCCCCGGGATCCGGCGGAAAAAACCGGAGTGGGGGAGCGGCACAGGCCGCTCCCCCACTCCAAAAGAAAGGGAGAAAATTCCGGTTAAGCCATCAGATAGCTGTACTTGTTCATAACGGTGAGGATGAAGACCTCAATGTCGGCGGGCAGGTCGTTCTTGCCGTCCAGATCCGCCTCAAAGACCTTGCCGTTCAGCCGCACCAGCACCTTCTTGCCGCCCAGGGGCAGGAAGCCGGAGTTGTTCACGCTCTCGTCGAAGCCCTCCCGGGTGTAGAACAGGGTGAACTTGTCGCGGTAGGGAGCGGAATCGTAGGGGCAGAAGATGGCACAGTTGCCGCACTCGTTGCACATCCGGTCCACGTGGAGAATCTGATGGCGGCCATCCGGCAGCTCGATGACCACGTTGGCCCGGTTGGGGCACACGTCGGCGCAGACCTGGCACACCACGTTGCAGGTCAGGCACCGGTCGCCCTCGCACTTGGCGCTTTCGCACAGGATGCCCTTCTTGGCGATAGCCTCCGCCCGGGTGGCCACGGCCTTGGCGGGAATGGAGAACTTGTGGGCCTCGCCGATGACGGCCTTGGCAAAGGCGGTGGCATCGGCAATGCCCTCCACCACGGTAGCGGGGCCACGCATGGCGTCGCCGCCTACGTACACACCGTCGATGTTGGTTTTGAAATCAGGGATGCCCTTGGCGTCCACGTTGATGCCGTTGCTGGTAAAGAGGTCGCTGTCTACCTTCTCGCCCACGGCGGCGATGACGGTGTCGCAGTCAATGGAGACCATCTCGCCGGTGGGGACGGGCTTGCGGCGGCCCTTTTCGTCGGGATCGCCCAGCTTCATCTTCTCACACACCAGCTTGCCGTCCTTCTGCTCCACGGGAGAGACCAGCTCCAGGAACTGTACGCCGTCGGCAATGGCCAGCTCCAGCTCCTCGGCGTCGGCGGGCATGTACTTCTTGGTGCGGCGGTAGACCAGGGTGGAGGATTTCGCGCCGGCACGCAGGGCGGCCCGGGCGGCGTCCATGGCGGTGTTGCCGCCGCCTACCACGGCCACGTGGCCCAGAGGCACTTCCTTGCCGGCCTTCATGTCCTTCAACCAGCCGATAACGGGCACGATATTGCCCGGAATGTCCAGTTTACCGGCCTTCCAGGCACCCACGGCGAAGAAGATGTGGGTGTAGCCCATGGCTTTCAGCTCGGCCACGGAGGGAGCCTCGGTGTTCAGCTTCACCTCCACACCCATCTTGAACATCAGCGCCACATCCTTGTCGATGGCGTCGTCAGAGATGCGCCAGGCGGGGATCACCTGACGGACCACGCCGCCCAGGCAGTCTGCCCGCTCGAAGATGGTGACGGGAATGCCGGCACGGCCCAGGAAATAGGCGGCGGACATACCGGTGGGGCCGCCGCCGATGACGGCCACCTTGGCGCTGGTATCAGCGGGAGCCGGGGCCTTGATCTTGGCCATGTAGGCGTCGTAGCCCTTTTCGGCGGCCACCAGCTTGGTACTCCGGATATTCACCGGCTGGTCATAGTAGTTGCGCATGCACTTGGTCATGCAGTTGTGGGCGCAGATGGTGCCCGTGATGAAGGGCAGGGGGTTCTTCTCGGTGATCAGGCGCAGGGCGGAGGCGTACTCGCCCTTGCGGCACAGCTCGATATACTCGGGAATGTCCTGCTGGATGGGGCAGCCGCCCTTGCAGGGAGCGGTGAAGCAGTCCATCAGGGGGACCTTCTCATAGAGCTTGCGGCGGGGCAGAGGCTTGATGGCCTTGACGTGGTACTTGTCGGACCGGGCGGCAAGGCTCAGCGCCTCAATGGCGGCCACATCCACACCGGTGAAGGGCTTGAAGTCCATGGCGTCCAGCTTGTCACCGATCTGGGTGAAGCGCTGGTAGCCGCCGGGCTTCAATTCCGTGGTGGCCATGGTGATGGGCCAGATGCCGCAGGCAAAGAGCTTGTCGATGTTGAAGGCATCGGCGCCGCCGGCGTAGCTCAGGCGCAGCTTGCCGCCGAACTCCTTGGCCATCATGGCGGCCATGGTGGTGGTCAGGGGGAAGAGAGACTTGCCCGCCATGTACATCTCCTCGCTGGGGAGCTCCCCGGCCTTCACGTCCACGGGGAAGGTGTTGGAGAGCTTCAGGCCAAATTCCAGACCGTGGGCGTCCGCCAGGGCCTGGAGACGGTGGAACATGGGTACCGCGTCGGCGTACTGCAGGTCCTCCTTGAAGTGGTGGTCATCAAAGGCGATGTAGTCGTAGCCCATGAAGTCCAGAATGGACCGGGCGGTCTCATAGCCCAGGATGGTGGGGTTGCACTTGACGAAGGTGTGCAGGTGCTTCTTCTCAATGAGGTAGCTGGCGATGCGCTCGATCTCGTCCGGCGGGCAGCCGTGGAGGGTGGAGACCGTCACGGACCCGGAGACGTGGGGCGTGATGGTGTCGATATAATCGCTCTCGCCGGGGAAGAACTCCTTGAGCACCCGGATGCACTCCTGGAAGATGGGCGTCTTGGAGGCGTCCACCATGCCATTGAGGAAGGTGTCGATCTTCTCTCCCTGGATGCCTGCCAGGTCGTAGCCCACGGACATGTTGAAGACAAACCCATTGGGGTCGCCCAGGCCGTACACCTTGGCCATAATCTTCAGGGCGCACCAAGCCTTTACATATTCCTCAAAGGCCTGCTGGACATAGAGCTCCGTGGACCACTCGCAGTTGTAGCACTCATCCTCCGCCAGGATGCAGGGGCGGTTGATGCAGGCGGCCAGGTCCGCGCCGTCCATCTTCTGGACGGTTTTCAGCTCGAAGAACCGGGCACCGCCGAAGTAGCTGGCGATGATGTTCTGGGCCAACTGGGTGTTGGGACCGGCGGCGGGGCCGAAGGGGGTCTCGATGGTCTCGCCGAAGATGGGCAGCTTCTTGACACCCGCCTTATAGGGACGGTGGACACCGAAAACGGAGCCCTCACGCTGGTACTCGGTGGTGACCCAGGTCATCAATTCCCGGAAGGGAATGGGGATCATCAGTTCAGACATACGCTTTTTTCCTCCTCAAAAATACTCCTTGTATGGGACGGCGCATGACGACTCGCCGTCTGTTTTTCGGTTCGTTCCTGCCGGAGACTGCCGAGCTTCTCTCAATCCGATCGGTAGCCGTAGCCCTCGACGGTGAAGTCCAGGGTGTCCTTGGCTTCCTGGGTGGCAAAAATCACCCAGTTGCCGTCGATGCGGACTTCCAGAGTGCCGTCATGCAGGCCGGCCCGGTAGCCATATCCTGTGCCGAAGTTGGATTGGTCGTCCTCCGTGGGCGACTCCGATCCATCCACCTCGGAGGTAATGGTACCCTCCGTCTGGGTATCGTCGGATGACTGACCGGGGACAGGATACCCGGTGGTGCCGTATATCGTGCCGTCCACCATCACCTGCGGGGGCAGGTCATAGACTTCTTTTTCCAGCCCGCAGCCTGTCAACAGCAGGCAGGTCAAAAGAAACAGGATCCGTTTTTTCATGGCAAGCGGTCTCCGTTCGGGGACTCCTTAATATTCGCAGTGGTTGAGTTTGCCCCACAGCTTCTTGGAAGATTCCAGGATGTGGGCGTTGACGGCCTCTTCGTCGATCTCCGTGAGGACCCGGTCCTTCATGAGGATCTTGCCGTTGATCATGGTGGTCTGGCACTGGCGGCCGGTCATGCCGAAGAGCATATGGCCGTCGATGTTGGCGTCGGAGAAGGGAGTGAAGGGCTTATAGTCCATGACGATGACATCCGCCGCCGCACCGGGGGCCAATACGCCCAGGGTGGGGAAGCCGGTGCGCTCCGCCATCTTGGCGTTGTTCTTAAAGAGCATATCCGTTACCTCGCACCAGCCCACATTGGGCATGCAGGCGTTGTGGCGCTGGATGATGAGGGCCACCTTGATGCTCTCCAGCATGTCGTTGGTGTAGGCGTCGGTGCCCAGGCCCACCAGGATGCCCTTCTTGTAGAGCTGCAGGATGGGGGAGCAGCCCACGGCGTTGCCCATGTTGGACTCAGGGTTGTTGACGCACATGGTGTCCGTGGCCTTGATGATGTCCATCTCGGCAGTATTCACGTGGATGCAGTGGCCCAGGATGGTCTTGGGCCCCAGGATACCATGATCCTGAAGGCGCTGCACCGGGCGGCGTCCGTAGTTCTGAAGGGAGTCGTAGACGTCGTTCATGCCCTCGGAGACATGGATGTGGTAGCCCACCCGGCCGTTGTTGGCCGCCACCATCCGGTCAAAGGTCTTGTCGGAGATGGTGAAGAGGGCGTGGCCGCCGAACATGGCCTTGAGCATATCAGAGGGGTTCTTCTCACAGTAGTCGATGAAGTCCTTGTTTTCCTGGACGGACTGGAGGGACTTTTCCTCGCCGTCCCGGTCGGAGACCTCATAGCAAAGGCAGGCACGCATGCCGAACTCCTTGGTGACCTCGGCAATCTTCATCAGGGAGCCGGGAATCTCGCAGAAAGAGGCGTGGTGGTCGAAAATAGTGGTGACGCCCTGCTTGATGGAGTCGATCACCAGGGCCTGGGCGGAAGCCTTGGTCGCCTCCAGGTCCAGATTCCGGTCGATGTACCACCACTGGCCGTCCAGCACCTCGTAGAAGTTGGTGGGGTTGTAGCCGTTGATGCTGAGGCCCCGGGCCAGAGCGGAGTAAATGTGGGTATGGGCGTTGATGAGGCCCGGCATGATGACGCCGCCCTTGGCGTCCACAAACTCCGCCTGGGGGTACTTGGCCTTCAATTCCGCGGTGGTACCCACCTCCACGATCTTGCCGCCGTCGGTGACCACACCGCCGTCGGGATAGTAGCCGGTACCGTTGGGGTCCCGGGTGATCACCTTGCCGTTTGCCAGTAAGATCATAATCAAAAACCTCCTTCAAGTTTTCCAATGTTGAGAGTTGGTTTCAAGAAAAAGAAAAGGCGCTTCAAACCACCCGGATTTGAAACACCTAACATAAAGGAATGATAGGTGTCAGCCCGTGCGCGCAGCACTTCGTTGCAGCTATCATTCTTTGCTTGTACTTGTATTGTACCGAAAGCCCTGCTAAAATGCAAGCAGGCGGGCTGAAAAATTTTTAGCCTTGTTTTGTACACATTGCCAGAAACTGGCGGAACTTTTTCTGCCCGACTTCGTCTGAATGGATAGAAAAAGCAGGAGGTGGCAGCGATGAAAAGAGGATGGGCATGGATTTTGGCGGCATGTCTGCTGCTGAGCGGCTGTGGGGCCGGTCAAGAGGAGGAGCCCCAGGAGCCGGAGCAGGTGCCCCAGACGGAGGAGTCGGTGACGGCTCCGGAGGGACTGACCATGGAGATGGAGCACCCGGTCTATGATCCCTCCCTGGATACGTATACATATTTTATTTGCAATGACACGGACGAAACGGTAGACTTCGGGGAGGACTACACCCTCCAGCGCCGGGACGGGGACGGCTGGACGGACCTGACGATGCGGGAGAATACAGGCTGGAACGCCATCGGCTATTCCCTGGAGCCGGGGAAGACCGTGGCCCTCACCTGCGGCTTTGATCTCTATGAGGAAGCGCCCCAGGCCGGGGAATACCGGTTGGTGAAAACCGTAGAGGACACACAGCTGACGGCGGAGTTCGCCCTGGGAGAGAGCATCTACACCGCCCAGACCCCTTACGGCTTCGGCCCCCTGGAGGAGCTGCCGGAACGCTACGGTGCCGCTGACGCAGCCGGCAGCGGCGCGGTGATCTTCACCGGCAGCGGTGAGGAAAACCTCCAGGCTGTGGAGGAATTCCTGGACAAGGTGTCTTTGGATGTGCCCTGCCAGCTGCGGACGGTACAGGATCAGGGGGAGGGCGTCCCTATGGTCATCGATGTGATCTATGAGGGAGGTAACTTCCTCTGGCGGATGCGCAGCGGCGGTACCGAGGTGACGGAGCGGCGGCTTTCCTACCTGGTTACCGACGGCACCGATCTCTATCTCTCCGACGGGGCCGATTGGGAGACCGGTGAGCAGTACGGCGACCAGAGGATCTTCCTGGTGCCCCCTCTGCGGGGGACAGCCTGGGTGGCGGATGTGGAAACCATGACGGCGGACCGCCTGGCGGGAAACGTCACCCGGTACAAGGCCTGGTCGGCGGATGGGCTCTGGAGCGCCTCTTTGGAGGAGGAGCCTACGGCGTTTTCCGCAGAGTACCACGGCTCCGACGGAAGCTGGTCCAGGAGCTACGACCTCAAGGTGTGGGACGGCCTGGAGACGGAGATCACCGGACTTTCCTGGGAGGAAGATGACATCTTGAAGATCAACTGTAAGACAACGGAAGGCGACACGGCTGTTTTGACCTTCAATCTTCAGACCGAGCGGCTGACCGCTTCGCCGGACAATTTATAAAGACGGACGGAGGAGCGCAGGCTCCTCCGTTTTTTTGCCTGCGGCGAAGAATTGACAAGAACCACAGAAGTCTGGTATTCTAAAGCGACCCTGGATGAAAAAACAAGAGAGGAAACAGGCTATGTTCGCAACCGTTATCAATACGCTCAACGACTGGCTCTATACGTATATCCTGATTATTCTGCTAATCGCGGCAGGGGTGTATTTCACCTTCCGGACCCGCTTTGTCCAATTCCGGATGTTTGCCGAGTCCATCCGCGTGGTGGGGGAGAAGCCCCACAATGCCGGATCCATCTCCTCCTTTCAGGCGCTGATGGTGTCCACGGCTTCCCGGGTGGGCACCGGCAACATCATCGGAATCTCCACCGCCGTCTGCTGCGGCGGCTACGGCGCCGTGTTCTGGATGTGGGTCATTGCCCTTATCGGCGGGGCTTCCGCCTTTGTGGAGTCCACTCTGGCCCAGATTTATAAGCGCCGGGATCCCCACACCGGGGAGAGCTACGGCGGCCCCTCCTATTATATCGAGGCCGCCCTCCACAGCCGCACCCTGGCAGTGGTTTTCGCCGGGGCGCTGATCCTCACCTATGCCGGGGGCTTCAACATGCTGGCGGCCTACAACCTCCAGTCCACCTTCTCCGGCTATGCCTTCTACAATCCTGATACTACCCCCTGGATCATCGGCGCCGTTTTGGCGGCAGTGGTGGGGTACTGCGTCATGGGCGGCGGCAAGCGCATCATCCGCTTCACCTCCACCCTGGTGCCCTTTATGGGCGGGCTCTACGTGCTGGTGGCCATTGTGATGGTGGTGCTCAACTGGCGGATGCTGCCCCAGGTGTTCGGCCATATCTTCGCCGGGGCCTTTGATTTCCAGGCCATCTTCGGCGGCTTTACCGGCTCGGCCATGATGTACGGCATCAAGCGGGGCCTCTTCTCCAACGAGGCGGGCGTGGGCTCCGCCCCCAACGCCGCCGCTTCCGCCGACGTCAGCCACCCCGTCAAGCAGGGGCTGGTGCAGATGCTCTCCGTGTTCATCGACACGCTCCTCATCTGCTCCGCTACCGCCTTCATGCTGTTGTGCTCCGGCGTTGCCCCGGAGGAGGCTCTCCAGGGTGCTCCCTATGTGCAGTCCGCCCTCCAGGCCCAGTTCGGTGCCGCCGGGCCCATCTTCATCACCGTGGCCATGGTGCTCTTTGCCTTTACCACCCTCATCGGCAATCTCTACTATGTGGATAACTGCCTGAACTATATTGTGGGGAAGATCCCCGCCAAGGAGTTCATGGTCCTCTTCCGCATCGACGCCATGGTACTGATCTTCATCGGCGCAGGCATGGAGATCAACATGGTGTGGAACCTGGCGGATGTGCTGATGGGCGTTATGGCTCTCATCAACCTGCCGGTGATCGTGATTTTGGCCCGGCCCGCTCTGGCGGCGTTGAAGGACTATACCCGCCAGCGCAAAGCCGGCAACAATCCGGTGTTCCGCGCCGCGGACATCGGCCTTGCGGGAAAAACGGAATACTGGCAATAACAAATGGGCTGCCCCTCCGGGGCGGCCCGTTTTTTTGATACTCAGAAAATGTTTCTTGACAATAACGATATTCGATAATATACTGAACCTAGAAATAGCGATATTCGATATTTGAAAGGAGGGAGACCATGCCCCGGGAGAAATTCCAGACCCTGACGGAGCAGATGTTTTACATCCTGCTGTGCCTGCGGCAGGAGCAGTGCGGCACCGATATCATGGGGCAGGTGAATGCCATGACGGGAGGACGGGTATCCGTGGGGCCCGGCACCCTCTATAACCTTTTGGAGCAGTTCGTCTCCGCCGGGATGATCGTGGAGACGAAGGTGGAGGGCCGCCGCCGCAGCTATCTGCTGACGGACAAGGGGCGGCAGACCCTGGCGGAGGAGTACCGCCGCCTGTGTGCGCAGACGGCGGATTACCGCCGCTGCTTTGGAGAGGAGGAACAGCCGTGAGAGATGTGAAGTACCGCCTGGAAACCTTTACCCTCTACGATTACCGGGGGGTGGAGCGCCATCTGGAGGCGATGGAGGCCAAGGGTTGGCGGCTGGAGAAAACGGGAAACCTATGGAAATACCGCCGGACGGAGCCCAGGAGGGTACACTACGCCGTCACCTATGTGCCGGAGGCGTCCGAGTTCAACCCGGCCCCCACGGCGGGGCAGGAGAATCTGGCGGAGCTGTGTGCTGCCGCCGGATGGGAGAAGGCGGCGGACTGGTTCCAGATGCAGATCTTCCGCTCGGAGCAGCCGGATCCCATGCCCCTGGAGACAGAGGAGACCGTGCGGCTGGAGGTGCTGCAGCGGTCCATCCGGAAGAACTTCCTGCCCAGCAGCCTGCTGCTGACAGTGCTGGGGGCGGTGATGCTGGCCCAGCAGATCTGGTCCATCCGGCAGGACCCCATTGGGACCCTGAGCCGGACCAGCAGGCTGTTTACCCTGTTGCTGTGGCTGCTGGTGATTTTCTCCGCCGGGGGAAATCTGTTAGACTATGCCCTGTGGCTGCGCCGGTCCAAGAAGTCCGTGGCCCAGGGAGGACCCTGCGCTCCCGGCGGCGGGTACCGGTGGCTGGCTAAAGTCAGCTGGGCGGTGCTGGGCGTCCTGCTGGTGGGATATGCTGCGTCTATGCTGGGGGAGAGCAGCCCTCAAATGCTGACCTTCGTGGGTGTGTATTTTGCCCTGACACTTCTGCTGATCGCGCTGGTGCGGGGGACCCAGAAGGGGCTCCGGCGGGCGGGAGCCTCTAAGCACTTGAACATGGGGCTGACCCTGGCGGTGGATGTGGTGGGGGCCCTGGTGCTCATCGGCAGCCTCATGGCGGTGGTCACCTTGGGGATCTTCCGGTATCACTGGTTTCAAAGGACGCCGGTGGATACCTATGACACTGGAAACTATGTCTTTAACATCTATCATGACAAATTGCCGCTGACCGTTGAAGACCTCACCGGGGAGGCCTATACCGGTTATTCCTACGAACGGACCGAGGATGCCTCCTTTTTGCTGGGGTGTCTGGAGGGGGAGCAGTGGCATGTTCCAGACGGCACCGACGCCCCGGAGCTGGACTATGAGATTTTGGACGTGAAAGCGGGGTTCCTGTATGACTGGTGCCTGGGGCAGTATCTGGAGGAGTACGCAGACGATCAGGAGAGGGAGTACCGCCCGGAGGATCCGTCGCCCTGGGGAGCGGAGGCGGCCTACCGCCTGTGGTGGGACGAAGAGGCCTACCATCGCTGGATCCTCTGCTTTGATGGGCGCATTGTGAAACTGAATCCCGACTGGACGCTGACACCGGAACAGATGGCCCTGGCGGGAGAGCGGCTGTCCGGCTGACAGAAAATTTTCACGCATAGGTGAAAAAATTGTGCATAAACTACTTGCAATGAAAAAGCAAACCGTGTAATATAGTATTGAAAACTAGATTATATGGTTTTCGGACGGCTTAGCCAGTTTTTGCAAGGAGCGATCATACATGCGCAAATTCTTTTCCTATGCTCAGGACCCTGTCAGCTGCGAGACTCATGCCATTGGGGCCGCGGCGGCCTTTGCGGGAGGATTCCTGTTTTTGATTCGGGCTCTGAAGGTGGGGGCGCCCACCCTGGCCCTGGCGGCGGCCATGTGCTTCTGCCTTTCCATGATGGCGCTGTACTCCGCCAGCGCCATTTACCACTTCTATCCCGGCACCGCCCAGTCCGGCGGCGTCAAGCGCTTTTTGCGCAAGATGGATCACGGGATGATCTATGTGCTGATCGCCGGCAGTTACACACCCTTCTGCCTGGTGCTGCTGCCCCAGCCCAAGGGGACCCGGTTCTGCCTGATCCTGTGGGCGGTGGCCATCGCGGGCATCCTGGCAAAGCTGCTGTGGATCAATGCCCCCCGGATCCTCTCCACCATGGTGTATCTCATCATGGGCTGGGCCGTGGTGTTCGTGGCCAAGGATTTCGCAGTGCTGGGCCAGCCCTGCCTGACCCTGGTGGCCCTGGGCGGGGTGTGCTACTCCGTGGGCGCGGTGTTCTACGCTATCAAGAAGCCCAACATCTCTCCCCGGTGGACGTTCCATGAGATTTTCCACCTGCTGATCCTGGCGGGATCGCTGTTCCACTATCTGGCAGTGTACTTCTACGTGCTGTGAGTGTCCGGAAGACGTAAAAAAGGAAAGGATCGTATGATCCTTTCCTTTTTTGTATATGGGGATTTATTCCGCCCGGAGGGCATTCCAGGCGGCGGTGTATTCTGCTGCAACGTCCGACGGGGTGCCGCTTTCGGTCAGTACCAGGTAGCGATACGTCTCATCCTGGTACAGCTGGATCACCACGGCGGAGAAGTCCTCCCGGAAGTCAAAGCTGTTCTGGGTATAAGGGCCCAACGCCAGCGTGGAGTGGCCACCTTGATCCAGGGCGGGGAAGTGGAAGGTCCAGCCAGCGGCGGTCACATCGTCCGGATCCCGGATCCAGAGGGTATGGGAGCCGTCCAAGCCGGCTCCTTCCAGGGTGATAGTTCCGGTCATCTCGCTGGCATGGGAGCGCAGCAGGTAGCGGGTGCGGACTGCTTCCATGGAAGCGGTTACCTCCGCCCCCATGGTACTGCTTTCCGGATCCCAAATCCCGCCGGAATAGGTGCGGGACACATTGGAGCGCAGGGGAACATAGGGAATGGTCAGCAGCAGGAAGAGCAGGAACACCACAATCACAAAGGCGGTTTTCCAAAGGTTGGGAACGGATTTTGCCTGGGCCATGCTGCACCGCTCCTTTCCCTTTGATTATTTGGTGCCGAAGATCCGGTCGCCGGCGTCGCCCAGGCCCGGGACGATATAGCCGTGCTCATTGAGATGGTCGTCCACGGCGCCGCAGTAGATATCCACGTCCGGATGGGTCTCCTGAATGCGCTGGATGCCCTCCGGTGCCGCCAGGAGCACCATGAGCTTGATGTTCTTGCAGCCCCGCTTCTTCATCTCGGAGATGGCGGCCTCAGCGCTGCCGCCGGTGGCCAGCATGGGATCCACAATCATGATGTCACGGTCGGCAATGTCCTTGGGCATCTTGCAGAAGTAGACGTGGGGCTCCAGGGTCTCCTCATCCCGGAACATGCCAATGTGGCCAACCCGGGCAGAGGGCACCATGCGCAAAACACCGTCCACCAGGCCAAGGCCTGCCCGCAGAATGGGTACCACGGCAAACTTCTTGCCCTTGAGGGTGGGAGCCACCGTCTTGCAGATGGGGGTCTCCACCTCTTTTTCCGTCAGGGGCAGATCCCGGGTGGCCTCGTAGGTGATGAGCATGCCGATCTCACTGACCAGCTCCCGGAAGTCCTTGACGCTGGTGTGCTTGTCCCGCAGGATGGTCAGCTTGTGGGCCACCAGAGGATGATCCATCACGTGTACTTTCCCGTTCATTTGCGCTTCTCCTTTATATTGAAATGTTGTTTTGGAAACCCTTAGGAATGGCTCTTCGCCTTTTGCTGGCGGTCCCGCAGCCGCTCCGCCTGGGGCGGGCGCAGATAGACCGGCTGGAGAGCCTGGGCAGTGATGAGGCCGCCGTTACGGGCGATCTCCTCCGCTGCCAGAGCCACCGAGGCAGCGCTTTGCATCACCAAATGGGGAGGGGCCAGACGGCAGGCGATGCCCGCAGCCTGCAAAGCCTCATAGCACATGGCGCCGCCGTCTCCCACCACGGTCTTGGGCCGGGAATCGTCCCGGAGTTCCTCCGCCAGATCCGTAAGGGAGATGGCCCGGTCCGGCGTCAGCCGGGTAAGACGGCCGTTTTCCGCGGCAAACAGGGCGTTGTAGACCTGGCTGCGCCGGGCGTCCATGGCGCACACCACCAGCCCGTCGGCGTGGGAGACATTCCGGGCCATGGCCTCCAGGGTGGAGACTGCGGCTACGGGCTTCTCCGCCGCCACTGCCAGCCCCTTGGCGGCGGCCACGCCGATGCGGATGCCGGTAAAGGAACCGGGGCCCGCCGCCACAGCGATAGCGTCACAGCTTTGCAGGGTGAGATCCGCGTTTTCCAAAATAAATTCCACAATGGGCATCAGGGTGCGGCTGTGGGTCAGGCCTGTGTCCTGGAAGCCCAGGGCCAGCAGCCGCCCGTCCTCTGTCACGGCGGCGGACACCGCCTTGGCGGAGGTCTCCAGAGCCAGGATCCTCATGGGGCTTCGCCTCCTTCTATTTCGATGATCCGCCAGTTGTCGTGATCCGGATGGCGGGAGATGGTGACATAGATGGTGTCCTCCGGCAGGGCGTCGTCCACCTGCTCGCTCCATTCCACGGCGCATACCCCGCCCCGGTCCAGGTAGTCGTCCCAGCCGATGTCGAACAGGGCATCGGAGTCCGGCAGACGGTACATATCAAAATGAAACAGCGGGATGCGGCCCTCATATTCGTTGACGATGGTGAATGTGGGACTGGTGACCCGGCCTGTACAGCCAAGGCCCCGGGCCAGGCCACGGGTGAAGGCAGTCTTGCCCATACCCAAACCGCCCCGGTAGGCCAGTACGGTCCCCGGCGACAGCGACGCGCCCAGCCGCTCCCCGGCGGCTTCCGTCTCCGCTTCGCTGTGGGAGAGAATTTCCATGGGGCGCTCCTCCTTTTCGATGCTTTTTTACCGTAGCAAATATATCACATCCCGGCCGGTTTGTAAAAACAAATTTGCGGCGTTTACACCGGCGGGCGGCTGTGGTATACTGCATTCGTTGAATTTTGCCTATATACCGGAAACGGAGAGTTTCATGCTGAACCGACTCAAAGCCATTCTGGCGGATTTTTTCCAGCAGGCGGATCTGGTGCTGCTGGGCCTTTGCTGCACTGCCAGCATCTACGGTCTCGTGCTGATTTTCAGCGCCACCAATTTCATGTCCGAGGACCGCTACCGCTATATCATCGTCCAGGGGGCCGCCATGCTCATCGGCATTGTGGCCTATATCGCCATGTCCATGGTGGATCTGGAGATTTTGATGAAGCGGTGGAAATGGATCCTGGCGTTCAATATTCTGATGTTTCTGCTGCTGATCCCCTTCGGCGTCAGCGTCAGCGGAAACCGGGCCTGGCTGAAATTTCCCGGCATGCCGGTGAATATCGGCCCGGCGGAGATCGTGAAGATCTCCTTTACGCTGCTGCTGGCCAAGCAGCTCTCGTGGCTCCGGGAGGAGAAGCAGGACCTCAAGTCCTTCCGCGCTGCCGCGTTTGTGGGGGGCCATACCCTGTTCCTGATGGGGCTCTATGTGGTGATCTCCGGGGACATGGGCAACTCCCTCTCCTTTTTCTTCATCTTCCTGGCCATGGCCTTTGTGGCGGGTTTCGCTCTGCGGTGGTTTGCCCTGGTGATCTTCGGCGGCGTCGGCGCAGTGGCGGCGGCCTTTTGGCTGGACCTTGTGCCGTCCTATGTGCGGGATCGCTTCGCTGTTCTCTTTGACCATTCCTATGACACCATGAAGGCCGGATGGCAGCAGACCCGCAGCCTCCTGACCCTGGGCGGCGGCGGATTGTTCGGACAGGGCTACCTGAACGGAACCCAGTCCCAGGCGGGGGAGGGGTCCATCCCCGCCCGATGGACGGACTTCATCTTCGCCGTCTGCGGCGAGGAGCTGGGCCTGGTGGGCTGCGCGCTGGTGATGGCGCTGCTGACTGCCATCATCATCCGGATCCTGCTGGTGGCCCGGAACGCCCAGTCGCCTTTCCACTGCTATATCTGCGTGGGCATGGCTGCCATGCTGATCTTCCAGAGTATCACCAACATCGGCATGTGCCTCTTCGTGATGCCCGTCATCGGACTGACGCTGCCTTTCTTCAGCTACGGCGGATCCTCTCTGGTGACGGTGTTTGCCGCCATGGGGGTGGTGTCCGGCATCAAAAAGCGGACGCCTACCATGCGCCGGCCCGGCAAGCCCATCCAGTAAACCGGAGGTTTGCTCCCGGGGATCTTTTGGGATCCCCGGGATTTTTTCCGTATATTTTCACTGGCGGCGGCGGACACTAGCTTTGCAAGATATTGTGAGGAGGTCCGTTGCACGTGAATATCCGTATTTTCAGACGCACTGCCGCCCTGGCGCTGGCGGCAGCGGGACTGCTGACCATCGGCGCCGGAGCGCTTTTTGGAAAGAGCAAGGAGGCGTCACAGCCGCCGGAGGGAGCGCCGGTGGCCAAGGCATTGGAGATCACCACCTACCGGGGCGTTCCCTACCGGGCCCAGTTCCTCTCCACGGACGCGGAGGGGGACGCGGTCACGTATGCCGTGGATCAGCCGCCCCAGAAGGGCACCGTGGTGGTGGATGGCGCCGACTTCACCTACACGCCGGATGAGGGTGTCACAGGTTCCGACAGCTTCACCTATACGGCCACCGACGCCGCCGGGAACACCTCCGCTCCCGCAGAGGTGACAGTGACCATTGAGAAGATCCGCTCCGGCGTCACCTACGCCGACATGGGAGACAGCGCTGCGGCTGCTGCCGCCCAATACCTGGCGGAGGAGGGGATCTTCGTGGGACAGAAGATCGGAGACCAGTACTGCTTTGAACCGGACCGCTCCGTCTCCCGCAGTGAGTTTTTGGCCATGGTGATGGAGACCGCCGACGCGGACGTCACATCCGTCACCATGACGGGCTTCTCCGATGACGATGCCATCCCCACCTGGGCCAAAGCCTACGCCGCCGCAGGCGTGGCAGAGGGCGTGGTGCAGGGCAGCGCTACGCCGGAGGGAGCCGCCTTCCGGGGCGGGGATCCCATTACCTTCAGCCAGGCGGCCACCGTTTTGAACCGGGTGCTCTCCGTGGCGGATGTGGATCTTGCCGCCTGGTATGCCGACCGGGAGGCCGTTCCCTCCTGGGCCGCCCAGGCGGTGGGAAATATGGAGTCCGTCAGCGTCCTGGCAGCGGGGAGCTTTGGCAGCTCCTCCCTGGAAGAACCCGTCACCCGGGCGGATGCGGCCCAGATGCTCTGCGCCGCAGGAACGCTGCTGGCGGGAGAGGAGCCGGGCCTTCTGGACTGGCTGGGTTAAGCGCCCAGAGAATACGCCCCCGGGAAAGCCGCGGCTTTCCCGGGGGCTTTCTCCCGTTGTTTCGGAGGCAGGGGGGAGAGAAAAAACGCCCATTTTTGGCGGTTGTATTCGCAAACAGGATGTGGTAAACTAATTAAATTATAATAGCCTTTTTATGTGCATATGGATCAGTTAGAAGCTGCCGCCTGTAGGCGGGTTCAAGAAAAGAGGTACCAGTTGGGTATGAAAATCGTTGTATTGGCAGGCGGCCTTTCCACGGAGCGGGCCGTTTCTCTGGTGACGGGCACCAGCGTGTGCCGGGCGCTGCGGGAGGATGGACACCGGGCCATCCTGGTGGATGTGTTTTTGGGTGTGGAGACGCTGCCGGAGGATCCCGAGACCCTCTTTGACGCGCCGGACGGCCTGTGTCCCCACGCCAGCATCGAGACGGCAGCGCCGGATCTGGACGCCGTGCGCAAGAGCCGCCTGGACGGGGAGACGCGTCTGCTGGGGCCCAACGTGCTGGAGCTGTGCGCCCTGGCGGATATCGTGTTCTTGGGCCTCCACGGCCAGGACGGCGAGGACGGCCGCATCCAGGCGGCCCTGGATATCCTGGGCGTGCCCTACACCGGCTCCGGGTATCTGGGCAGCGGTATGGCCATGGATAAGTCCCTCACCAAGTACATGATGGAAAAGGCAGGCATTCCCACGGCGCCCTGGCGGGATATCCCCTCCTATACGGAAGCAGACATCCCCACTCTGGCGGCGGAGCTGGAGGTGCCCTGCGCGGTGAAGATCGTCAACGGCGGATCTTCCATCGGCGTGGCTCTGCCGGATACCCGGGAGGAGCTGGAGACGGCGCTGCGGGAGCTGCTGCGCTACGGCAGCCACGTCATCGTGGAAAAGAAGATCCAGGGCCGGGAGCTGACGGTGGGCGTTCTGGGCGAGGACTATCTCCCGGCGGTGGAGATCGTGGCCAAGTCCGGCAACTTCGACTACGAGGCCAAGTACCAGACCGGGGGCTCCGAGGAGATCTGCCCGGCCCCCATCACGGCGGAACAGCAGCGCCAAATGGGCGAGTATGCCCTGCGGCTCCACCGGGCTCTGGGATTGCAGGTCTACTCCCGGACGGACTTTTTGCTGGACGAGAGGGGGCAGCCCTGGTGCCTGGAGGTCAACTCCCTGCCGGGATTGACTCCCGCCAGCCTGGTGCCCAAGGAGGCTGCCGCCGTGGGGCTGAGCTACAACCAGCTTTGTGAGAAGATCATCCAGCTGTCCCTGCCCATCAAGCGGCGGGGATGAGCGCTCCGGCATCAAAGAGAAAAGAAATTTAGAAATGCGCGATCTGCGCGTGGAGGTTTCTATGCAGCCAATGACGATCCGTGAGATCGAAGCCGCAGTAGGCGGCCGTTTGCTGACGCCGGGGGAGACGTTTCCCCCGGTGTCCGCGGTGGGCACCGACAGCCGTCAGGTGGAGCCGGGATCCCTGTTCGTCCCCTGGAAGGGGGAGAAGTACGACGGCCACCGCTTTATCGACGCGGCCCTGGAGGCAGGGGCCGCCGGGTGTTTGTGCGCCCAAGTACCGGAGCAGCTGTTGCCCGGAAAGTTTTACATCCAGGTGCCGGACACCCGTCTGGCGTTGCGGGCCCTGGCAGCTTCCTGCCGGAACCGCTATCATATCCCGGTGATCCAGATCACCGGCTCCGTGGGTAAGACCACCACCAAGGAGATGATGGCCGCTGTTCTGGGGGCAAAGCTCCGGGTGCTCAAGACCCAGGGGAATTTCAACAACGACATCGGCACCCCGCTGACGCTGCTGAATCTGGGGCCCGAACATCAGGCCGCCGTGGTGGAGACGGGGATGAACCACTTCGGGGAGATCCGCTACTTGGGCCAGATGGTGCGGCCCACCATTGCCGTCATCTCCAACATCGGCGACGCCCATGTGGAATTTCTGGGCAGCCGGGAGGGCATCCTCAAGGCCAAGTGCGAGATCTTTGAAAATCTCCAGGAGGGGGGGCTGGCGGTCCTCAACGGGGACGACGCTCTGCTCAACACCGTGGAGCTGCCCTTCCGCACCCTGCGGTGCGGCCAGTCTGAGCACTGCAATGTCCGCATCAGAGATCTGGCGGACCACGGCGTGGAGGGCATCACCTGCGTTGTCACCACGGAGCGCCGGGCCTATCATCTGACCATTCCCGCCCCCGGCGAGCACATGGCCTATTCTGCCTCCATGGCAGTGGCCGTAGGAGAGGAGCTGGGCCTTACGGAGGAGGAAATCGTCCGGGGCGTGGCTTCCTACCAGCCCTCCGGGTCCCGGATGCGGATCCTGCGGCTGCGGGAGGAGAGACTGCTGCTGGACGACTGCTACAACGCCAATCCCCAGTCCGTCACCGCAGCGCTGGAGATTTTGGCCAAGACCGAGAGCGACCAGAAGATCGCCGTACTGGGCGACATGGGCGAACTGGGCGAGCTGACGGAGCAGGCCCACTATAATGTGGGAGCCCTGGCCGCTATGCTGGGCGTGGATTTTGTGGCGGCCGTCGGCGAAAAAGCCGAGCTGATCGCCGAAGGGTGCATGGAAAGCGGCGGTACCGCCCTGCACTTCGACAGCCGGGAGAGCGCCCTGCGCACCCTCACTGCCCAGTTTACCCCCCATACCGCCATGCTGGTGAAGGCCTCTCACGCCATGCGCTTTGGGGAAATCGTGGAGGAGCTGCGCAAGACCTATGATTGAGATACAAGTGGAAAATCTGGTCAAATCCTTTGAGGTGGGGAACAATATCCTGGATGGCCTCTCCTTTCAGATCGACCAGGGGGAGCGGGTGGGCCTTTTGGGCAAAAACGGCGCCGGAAAGACGACCCTTTTCAAGATCCTCACCGGAGAACTGGACTATGACGAGGGGAAAGTCCATATCGGACAGGGACGGCGCATCGGGCTCATTTCCCAGATCCCCGTCTATCCCGCCGGCTATACGGTGGAGGATGTACTGCGCACCGCCTTTTCCCGGGTGCAGGCCCTGGCGGAGGAGATGGAATCCCTGGCCGCCAAAATGGCGGCAGGAGAGAACGACCCCGCCCTGCTGCGCCGCTACGGCTCCCTCAGTGAGCGCTTCGAGGTCTTCGGCGGCTACGATACTGACGTGGCCGTCAACAAGGTGGCAAACGGCCTCTCCATCTCCCAGGCCATGCGCGCCCAGCTTTTTGACAGTCTCTCCGGCGGAGAAAAGACCCGGGTGAACCTGGGCCGCCTCATTCTGGAGGACACGGACATCCTGCTGCTGGACGAGCCCACCAACCACCTGGACCTCCACGCCACGGAGTGGCTGGAGGAGTATATCCGCTCCTTCCGGGGCACGGTGGTGGCCATCTCCCATGACCGCTATTTCCTGGACCGGGTGGTGACCCGGGTCATTGAGATCCAGGACGGCAAGGCGGAGTTTTACAGCGGCAACTACAGCTTCTACGCCGTGGAGAAGGAGCGGCGTTATCAGGAGCGCATGAAGCAGTATCAGAAGGAGCAGGCCAAGATCGCCCAGCTGGAGAAATCCGCCGAGCAACTGCGATTGTGGGCCTTCCAGGGCATGGACAAGACCTATCGCCGGGCCATCTCCATGGAAAAGCGCATCGAGCGCATGCGCACTACCGCAAAGCCCACCAAGGCCAAGAAGATGGACGCCCGGTTCAATACCGCTGAGTTCCACGGCGACGAGGTGCTCTCATTGCGGGGCGTGGCCAAGAGCTTTGGCGACAAGAAACTCTTTGACGGCATTACGTTGAAGGTGGAGGGGGGCGAGCGCATCGCCCTCATTGGAGACAACGGAACCGGAAAATCCACCCTTATCAAAATGATCATGGGGGAGCTGTACCCGGACGACGGACGCATCCGCACCGGCCCGCAGGTGAAGGCGGCGTATCTGCCCCAGATCATCCATTTTGACCACCCGGACTGGAATCTGGTGGAGAATATGATGGCGGCCAAGCGGGGCCTCTCCGCCCAGTCCGCCCGCAACCGTCTGGCGGCCTATGAGTTCCGGGGAGAGGATGTGATGAAGCCCGTCAGCGTCCTCTCCGGCGGAGAGCAGAGCCGCCTGCGGCTGTGCATGCTGATGGATGACGAGATCAACTTCCTGATCCTGGACGAGCCTACCAACCATCTGGACATCGCCTCCCGGGAGTGGATTGAGGAGGCGGTGGAGGCCTACGACGGGACGCTGCTGTTCGTCAGCCACGACCGCTATTTCATCAACCGCTTTGCTACCCGTATCTGGGAGTTGGCGGATCAGACCATCACCGACTATCCCATGGGCTTTGCCCAGTACCGGCAGGTGAAGGCCCAGGAGGAAGCGGAAAAAGTGGAACCTCCCAAGCCCCAGAAGGAAAAGCCCGTTACCGAGCGTCCCCAGCGGGGCAACAAGGCCCAGCAGGCCGCCCGGCGGCAGCTGACCATTTGCGAGCGGGATATTGCAAAGGCTGAGGAGCACATTGCCGCCCTGGACGCAGAGATGGAGGCAGCTGCCTGTGACTATGAGAAGCTCAATGAACTGGTAAAAGAGAAAGAGGCGGCCCAGGCGGAGCTGGACGCCCTGTACGAAAGGTGGGAGCAGCTCAGTGAGGAGGCAGAGGGCTAAGCACGCCCCGGTGCCTGAGGTAGCATCCTATCGGGGCCGCAGACTGCCCGGCGCTATGACGGCTGCTGCGGCAGTGCTGGTTTTTGTGGGGCTGGTGCTGATCCTGGTCCGGCCTCTGGGTATGCGCTTTTCCGGCTTTTTGCTGCTGGGGCTGACGGCCTTGCTGGTGCTGGAGCAGTTGCTGAATCAGTGGGCCCGCGGGTCCCGAAGGGGCTGGTGGTGCCGCCTGGGGTTCCGGGCGGCAGTGGCCCTGGTTTTGATCCCCTTGATCCTGATTGAGGGCGTTGTCATTGCCGAGGGACATCAGGAGCCCTCCGGCCAGGAGCCGGATGCGGTGATCGTGCTGGGAGCCGGGGTCAACGGTACCCAGCCGTCCCTGTCCCTGCAGACCCGGCTGGACGCGGCGCTGGTGTACCTGGAAGCGTATCCGGAGATCCCGGTGGTGCTCACCGGCGGGCAGGGCTACGGAGAGGAGATCACCGAGGCCCAGTGCATGTACGATTATCTGACGGAGCGGGGGGTGGACGCCCGGCGGCTGATCCTGGAGGAGAATGCCACCAACACGGCGGAGAACTTCGACTTCTCCAGGGAGCTGCTGCGGCAGGCGGGCATCGATCCCGTGATGGATACCGTGGCTGTGGTGACCAACGACTTCCATATCGCCCGGGCCCGGCTCCTGGCGGCCAAGAAAGGCTACGGCTTTACTGTGGGCGTTCCGGCGGAGCTGCCCTGGCTCCATCTGGAGGTCAACTACTATCTGCGGGAGGCCTTTGCCGTGGTGAAGAGCGCGCTGTTTGACTGAGAAGATCCTGCGCCTGAGGGCAGGCGCTGAGAAAACCGGAAACGGAGGAATCCATGAAGGACGTATTATGTATCTATTACTCCCGGACGGGAAATACCAAGAAGGCCATGGAGGAGATCGCCCAGGACCTGGACGCCGAGTTGGCGGAACTCCATGACGATGTGGACCGCAGCGGTTTGGGGGGCTGGCTCCGGAGCGGCCTGGACGCTATGCGCCGTACTACCCGGCCGGTGACGGTGGAGACCCAGCGGCCTCTGAAGGACTACCGGCTGGTGATTTTGGGTACCCCGGTGTGGGCCGGGCGGTGCAGCTCCGTCATGCGGGGCTTCCTCAAGTCCCGGGGACAGGAGCTGAAAAACGTTGCTTATGTGGTCACCCGCAGCAGCAACGGCCGGTTTGAGGAGGTCTATGACCAGATGGATCTGTATGTGCCCGGCGGGCGGCGTTTTGCCGTCTCCCTGCGCAGCGGCGCTGTGGGCTACGAGTTCTGGCAGGAGGATTTCCTGCGGCAGGCCCGGGAGTTTTTGACTGCCGAAAAATAGGGCGGGCCATCCTTTCATCTTGATTCGGAAAGGAGAAGCCCATGGAGGAAAAACTCAAGGAGATCGTGCTGCGCTTTGACGATCTGCAGGCCCAGCTGGGAGACCCCGCGGTCTATTCCGACGCGGAGCGGCTGCGGAAGGTGAATCGGGAGCTCAAAGAACTCACTCCTGTGGCGGAAGCATCTTCGGCCTATTTCCAGGCCCGGAAAGAGGCATCCGAGGCGGAAGCCCTGCTCTCCGACCCGGATTTCCGGGAGCTTGCCCGGGAAGAGCTGGAGCGGGCCAACCGGGAACTCCGCCGCCTGGAGGAGGAGCTGCGGGTGCTGCTGACGCCCCGGGATCCCCACGATGGCCGCAGCGTGGTGATGGAACTGCGCAGCGGCGTGGGCGGCGAGGAGGGCGCCCTCTTCGCGGCGGCCTTGCTGCGGATGTACAGCATGTATGCCCAGCGCCGGGGCTGGCACACCGACATCGTCAGCCTCAATGAGACGGAGCTGGGCGGCGTGAAGGAGTGCAGCGTCCTCATTGAGGGGGACGACGCCTACTCCCGGCTGAAGTTCGAGTCCGGTGTCCACCGGGTGCAGCGGGTGCCGGAGACGGAGTCCGGCGGCCGCATCCACACCAGCGCCGCCACCGTGGCGGTGCTGCCGGAGGCGGAGGACGTGGAGCTGGAGATCGATCCCAAGGATCTGCAGATCGACACGTACCGCTCCTCCGGCGCAGGCGGCCAGCACGTCAACAAGACGGAGTCCGCCATCCGCATCACCCACCTGCCTACGGGCACGGTGGTGGAGTGCCAGGATGAGCGCAGCCAGTATAAAAACAAGGATAAGGCCATGAAGGTGCTGCGGGCACGCCTCTATGAAGCAGAGCGTGCCCGGCAGGCGGCTGCCGAGGCGGCGGAGCGCAAGAGCCAGGTGGGCAGCGGAGACCGCAGCGAGCGCATCCGCACCTATAATTTTCCCCAGGGACGGGTGACAGACCACCGCATCGGATTGACGCTTTACAAGTTGGATGATATTATGGACGGCGACCTGGATGAGCTCATCAACGCACTGACCACCGCCCACACGGCCCAAAAGCTGGGCGAGGGACAGGCGTGAGCGCCAAATGAAAACGCAAGGTACGGGCACTGCCCGGCCAAGAGAGATAGAGGCGAAGCAAATGCAGACATTATATTTTGATTTGCGGGATACCAAGGGTCAGCAGAAGGAGATCGAGGACAAAATCTCCGCTGCGGCAAAGCTTCTGCGGGAGGGCGGCCTGGTGGCTGTTCCCACGGAGACCGTGTACGGCTTGGGAGCCAACGGCCTGGACGGCGAGGCGGTGAAGAAGATCTTCGCCGCCAAGGGGCGCCCCCAGGACAATCCCCTCATTATCCACGTGACGGGCCCCCAGTGGCTGCCCCGGTACTGTGCGGAGGTGCCGCCCCTGGCCTATGTGCTGGCCCGGAAGTTCTGGCCGGGCCCCCTGACCATGATCCTCAAGCGCCGGGAGATCGTTCCCGATGAGACCACTGCCGGGCTGGATACCGTGGGCGTCCGCTGCCCCAACCATCCCGTGACCCTGGCTATCATCCGGGAGGCGGGCGTGCCTATTGCGGCCCCCAGTGCCAATACCTCCGGCCGGCCCAGCTGCACCACGGCTCAGGACGTGCTGGAGGACATGGACGGCAAGATCGACGGCATCGTGGACGGCGGCCCCTGTACCGTGGGCGTGGAGTCCACCATCCTGGACCTCACCTGCGATCCGCCCCGGCTGCTGCGTCCCGGCGGACTGCCTCTGGAGGATCTGGAGCGGCTCATCGGCCACATTGACGTGGACAAGGCGGTGACCCGGGCCCTGGGAGAGGGGGAAAAACCCAAGGCCCCCGGCATGAAGTACCGTCACTATGCTCCCAAGGCCCCGGTGACGGTGGTGACCGGCGCGCCGGAGAAGTCTGCCCGGGAGATCCAGCGCCGGGCCTCCCCCCAGGCGGGCATCATCTGTTTTGACGAATACGCCCACCTCTTTGCAGGCCACGAGGTTCACACCCTGGGCCCCAGCAACGATAAGCTCACTCAGGCCCAGCGGGTGTTCGACGCCCTGCGGACCTTTGACAACAGCTCCGTGCCGGAGATCTTTGCCCAGTGCCCGGATAACCGCGGGCTGGGCCTGGCCATCGGCAATCGGTTGAAAAAGGCCGCCGGCTTCCATGTGGTGGAGGCCGACAGTGAGCGGGTGGTCCTGGGCATCACCGGCGGCACCGGCGCCGGCAAGACCAGCGCTCTGCGGGCCATCGAATCCCTGGGAGGTACTGTCATTGACTGCGACGCCCTCTACCACGAGATGCTCCAGACCAGCCACACCCTCCGGCAGGAGATCCACGCCGCCTTCCCCGGAGCCTTCGGCAGCGACGGAAAGCTGGATCGCAAAAAGCTGGGCCAGGAGGTCTTTACCAGCAAGGAGCGGCTGGACCGCCTCAATGACATCGTGTTCCGCAATCTGGTGCCGGAGCTGGAAAAACGGCTGAACTCCGGGGAGAATACCCTCTGGGCGGTAGATGCCATCAATTTGCTGGAGGGAGGTCTGGACGCCATGTGCGACCGCACGGTGGCCATTACCTCTCCCCTGGAGCTGCGGGTGCGGCGGATCATGGCCCGGGACAACATCACCGAGCAGTATGCCCGGCTGCGGATCTCCGCCCAGAAGCCCGACGAATATTACCGGAGTAAGTGCGACGTGGAGCTCAACAACGGCGCCGATTCCGCCGAGGCGTTCCAGGCGGAGGCCCGGGACTTCTTTGAGCATTTGATTGACAATGTCAAGGAGGAAAAGTCACATGGAATCCAATGAGTACAAGGAGCTGAAAAAGAAACTCCTCTCCGGCCGCAAAAACGGCTATGACCGCGTGGGCGGAGATTATCAGGCCCGGATGGAGGCATACTGCGCCGGGTATATGGCCTATCTGGATGCCGGCAAGACGGAGCGGCTGTGTGCCGCGGAGACCGTGCGCCTGGCAGAGGAGAAGGGCTACCGCCCCTATGTCCGGGGCATGGAACTCAAGCCCGGAGACAAGGTCTATCTCAACAACCGGGGCAAGTCCGTGCTGTTGGCCCATATCGGGGAGCAGTCCCTGGCGGAGGGCGTTCAGATCGCTGCCGCCCACATCGACTCTCCCCGCCTGGACCTCAAGCCCACCCCCCTCTATGAGGACGGGGAGCTGGCCTATTTCAAGACCCACTATTACGGCGGTTTGCGCAAGTACCAGTGGGTCACGATCCCTCTGGAACTCCACGGTGTGGTGGCACTGAAGAATCACAGCAAGGTGTCCGTTTCCATCGGCACCGAGCCCGGAGATCCCCGGCTGGTGATCACGGATCTGCTGCCCCATCTGGGTGCCGAGCAGAGCAAGAAGCCCCTGGGCGAGGCCGTTGCCGGCGAGACGCTGAACCTGCTGCTGGGCAGCCGCCCCATCGGCGGGGAGGAGGAGTCCGGCCGGGTGAAGCTGGCGGTGATGCAGCTGCTTAACGAGAAGTACGGCATCACCGAGGACGATTTTGCCTCCGCGGAGCTGGAGGCCGTCCCGGCGGGGAAAGCCTGCCACATCGGACTGGACCGCTCCATGATCGGCGCCTACGGACACGACGACCGGGTGTGCGCTTACGCCGCCCTGAAGGCGCTGCTGGATCTGGACAAGACCCCCGGCAAGACCGCTGTTTGTGTCCTGGCGGACAAGGAGGAGATCGGCTCCGACGGCGTCACGGGCATGCAGTCCGCCGCCTTCGATACCTTCCTGGAGGATCTGTGCGAGAGCCAGGGCGTGCCCGTCCGGGTGTGCTTTGAGCGCTCCTTCTGCCTCAGCGCCGACGTCACCGCCGCCTTCGACCCCAACTACTCCGATGTCTATGAAAAGCGCAACGCCGCCTATCTCAACTACGGCGTGGGCCTTTGCAAGTATACCGGGGCCCGGGGCAAGTCCGGCGCCTCCGACGCCGATGCTGAGACGGTGGCCTATATCCGCCGGATCTTCGATGACGCGGACGTCATCTGGCAGATCGCGGAGCTGGGCAAGGTGGACGCCGGCGGCGGCGGCACCGTGGCCGTGTATATGGCCAACCGCAACATCACCACATTGGACGCAGGCGTGCCGGTTTTGAGCATGCACGCCCCCTTTGAGGTGGTCTCCAAGCTGGATTGCTACGAGAGCTACCGGGGTATGAAAGCCGTCTACGAGGCTATGTGACCCATGCAAGACCCGCTGTGGGAGATTCCCACGGCGGGTTTTGCCGTTCTGTCAGGAACGGATTAGAAATGGGAGACTTGCCTTGACAGAATATACCCGTGGGGGTATCATGTACATATACCCCTATGGGTATAAAGGAGGGTGACATGAAATACTTGGAAGCATTTCTGGAGTGGGGCGGCATCAAGCGGGATGTAGTATGCTTGGTTTTGGGCGGTCTTGCCTTGCTGGGGAGCATTCTGCAGGTACCGGGGCTGCCCTTTGACCCTGCCTGGGTGGCCATCATCCTGTGCGGCATCCCCATTATCCTGGAGGCGGTCATCGGCCTGGTGACGGCCTTTGACATCAAGGCGGATGTCCTAGTGTCCATGGCATTGGTGGCCTCCGTGGTGATTGGAGAGGACTTTGCCGCAGGCGAGGTGGCCTTCATCATGCAGCTGGGGGCGTTGCTGGAGGATCTGACAGTGGCCCGGGCCCGGGCTGGCATCGAGCGGTTGGTACGGCTGACGCCCCGGACTGCCCGGCGGCTCACCGACCGGGGGGAGGAGACCATCCCGGCGGAGCAGGTGCAGGTGGGAGACCGGCTGCGGGTGCTGCCTGGGGAGACCGTGCCGGTGGACGGCGTCATCACCGCCGGTGAGACCTCCATCAACCAGGCGGTGATGACCGGGGAATCCCTCCCGGTGGACAAGGGGCCGGGAGATGAGGTTTCCAGCGGTACCGTGAACCAGTTCGGGTCCTTTGATATGGAGGCGCTGCGGGTGGGGGAGGACAGCTCCATCCAGCGGATGATCCGCCTGGTGCAGTCGGCGGATGCGGGAAAGGCCAAGATCGTGGGCTTGGCGGACCGCTGGGCCACCTGGGTGGTGGTGGTGGCGCTGGCTGCCGCAGCCATCACCTGGCTGGTGACCGGGGAAGTCATCCGGGCGGTGACCATTCTGGTGGTGTTCTGCCCCTGTGCCCTGGTGCTGGCTACCCCCACCGCCATCATGGCTGCCATCGGCAACGCCACCCGCCACGGCTTCCTGGTACGGGAGGGAGATGCCCTGGAGCGGCTGGCATCCGTGGAATATGTGACCTTTGACAAGACCGGGACCCTGACCTACGGGACCCCCCGGGTGGCGGCGGTGGAGAGTGTGGAGCCCAATCTTTCCCGGGAAAACCTCTACGCCCTGGCGGCAGGGGCGGAGGATCGCTCCGAGCATCCCCTGGGCAAGGCCATCGTGCAGGGCTACCGGGAGGAACATGATCGTGCTGCACCTCAGGCGGCATCCTTTTCCATGCTGCCGGGCCGGGGGGTGGAGGCCGCCGTGGACGGCCGTCAGGTGTTGGCCGGGAATCCGGAGCTGCTGGCGGAGCACGGGATTTCCGGTGAAACCCTGCGGACTGCCGCCCAGCCCTGGCTGGATCGAGGGTGCACCCTGACGTATGTGGCGGTGGACGGGGTTCCGGCGGGCTTTCTGGCCCTCTCTGATACGGTGCGGCCAGATGCGGCGCAGACCATTCGGCAGGTGAGAGAAGTCGGGGTGACGCCGGTTCTGCTGACAGGGGACCACGCCAATGCCGCCCGGAGCATTGCCGCCCAGCTGGGGATCCAGGAGGTGCAGGCCGGATGTCTGCCAGAGGACAAGCTGGAGTGGATCGGCCGCTCCCAGAGGGAAGGGCAAATGGTGTGCATGGTGGGCGACGGCATCAACGATGCGCCCGCCCTGAAAAAGGCCCACGTGGGCATCGCCATGGGCGGCATCGGCAGCGATATCGCTGTGGATGCCGCAGACATCGCCCTGGTCAACGACGAGATCCGGGAGCTGCCCCACCTGCTGCGTCTGTCCCGCCGGATGATGGTGACCATCAAGTGCAACCTTACCTTCTCCATGTCCCTGAACTTCCTGGCCATCGCCCTGGCCATCACTGGGATCCTGAATCCGGTGGTGGGGGCCCTGGTACATAATGCCGGGTCTGTCCTGGTGATTTTGAATTCGGCGCTGCTGCTGACCTGGAAAAAGCGGGATCGCGGATAAAGAACGGCTCCAGACGGTAAGAATACGGTCTGGAGCCGTTTTGCATATCCCCCTTGGAAGCATGAGGAGGTTTTGGAAAGCGCGGTATTTCTTTATGTGCTTTTGATTGCATTCCCATATGCGGCGTGCTATAATGGCCGCGAAGTGCCCGTATCGGACGGGCAGGGCCGGATTCCGGCCGGAGAAGAGAGATTCTGCCATCTTTGCGTTGGATCCTGGGGATCTGCAAGGTATGCGCTTATTTTTTTGCCGTTTGAGGGGGAGACCATGAACCGGCGACGTTTTCGATTGAATGCCGTGCAGAATCTGGTGGTGAGCTTTGCCTGCCTGATCCTGGCTGGGGCGCTGCTGCTGATGCTGCCCATTTCGTCCCGGGACGGGCAGTGCCTGCCTTTTTTGGACGCGCTGTTTACGTCAGCTTCTGCGTCCTGTGTGACGGGACTGACGCTGTACGATACCATGACCCAGTTCACCTTGTTCGGGCAGGCGGTGCTGATCGTGCTCATCCAGATCGGCGGGTTGAGCTTTATGACGGTGTCCATTCTGGTGGCGCTGCTGCTGCACCGGCGCATCGGGCTGCACCGGCGCTCGGTGCTGATGGATTCCGTGGGAGCGCTGCAGATGGGCGGCGTGGTGCGGCTCACCCGCCGGGCTCTGCTGGTAACGGCTGCCTGTGAGGGAACCGGTGCCGTGCTGATGTCGTTGTGGTTTTGCCCGCGGTACGGTTTGCTACAGGGGCTGTGGATGTCATTGTTCCACGCGGTGTCCGCCTTTTGCAATGCGGGATTTGACCTGCTGGGAGGCGGTACGTCCCTGATCCCCATTGCCGGGGAGCCTCTGCCCAATATCGTCATTATGGCGCTGATCACCTGCGGCGGACTGGGCTTTCTGGTGTGGGACGACATCCTGACCAACGGACGGCATCTGCGGCGTTACCGCCTGCACAGCAAGATCATGCTGACAGTGACAGCGGTGCTCATCGTGGGCGGTGCAGCGGGCTTCTATGTGCTGGAGCGGGAGAACGCCTTTGCGGGGGCCTCTGCGGGAGACCGGGTGCTGATGTCCTTTTTCCAGTCCGTCACCACCCGGACGGCGGGGTTCTTCTCTGTGGATCAGGCGTCCTTGAGTGAGAGCGGGACCCTTCTGACTATGGTGCTGATGTTCATTGGTGCGGGTTCCGGCTCCACCGGAGGCGGCATCAAGGTCAACACGTTCACGGTGATTTTGCTCAGCGCCTTTGCCCTGACCTTCCGCCGGGAGGACGTGAATATCTATCACCGGCGGCTGGATCAGGAGGATATCCGCAAGGCGTTTTCCTCGGTCTGCGCGTATTTTACCACCTGTATCGTGGGCTGCATGGTTTTGTGTGTGGAGGGGATCGCCCTGGACGATGCCTTGTTTGAGAGCATTTCCGCCATCGGGACGGTGGGATTGAGCCGGGGCGTGACGGCCTCGCTGCCGGATCTTTCCAAAGTCGTCATTACCCTGCTGATGTTTGCCGGGCGGGTGGGCAGCATGTCGGTGGCCATGGCCATCACACCGGATCACCCCCGCCCCAAGCTGCGCAATGTCAGCGAGAAGATCCTGATCGGTTGAGAGAGGAGCATATGGGATGAAATCTTTTTTGGTAATCGGCCTTGGGCGCTTCGGCCGGCATTTGACGGATAAACTGGTGGATCTGGGCAATGAGGTCATGGTCCTGGATCAGGATGAGGAGCGGGTGGCCCGGATCTCCAATGTGGCCACCGCCGCCTGCGTGGGAGACTGCCAGGATGAACAGGTGCTGGCCTCCCTGGGCGTGCGGAATTTTGACGCCTGTTTTGTGTGCATCAGCGACGATTTCCAGGCTTCCCTGGAGGCTACCGCCACCCTGAAAGACCTGGGAGCAAAGTGCGTGGTGGCCCGGGCGGACCGGGAAAAACAGATCAAATTCCTCAAGAAGATCGGCGCCGACTATGTGATCCATACGGAGATGGATATGGCTACCCGGGTGGCCATGCGATTCTCTGCTCAGAATCTCTTTGATTATTTTGAACTGACGCCACGCTATGCCGTCTTTGAGATGGAAGTCCCCAGTGACTGGGAGGGCAAGACCGTAGCCCAGATGGATGTCCGCCGCCGCTACAATGTCAACATTCTGGGGCTCCGCACGGGAGATGAGATCGTTCCTTTGCTGGATCCGGAGTATGTTTTTACCCCGGATACCCATCTGATCATTGCCGGAGACAAGGAGGCGGGCCTGCGTCTGATGGGACAGGGCTGAAAATCATCTTGTTTCCGCATGATTCGCCAAAAACTGCGCACCCTGAGACCGGGGGTGATCTTCATGCGGAAAAAGCACCGCGAGATGCCGGTGCTGCGGGTGGAGCCGGAAAAACGGCTTTGTCCACAGTTCGACCGGGATGGGATCGCGTTGTTTCCGGTGGCGGAGCCTGATGAAATGGGCTTCCGTGTGCTGGACGACTGCTGCGAGGAGCACATCCAATAAAAAAATTCCCCCTCAGATGAGGGGGAATTTTTTTGCTTTATCTCAGAGCTTCCAGACAGGAAAGGGGAACGGTCCGGCATTCCCGGTCCCGCAGAAGAATCAGCACTTCCTCCAGTGTGGGAAGGGAGGGCATGGCCCCCATTCGGGAGACGGTAATGGCGGCGGTATGGCTGGCAAAGGCCATGGCCGACTCCAGGGACAGCCCGGTGGTCAATCCCACCGCCAGCGCTCCCACATAGGAGTCTCCTGCGGCGGTGGGATCCGCCACATGGGGCATCTGGACAATGGGGATGTACTGAATGCCGTCGGCCTTCACCACGGCGGAACCGTGGCCGCCCAGGGTAATGATGACATGTTCCACACCATAGCTGCAAAGCTTGGCGGCAATGGCCTCCAGATCCTCCTGCCGCAGGGCGCCGCCCTCTGTCCGCAGAGGGAGTCCCGTTTCCACAGAGGCCTCCTGCTCGTTGGGGATCATATAGGTCACAGACTGGAGCAGATGCTCATCCAGATCCGTGGCAGGAGCCGGGTTGAGCATCACCGGGACACCGGCCGCATGGGCCCATCCGGCCACAGCTCGGTTTACCTCCAGGGGGATCTCCAGCTGCAGCAGCACCATGTCATATGTATGGATGGTATCCCGGATCCAGGCCACATCCTCCAGGGTCAATGCGGCGTTGGCGCCCCGAATCACCACGATGCGATTTTGCGCCGTATGATCCGTTACCTCCAGCGTCACATGTCCTACGCCGGAGGAGATGCCGGGACGCACCACCACGTGGCTTACATCCACCCCGGACTTCCGGGGCGTTTCCAGCAGGTGCTGGCCGAAAAGGTCATCTCCCACGCAGCCCATCATGGTCACATCCGCTCCCAGCCGGGCGCATTGCAGGGCCTGGTTGGCACCCTTTCCACCGGGGGCCATGTGGAAGGATTTACCATAAACGGTCTGCCCGGAGGCAGGGACGCGCTCCGTGGTGGCGATGACATCCATCACGAAGCTGCCGACAACAAGAATTTTGGGTTTTCTGTGCATGTCTGATAACTCCTATGCGAAAGTAAACGATTAAGTTAATGAGACTATTATAAGACTTTACAAAAAAAATACAAGCCTTTTCGGAAAAGTTGTACCCCAAAAATGTTTGGGGGGACAGGTGCGCAGGCTCCACAATGCTGAAAAAATATGCCTTCCGGGAAAACCTTTCCCGGAAGGCATGGAACGTTGAAAGATCAGCTGCGGTTGCCGGAATTGTTGGTGTCCTTGAGCAGCACGTCGTGAGCGCCGCCCTCCACAATGGAGACGGAGGAGACCAGGGTCAGCTTGGCCTTGTCCCGCAGCTCCGGGATGGTCAGCGCGCCGCAGTTGCACATGGTGGAGCGGATCTTGGAGAGGGTGGTGGCCATGCCGTCCGCCAGGGCACCGGCATAGGGAACATAGGAGTCCACGCCCTCTTCAAAGCTCAGCTTGGCGGCGCCGCCCAGATCGTAGCGCTGCCAGTTCCGGGCCCGGGCGCTGCCCTCGCCCCAGTATTCCTTCATATAGCTGCCGCCGATGAGGACCTTGCTGGTGGGGGATTCGTCAAACCGGGAGAAGTACCGGCCCAGCATGCAGAAGTCCGCGCCCATAGCCAGAGCCAGGGTGATGTGATAGTCCTGGACAATGCCGCCGTCGGCGCAGATGGGGACATAGACGCCGGTCTCCTCAAAATACTTGTCCCGCTCTGCCGCCACGTCGATGACCGCCGTGGCCTGGCCCCGGCCAATGCCCTTGGTTTCCCGGGTGATGCAGATGGAGCCGCCGCCGATGCCGATCTTCACAAAGTCAGCCCCGGCGTCTGCCAGGAAGCGGAAGCCCTCGCCGTCCACCACGTTGCCGGCGCCCACCTTCACGGTATCGCCGTAGTGGTCCCGGATCCATTTGAGGGTACGCAGCTGCCACTCGGAATAGCCCTCGGAGGAGTCGATGACCAGCACGTCTACGCCGGCTTCCACCAGGGCGGGAACACGCTCGGCATAGTCCCGGGTGTTGATGCCGGCACCTACCACATAGCGCTTCTGGGAGTCCAGCAGTTCCAGGGGGTTGCCCTTGTGGGAGTCGTAGTCCTTGCGGAAGACGAAGCTCACCAGGTGGCCGTCCGCCGTCAGGATGGGCAGGGCGTTGAGCTTGTGATCCCAGATGATGTCGTTGGCCTCCTTGAGGCTGGTGCCCTCAGGCGCGGAAACGATCTTGTCAATGGGGGTCATGAACTCCGAAACGGGCGCGGAGGGATCCATACGGCTGACACGGTAGTCACGGCTGGTGACAAGGCCCAGCATCTTGCCGGTGCCGGTACCGTCGTCGGTGACCGCCATAGTGGAGTGGCCGGTGCGCTCCTTCAGTGCCAGTACGTCTGCCAGGGTGTCCCCGATGCGCAGGTTGGAGTCGCTGGTGACAAAGCCCGCCTTGTAGGTTTTCACCTTGCGGACCATTTCCGCCTGCTCTTCAATGGGTTGGGAGACGTAGATAAAGGCGATGCCGCCCTCACGGGCCAGGGCAATGCCCATCTTCTCCCCGGAGACTGCCTGCATGACGGCGGAGACCATGGGGACGTTCATGGTGAGGGAGGGTTCCTCGCCCCGCTTGAACTTTACCACCGGCGTCTTGAGAGAGACGTTGGCGGGGATGCACTCCGAGGAGGAGTAGCCGGGAACCAACAGATATTCACTGAAGGTGCGGGAGGGTTCCTTGAAAAAATATGCCATGAGGCCACCTCGTTTCTATGATTTTTGTGGATTTGCATTAGGATACCACAAATTTAGGGAAAAGCAACGTCAAAGAGAGAAATAATCCTTGGCGGAATCGAACAAATGCAGATTGTACTGGCCGGGGACGTTCTGGTAGAGGCCCGGGCCGACGCGCTCGGAGTGGCCCATCTTGCCCAGAATCCGGCCGTCGGGGGAGGTGATGCCCTCCACGGCCCAGGCGGAGCCGTTGGGATTGAAGGCAACGTCCATGGTGGGCATGCCCTCCAGGTCCACATACTGGGTGGCAATCTGCCCGTTTTCCGCCAGCTGGTTCAAAAGCTCGGGATTGCACAGGAAGCGGCCCTCACCGTGGGAGATGGGGACGCTCACCACATCGCCTACCTGGGCACGGCTGAGCCAGGGAGAGCGATTGGAGGCCACCCGGGTGCGGACGATCTTGGACTGATGGCGGCCGATGACGTTATAACTGAGGGTGGGGCAAGTGTCGTCGGTATCCCGGATCTCGCCATAGGGCACCAGGCCCAGCTTGATGAGGGCCTGGAAGCCGTTGCAGATGCCCAGCATCAAGCCATCCCGGTTTTTCAGCAGATCCATGGTGGCGTCGGCAACCGCGCCGTTGCGGAAGAAGGCAGTGATGAACTTGCCGGAGCCGTCGGGCTCGTCGCCGCCGGAGAAGCCGCCGGGGACGAAGATAATCTGGCTTTCACGGGCCGCCTTGGCAAAGCGGGCGGCAGAGTCCGCCACATCTGCGGCGGAGCGGTTATTCAGCACCAGGATCTCCGGTACCAGGCCTGCACGCTCCACGGCCCGGGCGCTGTCATACTCGCAGTTGGTGCCGGGGAAGACGGGGATCAGCACCTTGGGGGCGGCGCAGCCCATCTTGGGGGCGCAGCGGGTGAAGGCGGGGGCCTCCAGCACCGGGATGGTCTCCGGCACCGTGGCGGTGCGCATGGGGAAGATGGCCTCCAGCGTCTCATCGTAGGGGCCGGAGAGCTCGGAAAGGGTCACGGACTCGCACTCGCAGCAGATGGAGCCGCTGGCGTTGGTGACACCCACGCAGACGCCGGTATCCAGATCCTCCGCCGTTTCCAGCAGTATGGCTGCCGGGCGGCGGGCAAAGAGATCCGCCGGCAGGAAGGCGTCGGTAAAGGAGAAGCCCAGGCCGTTGCCCATGCAGCTTTTCATGACGGACACGGCGATGCCGCCAAAGCCCACCACGCTGGCGCTGAGGACCTTGCCTGCGGCGATGAGATCCTGGGCGGTATCCAGCACGCTGCGCAGGCTCTCGGGATTCAGGGCGCCGTCATCTTCCGTCTCCGGGGCAAGCAGGTAGACCTTGTGGCCGGAGGCTTTGAACTCATTGGAGAGGATACGGGCCGTCTTGCCCACGGACACAGCGAAGGACACCAGAGTGGGGGGCACGTCCAGGTCGTTGAAGGAGCCGGACATGGAGTCCTTGCCGCCGATGGCGGCGCACTGGAGATCCAGCTGCGCCGAGAGGGCACCCAGCAGGGCGGCCACGGGCTTGCCCCAGCGGCTGGGCTCTGTACCCAGCTTTTCAAAGTACTCCTGGAAAGACAGCCAGCACTGCTTGCGGTCACCGCCTGCGGCAATGACCTTGGCAACGGATTCCGCCACCGCCAGATAGGCACCCCGGTAGGGGGAGGCGTCCATGACATGGGGGTCGCCGCCCCAGGCCATGATGGAGCAAGTGGTGGTATCGTGGCCCAGCACCGGCAGCTTTGCTGCCATGGCCTGGGTGGGGGTCTTCTGGTACTTGCCGCCGAAGGGCATCAGCACGGAAGAGGCGCCGATGGTGGAGTCGAACCGCTCGCAAAGGCCCTGCCGGGAGCAGATATTGAGATCCCCGGCCAGGGAGAGGAGGGTATCATGGAAGTTGGTGACGGGGACGGTCTTGGGAGCCGCGGGAGCTTCCACCAGGGCGGAGGCCTCCTTGGCCGCGCCGTTGGTATCCAGGAAGGCGCGGCTCAGATCCGCCACCACCTGGCCGTTCCAGTGCATGACCATGCGGCCGGTATCGGTGACGGTGGCCACGATGGTGGACTCCAGGTTCTCCTCCCCGGCGATCTCCATGAAGCGGGGGGCGTCCTTGGCCTCCACCACTACCGCCATGCGCTCCTGGGATTCGGAGATGGCCAGCTCTGTGGCGTCCAGGCCTTCGTACTTCTTGGGCACGGCGGAGAGGTCGATATCCAGGGAATCCGCCAGCTCGCCCACGGCCACGGACACGCCGCCGGCACCGAAGTCGTTGCAGCGCTTGATAAGGCGCACTGCCTCCGCATGACGGAAGAGGCGCTGGAGCTTGCGCTCCTCCGGGGCGTTGCCCTTCTGCACTTCCGCGGAGCAGGTGGCCACGGACTTGGAGTCATGGCTCTTGGAGGAGCCGGTGGCGCCGCCGATGCCGTCCCGTCCGGTGCGGCCGCCCAGCAGAATCACCACGTCGCCGGGCTGGGGGACCTCCCGCCGGACACTGCCGGCAGGCACGGCACCTACCACGGCGCCAATCTCCAGGCGCTTGGCGGCGTAGCCCTTGTGGTAGATCTCGTCCACCAGGCCCGTGGCAAGGCCGATCTGGTTGCCGTAGGAGCTGTAGCCGTTGGCGGCGGACTGGACGATCTTGCGCTGGGGGAGCTTGCCGGGAATGGTGTCGGCAATGGGGGTGCGGGGGTCCGCTGCGCCGGTGACCCGCATGGCCTGGTAGACATAGCCACGGCCTGCCAGAGGATCCCGGATAGCGCCGCCGATGCAGGTGGCTGCGCCGCCGAAGGGCTCGATCTCCGTGGGATGGTTGTGGGTCTCGTTTTTGAACAGCAGCAGCCAGGGCTTGTCCTCCCCGTCCTCGTCCACGTTGATCTTCACCGTGCAGGCGTTGATTTCCTCGGACTCGTCCAGGGCGGTGAGGGCGCCGGACTTTTTCAGGTACTTGGCACCCCGGGTGCCCATGTCCATGAGGGTGATGGGCTTGGTGCCGGCGTTGGTCTCCTCCCGGACAGAGAGATAGCGGTCATAGGCTGCCTGGACCCGGGGGTCTTCAAAGGCGATGTCCTTGAGAACGGTGGAGAAGGTGGTGTGGCGGCAGTGGTCGGACCAGTAGGTATCCAGGATACGGATCTCCGTAATGGTGGGGTCCCGCTGCTCCTGGGCGAAATATGCCCGGCAGCACTGGAGGTCCCCCAGATCCATGGCCAGGCCCAAAGAGGCGATGAGCCCCTCCAAAGCGGCGTCGTCCATGGCGGTGAAGCCTTCCAGCACCGCTGGGGGCGCGGGCTGGTCAATGTCCATGGCCAGGGAGTCCACCGGCTCCAGGGATGCCTCCCGGGCCTCCACAGGGTTGATGACATAGCGGCGCACGGCATCCACATCGGCAGCGGTGAGCTCACCGGAGAGCAGGTATACCTTGGCGGAGCGCACCGTGGGACGCTCCCCCTGGGTCAGCAGCTGGATGCACTGGCTGGCGGAGTCCGCCCGCTGGTCGAACTGTCCCGGCAGATACTCCACCGCAAAGGCAGCAAAGTCCCCGGCAGGCAGAGCCTCGTACACATCATCCACCTGGGGCTCGGAGAGTACGGTGCCCACGGCCCGGCGGAAGGCGGCCTCGTCCAGGCCCTCCACGTCATAGCGGTTGAGCAGGCGCAGTCCCGTCAGGGCGGTGACGCCCAGCAGTGTGCGCAGTTCGTTCAAAAGTCCCGCGGCCTCCTGGCGCAGAGCGGGCTTTTTTTCCACATAGATCCTTCGTACCATGTTATTCCTCCGTCAGGCGCAGCGCCCGCTGACCGATGTCGCGGCGCAGGTATTTGCCTTCAAACTCAATGGTGTCCGCAGCGGCGTAGGCGTCAGAGAGGGCCTGCCGCAAGGTGGGAGCCGTGGCGGTGACGCCCAGCACCCGGCCGCCGGAGGTCACCAGGCGGCCGTTTTCCAATTTGTCTCCGGCGTGATAGACCGTGACGTTCTCCGGTACTGCATCAGGGAGTGTAATGACCTTGCCCTTTTCATAGTGGGCGGGATAGCCGCCGGAGGCCAGGATCACGCAGGCGGCAGTTCCATCGGACCACTCCACAGAGAGGTCTGCCAGGGTCTCGTTTTCCACAGCCTGCATGATGGTCAGTAAGTCCGTTTTCAGCAAGGGAAGCACCACCTGGGTCTCGGGGTCGCCGAAGCGGCAGTTGTATTCGATGACCTTGGGGCCGTCGGGAGTGAGCATCAGCCCGAAGTACAGGCAGCCCTTGAAGGGGCAACCCTCCGCCCGCATAGCCGCCAGAGTAGGCAGGAAGATGGTGTCCATGCAGCGCTGGGCCATCTCCGGGGTGTAGCAGGGGTTGGGGGCGATGGTGCCCATGCCGCCGGTGTTGAGGCCGGTGTCCCCGTCACCCGCCCGCTTGTGGTCCATGGAGGAGACCATGGGGGCGATGGCGGTGCCGTCGGTAAAGGCCAGGACGCTGACCTCGGGACCGGTGAGGAACTCTTCCACCACGATCTCATTGCCGGAGGCGCCGAAAACCTTATCCTCCATGATGGACTTGACGGCCTTCTCCGCCTCAGCGAGGTTCTGGGGAATCAGCACACCCTTGCCCAGAGCCAGGCCGTCGGCCTTTACCACAATGGGGAAGGAGGCAGTGCGCAAATAGGCCAGGGCATCGGCAGGGTTGTCAAAGACCTCATAGCGGGCGGTGGGGATGGCGTACTTTTTCATCAGGTTCTTGGAGAAGACCTTGCTGGCTTCAATGCGGGCGGCCTTGGCGTCCGGGCCGAAGCAGGGAATGCCCACGGCGTGGAGGGCGTCCACACAGCCCAGGGCCAGGGGATCATCCGGGGCCACCACGGCAAAGCTGATGTCGTGGGACTTGGCAAAGTCTACGATGGCGGGGATGTCCTTGGCGCCGATCTCCGGCACGCAGACGGCGTCGGCGGCAATGCCGCCGTTGCCCGGCAGGGCGTAGATGGTCTCTACCTCCGGATTCTCCCGGAGTTTTTTGATAATGGCGTGCTCGCGGCCTCCGCCGCCCACCACCAGAAGATTCATAAATGTTCTCCTCCTCTTATCCTGCGATCTGGCCCCTGGCAAGGCCGGGAAAATCGTTGAGCTACCAGAAAGATTTGCCGAAGGCAAATTCATTTGGTGATCATTTTCGCCGCGGCGTGTACGTGGCGAAAATACTTTGACCCAGCCGCCTTGGGCGGCGCTCACCAGTGACCGAAGTCACTGGTGGTGGGGGAGATAGAGGGGAAAGCAGCAAAGCGCCGCCTGAGGCGGATTAAGCGAGCTGCTTTCGAGGCAGCGGCGCGATTGGCGGCCCCAATAGGGCCGGGAATCGCAATGCCGCAACGGTGTTGGCCAGCTCCCCCTCTATCTCAATGGTGGAACAGCCGCATCCCCGTAAAGCACATGGTCATGCCGTATTTGTTGGCGGTTTCGATGACGTGGTCATCCCGGATGGAGCCGCCGGGCTCGGCGATGTACTGCACGCCGGACTTGCGGGCACGCTCCACATTGTCGCCGAAGGGGAAGAAGGCGTCGGATCCGCAGGTGACGCCGGACTGGGTGGCGATCCAGGCCTTTTTCTCTTCCTCTGTCAGCACCTCGGGCTTGACGGTGAAGGTCTGCTGCCACACGCCCTCCGCCAGAATGTCCTCATACTCGTCGGAGGTGTAGATGTCGATGGCGTTGTCCCGGTCGGGGCGGCGGATACCCTCCACAAACTGGAGACCCAGGACCTTGGGGTGCTGGCGCAGGTACCAGTTGTCGGCTTTGTTGCCGGCAAGACGGGTGCAGTGGATGCGGCTCTGCTGGCCGGCGCCCACGCCGATGGCCTGGCCGTCCTTCACATAGCACACGGAGTTGGACTGGGTATACTTGAGGGTGATGAGGGCCACGATCATGTCGATCTTGGCCTGCTGGGGCAGGTCCTTGTTCTCCGTGACGATGTTGGTGAGCAGGTCCTCGTCGATCTTGAAGTTGTTGCGGCCCTGCTGGAAGGTGACGCCGAAAACGTCCTTGTACTCCTGGGGAGCGGGGACATAGTCCGGGTCGATCTGCACCACGTTGTAGTTGCCCTTCTTCTTGGTCTTCAGGATCTCCAGGGCCTCGTCGGTATAACCGGGGGCAATGATGCCGTCGGAGACCTCGTACTTCAGGTACCGGGCGGTGGCGGCGTCGCACACATCGGAGAGGGCCGCCCAGTCGCCGTAAGAGCACAGGCGGTCGGCGCCCCGGGCCCGGATGTAGGCGCAGGCGATGGGGGTGAGCTCTGCCGTTTCGTCGACGAAGTAGATTTTCTTATCCACATCGGAGAGGGGCAGGCCCACGGCAGCGCCGGCAGGGGAGACGTGCTTGAAGGACGCGGCGGCGGGCAGGCCCGTGGCGGCCTTGAGCTCCTTGACCAGCTGCCAGGAGTTCAGGGCGTCCAGAAAGTTGATGTAGCCGGGCTTGCCGTTAAGGACCGTGATGGGCAGGTCGCCGCCGTCACGCATAAAGATGCGGGAGGGCTTTTGGTTGGGGTTGCAGCCGTATTTGAGTTCCAGTTCGTTCATGTGTCCC
Organism: uncultured Oscillibacter sp.; assembly: GCA_905200545.1. Lineage (GTDB taxonomy): Bacteria > Bacillota > Clostridia > Oscillospirales > Oscillospiraceae > Oscillibacter. Next base: position 45,888 of record CAJKKQ010000009.1, read on the forward strand.
GCTCCTTTTACTGATTTTTGTTGAGAATGCGCTGGGTATAGGTATTGGTCTCCAGATCCGTGAAGCGGACGAACAGGGAGATCTTGTTGTCGGGGTTCAGGTTTTCCCACACAGCGGTGGTGAAAGCGTCGATATCACCGGTGATGGCTACCCGCTCCGGCTCACCCTGGAAGGTGGGGATGGGGTTGCCGTCGGTGACGTAGGTGTGGAGGAAGTGGCCCACGCCTGCCTGGCCGGGATACTCGAAGGTCTGGCGCACGCAGGCGGAGCCCTCCGGGTCGGCAGATTTCAAAATGGAGAGCTTGTAGCTGCCGTCGGGGCTCAGCAGGCCGGAGATCCGGGGGGTCCAGTTGGGGCCGTCCGGCTCAAATTCCCGGGTGCGCAGGGCCTGCTCCATGGGGAGGCCCCGCTCCAGGAACTCCAGAATGGTGTCCGTCTGGTCGCCGTTGGTGACGATCAGGCCCCGGCCCATCTGACGGACGGGATGGTAGATGATGAGGCTGGGGTCCTCCACCTTGGAGGGGTCATAGGCCTCGGTGCGGATGCCGTCGGGTTCCTCCACAAAGACGCGGTTGCGGCTGTTGACGCTGCGGCCCATGATGAAGTAGGCTGCCACGGACTGCTTGCCGTCCGCCGTCTTGCCCAGCACGATGCCCCGGCCGGGGTAGGGATTGGTGTTCAGCAGGGCATTCAGATCGTTGATGGCGTAGATATCCATATACTCATTCCCTCTCTTTCACAAGTTCCGCGCTGAGCTGTTCCGCCGCCTGGGGCAGCAGCACCCACTCCGCCTGCTCCATCACCCGGCGCTGCAGCACCTCCGGCGTGTCACCGGGGAGAATCTCCACGGCCTTTTGCAGCAGGATGCGGCCGCCGTCGGGGATCTCGTTGACCAGGTGCACGGTGGCGCCGGTGACCTTCACGCCCCGGCTCAATGCCGCCTCATGGACCTTGAGCCCGTAGAAGCCCTTTCCGCAGAAGGAGGGGATCAGGGAGGGGTGGACGTTGAGGATCCGCTCCGGCCAGCGGGAGACGAAGTCTGCAGACAAAATGGACAAGAAGCCAGCCAGGATGATGATGTCAGCCTGGTACTCCGTGAGCTTTTCCTCCAGCGCCGTCTCAAATTCTGCCTGGGTCATGGCCTTGCGGGGAACGGCGAAGCCGGGGATGCCGTGGTTTTTTGCCCGCTCCAGGGCGTAGGCCCCCTCTGCACTGGAGAGCACCACCACGATTTCCCCGTGGGGGATGGCGCCGGATTCCTGGGCCTTGAGCAGAGCCTCCAGATTGGTGCCGCCGCCGGAGACCAGGACGGCGATACGGGCTTTGTTCAGCATAACACCACCCGCTCCTCGCCGGAGACGATCTCGCCCATGACGTAGGCGTCGCAGCCCTGTGCATGCAGGGTGGTCAAAGCTGTGGCGGAGTCGGCCTGAGAGACCACCAGCACCATGCCCACGCCCATGTTGTAGGTGTTGAACATGTCCCGCTCCGGGATCTCTCCCTTGCTCTGGAGCATGGAGAAGATGGGAGGCGTCCGCAGGGAAGCCTTGTCGATCTTAGCGGTGAGGCCCTCCGGCAGGCACCGGGGCAGGTTTTCGTAGAAGCCGCCGCCGGTGATGTGGCTGACGCCCTTGACGGTGACAGCCTCCATGCAGGCGAGGACCGGCTTGACATAGATGCGGGTGGGGGTCAGCAGTGCCTCACCGATGGTGCAGCCCAGCTCTCCGGAGTAGAGGCCCAGGTCCGCGTGCTCCACGTCGAAGACCTTACGCACCAGGGAATAGCCGTTGGAGTGGATGCCGGAGGAGGGCAGGGCGATGAGCACGTCGCCGGGGACCATGGCGGAGTGGTCGATGACCTTGGCCTTGTCCACCACGCCCACGGAGAAGCCCGCCAGATCGTAGTCGTCAGCGGCCATCATACCCGGGTGCTCGGCGGTCTCGCCGCCGATGAGGGCGCAGCCTGCCTGGACGCAGCCCTCCGCCACGCCGGAGACGATGTCCGCCACCTTCTCCGGGATGTTCTTGCCGATGGCGATGTAGTCCAGGAAGAAAATGGGCTTGGCGCCGCAGCAGATGATGTCGTTGACGCACATGGCCACGCAGTCGATGCCCACGGTGTTGTGCTTGTCCAGCAGCTGGGCGATGCGCAGCTTGGTGCCCACGCCGTCGGTGCCGGAGACCAGCACCGGCTCTTCCATACCGGTAAAGTCCGGGGCGAAGAGTCCGCCGAAGCCTCCAATGTCGGAGACCACGCCGGGGATCAGCGTGCGCTCCACGTGCTTGCGCATGAGCTTGACGCCCTGATAGCCTGCTTCAATATCAACGCCGGCGGCGGCGTAGGACGCGGAGTGGGAGTTTTCCATGTCGATGCCCTCCAGTTCTTGAAAATAGGGGACCGGGGAAGGAGACCCCAAAGGGGTCATTCCTTCCCGGTCCAGCAATAGGTGCAGATCTTGTCCCGGTCGATGCCGATGGCCTCCAGCAATCCGTCCAGGGACTGATAGCCCAGAGAGTCGAAGCCCAGCTTCTCGCAGATGCTCTTGAGCAGGCACCCTCCACGCTCCGTGGTGGCGTCCGCATACTCCTCCAGGTGCTGCTGGCCCTCGTCACCCTCCAACTCCTGCACGGTGCGCCGGGCCAGCAAATCCATATCGGAGTTGCTGCGGGAGAAGTTCAGGTACTTGCAGCCGTACATGACCGGGGGACAGGCGGAGCGCATGTGGACCTCCTCAGCGCCGCTGGCGTAGAGGAATTCCACCGTTTCCCGCAGCTGGGTGCCCCGGACGATGGAGTCGTCCACAAAGAGGAGCTTCTTACCTTCAATGAGCTCGGGCACGGGGATCTGCTTCATTTTGGCCACCTGGTTGCGCACCTCCTGACTGGTGGGCATGAAGGAACGGGGCCAGGTGGGGGTGTATTTCACAAAGGGACGGGCAAAGGGTTTGCCGCTGCGGTTAGCAAAGCCGATGGCGTGGGGCACACCGGAGTCCGGTACGCCCGCCACGTAATCCACCTTGGGCAGCATCCCACGGGCCACCTCGTCCCGGGCCATGATCTCGCCGTTACGGTAGCGCATGACCTCCACGTTGACACCCTCGTAATTGGAGTTGGGATAGCCGTAATAGGTCCAGAGGAAGGCGCAGATGCGCATTTTGTCTCCGGCGGGGACCAGGGACTCACAGCCCTCCGCCGTAATCTTCACGATCTCCCGGGGGCCCAGTTCATAGGCGGTGTGGTAGCCCAGCTTCTGGTAGGCGAAAGACTCGAAGGAGACGCAGTAACCGTCATCATTCTGGCCCACCAGCACCGGCAGGCGGCCCAGCTTGTCCCGGGCGGCGATGATGCCCTCGGGCGTCAGGATCAAAATGGTGGCGGAGCCGTTGATGACCTCCTGGGCATGTTGGATGCCCTCCACCAGGGAGTCGCATTGGTTGATGAGGGCGGCAATGAGCTCCGTCTCGTTGATCTTGCCGCTGCTCATGGCCATGAATTGATGGCCCTTTTCTGAAAAATACTTGTCTACCAGATCCTGGGCGTTGGTGATGATGCCCACGGTGGTGATGGCATACAGGCCCAGATGGGAGCGCACCAGCAGAGGCTGGGGGTCTGTGTCGGAGATGCAGCCGATGCCGCTGCAGCCGTGGAACTCCGCCAGGTCGGACTCGAACTTGGTGCGGAAGGGAGTGTTTTCAATATTGTGGATCTGCCGCTGGAAGCCGGTGTTGGCATCGTAGATGGCCATGCCGCCCCGGCGGGTGCCCAGGTGGGAGTGGTAATCCACACCGAAGAAGATGTCCAGCACGCAGTCCCGCTTGGAGATCGCGCCAAAAAATCCGCCCATGCCTTACTTGTCCCCCATGAGACGGCGCATGACCTCTTCATAGGCCTCCTCGGCGCCGCCCAGATCCCGGCGGAAACGGTCCTTGTCCAGCTTCTCGTGGGTCTTCTCGTCCCACAGGCGGCAGGTGTCGGGGCTGATCTCGTCGGCCAGGACGATGGTTCCGTCGGCGGTCTTGCCGAACTCCAGCTTGAAGTCCACCAGGTCGATGCCGATCTCCTTCATGAAGCCCTTGAGCAGGTCGTTGACGGCAAAGGCGTACTTTTTGATGAGGTCGATCTCCTCCCGGGTGGCCAGCTTCAGGGCCAGGGCGTGATACTCGTTGAGCAGGGGGTCGCCCAGGTCGTCGTTCTTATAGGAGAATTCGATGGTGGGGGCGTCAAACACGATGCCCTCTTCCACGCCGTAACGCTTGGCGAAGGAGCCGGCGGAGATGTTGCGGATGATGACCTCCAGCGGCACGATGGAGACCTTCTTCACCACCGTTTCCCGGTCGCTGAGCTCTTCCACAAAGTGGGTGGGGATGCCCTGCTCCTCCAGACGGCGCATGAGGTTGTTGGTCATGCGGTTGTTGATGGCGCCCTTGCCGGTGATGGTGCCCTTTTTGAGCCCGTTGAAGGCGGTGGCGTCATCCTTGTAGGAGACAATGAGCAGGTTGGGATCATCGGTGGCGAAAACCTTCTTGGCCTTTCCTTCGTAAAGCTGTTCGCGCTTTTCCATGGTGAATCTCTCCTTGTTTTTATATAAAATTTAAGAGCTTGCGCAATGGGAATCCGGGAGCTTATTTCTTCAGCTCGTTTTGCAGGGCTTGTTCCTTCTGGGCAATCTGGGATGCCATCTTCTGCCGGGTGATCTCCAGCTTGGCGGCCAGGGTGTCATCGGAGACAGCCAGGATCTCAGCCGCCAGGATGGCGGCATTCTTGGCGCCGTTGATGGCTACGGTGGCGACCGGGATGCCGCCGGGCATCTGCACGGTGGAAAGCAGCGCGTCCAGTCCGTCAATGGCGCCGCCCCGCAGAGGGATCCCGATGACGGGGAGCGTGGTGTTGGCGGCAAAGGCGCCTGCCAGGTGCGCGGCCATGCCGGCGGCGCAGATCAGCACGCCGAAGCCGTTGGCCCGGGCGTTGGCGGCAAAGTCCGCTGCCTGGGCCGGCGTGCGGTGGGCGCTGAGAATGTGGGCCTCAAAGGGGATGTCCAGCGCGTCCAGCTGGGCACAGGTCTGCTGAACGACGGGCCAGTCCGAGTCGGAGCCCAGGATAACGGCGACTTTTTTCATGATCGAATCTCCTTTTCCGTTAAAGCTTTTTGCGCATCACCGTGTGCCGGAAGATGCCGTCGGCAAAGTATTCACTGGAACAAAACACCGGCTTGCCGTCGATGTCGAAATCCACCTCTTCCATATACAAAAGGGGCGAGCCCACCGGTACCTGGAAGACTTCGCTCAAGGCGGCATCTGCCACCGTGGGACGCACATCCGTCAGGTCCATATAGGGGTTGACGCCGCAGAAACGCTGCAGGAAGTGGAAAATGGGGAGCTTGAAATCCTTGATGGTGTAATTGCCCCGGGCCAGTGCCTTTTCCACCACGTCCTCACAGTAGATGGCGGGACGGCCGTCGGCCGTGCACAGGCGGGCCACCCGGATAATGGGGGTCCCCTCCGGAATTTGCAACTGCTGGGCGATGTGCTTGTCCGCCGTGCCGTCGGATACCCGGACGTAGGCTACCGCCGCCTCGTGGCCGTTCTGGCGGATCATATCCAGAAACTCCACCTCAATGTCCATACGGGTCTGGGCGTTGAGCACATGGCGGTTGATGATGGTGCCCACGCCGTGGCGGCGGGTGATAAAGCCCTCCCGTTCCAGGGAGGCCAGGATGTCCCGCAGCTGTGTGCGGCTGATACCCAGCTTCTCTGCCAGAACGCTCTCCCGGGGAAGCCGGGCGCAGTCGGCGTACTCGCCGCTTCTCATGGCGGAGAGCAGCTGGGAGCGGATGGTTTTTGCCTGGGAAGGCTGACTGCTCATGATTCTTCACCTCGTTCGATTCTTCTCAAAAGGTACTACCACAAGAAAGGTCGTACCTATTGTATCGGATTTGGACCCGCCCCGCAATAGACAAATTCGACAGTTTCCCCCAGAGGATTCTGTCAGGGACTTGTATAGGGTGCCGCGGAGTGGGAAGAACAGGGAATCCGACGGAGGAAAGGCGTGTTTTCGTGAAATCTGCGTCTGGATATTTCACGGACGCATGATATAATGGATACAAAATTTTGTGGGTTGTACCATGGAAAGAAGGAACCGGTATGAAAATCTTGATCCTGGGGGCTCAAGCCCGGTACGAGCGCTATATGCCGCACCTGCCGTTTATCCGGCAGCAGGAACTGGTGTTTATGGATAAGGAGAGCAGCGAGGCCCAGATTCTGGCTGCGGCGGCAGACGCAGATATTTTGTTTGTGGATGCAATTACCCCCGTTTCCGGTACGCTGATGGCGCAGATGCCGGGCTTGAAGCTGGTACACTCCGAAGGCGTGGCTTACGATAAGATCGACCTTGCCGCCGCCCGGGCCCGGGGCATCGATGTGTGCAACAACCGGGGCTGCAACGCCGGCGCCGTGGCGGAGCAGGCTGTTTTGTTGATGCTGATGCTGCTGCGTCAGGAGCTGGAAGGAGACCGGGCTGTCCGGGAGGGACGGCAGATGGAGATGAAGGAGCGCTGCATGCGTGAGGGCCTGCGGGAGCTGTCGGAGTGCCGGGTGGGCCTCATCGGCTTCGGAGATATCGCCAAGGCCACGGCCCAGAGGCTGGCCCCCTTTGGATGCGAGGTGTTCTACAACTCCCGGCATCGCCGCAGCCGGGACGAGGAGGAGACGTTCGGTGTCACCTACCTCTCCCCGGAGGAACTGGTGTCTTCCTGCGACATCGTGAGCCTCCACTGCGCCGTGACGGACCAGACCCGGAACATGGTGAATGCGGCCTTTTTGCAGCGGATGAAGTCCACGGCGTATCTCATCAACACCGCCCGGGGTGATCTGGTGGACAACCAGGCCCTGCGGGAGGCCCTGATGGCCGGGACCATCGCCGGCGCGGGCTTGGACACTGTGGCGCCGGAGCCGGTGGCGGCGGATCATCCCCTGGTGACCATGCCCGCCCCCGGCCGGGATCGCCTGGTGTTCTCTCCCCATCTGGGGGGCATCACCGAGGGCAGCTTCCGCCGGGCACACCTGCACATGTGGCGCAACGCCGAGCGGGTGGCTGACGGCCACCGCCCGGACAACATTGTAAACGGAGAACAGTAAGTTATGAAGAACATTGTCCTGATCGGCATGCCCGGCACGGGAAAGAGCGTGGTGGGCCGGGCCCTGGCCCAGCGGCTGGACTACACCTTCGTGGATGTGGATGACCTGATCGTGGAAAAGACGGGGAAGACCCTGCCGGAGATTTTGCGCACCCAGGGCCTGGAGGCCTTCCTGGCCATTGAGGAGCAGGTGGGACAATCCCTGGAGTGTTCCAACACGGTGGTGGCTACCGGAGGCAGCATGGTGCTCTCGGAAAAGGCCATGGAGCATCTCCGCTCCAACGGCGTGGCGGTCTGGCTGGAGACACCCCTCTCCCGCATCGACAGCCGTATGCCCCAGGATCTGGTGGATCGGGGCATCGCCGCTCCTGCGGGCCTCACCATCCGGGAGATCTACCGCCAGCGGGAGCCCCTTTATGCCCGGTACGCGGATCTCATCGTGGCCAGCCGGGAAGGGGAGGACGATACCGCCCGGATGGTGGAAGAGGTCATGCGGACGGTGGGTGTAGCGCTGTAAAAAAGTCCGCCGTATGCAACAAACGCAGGGCTCTTTTCGTCTTTTGTGTTATGAGGATTCATTTTACAGAAATGGAGACAAAGTATATGAAAAGAAGAATGGGAGTTTGGAGACGGATTCTGGTATGTGTGTGCGCCGCTGCGCTGCTGGGCGGCGCGGCTTCCGCCGTGGAGGGGACGGCTGCAGCATCTTCCGGGGTAACCCGGGGAGCCTTTATCCAGGCCCTGTACCGGGCCCATGTGACCAATGGCGGCGCAGCGGTAGAGAGCGCCGGGAATCCCGCGCCCTTTTCTGATGTGGGGGTATGGTCGCAGTATTTTGAGGCGCTGTGCTGGGCCAAGGGCGCAGGGATCGCCGGGGGATATGCCGGCGGTACGTTCCGACCGGAGCAGACCATCACCCGGGAACAGGCAGCAGTGATGCTTTACCGCTACGGCAAGGCGGCGGATCGCCCGCTGCAGCCTGCGTCCTCCCAGGCTCTGGAGGGATACGCAGACGCTGCAACGATTCCCCCATGGAGCAAAGAGGCGGTGGAGTGGGCCGTGGGCAACGGCCTGTGGTACTCCGGAAGCGCCACCCTGCTCAAGTGTTCCGGCACGGTGACCAAGGATGAGTTGACGGTCCTGATGGAGCGGCTTTTCCGGAGCGGGATCTATCCGGCGTTTACCGTGGTATCCACGGTTCCCGGGCTGACCATGACAGCTCAGGAGAGTTCTGCCAAAGGAGCGACGTTGTTCCTTACCAATCAGACAGACAAGAATGCCTTTTACGGGGAGGATTACAGCCTTCTCCGGCGGATCAACGGAGGATGGTACCAGGTCAGCGGGGAGATGGACGTGACCGCCGTTGCCCATGAGTTGCTGGCGGGACAGAGCGGAACAGTTACCGTCAGCTGGGGCGAAATGCCCTGGGGCGGCAGCCTTTCCGCCGGAACCTACCGGGTGGTGAAAAGTGTGACCCTGGGAGGAGAAGATCTGACCCTGGGAGCGGATTTTACCGTGTCATAAGAGAAGCGGCCCAAGAAAAAGCAAAAGCGGGGAGCCGGATCCCAGGATCCGGCTCCCCGCTTTTGCTTTTATAATTGATTCAGCCTGCAAAATGCTCCACAATATCCACCAGTTCTGCGCCGATGCGCTTTTGGGCCTCCTTGGTGCCCGCACCGATGTGGGGCGTACAGGAGACGGCCGGATGCTGGGCCAGCGCCCAGTTGGGATCCTTCTCGCTCATCCACACATCCAGGCCGGCGGCACGAACCTTGCCGGAGTTCAAAGCGTCCAGCAAGGCGGCCTCATCCACGTTGGCTCCCCGGGAGACGTTGATGATGACCACGCCGTCCTTCATCTTCTGGAGGGATTCCGCATCCACCAGAGGCTTGTCACCGCTGGGAGCACACAAAACAAGAATATCGGAACGGCTGAGCAGCTCGTCCATGGAGACAAACTGCATGGTCTCACACTCACAGCCCTCAGGCTTGTTGCGGTGGACCGTGGAGAGAACCTGCATGCCCAGGGCCTGGGCCTTTTCTCCCACCATGCGGCCAATGCGGCCGTAGCCGATGACACCCATGGTTTTGCCCGCAAGCTCAAACCCCTTGGAGTATGCCTTCTTTTCCCACTTGTTCTCCCGCATGGTGTGCCCGGCGATGGAGATATTCCGGGCGCAGGAGAACAGCAGCGCCAGAGCCAGCTCTGCCACGGCATTGGAGGAGGCGCGGGGAGTGTTCTTTACCTGGATACCGTTGGCCTCGGCGTACTTGACGGCAATGTTGTCCACACCCACGCCTGCCCGGACGATGAGCTTCAGTCGGCTTCCCTTGGCCGCGTCGATCTGAGGCTCCTTGATCTTGGTGGCGGAGCGGATGATGACGATGTCAAACTCCCGCAGGGCTGCGCCCAGCTGATCGGGCTCGTAGAACTGCTCCACGATCTCATAGCCCTCACTGCGCAGCTTTTCCACCGCACCGGCGTCCATTCCGTCGGTAACCAGAACACGAATGCTCATAAACTTGATCCCCTTTCAATCATTTTCCGGCACACCCACGCCGGACGCTCATGGGCGTCCGGTCTTTTCCGCAGCCAAAACCGTCCGGGATCTGCCTGCGGTTTTGGGTGGGCCTGTCTGGTGGGAAGCGCACCCCAGGGGCGCTCCCTTGACAATGGTCGGAAAATCCTACGCCCATTGGGGGACAGGCGTATCCGGCATCCGCCGGGAAAGGATCAGGCGTGCTCCGCCTCGTACTTCTTGAGGAACTCCACCAGAGCCTCCACGCCCTCTTTGGGCATGGCATTGTAGATGGAGGCCCGCAGGCCGCCCACGCTCTTGTGGCCTTTGAGGTTATCGAAGCCCGCGGCCTTGGAGGCGGCCACCACATCGGCATCCTGCTCCTTTGAGGGAGTGACGAAGGGGACGTTCATCAAGGAGCGATCCTCCTTGCGCACGGCGCCGGTGAAGAACTTGCTCTGATCCAGGAAGTCATAGAGCACGGCGGCCTTCTCCTCGTTGCGCTTGGCCATGGCCTCCAGACCGCCGTGAGAGAGCAGGTACTTGAAGACCTTGCCGCAGCAGTAGATGGCCCAGCAGTTGGGGGTGTTGTACAGGGAGTCGGCGTCTGCGTGGGTCTTATAGTTCAGATAGGTGGGAACGAACTTAGGCAGGTCGTCCCGCAGCAGGTCTTCCCGGATGATGACCACAGCCATACCGGCGGGGCCCACATTCTTCTGCACGCCGGCCCAGATGAGGCCGTACTTGCTCACGTCGCAGGGACGGGAGAGGAACATGGAGGACTGATCCGCCACCAGGACCTTGCCCTTGGTGTTGGGCAGGGTGTGATAGGTGGTGCCGTTGATGGTCTCGTTCTCACAGATATAGACGTAGTCGGCATTGTCGGGAATGTCCAGATCGGAGCAATCGGGAATGTAGGAGAAATTCTTATCGGCGGAGGAGGCAACGATCTTTACCTCGCCGTACTTCTGGGCCTCCTTAATGGCCTTCTTGGACCAGTTGCCGGTTTCCACATAGCAGGCCACGCCGTTTTTCATCAGGTTCATGGGAACCATGGCAAACTGAACGGTTCCGCCGCCCTGGACGAACAGCACCTTATAGTTGTCGGGAATGCTCATCAGCTTGCGCAGGTCGGCTTCCGCCTCGTCGATGATCTGCTGGAATACCTTGGACCGGTGGCTCATCTCCATGACGCACATGCCGCTTCCGCGGTAGTTCATCATTTCGGCGGCGATCTCCTCCAGCACTTCCTCAGGCATCATGGCCGGGCCGGCGGAAAAGTTATAAGTGCGGCCGTATTTCATCTTACATTCCTCCATCTCTTTGAATTGATCCGGCTGCCGCAGCTCCTGAAGGGGCTTTGGCGCCGAAAAAGGTTGACTTCCTTCTATGATTTAGTATACGACAGAGGGTTTCAAGAATCAACCGATTCTGAAAGTTTGATGGTCCTCACGAAAAATTAGTTTGGCTTTTGGCTAAAACGACTGCTAACAGAAGAAATATTTTCGGAAATTTAAGCAAGAACAGGAAAAAACGAAACTGCGGCGGATTGCGATTGCAAAAGCGGCGGGGATTTTATATAATTAACATGTAAAAGTATGGGGATGCGATCCCCGGAGAGAAAGTATGAGGAGCAAGCTATGAGGCAGGACGGAACCCGGGTCAAGAATCTGACCCCCATCATGCAGGCACTTCCCTACATCATGCCCCGCCGCTTTGATGCCCAGAACTGGGCAAGCGACTATGTGGACGAGGAGATCATGAAGCAGTATATCCGCCAAAAGCGCCGGGAGGGGCACTCCGTGACCCATATGAGCGTGCTGGCGGCGGCTTATTATAAGGCGGCCCTGGAGCACCCCAAGGTCAATTACTTCGTCATGAACCGGAAGATTTACAAGAGGAATCACTTCTGCTTCAGTTTTGTGATCCTCAAGACCCGGGCGGACGGCACCCCGGACGAGACCACCCTCAAGATCTTCCTGGAGCCGGAGGATACCGTCTTTACCATCAGCCGCAAAATCAAGGAGCACATCGACCGGAACCTGCAGGCGGCCCACAACAACCGCACAGACCGGTTTGCCAATTTTGCATTCCGGGTTCCGGGACTTGCAAGGCTGGTGTTCGGCCTTGCCTACCACCTGGATCTCCACGGGCTGCTGCCCCGGAAGATCATCGATCTGAGCCCCTTCCACACCAGCCTCTTTATTACCAACCTGGCCTCCATCAACACCAGCTACATCTTCCACCACTGCTATGAGTTCGGCACCACCAGCGTCTTCATCTGCATGGGAAAACCGGTGCTGGATCCTCTGGCGGGGCCGGGCAGCCGGAAAAAGCTGATGCCCTTGGGGGTGGTGATGGATGAGCGGGTGGCCACAGGCATTGAATACTCCCGCTTTTTCGCCGCCTTCAGCCGCTATCTCAAAAATCCGGAGGTGCTGGAGACCCCGCTGGACGGGCGGGAAGTGGCCGTCCCGGTTCGAATGTAAGACGGGGGAACAGATAGAAATGGAAATGTACTGGAAGCAAATTTGCCAGTGGGTGCGCCACACCAAGCTCTATGCTCAGGCCATGGTAAAATGGCTGATACTGGCGGCGGTGACAGGCTGTTGCTGCGGTTTTGTGGGGGCCATGTTCCACATTGGCATCCACAAGGCGGAGCTGCTGCGTACCGCGCAGCCCTGGCTGCTGCTCTGCCTGCCTGTGGCAGGACTTTTGATCGTGGGATTTTATAAGATCACCAAAACCGAGGGCCTGGGTACCAACGACATCATCGACGCCGTGCATCTGGGAAAGCCTTTGACGATTCTGCTGCTGCCGGCGATTTTTGTTGGAACCATGCTCACCCACCTTTGCGGCGGTTCCGCCGGACGGGAGGGCGCGGCACTGCAGATGGGAGGTACCATCGGCTGGAATGTGGGCCGGGTGTTCCAGATGGATGACCGGGATCTGCGGACGGCGACCCTCTGCGGAATGGCGGCCTTCTTCTCCGCCCTCTTCGGTACGCCTCTGACGGCGTCTGTTTTCGCCATCGTGGTCATCAGCATCGGCGTTATGTACCACGCGGCGTTCATTCCCTGTCTGGCGGCCTCCCTGGTGGCCTACTGGATCTCCCTGGAACTGGGGGTGGAGCCCACCCGGTTTGTGGTGCTGGCGCCGGGCCTCCACGGCATTACTCTGATACAGGTGGCAGTGCTGGGGGCCGGATGCGCTCTGGTGTCGGTGCTGTTCTGCAACGTCATCCATCTGGTGGAGCATCAGCTGAAGCGGCATCTGCCCAACGCCTGGATCCGGGTAGCGGCAGGCGGTGCCGCAGTGGTGGTGCTGACACTGCTGTGCGGCACCACGGACTATAACGGTGCGGGCATGGATGTCATCACCGCCGCTGTGGAGGAGGGAACCGCCCGGCCGGAGGCCTTTTTGCTGAAGATCCTCTTCACGGCCCTGACCCTGGGGGCGGGCTTCAAAGGCGGCGAGGTGGTACCGTCCTTCTTCGTGGGAGCCACCTTCGGATGCGTGGCGGGGCCGCTTCTGGGATTGCCGGCGGAATTCTCCGCCGCCATTGGACTGGTGGCGGTGTTCTGCGGTGCCACCAACTGCCCCCTGGCGTCCACCTTCTTGTCGGTGGAGCTCTTCGGTGACGGCGGCCTGCTGTATTTTGCCGTGGCCTGCGGCGTCAGCTATGTCCTCTCCGGCTATAACGGCCTCTACTCCAGCCAGACCATCCTCTACTCCAAGCTGAAGGCCGAATACATCAATGTGCGCACCAACGCCTACCACGCGGGAGGCCCCCATCAGGAGCCGCCGGTCTCCGGCAGCCTGAAAAAATGAAGAGAAAACGCCCCCAGGCAATAGCCGGGGGCGTTTTTGCATGTTTGATTATCGGGCGGCGTCCGCTTTCAGTTCTGTGGGACAACTCTGACCGAAGGCCATCTGGCAGATGCCCTCCAGTCCGCAGCGAACCATGCTGGCCACGGCGGCATCGGTGTAGAAGGCCATGTGCTGGGTCATGATGACGTTGCGGAATTGGTGGAGATAGAACCAGTTGCGGTTGGGCAGGATGTCCACCCGGTGATCGGCATGGATGATGCCCTCGTCCCCCTCGGCGGTGTCCATGCCCAGGGCGCCGATCTTCTCCGTCTCGATACCCTCGATGAGCGCCTCGATATCCGCCAGCTCGCCCCGGGAGCAGTTGATGATTACCACGCCATCCTTCATCCGGGCAATGGCGTCCCGGTTGATCATGTGCCGGTTGGATTCCAGCAGGGGCATGTGCAGGGAGATGACGTCCGACTGGCCCAGCAGGGTGTCGAAGTCCACATAGGTCACCAGGGACTCCACCGCCGGGTTGCGCCGCAGGTCGTAAGCCAGGATCCGGCAGCCGAAGCCGGAGAGATTGCGGATGACCTGGGTGCCGATGCGCCCGGTACCGATGATGCCGATGGTGAGATCCTTCATCTCCCGGCCCTGGAGGCCTGCCAGAGAGAAGTCGTTCACCTGTCCGCGCCACAGCGCCTGCTTGTACTGGCGCAGGCACATGAGGATCATCATCACGGTGAAGTCCGCCACGCCGTTGGGGGCATAGCTGGCATTGCACACCCGCAGGCCGATGGCGTGCGCGTGATCCAGATCGATGTGGTCATAGCCGATAGTGCGGGTAGAGAGGTATGCCACCCCCAGAGCCTTGTAGGCATCCAGCAAGGGCGCGTCAATGCGGCCCTGGCCCAGAATGGAGACACCCAGGCAGCCGGCGGCCAGGGTGGCGTTTTCCAGTGTGGGGACGGCGGAGGTGGTCTCGATCTCCACCCCCAGGCGCTGGGATTGGGCTTTCAGTTCCGCCATCTCATCGGGGCGGACCTCATATACCATGATTTTCACTGTGTATCGGTTCCTTTCTGGTTGGGCTGGGAAAGGCCCAGCAGCCGGCGGGCCACCGTAACGTTCCGCTGTTCCATCTCCTGGAGCTTGGCTACGGCGGCAGACTGCGCCTCCGGCTGGGCGGAGCGGGCGGCGCAGTTGTCGATCATGCCGCACAGGGCCTCTGCCGTCAGATCCTGGAGATTGACGAACTGATCCTGCCCAATGTAGCGCAGGAAGGCGGATACCTTGGGATCGTACACCACGCCTGCCAGGGGGATGCCCTGCCCGGCGGCAAAGATCAGCGCGTGCAGGCGCATAGAGACCACCACTTCCATCCGGCTCAGGGCGCCGATGATGGTGCCGCTGCCTCCGGCGTCGTTGAGGAAGTAATGGGGAATGGTGAGGCCCTGGGCCGCCAGCTGATTGGCCCCGGGATCCAGGTGTTTTTCCACCGAGACGAATACCGGCGTCAGTCCATAGGTGCGGTAGGCATATTCCGCCGCCTGGCCAAAGAGGGGGGCTTTCTCCTCAAAGCCTTTCCAGCGCCGCAGGGCAAAGCAGATATACCGCCCGTGGGCGGGGATCCCGGAACGGAGCATGACGCTGTCCGTCTGATCCTCCGGTGCGGGGCGCAGCGTCAGAGCGGGATCCGCCGTCAGCAGGATCTCCGGCTTCGTGACCCCCATGGCCCGCAGCTCATTGAGAGAGTCCGGCTCCCGCAGGGTGATGACATCCACGCTGGAGTTGAGCACCTTGGCGGCAATGTCCCGGTGGCTCTCCCGGGTGACGGGGCCGATGCCGCAGCCGTACATCTGGACCTTGCAGCCGCAGCGCTTGGCGGTGCGGATGTTGTAGAGATAGTACCACAGGGAACGGCGGGAGGTGACATCCTGAATGAGGCTGCCGCCGCCGTTGATATAGAGCTTGGCGGCACTCATAGCGCCGTACCAGGCGAAGATGTTGGAGCGGTGTACCGCCCGCACCCGGTAGGCAAGGCGGGTGCTCTTGGGATCTTTGGAGAGAACCGTCATGGGCATGTCAGGGTCAATGGAGCGCATCTCCTGCAAAATGGCTTCCAAAATGGCGTCGTCTCCGGCGTTGCCCCGGCCATAGGCCCCGCAGATCACCACCCCGTCCCGGGCCGCCTTGGGGCGGCTGTGGCGGCGAAGGATCTCCCGGTAGATGTGCAGCTGGGTGTCCACCGTACGCTGGATGGAGAACTGGGTGGAGGCCTTCTGGTAGAGCTTTTCCCCCATGTCCCGGCGCAGATCGTCGTCGGAGGCCAGGGCCGCCAGGTGCTCTCCCAGAGCCTGCCAGTCGCCGGGCTGGAAGAGGTAGCCGTTGACGTCCTGGTCAATGAGATAGGGAATGCCGCCTACCGCTGTGGCCACCGTAGCCAGGTGGAAACGGGTGCCATCCGTCAGGGCGTAGGGGAAGGTCTCGGAGAGGCTGGTGAGGACGTTGATATCCAGGGCGCTGTAAAAGCGATCCATACCGCCGCTGATCCAGCCGGCAAAGCACACCTGGCGGCTGACGCCTAGCTCCTGCGCCAGGGCGGCCAACTTGTCTTTCTCTGGCCCGTCTCCGGCAATCAGCAGCCGCAGCCGAGCATTTTTGGCGTATCCGGCCGCAAAGCCCCGGATCAGGGTGGACATGTCCTTGACGGGATTGAGCCGGGCGGCGATGCCCACCACCACGCTGTCCTCCTCCACATCGGCCCCCAGGCTTCGCAGGTACTCCAGCCGGTCTCCCTGGGGAGGCGGCGGGGTGAAGTCGATGCCGTTATAAATGGCGTAGAACCGGTCGGGGGGAAAGCCCCGGGAGATCAGAAGGTCCACCATGGCATCGGAGACGCCGATGCGGTAGTCCAGCTTCCGCAGGGCCCAGGCGTTGATGGTGCCGAAGGTTATGCGGCTCAGGGGGCGGCCCATGTAGTCCAGGCGGTAGTCACTGTGGACGGTGGTGACTACCGGCAGCCCTGTGGACTTGCGCAGCAGCGCACCGATCATATTGGCCCGGGAGCCGTGGCAGTGGATGAGCTCATAGCCGCCCTCCCGGATATAGGCCGTCAGTTTGCGCCGGATGCGCAGGATATTGTTGCCGCCGCAGATCATGGTGGGGATGCCCAGGTCACGGGCCTCCTGGGCAAAGGGGCCGTCCCGGAAGCACAACAACTGGGCGTGGATATGTTGATTCAGGTGCTGCAGCAGGCTCAGCACGTGGGTCTTGGCTCCGCCGGAGTCGCCGCCGCTGATCAAATGAATGACTTTCATGGGACACCTTTCTTTCGTTTGGGACTTGTGAAACAGTGAAAAATATTATACAATATCCCGGAAGCGTTGTCCAGAATGACAGCCGGGAAAACCGGGCGCCTGGTGCGCCCTTCAGGAGGATATCATGGAACAAAAGGCAAAGCGTATTGGAAAGTTCAACATCATCGATATCATCGCCGTGATTCTGATTTTGGCGGTGGTGGCCTTCGGCGGGTGGAAGCTGGCAAACCGCGGCGGCGCCGTGGGCGGGGAGACGCCTATGACCAAGGTGACTTACGTGGTTCGCTGTGAGGGGGTTCCGGCAGAACTCTATGAGACGTGCCTTTCCCATCTGCCCTCTCCGCTGATGGCATCCGGCGAACTGGTGGGGGGCCAGATCGAGGCCGTGGAGCAGGAGCCCTTCTACGTGCTGGACGGAAACGGCAACTGGGTGGAGGATCCGGATCATGTGACGCTGCTGTTCACCGCCACCACGGAGACGCCCTCCGGTGAGGTCATGACCACCAAGGTGGGTGACCAGGAGGTGCGCATCGGCAAGACCGACTACATCCTCAAAAGCGAGTTTATCGAGTTCAGCGGCGGTACCATCGTGGACGTCTCCTGGGAGCAGGAGTGATCCGCCGGAAGACATTCAAAAAAAGGAAGCTGGCAGCTGCCAGCTTCCTTTTTTGCAGTTTTTACAGGGTGTTTTTGCCGCGAACCAGATACTGTCCATGAGGTGTTTCGTCCAGGACTTTGCCGTCTTCTACGGCCAGGTGTCCCCGCAGCCACACCTGACGGATGCCGCCGGCGGTAACGAAGCCCTCGTAGGGGTTATAGTCCACATTGGCCACGCAGTCGTCGGAGCGGATCACATGGCTGGCGCCGGGATCATAGACCACGATATCGGCGTCGCTGCCCTTGCGCAAAATGCCCTTGCGGGGATAGAGCCCGTACAGCCGGGCAGGGTTCTCACTGAGTACCCGGCACATCTGGGCCAGAGAGATGCGGCGCTTGGCCACGCCGTAGGAGTAGATGAGCTCGCCCCGGGTCTCCACGCCCGGCAGGCCGCCGGGAATCTTGGTGAAATCCTCCCGGCCCATATCCTTCTGGGCCAAGGTGAAGGAACAGTGATCCGTGGAGATGGTCTGGATCTCTCCCCGCCGCAATCCCCGCCACAGGGCATCCTGCTGATCCTTTTCCCGCAGGGGCGGAGCGCAGACGTACCGGGCGGCAGCGGAGTAGTCCTCGTTGAAATAGAGGCTCTCATCCAACAGCAGATACTGGGGGCAGGTTTCCACATAGACGATCTGGCCCCGCTTCCGGGCGGCTTCCACTTCCTTGAGGGCCTCCCGGTTGGTGAGATGGACGATGACTACCGGGCACTCCGCAGCTTCGGCGATGCGCAGCAGGCGGCTCACTGCCTCCGCCTCCAGATAGGGGGGGCGGGTGACGGGATGGGAGCCGGGGCCCAGCTCTCCGGCGGCCTTGCGCTCGGCGATCATGCCGTCGATGACACCGGCGTTCTCACAGTGGACGCCGGCAATGCCGCCCAGCCGCCGCAGCTCCTTGAGGGCCCAGTACATGTCACGGTCGCCGATCATCATGGCCGGATAGGTCATGTACATCTTGAAAGAGGAGACGCCCTGGGCAAACATATCCGGCAGCTCCGCACGGATGGATTCGTTCCAGTCGTCGATGGTCATGTGGAAGCCGTAGTCGCAGAAGGTGCGGCCGTCGGCTTTCTGATGCCACAGATCCAGGCCGTAGTGCAGGGATTCCCCCTTGTTGGGGCAGGCAAAGTCGATGACAGTGGTGGTGCCGCCACGAAGAGCTGCCCGGCTGCCGGTGAAAAAGTCATCAGCCGTGGTGGTGTTCGCCACATCCAGGTCAAAGTGGGTGTGGGCGTCGATAAAGCCGGGGAAGAGCAGGCAGCCTGTGACATCGTGAACCGTGTCGGCGTCGTTGAGATCCCGTCCGATCTTCACGATCTTTTCATCCTCCAGCAGTACATCGGCCCGGCGGGTGCCGCTGCTGGTGACAATGGTTCCGCCTTTGAGCAGTGTCCTCATGATGAATACCTCCGTTCCCGGCGGCCGAAAAAGGGCCGCTGTTTTGTTTGATGTGTCTCAGGCAAGATCCAGATTCTTTTCATAGGCGGCGATCACCGCGTCCATGACGGCGCCCCGGAAGCCGGCTTCCTCCAAGGTGCGCACCCCCTGGATGGTGGTGCCGCCGGGAGAGCAGACGGCGTCTTTCAGCGCGCCGGGATGCTGCCCGCTTTGGAGTACCAGCCGGGCGGAGCCTGCCGTCATCTGGGCGGCAAATTCCAGAGCCAGGGCCCGGGGCAGCCCGCAGGCCACACCGCCGTCCGCCAGAGCCTCGATGAAGAGGTCCACAAAGGCGGGGCCGCAGCCCGCTACACAGGATCCGGCATCAATGAGCCGCTCCTCCAGAGGGGCCAGACGGCCGGCACCGGACATGGCGTCCAGAAATACGTGCATTTCTTCCTCGGTGACCCTGTCTGAGGTGTAAAGGATCATACCTTCACCGATGGCTGAAGGGGTGTTGGGCATGATGCGGATGACGGGGTAGTTTCCGCCCGCCATCTCCCGGATCCGGGCCATGGTGAGGCCTGCCGCCATGGTTACCAGGATGAAACGGTCCTGCCGTGCAGCTAGTACCGGGGCGATGCCGGAGAGCATCCCCGCCATCATCTGGGGCTTGACCCCCAGGAAGAGGTACTGGGCCTCCCGGGCGGCATCCTCATTGCTGCCGGTATTGCACTGAAGTTCTTCTGACAAGGATTTTGCCTTGTCAGGATTCCGGTTGGCCAGGAGGATCTCCTCTCCCGGCAGACGCTTGCGGGCGGCCCGGGCCAGGGCGCCGCCCATGTTGCCGGTGCCGATGAATCCAAAGGTAACCATGGTATCACATTCCTTATTTTAAAATTTTGATGTTACTGAGGGTGATCGGGGGAGTCCTTTTTCCGGCGGGCGGACTCCTTGGCGGCTTTGTCCCGCCGGAGCTTTCTCCAGCTCAAAAACGCGGCTCCGGCGCCCCACAGTCCCAGGGCTCCATAGAGGCAGCAGGGGAGGTAGAGCTGGAAAAATCCGCCGCCTGCGTCGGGATTTCCGGAGGTGTGCTGCATCAGCACAAAGAGTACCAGGGACACCACGGCACTCACCGCCGTGAGGACGCCCAAAATCAGTTGGAGCTTTCCGGGTTTGCGGGTAAGCAGCAGGCAAAAGAGCAGCAGCGTGATGACGCTCAGGGCAATGGTCTCAAAGAGCATGGTTTCGTTTCCCCCTCCGGCTGCGGGCTCCAGGTCAGCGAACCTGGCCTTCGCCGTAAATGATATATTTGCAGCTGGTAAGCTCCTCCAGCCCCATGGGTCCCCGGGCGTGCATCTTTTGGGTGGAGATGCCGATCTCCGCCCCCAGGCCGAACTCGCCGCCGTCGGTAAAGCGGGTGGAGGCGTTGACATACACCGCCGCCGCGTCCACCGCGTCCAGGAAGTGCTGGGCGGTGAAGTAGTTGCTGGTAATGATAGCCTCGGAGTGGCCGGTGCCGTGGGCGTTGATGAAGTCGATGGCCTCCCGGGTATCCTTCACCACCCGGACTGCCAGGATATAGTCGTCGTACTCGGCGTCCCAGTCGCTCTCCTGGGCCGGGATACCTCGGCTGCCCACCAGGGAGAGGGCTGTCTCGTCGCAGCGCAGCTCCACATTCTTTTCCTCCAGCAGGGGCACCGCCTTTTGGAGGAAGTCGGCAGCCACCGCCTGGTGAATCAGCACGCACTCTGCCGCGTTGCATACGGAGGGGCGGGAGCATTTGGCGTTATAGAGGATCTTGGCACCCATGTCCAGATCCGCCTCGGCGTCAATATACACGTGGCATACGCCCTCGCCGGTGCGGATGACGGGGACGCTGGCCTCCCTGGCCACCGCCCGGATGAGCCCCGCGCCGCCCCGGGGGATCAGCACGTCCACGTACCCGTCCAGGTGCATGAGCGCATTGGCGGTCTCGTGGCTGGTGTCCTGCACCAGGGAGATGCAGTCGGCTGGGAGACCTGCTTCCTCCAGAGCCCGGCGCATCAGCTCCGCGGCACAGCGGTTGGAGCGGATGGCTTCCTTGCCGCCCCGGAGGATGCAGACGTTGCCGGATTTGAGGCAAAGGGCGGCAGCGTCTACCGTGACGTTGGGCCGGGCCTCGAAAATGATGGCGATGACACCCAGTGGCACCCGCCGCCGTCCGATGATCAGGCCGTTGGGCCGGGTCTCCATCTTATCCACCCGGCCGATGGGGTCCGGCAGGGATGCCACCTGGCGCACGCCCTCCACGATGCCGGCAATGCGCTCCGGCGTCAGGGTGAGGCGGTCCAGCATGGCCGGGCGCATCCCCGCCTCCTTGGCGGCGGCTACGTCTTTGGCGTTGGCGGCCAGCCATGCCTCCTGATGGTCCGTCAGGATCCTGGCGATGGCCTCCAGCGCGGCGTTCTTTTTCGCTGTTCCGGCAGTGGAGAGCACGTAGGTGGCGGCCTTGGCGGCAGCGCCCTGCTGCTGTAAAGATGTCATAGGAATCTCCTCCTTATGCATGGTTTGCCAAAAAGCGGGTGCCGATGTCGGCTCCCTGGGCAATGCCGTACAGATCCTCTGTGCGCTTTCCGTTGGTGATGACCATGTCGCACCCGGCGCTCATGGCGATGCGGGCGGCGGAGAGCTTGGTGGCCATGCCGCCGGTGCCCCGCCAGGATCCGGCACCGCCGGCCATTTCCAGGATCTCCGGCGTCAACTGGCGCACCTGGTGGAGAAGTTTTGCTTCCGGATGGGTCTTGGGGTCTGCGTCGTAGAGACCGTCGATATCGCTGAGGAGCACCAGTAGGTCCGCCCGGCAGAGTTTGGCCACGATGGCGGAGAGGGTGTCGTTGTCGCCCAGGACCTTGTGGCGGCCCGTCTCAATCTCCGCCGAGGAGACGGAGTCGTTTTCGTTGACGATGGGGATGACCCCCATTTCCAGCAGGGCGGAGAAGGTGCCGGAGAGGTGCTCCGCCCGGTCCGGGTCGTCCACGTCGTCTCCGGTCAGCAGAATCTGGGCCACGGAGCGGTTATACTCGGAAAAGAGCTTATCGTAAATGTGCATCATCCGGCACTGGCCCACAGCAGCAGCGGCCTGCTTCATCCGCAGTTCCTTGGGGCGCTCGGCAAGGCCCAGCTTGGCGGTGCCCACCGCAATGGCGCCGGAGGTCACCAGGATCACCTCGTTCCCGGCTCCGTGAAGATCCGAGAGCGTCCGGACCAGGTGCTCCATGCTCCAAAGATCCAGTGCCCCGGAGTCGTGGGTGAGGGTGGAGGTGCCCACCTTCACCACAATGCGTTGTTTGTTGGCTGTCACGGTTTGTCTCCTCCTGAAAACAGGGTTTTGGGGTATCGCCTCCGGTGAGGACCCAGAACCAAGCTCCGGGCCCGGAGTAAAACAGATGGAAAGATGATAAATCAGTATATCATATTTCCCGAAAAAAGAAAGAGCGGCAGACGGGTAGATTTTGTGAAAAGCGCAGATACTGTGAAAAACACACCCGGAAAGTGAGGAAGTTTCCATGAGTGAACACACCAAGCCTGCCAATCCCGGCCAGGAGGACGGCGGGGAGGAGCGGGAGCAGATTGTGGATTTCGGTTCTGCCCTGACCCGCACCCCCCACGGCAGCGTCTACTGCCTGACGATTATCGGCCAGATCGAAGGGCATATGACCGCCAGCTCCAGCACCAAGACCACAAAATATGAGCATGTACTGCCCCTCCTTGCCAAGCTGGAGGAGAGCAGTGAGGTGGACGGCGTGCTGTTTCTGCTGAACACTGTGGGCGGCGATATCGAGGCAGGCCTTGCCATTGCAGAGCTCATTGCCGGCATGACCAAGCCCACCGTCTCCATCGTCCTGGGGGGCAGCCACTCCATCGGCGTACCGCTGGCGGTGGCGGCACGGCGGAGCTTCGCCGTGCCCAGCGCAGCCATGACCATCCATCCGGTGCGCATGAACGGCACGGTCATCGCCGCTCCCCAGACCTACAGCTACTTCCAGAGGCTCCAGGACCGGATCGTGGATTTTGTGGCCCGCCACAGCCAGATCAGCGCCGAGGAGTTCGAGGCGCTCATGCTGAAAAAGGACGACATGGCCGCCGATGTGGGCAGCGTTCTATACGGGGAAGAAGCGGTGCAGCGGGGCATCATTGACGCTGTGGGAGGCCTTTCCGACGGCCTGGCGTGTTTGTACCGGCAGATCGAACAGCATCGGAAGACCGGGGAGTGACCCATTGCCGCGGCGTACGCCGCGGCAGTTTTTTTACAGGAATCATCGCGGTGAATCCGGCCATCTGCCACGTACTGGACAAAACTTTGGATGAGCTCTTTTGGGAGGAAGCGTAAAAGTTACGGGAGGCGGAACAATCCGCCTCCCGTAACTTTTTTATTTGCTCAAAGTCAGCTTGAAATCCGCACCCTCAGCTGCCTCGGTGACCTGGCAGCCCTGAGAGTGGGCAAAGCGGGTGATGTTCTCCACCGACACGCGGCTGTCGGAGAGAACCTCCAGGGGAAGGGCTGCGCCCTCCCGCAGTGCTTTTTGCACCATAATGACGGGGGTGGGACAGGAAAGACCACGGGTATCAATCATAATCAACGCTCCTTTTTCGGAAGATGTGTCAGGGTAATGGCCAGCAGGACCACAAAGCCGATCACCACCGCCGCCATGCCGGCGGTACCGATGCCGCCTACGATGTAAGTGCCGTCCTCCGCCACGGAATCCGCGGTGCCGGCCAGGCCAAAGTTGTGGGAGATGGCGGCTCCCACGATCATGCCCAGCACGGTGACGGCGGAGTCGCCGTTGCCCTCACCAGCCAGGATCAGCTGGCGCAGGGGGCAGCCGCCCAGGAGGATGGAGCCCCAGCCCACCACGGCCATGCCCAGGGCGGACCAGAGGTACTGGCTGTGGGCAATGGGCTGGGAGAGGGCGGAGAGGTTGTAGCTGCCCAGGATCAGGTTCCCGATGGTGATCGTGATCCAGATGGCCAGGAAGCCGGAGAGCAGCTTGAAGTCCCGGAGCATGAAGGCGTCCCGCAGGCCGCCGGCCATGCACAGGCGGCTGCGCTGGGCGAAGATGCCGACCGCCAGTCCGGCAATCAGGGAGACAGCCCAGAACGCCCGCATGGAGCCGGGACCCTGCTCAGAGAACTTCAGCAGACTGGGCGCGGCCAGCAGCAGCACCAGCAGCACCACCATGATGCCGGGGAGGATGACTCCCTCCCCCTGGCGGACGGGATAGGCCCGGCCCAGGGAAAAGCCCCGGCGCAGGAAGAAGATGCCCACCAGGATGCCGGCCAGGAAGCCCACCAGGCCTGCCACCGCCGTGAGGTCACCGCCGCCCAGGCGGATCACCATGCGCAGCGGGCAGCCCAGGAATACCAGGGCGCCGATCATCACAAACAATCCCAGCACAAACCGGCAGGCAGGGGAGGAACCGGCCTTGGCCCGGAATTCCCGGGTAGCTGCGGCGGCAATGGCGGCACCCAGGACGATGCCGATGATCTCAGGCCGGATGTACTGCACGTTGGCACTGGAATGCATGCCCAGGGCGCCTGCGATGTCACGCAGGAAGCAGGCGATGCAAAAACCCATGTTCTTGGGATTTCCGGCGGCGGTGAGGATCAGCGCCGCCAGGCCTACCACCACGCCCGTCAGGACGATGAGGCCGTATTCTTGGATCCAGCGATTTTTTCTCATGAAAAGACTCCTTTACACACAGTTTCTTCCGCCGATCCGGGGATCAGAGCAGGCAGGTGTGGAAACCGGCCGGTTCGATCCCGGCCTCCTGCAGAGCGGTTTCCAAAGCGCTGCGCAGCTCCGGCGGAGAAGACCAGGCGATGCCGCAGTCCGAGGTGATGCTTCTGGGCACGGAAACCAGCTTCCCCTCCAGCTGTTCCCGGCGGCACAGCTGCTCCGTAGCAATGGCACCGGCAGTGGTGTGAAAGGTCACCACCAGCCGCGGCTGCTTCTCCCGCATGGAAGATTCCCCCTCTTGGCATCGTTGTTCTTTTAAAAGAATAACACGTAAAAAAAGAAATTGCGAGATCTATTTTGAGTATCACGAAACCTGGAAGTTTACGGATTTTTCCTTGAAATACCGGCATTCCTCTGATATATTAAATTAGTTATCGTATGTTTAGCGGCTATTTGGCCGGCAGAGGTGGAAACGTGTATCTAAAAGCATTGGAGATCCAGGGATTCAAGTCCTTCCCTGAAAAGACCGTTTTGAATTTCGGCGAGGATATCACCGCCATCGTGGGCCCCAACGGCTCCGGCAAGTCCAACATTTCCGACGCCATCCGGTGGGTCATGGGCGAACAGAGCGCCAAGGGTCTCCGGGGCGCCAAGATGGAGGATGTCATCTTCGGCGGCACTGCCCGGCGCTCCCCGGTGGGCTTTGCCCAGGTGACGCTGGTCATCGACAATACGGAGCATATCTTTCCCACCATGGAGGAGTCTGAAGTGGCCGTCACCCGGCGGTACTACCGCAGCGGGGAGTCGGAGTATTACATCAACCGCCAGTCTGTGCGGCTCAAGGATGTGACGGAGCTGTTCATGGATACTGGCATGGGCCGGGAGGGCTACTCCATCATCGGCCAGGGCAAGATCGATGAGATCCTCTCCGCCAAGAGCGGCGAGCGCCGGGAGATCTTCGAGGAGGCGGCGGGCATCTCCAAGTTCCGCCACCGCAAGGAGGACGCCGAGCGGAAGCTGGAGCGGACGCAGGAGAACCTGGTGCGCATCAACGACAAGATCGCCGAGCTGGAGATGCAGGTGGAGCCCCTGCGGGACCAGGCGGAAAAGGCCAAGAAATATCTGGTGCTGCGGGACGAGCTGCGCCTTCTGGAAATCTCCGTGTGGCTTGAAAATCTGGATGCCCTGAAGGTGGGACAGCGGAAGCTGGAGTCGGATTTCCACGCCGCCGAGGCGGAGCGGGACCAGGCCCGTGCGGCGCTGGATGCCCTCTATGCCGAGGGGGAGCAGTATGGGCAGCGGATGCAGGAAAAGGACATGGAGTCCGAGACTGTCCGGGCCCAGGCAGCGGAGCTGGACGGCAAGGCCAAGGAGCAGGAGAGCGCCGTGGCGGTGTTGGAGAGCACCATTGCCCACCATGAAGAGAATATCCGCCGGGCCACCCAGGAGCTGGCAGAGACGGAGAGCCGCACCGGCGGCCTTGCCAAGCAGGCCCAGGAGCAGGAGGAGCGGATCGCCGAGATCGACGGCCGGATCGCTCGGCTCAACGAACAGGTGGAGGCCCTGCTGGAAAAGGCACGGGAGGCCTCGGAGCAGGCGGGCGGCGCCCAGGCGGAGGCGGAGGCGCTGCGGGCCAAGGAGGCCCTGGCACTTTCCGCCGCAGCGGACGCCCGGGCGGAAAAAGCCGCCATCGATGCGGAAAACGGCCAGATCACGGAGCGCCGCACGACTCTGGCCACTGACCTGGAGAATACCCGGGTACAGCTGGCCCAGGCGGAGCAGGAGGCACGGGACAACCGCCGGGCGCTGGAAGATGCCCGGGACGAGGCCCAGGCCGTGGGCAACATCATCGCGGGACACAACCTGCGCATGGCGGAGCGGGAGAAAAAGGCTGCGGCAGCGGCGGAGAAGCGGGTCCAGCTGACCATGGACGTGGGGGCAATGGACAATCGCATCCGGCTGCTGACGGAGATGGAAAAGGAGTACGAGGGATTTTCCAAGGCCGTGCGGCTGGTGTGCCAGGCAGGTTCTCTCCGGGGTATCCACGGGCCTGTTGCCAACCTGATGAAGACGGACAGCCAGTACACCCTGGCCATTGAGATCGCCCTGGGGGCGGGCCTCCAGAACATCGTGGTGGACCGGGAGGAGGACGCCAAGGCCGCCATCGGTTATCTGAAGCAGCGGGACGGCGGACGGGCTACCTTCCTGCCCCTTACCGCCATCCGGGGCGAGGAGCTGCGGGACAGGAGCGTGGAGCGGGAGTTCGGCTTTGTGGGCCTGGCCTCCCGGCTGGTGCGCTTTGATGAAAAATACACCAATATCTTTCACAGTCTTCTGGGCCGCACTGTGGTGGTGGAGGATCTGGACTGTGGCATCGCCATGGCCCGCAAGTACCGCAACGCTTTCCGCATCGTGACCCTGGACGGCCAGGTCATCAACCGGGGCGGCTCCATGACCGGCGGCTCCACCAGCCGCTCTGCCGGTGTTTTGAGCCGGGCGGCGGAGCTGGAGAAGCTGGCGGCCAAGGCTGACGGGATGCACCGACAGCTGGAGGAAGCCAAAAAAGAGGAGGCGGCTGCGGGCCGGGAGCTTACCGCTGCCCGCTACGAGTTGGAGACCGCCGAGGGCCAGCGCCGTCAGGCGGAGGACGAGGTGCTGCGGCTGGAGGGCCGGAAGAACCACTTTGATCTTCTGCTGGCCTCTTTGCGGGAGAATCTGGATAACCTTACCGGGGAAGAGGAAGCCCTGGCAGGCCGACTGGGAGACAACGAAGCGCGGGCAAAGGCGGCGGAGGAGACGGTGACGGCGCAGGAAGCTGCTGCTGCCGGGTTCCGGGCAGAGGCAGAGGCCGTCCTCTCCGGACAGTCGGAACTTCTGGCCAAGTCCGGGCAGCTGACGGAGAGCATCAGCGCCGGCCGGTCCGATCTGGCGGCCCTTGCGGCCGAGCGGGAGGCTACCGCCCGCAGCGCCGCGGATCTCCGGCAGTTGTGTGAGGATCTCACCGGAGACCGCACACAGAAAGAGGAGACCCTCCGGGGGTATGAGCGCTCCATCGCCGCGGCCCGGGAGGAAATCGCCGAGCGGCAGGAGACCCTTGCCGCGCTTGCGCAGCAGGGCCAGGCCCTGCAGGAGCGATTGACGGCCCTGAGCCAGGAGAAGATCGCCCTGGAGGCCGAGCGCACCGCCAAGAACCGGGCGGGGCAGGAGATGAACGAGAACCTTTTGAATCTGGAGCGGGCGGCTTCCCGCCTGGAGCAGAAGATGGCCACCTCCGCCATGGAGGAAAAGCAGATCCTGGACCGGCTGTGGGAGCACTACGAGCTCTCCCACTCCGATGCCCAGGCCCAGCGGATCGAGCTGGAGAGCCTGCCTAAGGCCAACCGCCGCATCGGGGAGCTCAAGCGGGATATCGCCGCGCTGGGGACTCCCAACATCGGCGCCATCGAGGAATTCGACCGGGTCAACACCCGCTATACCTACCTCTCCGATCAGCGGGACGACGTGGAAAAGGCCAAGGGAGAGCTGGAGGGCATCATTGAGGAGATCACCAGCCAGATGACGGAGATCTTCGCCCAGCAGTTCCAGCTCCTTTCCGAGAGCTTTCAGACCACCTTTGAAGAGCTCTTCGGCGGCGGCACCGCCAGGCTGGAGCTGGAGGATGAGCACGATATCCTGGGCTGCGGCATTGAGATCAAGGCCCAGCCCCCGGGAAAGACCCTCAAGACCATCTCCCTCCTCTCCGGCGGTGAGAAGGCCTTTGTGGCCATTGCATTGTACTTCGCCATTTTGAAGGTTCATCCCACGCCGTTTTGCGTCATGGACGAGATCGAGGCTGCCCTGGACGACGCCAACGTCACCCGGTATGCCCGGTATATGCGCACCCTGGCGGGGAAGACGCAGTTCATCGTCATTACCCACCGCCGGGGCACCATGGAGGAGGCGGATGTCCTCTACGGCGTCACCATGCAGGAGCAGGGCGTCAGCAAGATCCTGACCATCAATTTGAACGACATGGCCAAGGAGCTGAAGATCAAATAACGTGGTGACGCCCGGGCTTTATCCCGGAAGACACTGCAAACACTGTGAAAACCTTTGAGATTGGGACAGAATCCCCCGTTTTTCATTCCGACTTTTGGAGGCAACTATGGGCTTTTTTGACAAACTGAAAAAAATCACCACCAACCTGTTCTCCGGCTTCACCGAGGCGGACGAAGCCTTTTTCGAGGAGCTGGAGGAGACGCTGATCCTGGCGGATCTGGGCATGGACACCGCCCTGGAAGCGGTGGAGCAGCTGCGGGCGCGGGTGCGCAAGGAGAAGCTCCATGACCAGGAGGAGGTCAAGGCCGCTTTGCGGGACGTGCTGGTGGAGATGATGGGCACGGAGGAGGGTGCCACGGAACTGGATCTCTCCACCCAGCCCAGCGTGGTGCTCTTTATCGGCGTCAACGGCGTGGGGAAGACCACCTCCATCGGAAAGCTGGCCCATCAGCTCAAGCGTGAGGGCAAGCGGGTGCTGCTGTGCGCGGCGGACACCTTCCGGGCTGCCGCCGCCGATCAGCTGGAGATCTGGGCGCAGCGCGCGGGCTGCGAGCTGGTGCGCCAGCACGAGGGCGCCGACCCCGGCGCCGTGCTCTTCGACGCCCTCCAGGCCGCCAAGGCCCGGCATGTGGACGTGGTCCTCTGCGATACCGCCGGACGGCTCCACAACAAAGCAAACCTCATGGCGGAGCTTGCCAAGCTCTCCAAGATCATCGACCGGGAGTGCCCCGGCTGCGCCCGGGAGACGCTGCTGGTGCTGGATGCCACCACGGGGCAAAACGGCCTCATCCAGGCCCGGACCTTCAAGGAGACGGCGGGCCTTACCGGCATCGTCCTCACCAAGCTGGACGGCACCGCCAAGGGCGGCATCGTCATCGCCATCGCCCGGGAGCTGGGCGTGCCGGTGAAGTTCGCCGGTGTGGGCGAGGGCATCGAGGATCTCAGGCCCTTCGACGCCCGCAGCTATGTGGAGGCCATCATTTAAGCGGGATTTTTCTGATTTTCAGATTCAATAAGGAGCGTGTGGAGTATGATAAGACAGGACGGGCGGGCGTTTGATGCGCTGCGCCCCATCAAGATCACCACGGATTTCGTGAAATTTGCCGAGGGCAGCTGCCTCATCGAGTGCGGCGACACCAAGGTCCTCTGCTGCGCCAGCGTGGAGGACCGCACCCCGCCCCATGTGCCGGAGGGCACCGGCTGGGTGACGGCAGAATACTCCATGCTGCCCCGGGCCAACCGGGAGCGCAGCAAGCGGGACATTGCGAAGCTCAAGCTCAGCCCCCGCAGCGCTGAGATCCAGCGGCTGGTGGGCCGGTCCCTCCGGGCCGCCGTGGATATGGAAAAGCTGGGGGAGCACACCATCACCATCGACTGCGACGTGCTCCAGGGAGACGGCGGTACCCGCACGGCCTCCGTTACCGGTGGATTCATCGCCCTGGCCCTGGCCTGCCGGAAGCTGGTGGCGGACGGTGTGCTGGCCGCGAGCCCCATCCGGCACTTTGTCACCGGCGTGTCCGCCGGTATCGTGGACGACACGGCGCTGCTGGACCTGCAATACAGCGAGGACAGCCGGGCCCAAGTGGATCTCAACTGCGTGATGAACGAGCTGGGTGAGCTCATTGAGCTCCAGGGTACCGGCGAGGGCCGCTCCTTTACCCTGGCGGAGCAGCAGGAGCTGGTGCGCCTTTGCGCCAAGGGCAACCGGGAGCTGCTGGCTATCCAGAAGGAGATTTTAGGAGGGAAGCTGTGATGGCGGAGAAATTTGTCCTGGCCACCCATAATCCCGGCAAGCTCCGGGAGATGTCCGACATTCTCTCCAAATTCGGCATCCAGGTGGTGAGCCCCGCAGACGTGGGCGTCACCGTGGATGTGGAGGAGACGGGCACCACCTTCGCGGAAAACGCCATGCTCAAGGCTAAGGCTATCTGCGAGGCCTCCGGCCTGCCCGCCATCGCCGACGACTCCGGCTTGTGCGTGGATGCCCTGAACGGCGGCCCGGGGGTGTACTCTGCCCGATACGGCGGGGAGAAGCTGGATGACCGGGGACGGTATATGCTGCTTTTGAACTCCATGCGGGGACAGACCACCCGGGCGGCCCACTTTGCCTGCGCCATCGCCTGTGCGTTCCCGGGCGGCGATACCCTGACGGCGGAGGGCCGCTGCGACGGCGCCATCGCCTTTGCCCCCATGGGAACTGGTGGCTTCGGCTATGATCCGGTGTTCCTGGTGCCGGAAAAGGGCAAGACCTTCGGCCAGCTGACGGCGGAGGAAAAGAGCGAGATTTCCCACCGGGGAAAGGCATTGAAAGCTTTTTGTGAAAAACTTGCAACTTATTTGGAAAAATAAACGTCTGATAAGGAGCAGAGCGCCATGAAGACCACAGGACGCTGCCCCAAATGCGGAGGCACGGATCTGCTGGCGGTGGAGCCGGGGCTGTACAATTCCTTTCCCATCGGCTTTTTTACCAACGCCAAAATTCAGCGGTATGTCTGCCGCAGCTGCGGCTATACAGAGGAATGGATCGCGGAGGAGTCTATGGAGAAGCTGCGCCAGTCCTCCTGGCAGGACGAAAAATCAAAACGACCGGAGTGATTTCCGGGACAAAGGAGTATACATGGAACTGACAAGCAAACAGCGCTCCCAGCTGCGGGGCCTGGCCAACGGCATCGATACCATTCTCCACATCGGCAAGGACGGCATCGGGGAAAACCTCATCAAACAGGCGGATGACGCACTGGAGGCCCGGGAGCTTATCAAGGGCCGGGTGCTGGACAACAACCTGGAGTATGACGCCCGTCTGGCTGCCGAGGAGCTGGCAAAGGCCACCCGGTCCGAGGTGGTGCAGGTCATCGGCACCAGGTTCGTACTGTACCGGGAGAGCCATTCCAAGCCCAAGGAAAAGCGCATCCAGCTGGTGAAGCCGGCCAAAAAGCGCCCCCTGTGACAGCGGATGCCATCGCATTCCAAAAGAAGGTAGGACTATGAAAATCGGAATCTACGGCGGGACGTTCAACCCGCCCCACCTGGGCCATGTGACGGCAGCCCGGGCGGTGTTCGAACTTTTGAAGCTGGACCGGCTGCTGCTGGTGCCGGACCGGCTGCCGCCTCACAAGGCTCTGCCGGAGAACTCCCCCTCCGCCCAGGACCGGCTGGAGATGACCCGCCTGGCCGGGGAGCAGACCGGCCTGGGAGACCGGGTGCAGGTGCTGGATCTGGAACTGAAGCGGGAGGGAAAGAGCTACACCGCCGACACCCTGGAGGAGATCCGCCGGATGTACCCGGCCGATGAGCTGTGGCTGCTGATGGGGACGGATATGTTCCTGACCCTCCAGGCCTGGCACGATCCCCAGCGGATCCTCTCCCTGGCGGGGATCGCTGCCTTCGGCCGCACCGAAGAGGACACGGAGGAGCTGTTCTCCGTACAGCGGGACTATCTTTATCGCACATTCCCTAGAGCCCGGATCTTCACCCTGACCATTCCCGGTGTGGTGGATGTCTCTTCCACGGAGCTGCGGGACGAGCTGCGGACAGGAAAGGGCGGAGCGGCCCTGCCTCCGGCAGTGTACGGCTATATTCTCCGGAAAGGGCTCTACGGTGTCCAGGCGGATTTGAAGCATCTCACCCTTTCCCAACTGCGCCCGGTGGCATTGAGCTATCTCAAGTATAAGCGCATCCCCCACGTGCTGGGCACGGAGCAGGAGGCCATCCGCCTGGCGGAGCGCTACGGCGGCGATGTGGAGAAGGCCCGGGTGGCGGCGCTGCTCCACGACTGCACCAAGAAGCTGGATATGGAAGAGCAGCTGGCGTTGTGCCGTCACTACGGCATCGAACTGGATGAGCTGGAGCAAAAGGCGCTGAAGCTGCTCCACGCCAAGACCGGAGCGGCCATCGCCCGGGATGTCTTCGGGGTGGATGAGGAGATCTATCACGCCATCTGGTGGCACACGACCGGCCATGCCAACATGACGCTTCTGGAAAAGATTATCTATCTGGCGGACTATATCGAGCCCTCCCGGGATTTTCCGGGGGTAGACAAACTGCGAAAAGTATGCTATGAAGATTTGGACAAGGGCCTTTTGCTGGGCCTGGACATGAGCATTCAGGAAATGACGGAAATGGGAAATCCCGTCCATCGGGCCACGGTGGAGGCCCGTGACGCGCTGAAAGGATAGAAAGACATTGGATAGACATAAAGATGAACAGCACGCGGGTGGAAGCCGGCTGCAAAAAAAAGAGAAAAAGCAGAAAGCCCCAAAGGAAAAGAGAAAGAGCCGCCTGACCCGGCAGCAGAAGATCCTGATAGCCATTGCTGTGCTGCTGGCAGTGGTGCTGGCGGCGGTGGTGGCCTGCCAGAGCCTGTTTGTCCGCCCGGATTTGGACAATAAAAAGGAAGAGAGCGACGATCAGGAGGAGGAAGAGCTGGATTACGGCGACGGCGTCCGCCCTCGCAGCGACGGCGAACGGAAAAGCGAGGACTACTACACGGTTTTGATCCTGGGCCGGGATACCGGCGGCGGCGGCAACACGGACACCATGCTGTTGGCCTCCTATGACGTCACCAACCAGAAGGCCACCGTCATGTCCATTCCCCGGGACACCATGGTGAATGTCGGCTGGGACGTGAAGAAGATCAACTCCGTCTATAATTCGTACGGCGGCGGGGAAAAGGGCATCAAGGCCCTGTACCAGGAGATCGCCCAGCTGGTGGGCTTCGAGCCCGATTACCAGGTGGTGGTGGAATGGGAGGCCGTGGGCGAGATCGTGGACGCCATGGGTGGCGTGTACTTCGATGTGCCCCGGGATATGGACTATGAGGATCCCTACCAGGATCTGTCCATCCACATCAGCAAGGGTTACCAGAAGCTCAACGGCGAACAGGCCATGGGTGTGGTCCGGTTCCGGGACGGCAAGAACGGTTATGCCAACGGCGATATCGGCCGGATCGAGACTCAGCAGGCGTTTTTGAAGGCTGTCATCGAGCAGATGCTCCAGATTCAGAACGTCACCAAGATCAGCCAGTTCGCCAAGGTATTCCAGGAGAACGTCACCACGGATCTCTCTTTCCAGAATA
The DNA here is from genome assembly GCA_905200545.1 of uncultured Oscillibacter sp. Lineage (GTDB taxonomy): Bacteria > Bacillota > Clostridia > Oscillospirales > Oscillospiraceae > Oscillibacter. The sequence continues at coordinate 79,531 of CAJKKQ010000009.1, forward strand.
TTTTGTGGTTTGCCCAGCAGGCTATTTTCGGCGGACTGAAGGTGGAAAATGTCAACTTTGTCACCATGCCCTATAAGGGCGTTTCCGCCTGGAGCCGATCCTATCACCAGAACCTCTCCTATGTGGTTCCCGTGGCAGATGAGCTGCTGGAGCTGGTGAACAATGATCTGAGTCCCTTCAAAGAGGTATTTACGCTCAGTGACCTGGATATCATGTATGTGAATTCCGATGGATCTATCGGGTCTACCACCGGCCATGTGGAGGACTCCAAGGCAGCGAAGCCGCCTGTAAAGACCAACACCTCCTCCCAGACCCAGAAGCCCGCCGATACCCAGACCGGAGAGACGGGCACCGAGACTGGCACGGAGACCGGGGAGACGCTCCCCAACACCGGCACGGAGGGCGGAACCACCGGCGGTGAGACCACGACTCCGCCGGAGACCGGCGGAGAGACTTCCGGCGGCGAAACCACCGGCGGAGGAACTTCCGGCGGTGAGACCACCGCCCCGCCCCAGGAGGGCGGCGAGAGCTCCGGCGAAACCGGATCCGGCGCGGCTTCCGGTGAGACCGGCGGTGCTTCTTCCGGCGGAGCAGGCGCCGGTGAGCAGACGCCCACCACCACTGATCCGGGCTTTTCCGTCATCGAACCGGCTCCTGCGGCATAAAAGACGATATTTTGCATTTGTATCAAAAAGAAAGTGAGGAATCGGCCATGACACCGAAAGAACTGGCGATGATCGCCGTCAAGGCGCTGGACGAGAAAAAAGGGCGGGAGATCGCCGCAATTCAGGTGACGGAGCAGACCACGCTGGCGGATTACTTCGTGATCGCCACAGGCAGTTCCAATACCCAGATCAACGCCCTGTGCGGCGCTGTGGAAAAGGCCATGAAGGAGCAGGCGGGGGAGGATCCCATGCGCCGGGAGGGCTATCGGGACGGTACCTGGGTCCTGCTGGACTACGGCTGCGTCATCGTCCACGTGTTCTCCCCGGAGGCCCGGGAGTTCTACTCCCTGGAGCGGCTGTGGAGCGACGGCACCCCGGTGGACCTGACCGGCGTGCTGACTGCAGACTGAATAAAAACCGTCCCGGCCGCAAGGCCGGGACAGTTTTTTCACCGGTATCCCTGCGGCTGACCAAGCCGCACCGAGACTTCCGCGATCCGCCTGGACGTGGGAATGGAAAGAAGCTGGAAAGGGGCGGCCTGCGGACAGGGATTCCGGCGGTTTCAGGGACTTTTCCCCAGGTTCCTCTTGACAAAATGGCACGGCACTCATAAAATAGTGCCGTTAACGACGTTGAAGGGAAGAAAGACGGAATTTCCCGCCTTCAGAGAGCCGGCGGCTGGTGTGAGCCGGTGGGGGCGTTCCGTGGATGACTGTTCCCGGAGTTTTCCGCCTGAACGGATTTGCAGTAGGGCGGGACGGCAGGCACCGTTATCTGCCGCGGCCTTTGGGGCCGGTGAGGGCTGTTCGGTGACGGACAGCTAAATCAGGGTGGTAACGCGTTTCGACGCCCCTGACCGTACAGGTCAGGGGCGTATTTTTACGCTGGATACCTGTGTGGGAAATGACGCTTTTGGATATAAAAGAGCAAAGAGATCATTCAAAAGAATGAAGGAGAGACACCATGAAGTACGATTTCAGCAGCATCGAGAAGAAATGGCAGAAGAAGTGGCTGGAGGAGAAGCCCTTTGCTGCCGTCACCGGTGATAAGACCCGGGAGAAGTTCTACGGCCTCATCGAGTTCCCCTATCCCTCCGGACAGGGCCTCCACGTGGGCCATGCCCGGCCCTTCACCGCCATGGATATCATCTGCCGCAAAAAGCGGATGCAGGGTTACAATGTGCTCTTCCCCATCGGCTATGATGCCTTCGGCCTGCCCACGGAGAACTACGCCGTCCAGCACCATATCCATCCGGCTAAGGTGACCCACGACAACATTGAGAACTTCCGCAAGCAGCTGCATATGCTGGGCTACTCCTTCGACTGGGACCGGGAGGTCAACACCACCGATCCGGACTACTACAAGTGGACCCAGTGGATCTTCCTGCAGATGTTCAAGAAGGGCCTGGCCTACAAGGCGTCCATGCCCGTCAACTGGTGCACCAGCTGCAAGATCGTCCTGGCCAACGAAGAGGTCGTGGACGGCGTGTGCGAGCGCTGCGGCGGCGAGGTCATCCGCAAGGAGAAGAGCCAGTGGATGCTGGCCATCACTAAGTACGCCGACCGTCTCATCGACGATCTGGACGATCTGGACTATATTGAACGTGTGAAGATCCAGCAGAAGAACTGGATCGGCCGGTCCGAAGGTACCGAGGTGGACTTCACCGCCACCAACGGCGACAAGCTGACGGTTTACACCACCCGCTGCGATACCCTCTTCGGCGTCACCTACATGGTCATCTCCCCGGAGCATCCCTATCTGCAGCAGTGGAAGGATCAGATCAAAAACTGGGACGCCGTGGCAGCCTATATTGACGAGGCGGCCCACAAGTCCGACTTTGAGCGCGGTGAGCTGAACAAGGAAAAGACCGGCGTCCGGCTGGAGGGCATTGAGGCCATCAACCCCGCCAGCGGCAAGCAGGTGCCCCTGTTTGTCTCCGACTACGTCCTCATGGGCTACGGCACCGGCATCGTCATGGGCGTGCCCGGCCACGACCAGCGCGACTGGGAGTTTGCCACCAAGTTCGGCCTGCCCATCATCGAGGTGGTCAAGGGCGGCGACATCACCAAGGAGGCCTTCACCCTCAAGGATGACACCGGCATCATGGTCAACTCCGGCTTCCTGGACGGCCTGACCGTCAAGGAGGCCATCCCCACCATGAAGAAGTGGGTGACGGAGCACGGCATTGGCCGTCCCAAGACCAACTTCAAACTCCGTGACTGGGTCTTCAGCCGCCAGCGCTACTGGGGCGAGCCCATCCCTCTGGTGAACTGCCCCAAGTGCGGCTGGGTTCCCCTGCCGGAGGATCAGCTGCCCCTGCTGCTGCCGGAGGTGGACTCCTACGAGGTCACCGACACCGGCGAGTCCCCCCTCTCCAAGATGACCGACTGGGTCAACACCACCTGCCCCAAGTGCGGCGGCCCTGCCCAGCGTGAGACGGATACCATGCCCCAGTGGGCCGGTTCCTCCTGGTACTTCCTGCGCTATATGGACCCCCACAACGACAAGGCCCTGGCCTCCAAGGAGGCGCTGGACTACTGGTCTCCCGTGGACTGGTACAACGGTGGTATGGAGCACACCACGCTGCACCTGCTCTACTCCCGCTTCTGGCACAAGTTCCTCTATGACATCGGCGTGGTGCCCACTAAGGAGCCCTATGCCAAGCGCACCAGCCACGGCATGATCCTGGGTGAGGGCGGCGAGAAGATGTCCAAGTCCCGGGGCAATGTGGTGAACCCCAACGACA